>JAMONP010000067.1 GCA_027065695.1 Desulfuromonadales bacterium | reverse complement strand
CAAGTTCGCGACAGTAATTGTTTGCGTGGTTCTCAGCGATACTCGTCAGCTTTTTCATGCATCGAAGGATTTTCTTGCGCATCTTTTTTGCCCCTTGTTTCTTGCGAACATGGGTCATCTCCATGCAGAGTTTGTTCATGTTGCGCAGAAACTTCTTGGGAGAACTTATGCGGTATTTCAGCCCATGACGGCGGATAAGTTCGATGGCTTTGATGAGGGTGCAAACGGCATCGCGCTGCATGATCCAATCGACGGGATAATGAATGTTCGCTTTGACGCAGGTTGTATCCGCAAAGATCTCATCAAAGCGTAGAACTGTCTCGCGGTAGAGCAGTTCCTGTGCTCCGACCGGGTCAGAAACAGCTTGGATGAGATCGTGGACTAAGGGAGGCAATCTCTTCGATGGTTGATCGAAATTCACGGTAATCTTTTGCACCAAAAACGATAGGAAGTTCTGGACGGAATTCTGGCTGGAATGCGATAATAGTCATAGATGCCTCGTAACTTTGTAGGGTAACAAGATTATAAGGCATCTCTTTCCGGCAAGGGAGACAAAAATGCCTCCTTTGCTGGAATATTTATGCTGTCAGCCCATATAGAATGGGCCTTTGCTTAGATTGGGACAGGCTCTATATAGCGTGGTTAATCAATGTTAATTGACAAAACTACATAAGCTCTTTAGATTGAAGCCAATAAAGGTTCTTATGGGAAACATATGCGTTCTATCTATTGTCTATTCTTTGCATTTATTATCGTCTGTTCACTCTACGTCACTCCCGTGACATCCGCTGGACCAGGTGTACATTTTTTTGACTGTAAAGAATGCCACCTCTCCGGACGGACGATCGATGAACTCGGTGGTGCCAACGTCTGCCTCAAATGCCATACTCCTCTGGCGGGCGATATCACACTCAACGACGGTGCGCCACCAGAGCTTGATGGTCACACTGACGGCCGTTTCACCTCTGGAGACGCAAGCAACGCCTTTGGCCACGGCACAGGTGTTTCTTCTGCCTACCAGACTTCACATACATGGTCCGCCCCATCTGACACGCTAGCTGCTGCCGGTGCTACAGCACCATCAAAGATAGACCATCCTGAATACTATTCACGTTATGGCGTCTCAACAGGTAAAATCACCTGCAGTCGCTGTCATAACCCGCATGCACCAGTTGAGACCAACCCCAAGCTGCTCATACAAGGCGCTGGCTCAGCCGATCTCATGTGCCGCACCTGCCATGCTCCGTGGGATCAGTCTAATAACCATGGCTGGCTGACTCATCCTATTGTTGCCAATTACAACAGTGTGGTTGCGGCACAACCTGACAAGTACCTGGCAACAATAAATAACAAGGGAAACGCCGAAATCCAGCTCGTCTCTGGAGGCATTTCCTGTACCAGTTGTCATGGCGTCCACTTTGTCGATTCAGACTCTTCTACTCCTGATGGGGTTGCCAACATAGATGGCCTGAATAAGTCCGATGGACGCATACTGCGTGCTGACGGTTCAAGCCAGACTGACAAAGCCTCGCTCTGCCAGAGTTGCCATAAATATGTAAAACACGGCGACAGTGTTGGTGAGCAACCAGGTTGCCTGGTCTGCCATAGCGGTCACTGCTTCGACGCCGATTTCCCGAACTATTTCGTGCTCAGAAAATCGGCCACAACCATTACGTATAACACCGTTACCGGACTTGATTATTCTTCGCCCTCAGTGCTTGACAAAAACCTGAAGTACACCTTCTGGAATGACCGAGTTGATGGTACCGCAAATGGCTATTGCGAGAAGTGCCATGGCGATGCCAAAGATATCGGTTCTGGTGCTGGTAACTATCACACCGCAGCCTCCGTCTGTACAGACTGCCATAACCATCCCGGAGCAACCTTTGTCGATCATAGCGGCGCATCGGGAAGCGGTTGTATCGCCTGCCATGGTCACAATGCTGGTTATGAATATGCACCAGGACAGTTCAGTGAAGGTCGAGGCACCTCTCACAGCCACTCAACTCACACGGAAAATGACGCCGATGACCTGAAAGGCCCGTTCGTCGACTGTGATGCCTGTCATGACACCAGTAATTTCCCCTACTTCAAAAGTGGCAGCGATGATGATGGCAACGGTGTCTACACACTTGATGAAACTGATGTCTGTGATACCTGCCATAGTCCCGGAGGCAGCTACGACGGAGTCGATGATATTGCTCTGGGTGCCAAGCCCAACTGGAGTACCGGCATCTACAATGGCGCGACTCTGCTGGCTGGCAAGGAAAAATGGTGTGCAACCTGCCATGACGAAGCACCGGCGTTAATCAGCGGCGTCAGCGCACCTAATGTCATTGGCGATGAAACTGGCAACTATATTTACGGTCAGGGCTGGGGTTATTACAAGACAGGTCATGGCTTGGCGGCTGGCGAGAATTACGCCTCTAAAGGTGGCGTAGAAACGCTTGCAGGCAGACCGGTAGAGTGCAACAGTTGTCACGATTTTGCCACGTCTCATATTGACGGTATTGCACGCACTTACGATGATGGCGACTCATCGTCCACTCCGCCGAGTGTTTACCGGCAAGGCTATCGTCTGAAATTGATCGACGGCCAGGAACCGATGTTAATTCCCCGCCCCTTCGGTATAAGCAACAACGTGAACAATTCCAGAACCTGTTTCCAGGTGGGCTGTCATGACTCAGGCCCTTTAATAGATTCCGCAAACATGAATACCAACCTGGTTACAGGTGGGATCAATCGGCATACCTACCACCTTGGTCAAATACAGGTGCGTTACCCATCAGATTGGTCAGGCGCAAATACCAGTGCCATAACCTGTGTTAACTGTCATAATGTCCACGGTTCGACCCAGCTCGCCATGGTCCGTGACGGCAAGCTGATCGGCCGCGAACCCGGTCTGCAGATGTGGTACAAGACCGAAGGTGTCACCCTGATTGATCTTAACAGTCAGACCCCGCCTGACCCTGAAGATATACCTCTGCCAGCCAGCGACGGAACTGCCTGGATTGGTGGAAGTTCGTCAAATCTTTGTGTCCATTGCCACGCATGGGGCATAAGAACTGCTGACCGCGAGCCCTTCCAGGATGTTGCCCAGGCACCAGTACTGAATTGGGCTGGCACCACCGGCCTGATTAACAAAGGCGTCGTGCCTGACAGTGCAACAGGCTTGAGCAGCTTTACCTTCAGAGTCTCTTACAGCGACAGCAACAACGACAGTCCCAACCCCATCGAGGTCTGGGTTGACCAGAATGACAGTGGCAGCTACGAACTCGGCGAAAAATTCGTCATGACCGAAACTGAAAACACTGATACCAACTTTATCAGCGGTAAAATCTATACCCGCACTCTCACTCTTGGCAAAGCTGGCGATAATCAGCTCAATTATCGCTTTTACGCCCTGGATAGCGTTTTTGAAGCCAGTGGCACACCAACGACCGACAGTCTCGTAACCATCCTCAACAATCCACCAACGCTGGACTGGACCACTGAAGACTTTTACCTTACCGATGGTGTTAACCCTGGTAATGGCGGCAATGGCAGCACTTTCACTTTCCGCGTCAGTTATACCGATATAGACAACGAGGTACCCACATCTATTCAGATATGGGTTGATGAAAATGATAACGGCAGCTACGAAGCAACCGAGCAATATACTCTTACTGAGGTGGACGCTGGCGACAGCGATTACACTAACGGTAAACTCTATAGCCGTGCCCTGCCCCTTGCTTACGCAGGTAACGGTGAGCTTAAATATCGTTTTTACGCAGCAGATGCACAAGATGACGCAACCGGTTCACCAATTACGGACAGCCTACTGACCGTTCAACCAGGGGCCAACAGTCCTCCAGTCCTGGACTTTGTTACAGATGTGTGTACTTCTGATGGTGCCAAACCACAAGCAGGTGCGAATGGTGCCAACTTTGACTTCACCGTCAGATACGCAGACATGGAAGGACAATGTCCACCCACCGCAAGTGATATTCAGCTATGGATCGATGAAAATGACAATCTCGTTTATGAACGCTACGACTTGACCGAAATTGACCCGGCAGACACTAACTGCACCGATGGTAAACTTTACACAATCAGCATACCCCTCGCGCTGGCTGGCGACAATCTGCTTAATTATCGTTTCTATGCAAGCGATGGCATAGATACAGCTGTTGGTGTGGCAACCACTGATCACAGCGTGACAGTTGTCGATGCACTTAAGGTACGGCCTGCTGGCGGTAGCGGCTGGTACTCGACAATTCAGTCCGCCATAGATGCAGTCAATGGCGCTCACACTGTTCTGGTTTACCAGGGTACCTACAACGAAAACCTTCTGGTTAGTGGCAGCGATGACAGTAATACTCCTTTACGCTCAGTCTGCGGGCCGAACACAACCATCATCAACGGCAACATCAGCAGTAGCACTGTTACCTTCAACCGCTATAGCAGCGGCAACCTGCTGGATGGATTCCAGGTGACGGGTGGCACCATCGGTATCGCTATCAATGGCACACAAGCGACTATCAACAATTGTCAGATACACGACGTAAGCAATGGCAACGGCATATCTGCAATCCAGGATGGCACCTATGCGACCCTGACTCTGACCAATTCAGAGATCTACAATAACAGCTCTGATAGAGGCGGCGGTGTCCGTATCAGCAGAGGCACAGGACACACGATCAGCAACACGATTATAAGAGACAATGCAATTACAGGCGACTCCATCGCCGATGGTGGTGGCGGACTGCACGCATTCCAGGTCGGGACCCTCACTGTCAGTGACTCAATCATAAGTGGTAACACGACCAGTACTGGTTATTCCGGCGGCGGACTTTACGCAGCCCAGGTTACTGATCTCACCGTCAGTGACACTATCATACGTGATAACATCTCCGGAGGCGGCGGCGGCGGTGTCCTCAACAGTGACACAAGCATGCATTTCATCCGCAGCCAGCTTACTGGCAATACGGCCACTGAATATGGCGGAGCGATCAGACACCCCAGTGCGGGGAGCAATGTGACTTTTGAAAACTGTATTATGGCTGACAATCAAGCTTCACAGGGTGGCATGGCTTTCATCAATGGCGGCACCTTCGACGTCGTCAATTCAACCATAGCCAACAATCAGTCTACAGTCAGTAACGGCGGCATGATGTACAACCAGCTCGCAACGGTCACTATCCGCAACAGCATCCTCTGGGGCAATCTGGCCGCAACCACCGGTCACATTACTTACTTCAATGGCGGTTCAATGCTGATCAGCGATTCAGTAATCCAGAGTGGAGCTGTCGGCAACTTCACCAACCCGCCATTTTTCGATGGCAATGTCGTTCCGGTCGTCAGTGGCTTTACCTCGGGAGATGACCCCTGGTTTGTCGGCAACGGTAACTATCACATCCAGGCACCTTCACCAGCGTTAGACAATGCCTCAGCAAGCTATGCGCCACCTGAAGATATAGATGGCACGATCCGCCCACAAGGTGCGGCTGATGATATAGGTGCTTATGAATTTATTCCTTAGATACTCATTTTTTGTCCAACTGTGTAACCCTGCCCTGTAGGGGCAAAGCAAACGCTTCACCTGCTTTGCCCTCGCTCCTATCATCACAACGTTCAGTTTCAGCACCAAAGAAACGGGCGAAGCAGATGAACCTTGCTTCGCCCCTACTCAACATGGTACCCAGCGTGCGCATGATAAAACCATGCGTACTCTACAACCCCATTGGGAAAAACACTGCTGCCTTCACCACAGAATTGACCCCCCTATCCCACTTGCCAGCAACGGTAAAAGCCATCATATCCTGGATAGCTATCATCTTGCCAAAAAGACGCTCATAGCTCAGATTTTCTTTTTCGCCATGCTGGCTGTTGGAAAGTAGGACCAACACTCCCGAAGCATCTCTTGTATTACTCAGACGTTGGACCAGAACTTCTATATTTCGAGCAGAATTGAACAATTTCTGTTCATCGAGAGAGTCAAATATGAACTGTTCACTCTGCCAGTTGTAAGCGCTGCGAATCATCCCGATTAACCCCGTCATCAGAGCAAAAACACGGTCTCCTGGGAATTCAGGGTCGAAAGCCAGATTCAAAGCAGCTGTCCCTTGCTGGTTGTAGAGTTCCCTGAAGATAAGGCGACCAGGAGTATCAAAAACCTGATCCTGACGCTGGCCAACCGACATGCCGCTCATCTTGTCAAGTTCACCAGGGTTACGCTTGTAGAGCTTGACCAGCAAATCCTTCAGGAGACGATCTAACTCGCGCAGGCTAGTATCGGCAACCATATCAACATTAGTTTTTGCGAGGGAGTTGAGGGCAGATGTATCAATTGGATTGCGGCACCCAGGTGAAAAAGCCAGCACAACAAAAAGGATCAGAGCAACAAAGGTTTTGAGCTTTGCCAGGAGAAGGTTCATTAGCGAAGAAGATGAACACGAAAATGAACTCTAATAAACTCCTGAAATTCATTGATTTGCTCAAATGCAAGCTTCAAGCGGCCCTTTTCCATGGTATTGAGCCGGGACATGGTAATGTAGTTACCAGGCTCCATACCGGCTTTGATAGCATCAATCTGGCAGCGCATACGTAAAGAAACCAGAAAATCGTAAGTATCGTCAAGATTTTCAGCCAGTTTTTTATTGATAACACCTTTATCAAACAGAGCCAGGCCCCGATCACGGGTCCCGCTAACCATAATTCCTGACTCCATAGCCAGAATTTTTATCCCTTCTGTGATTGCAAAGATCCCAGCTTTTTTTATATCCAGCTGACCGCGATGCTCTTCATCGTGTTCCACCTTGATACCGCCGAAGAGGCCAAGAGGTGGCCTGAAGCGAAGGACATTAGCTGCAGAATGCGTCAGAAACATCTTATCGTGACTGAAATGTTGTACCATACGCTCCTTGAGCCCTCGCTCAAGATTGACATCACCGTAGACTGTGCGCAGGTCAAAAAGCATACTGCCATTGAGAATATTTTCTGGCAAAGAACTGGTCAGCCAATAATCCAGAGTTTCACCCCATTGTGTAAAACTGCGACGCCAGAACTCGTTTTTGGACATGATGCCACCAGGACAAGGAGGGACCCCGATCGCAATGAGCGAGTCAATCAATTGCTCCGAGAAAGCCTTGACCTCGGCTATTTCTTCATCCTTAAGATCATCGGAATAAATGATAGCGTTGTCCTGGTCAGTGGTCAGAGTCTGTTCACGCCGCCCCTCACTACCCATGACAACAAAAGCAAACTTTTTCGTGAGGCCGCTGAATTGTCTGGCACGTAGGAGATCGATCAAACGCAGCAACAGTTGATCATTGAGCAACGCTATCATTCTCACCAGTTCACGTGGAGGCACTCCAGCTTCGACCAGGTGAATGACCAGATCCTGAATCTGGTTATGATACGACGCCAACTCCTCCAGGGTTTTGGCCTGGTCGATATCCCGTACCAGTTTTTGTGGAGATCTTGTTTGCAGACGCATTATATCGGTGGCAGTAAGAATCCCCGCCAGGCGATCATCCTGATCGATAACACAGACCCGATGAATTCCATTTTTAGAAATTCGGTAAAGTGCCTCAAAGATAAAATCATCCTCACTAACAGTTATCAATGGAGCATGCATGATGTCACGGGCAACTATCGTAGCAGGGTCAATACCCTGAGCAACGACCTTGTTGCGCAAATCACGGTCCGTCATAATACCGATCGGATTGTTTTCTTCACAGACAACCATGCTGGAAATTTGCAAATCTCGCATAACACCGGCAACCTTCAGGACACTGTCTTCGGGGTCACAGGTAGCTACGTCTCGACGGCAATATTTCTTAACAGGTTGAAAAAGGATATTTTCTTCTGACATCTGAGAATCCTTGCGACAGGTTAATCATGAGAACTTCAGATTACGGAATTTACAGGAGTTTATTCTTATTAATTAATCTATCTGTATCTGACCATTCGCGCAAGGGGAATTACGCAAAAAGGCCGCCCTTTGCAGGGCGACCTTTTACCGTTGATCTTTTATCTATTTAGCCGCTTTTACTTATATTCTTCCATCTCATCAAACTGCAGGTACTGGTAAATGGCATCTTTGTTTGGTGAGACCTTCTCCTTGTAGATGGCTAAATACTCAGCCGGAGTAGGCAGTTTACCCATGGTCGAGGTCACAGCACCAAGTTCTGCGGAGCCGAGATAAACCTGGGCACCGTTACCGATACGATCATCGAAGTTACGAGTCGAAGTAGAGAACATGTTGACGCCGTCTGGCACGCGAGCCTGATTACCCATGCAGAGTGAGCAACCGGCAATTTCAAGGCGAGCGCCCATGGCACTAAACACCGAGAAAACCGCTTCTTCCTTGAGCTTGGCCTGATCCATACGGGTCGGCGGGCAAACCCAGGTACGCACATTCGGATTGAACTTCTGGTCACGCCAAATCTCGGCAGCAGCCCGGAAGTGACCGATGTTAGTCATACAGGAGCCGAGGAAAATATCCTGAATCGGGGTGCCCTGGATATCGGAGAGCAGCTTGACATCATCAGGATCGTTCGGACAGGCCAGAATCGGCTCAGTAATTTCTGCCAGATCGATTTCAATCACTGCGGCGTATTCGGCGTTGGCATCAGCACGGAGCAGTTTTGGATCCTTCAACCATTCGTTGACAGCATCGATCCGGCCCTGCAGAGTCTCTGCATCCTGATAACCCTCTTCAATCATCTTTTTCATCAGAGCGACATTGGAACGCAGGTAGGTGCAAACGCTCTCTTCGGAAAGCTGGATACAACCAGCCGCAGCGGAACGCTCGGCAGCGGCATCGGTCAGCTCAAAAGCCTGCTCAACCGAGAGGTTCGGCAGACCTTCCATCTCCAGAATCCGCCCGTTGAAAATGTTGACCTTGTTCTTTTTCGGTACGGTCAGGTGGCCCTGCTTGATTGCCCAGTAAGGGATGGCGTTGACGGCATCACGTAAGGTGATTCCTTCGTTGAGCTCACCCTTGAAGCGAACCAGTACCGACTCAGGCATATCGAGCGGCATAAAGCCGAGAGCACCGGCAAAAGCGATCAGGCCAGAGCCAGCTGGAAAGCTGATACCGATTGGGAAACGAGTATGAGAATCACCACCGGTACCGACAGTATCGGGAACCAGTAGACGGTTCAGCCAGCTGTGAATAACACCATCGCCGGGGCGCAACGGCACACCGGCACGATCAGAGATGAATTTAGGCAGGTTAGCATGCATCTTAACGTCGGCTGGTTTTGGATAAGCCGCAGTGTGACAGAAAGACTGCATGAACATGGGTGACTTGAACCTGAGACAAGCCAGTTCCTTGATTTCATCAGCGGTCATCGGCCCAGTGGTATCCTGGGAACCGACCGTAGTCATCTTCGGTGCGCAAGCATAACCTGGCAATACGCCATCGACACCACAAGCACGGCCAACCATTTTCTGTGCCTGGGTGTAACCCTGATCAGCTTTGGGCTCAGGGTTTACCGCTTTGGCAAAGACATCAGTTTCATCCAGCCCTAAGGCTGCACGAGCCTCAGTGGTCACAGCGCAACCGATAATCAATGGAATCCGGCCACCGGCACGAAACTCATCAGAGACTGTATCCGGCTTGATTTCGAAGGTGGAAACAACCTCACCAGCTTCGTTGGTGACTTCACCTTTGACAGTATTGATGGTGATAACATCACCCATACCGAGCTTCGATACATCCATACGCAGTGGCAAGGTGCCTGAATCCTGAGCGGTATTGAAGAAGATCGGCGCGATAACGCCACCGATGATCACACCACCACGGCGCTTATTGGGTACTGCCGGGATATCATCACCGATGCACCAGAGCACGCTGTTACAAGCCGACTTACGGGAAGAACCGGTACCAACCACATCACCTACAAAAGCAACCTGATGACCTTCGGCACGCCACTTGGCGATTTCTTCGATGCCGCCGGGAAAGCGGGTTTTGCCCATAGCCAGAGCGTGCAGAGGAATATCAGGACGACTCCAGGCATCGCCAGCGGGTGAAAAATCATCAGTGTTGATTTCGCCCTCAACCTTAAACACCTTAACAGTGATGGTTTCAGCAACACCGGCCTTGCTGGTGAACCACTCGGCATTGGCCCAGGACTCGACAACTTTTTTGGCTGCAGCGTTGCTTTTGGAGAGTTCGATAACCTGAGCGGCAGCATCGTAGACATAAGTCATACCGGAGAGAGCAATAGCAGCTTCGTCGGCTAGTTCTGCATCGGACAGAGCAGCAATCAGTGGCTGAACATTATAACCACCGATCATGCTACCGAGGATCTGAACCGCTTTCTTCTTATCAATCAACGGCGAGCTTTTGGCTCCGGTAAGAATCTCAGCCAAAAAACCTGCCTTAACTTCAGCGGCAGGGTCAACGCCAGGCGAAACACGCTCGGTGAGAAGGTTCATCAGAAACTCTTCTTTACCAGCCGGGGGGCTTTGCAGCAATTCACAAAGGCCTGTGGTCTGCTCAGGAGTAAGCGGCAGAGCCGGTATCCCCTGGGCATTACGTTCTTTTTCGTGCATCAAATAAGCTTCAATCATCTCTCTCCTCCATCTAAGTTGTTGACGAACAAAATAATTTTGCCACCGTTTATAGTCTGCGCATTCTTACAAATCATCTCTGACAATCGGCCTTAAACCTGTATACTGTATACGATTTCACACCCTCCGTCAACGCACAAACCTGCTTAAATTAAGTCATTTTTACACATAAAAAGCAGCACACTCCAACCTTGCGGTGTGACATATTTTGACACATAGCGATTGTTTACTCTCTTAACACAATTAGCCAGGAGGAAAACATGTTTGAGATCATTATGTTGTTTGCTTTTATGTATGCTGCAACCTGCCAACTCTTTCCTGAAGAAACGGCGACAACGAGGTCGTCATCAAAAGAGAAGTATCAACCCCGAGAAGCAAAAAACCGTGCATTCAATCTGCCACTACAAAGTCACTTGCCATCACAAAACCACGGATCAACACAAAAAAAAATATCAAAAACAAGAAGCCGGAACCATAGCTATGCGGATGCGGCATAACAGGTTCCGGTATAAACAAAATCAGGTTGCCAGGCACCGGGCAGACTTCAGACTACTATCCAGGCAATGCCAGCCTTAGAGATCTCTGCCGGCGCATAAGAACAGTGCCATCACCACTGTTGAAAATCACCTTACGACCCTGATGCCCACCAAGGTCACTACTGACAATCGGAATTTTGTGACCTTCCAGTGTTTCAATCGCAAAGTCAATATTGCGTTACCCAATTGCCAACAAGCCCTCTGTTTTTTCCCACATGGACGCTCCACCAAAAAGTTTGGCAATCAACTTATCTTCTGGGTTGGAAAGGGCTTTCACTATTTTCGACCAGTTTGTCGATACTGCTGTCCAGGACATTGCCAATTTCAACCATGGCATAAGCAGGCTCTGTTTCGCCAGCTTCAAGTTCAGCAGCCATAAAAACATTCTGTAACTGATAATCAAGATTAAAAGCCTCAGAATAAATCATGCGAATTGTTTTCTTGCAGGATTCCGGATCGCATGGACGGTCGAAAAACTGTCCGGACAAGCCCATGATCGCTGAGAGAGGATTGATAATTTCGTTACGAACGTTGGATAGAAACTGGCTTTTCAACGCTTCGGAATCTTTAAGTTTCTCATTCATTGATTCGAGTTTACGCGTCATGGCCCGCATATCGTTAAGAGCATTATGATTAAATTCAAAACGCTGGCGGATTTCCTCAATCAATTCTTCATCAGTCATTTTTTTCATCATCTATGATCCTGTATAAGTTGACGAATCATTTTTGCAAACGGTATACCCGCATTGTTTCATCGGCCAGGCTCTCTAAAGGCAATACTTTAGCGACGGCACCTCGTTTGATAGCTTCCTGAGGCATACCAAATACAAAGCAACTCTCTTCATCCTGAGCCAGATTGATGCCACCGGCATTTTTCATCTCCAACATGCCACGGGCACCGTCATCACCCATACCGGTCATGATGACACCGGTGGCATTCATTCCGGCATAACGTGAAGTGGAGCGAAACAACACATCTACCGAAGGTCGGTGGCGGCAATCAGTGGGTCGGGTGCTGTTGCCATCACCTCAATAGCTGGATCGGCAGAAAGTATTTCCGTGAGCGCCTGACAAACAACAGCAGAATCATCAACAATCAGGACACGGATCAATTTAGACATGCAAACACCTCGGCGTTAGACAGGTCTCCAGGAAAGCGCATCATTGGCACAAAACCTAGTCTTACCAAGCCCTCGGTCCTGGCTTGCGACATATTCAGGTCACGAACTCCTTCAAGCTGCTGTTTTGCAATAAAATCAATATTGATCAAACCGAAGATCAAAACAGGAACAGAAGCAACCGAAAGGGAGTTTGCTGTTAAGGTGCGTTTCAGAGAAGAGAGGAAAGGCATATAAGTTGGGGAGTCCGTCAATCAGAACGACAAAGTATCTGAAAAAACAATTTGCAGGCACTTAAAGTAAATTCAATGTTTGACTGATGGAGAACAATTATTCTGGAGATTCTCAATATAGTCGAACATCTCCTTAAGCCGAAATGGTTTACGCAGAATATCGACAGCACCAGCTTTGCGAGCTTTATCAAGCAGGGTCGCCTCACTAAAGCCTGTCATCATGACGACATACGCATCGGGACAGAAGCCTCGAATCTCGGCAAGGCTTTCAACACCATTCTTTCCTGGCAGCTTTATGTCCATAAAGGCTATATCATAACAAAGACTACGGAATTTCCTGATCGCCTCTTCACCGGTACGTGCGATATCAACATGACAATCACGTACACTCAAAGCAATCATCAGACTCTCGGCAAAATCCGGGTCATCCTCGACAATTAGAACTTTAGTTGTTTCTTTAGCCATAAAACCCCCACACAGTCGCATCCAATAACAGGAAGATTATAACACATAGGAGGCCTGGCTGCCACTGCGGTAAGTGCCCAGAGGCAAGTGCCAAGGAGACGGTCGGACTTTCCAAGTGAGAGATGCTATGGTAGTCTGATAAATCTGTCATGTCATATATTGATTTCACCCTGGAGGGACAACTCATTATGCAACGATATCGTACCATGAAAAACATCATTCACATTTTCCTGGCTCTTGCTCTTTTCCTCTTCTCAACACTACCTGGATACGCTGCTGAGCTGACCCAACGGAACTGGATGATCACTCTGGTTGATACTTTGGGCTGGTCATACGGCCTGCCCGATGAACCACAGGACCCAGACTACATCAATATTCTGACCGGCAACCGAGCTTTCCGTTTTGAAGCTGAAGATATTTATGCTCAAGGCGAAGATAATGTCTCATTTATGTCTTTTCGAAACTTCGGCAATTTCAGTGGCCGCGGCTGGCTGCACGGCACCAGAAAACCAACCGCAGTTCACTTGAGATTCACCCTGCCAATCGCCGGGGAATATCAATTACAAGCCCATCTGCGCCAGGCAGGCCACCAGTTTTCCATTGACGGCGAAGTAACAACAGTAGACGCCAAGCAAAAATTCACCAAAGTGGCTGTTGGCAATTTTCATCTGCAGGCCGGGGAACAGGAAATCATCCTCACCCTCCCCCAAAACGGCTCTATCGACTATATCTCTCTAACAGCTGCCAACCTGGCAGCAATCACTCCTGCTGAAGGCTGGCTACCGGATGCTCCCCTGACATGGGATGTGGTAAAAACCACCATGTTGCAACTTTTACAGCTGGCTGAGCTGTTCCCAAAGGCCCCAACGTCTCAGGTCATCGAAGCCGAAGATCTTGCCCAAACTGATGCCAAGGTAGTGGTCATCCCCCACCTTGGGCATCCAAGCGGCGGCAAATGGTTGCGTAGTGGTCCTACGTCGGCCAAAATCAAGTTCCCAATAACACTGATTGAAAGTGGATTTTATGACTTGTCGTTGCGCGTCATGGGTAAACCAATCAACATTATTGTCAGTGACCATCAGGAAATCACCCTTGAAGCAAAGGCTTACCTGGACGACTATACATTCAAATCTCTTTATTTTTTTGCTGGTGACAACAATATCACGGTGAAACTCCCTCCCGGTGGTGGCGTGGACCGATTGAGCCTGACAGCCAGGCAGATCGACACCACCATGGTGAGCACTCTGCTCGGTCTGGATTCTCCTCTTGGTTCTGGACAAAATAACGAACCAGGGAACCGGGATCTCGACAATCTCACATCTATTCTGGCAGCATTCGGCGTCAAGCGATAAGCCTTGATAGCTCTTGTGCTGCTGGCCGCATATGCGACCGGCATTGCTATGGTGCGTTTTATTGCACCATTGGAAACGACCTGGTTTGGGGAGGTGACCTGGTATGGTTTGGCTGTCGGATTCCTCCTTTTGCTATGGGTTCTCCTTTACCGTTCGCGTGAAGATCATTCCCCATGGGCTTGGCTCCCGATTCTCTGTCTCCTACTGATTGCCGGCTTCCTGCATGCATCTTTGCAGCTTGAACCACCTTCCGTTGCAAACCATATCAGTCGATTCACCGACAATACACCTCTGATTCTTGAGGGTGAACTCCTCGCCGTCGAGAAAAGAACCACAGGAGGCTATCGCCTGCATGTGGAAATGCGTCAGACGGTTCAAAAACGAGGTAAGTTAGCTGTTTCTGGAGATGTTCTGCTCTACATCAAAGAAGGTGAGTTACAGGCCCGGCCAGGACAGATTGTCCGTTGGCGCTCACGTTTACGCCGCCCCTCGCGTTTTGGCAACCCGGGAGATTTTGACTACCCACTCTACCTGGCGACACAAGGAATCTATGTCACTGCATTTATCACTCACGCCGAAGATCTGTTAATTCTGGCAAATCATCCTGAACAACAGAAGAAGTATCTGGAGAATTTGCGACTCTCGCTCGCTGCAGAGATTGAGAGGGCCGTTCCCGATAACGCCGCGGGGCTTCTCCAGTCGTTATTGCTCGGCATACGTGGCGGCATCAGCGATGAACAACGGCAAATCCTGTCCGAGAGTGGTGTAGCTCATCTCTTCGCAATTTCCGGACTACATTTTGGCCTGCTGGCTCTATTACTCTACCAGATAGGCAAGTGGCTCTATACACGTAGCCAACGCCTTATCCTCTGGTGTCCGCCACAACGCATTTTACCGGTACTCTTGATCCTGCCTTTGGGGGTGTACCTCCTTTTGACCGGTAACGCCTGGGCCACCCGCCGGGCTTTCTTGATGGTCGCTCTCGTTGCCATGCTCTTTGCAAGGGGGCGTCGTACTTCGCCATTTGCACTTTTGGCAACCGTAGCCTTCTGCCTGTTGCTGTTTAACCCCCTGGCACTTTTTCAACCTGGCTTTCAACTCTCTTTTGCTGGAGTTGCAGGGATTCTGGCCTGGTTACCACACTGGCAGCGACCACTTGCCGGACTTTCAAAACTGATCAGCTGGCCCTTCACCCTGATTCTGACCACGACAGCCGCAACTCTGGCAACAGCACCAGCCACTCTCTGGCATTTTCATCAGTTTGCCCCGGCAGGGCTGTTAACCAATCTGCTTGCCATCCCCTTGATTGCCTGGGGCGCTGTTCCTGTAGGCCTGGTCAGTATGGCGGTCTTGCCTTTTTCCACTCTGTTAGCCGATTGGGGCCTGTTGTTCTCTGCCAAGTTGGTCATGCTTGCCATCAACGGCGTCTCCAGCATCAGTCACTGGCCAGGACTGACGGTAATCCCTCTCTACCTTACTGCCTCCAGTTTGGCACTTCTTGTCGGGGTCTTGCTAACATTGCTGCCTTTTGGTAAAGAGAAACGCCATTGGCTCTTCAGGCTGGCTATAATGCTGACAACTGCAACGACCGCCTGGTTGATACAGCCCCAGGTTGCCGACTTCCAGATCACAGCCCTGAGCGTCGGTCAGGGTGACGCAACCCTTGTCTCGCTGGCCAATGATGTTCACTACCTGATCGACGGAGGCGGTCTGCCCGGATCCAGCATCGACCCCGGAGAGCAACTGATTGCACCTGCCCTCGGCCGCATGGGCATTGATCATCTGCAAGGAGTTATCCTCACACACAATCATCCTGACCACAGTTCCGGTCTAACCTATATCCTGCGCCGCTTCCCGGTAGAAGACTTTTACTTTGCCGGAAACATTACCAACCTCGCACCAGAATTGCGGGAAAGCCTGCTACAACAGAATGTGGCTGTGCATCACACTATAGAAGGTTGGACCAATCTTCAGAACAGTGCACACCAGACCTTCAGTCTCTTCACACCATCACAAGAATCACGAGACATAAATGAACGCTCAATTGCCATTTTTACCGGACAAGAAAACGAGGGTGTCTTACTGACCGGTGACCTCGGCAGAAAAGGCTTGCAGCAGTTACGTGCAGCGGGTGTACCCGGTCGAATATCGCTTTTAAAATTGCCACATCATGGCAGTCGTCATTCTCAACCTGAATGGTATCTAGACTGGATACAACCAACGGCAGCCTTTGTCTCCTCAGGACGAGGCAATCCTTACGGCTTCCCACACCAGCAGACCATCGAAGCATGTACTACGCATAAAATTCCGCTTTTCAGGACTGATCAGAACGGCATGTTGGCTCTTCGCATCAGTAATGGCATGTGGCAAGCTCAAACAGGTGGGGCAACAAGCACGGCAAGATAGGGCTTTATAATTTGACTCATTTCAAGGAGTTTGGTAGCTTAAAAACCTCTTAAACCGGGGAACTCCATGCCAAAGCCAAAGATTCTGATTGTCGACGATGAGGTATTCTTCAGACGTCTCTTTACCGAGATTCTCTCAGAAGACGACCTGTACAGCATTGAGGCTGTCGATTCCGGCAAACAAGCTCTTGACTACTTGGCTCGCGAACAAGTCGATGTCATCCTGGCTGATATGGTCATGCCTGAAATCTGCGGTCTGGAACTAATCCGCCGCACCCGTTCTTTCGATCCGACTCCAGATATTATCCTCGCCACCAGCAACGCTACGGTAGAATCGGCCGTACAGGCTTTAAAAAGTGGGGCGCGTGACTACCTTCTCAAACCATGTAACCCTGAACAGCTACGCCATACCATTAATACTTGCCTGGAACAACGCCGCCTGATTGCAGAGAACAGTTTGTTGCAGAGCCAGATACGCCTATATAAAAAAGGTCAACATCTTTCCGGGCAGCTTGATGTCGCCTCACTTTTCCAGGAGTCTTTGAACGCACTGTTAAGTGAACTCAAACAAGGGTTGGGTGAACTAAAGCAAGAGTTGAACGAACAAGATCATGGCCGCGGCCTGGCCTTTCTGGCAAACCACAATGGCATCAGCCATATTGAAACAAATGGCTTTGATGACGACCAGGCCAAACAATTGGCGCAGTTGCTGCTTAACCGAACGCTGGAAATGGACCAGACAGTCATTCTGCGGGCTGAAGACTGTCCAGAAATTGCCGAACAGTATTCTGATCTGACTTCACTATGGATCTTTCCAATGAAAACTGAAAACCAGGAGCATGGTGCCCTGGTACTTTGCAACCCACGAGATTCTGAACTTTCAGAATTTCTCCCCCAACAAAACCTGATTTTCCTTGCCGAACAGGTCGCTCTTGGTTTCCGCAATGCCTGCCAGTACCAGGGAGCCCGCGAGCTGATTTACACAGATGATCTGACTGGGCTATACAATCATCGTTACCTGAATATCGCCATCGAACAGGAGATCCACCGCTCAGAGCGTTATGGCTTGGAATTTTCCCTGGCTTTCATTGACCTGGATCTTTTCAAAAACATCAACGACGAGCACGGGCACCTTGTCGGCAGCGAGGTTCTCCATCTGGTTGGTGGACTGCTACGTGAATGTGTTCGTGATGCCGATATGCTCTTTCGTTATGGCGGCGATGAATTTACCGCTCTGTTGGTTGAAACTGATACCCGGGGGGCCAAGATCGTTGCCGAACGCATCCGCTCCGGTATAGAAAACTTCGACTTCCCCACTGGCCAGGGCAACACCTGCCGTCTGACAGCTACAGTCGGCCATGCCACTTACCCGATTCATGCAACAACCAAGAATGAGTTGATAGACCTGGCCGACAAAGCGATGTACCTGGGCAAGAGTGATCGTAACATTGCCAAAAGCGCATCGGAGATACGCAATAAATAATCAACCCGCCTGAACCGCTTATCTTACAAGAAAATGCAATTTCCTTATCTTTACCAGCTTGACGGACCGGGCTAGAACGAGTAAAAGACCCTACACATTAATATAAAAGCACCAACAAATGGAGTCCTCCGCAGTGAGTATTACTGGTATTAAAGGTATGAACGACATTCTACCCGGTGACGTTGAAACCTGGCAGCATCTTGAAGAACAGGCTCGTCAGGTTTTCGGTGCCTTCGGCTATCGAGAGATTCGTGTCCCGGTTGTTGAGAAAACAGACCTCTTCTGCCGTTCGATCGGTGAAACAACCGATATTGTTGAAAAGGAGATGTACACATTCAACGATAAAGGTGGCACTTCAATGACCTTACGGCCTGAGGGAACAGCTCCTGTTATGCGGGCCTTCATCCAGCACAAGCTCTACGCTCAGGATCCGGTCTCAAAACTTTATTATATCGGTCCGATGTTCCGTCATGAACGTCCCCAAAAAGGACGCTACCGACAATTCCACCAAATCGGAGCAGAAGTAATCGGCATTGATGATCCGAAAATCGACGCTCAGCTTCTAGCCATGCTCAGTCACTATTTTGAGACGACGAATATCCCTGACGTTGCCCTGCAGATCAATTCACTCGGTTGTCCAGAATGTCGGCCAACCTATCGCGAAGCTTTGATCAAGTTTCTCGAACAGCGTCTGTCAGCGCTCTGTGACGACTGTCGGCGTCGTTATACCAGTAACCCTCTGCGCGTTCTGGACTGTAAGGTTCCCGGCTGCAAAGAAGCAACCGTTACAGCTCCCGCCATGCTCGACAACCTCTGTATTGGCTGCGACACACATTTCAACCAAGTCAGGGAGCACCTAGAAGAATTAACTGTCGACTATACGGTGAACCCACGAATGGTCCGGGGTCTCGATTATTACACCAAAACAACCTTTGAGATGGTCACCAACAGTCTCGGTGCACAAAACGCAGTCGCCGCTGGCGGCCGCTACAATGGATTGATCAGTGATCTGGGCGGCCCCGATCTTGCTGGCATCGGCTTTGCTATCGGGCTGGAACGTCTGGTCTTGATGCTTAGTGAACAGAGCATTGCTCCACCGCGCCCGGAGCTCTTTATCGCGACCCTGGGAGAAGCAGCAACCAAAACCGGCTTTGCCATTTTGACACGCCTGCAGCGTCAGGGCGTTCTGGCCGAGATGGAATACACCGGTAAAAGTCTTAAAGCCCAATTACGACGTGCCGACAAATTAAAGACCCGTCGAGTTCTGATTCTTGGTGAAGACGAACTGGCGCGTGGTGTTGCTCAACTGCGTTACATGGATAAAAGTTTTCAAGAAGAAGTGGCCCTGGATGAGTTGGAACCCCGCCTGCTTAACGAAATCAACAGTAAGGCTAATGACGCTTGACGCTCTTCAAGGGCACCGATATAATGCTCGCTTGCCTTGTCAAGGTGTCTTGACTGCTGGAGCGCAACACAACTTATTATTTTAAGGAGCTATCCCCTTGAGCGATATACTTGGAGACTGGAAAAGGACTCATTTGTGCGGCGAACTGCGCAAAGAACATGTTGGTCAGCAGGTCTGCATTATGGGTTGGGTCCACCGCCGCCGTGATCATGGCGGCCTGATTTTCATTGATCTTCGCGATCGAACCGGCATAGGTCAACTCGCCCTCGACCCTGACCGCAACCTCGAAGCTCACACCAAGGCAGAGGCAATCCGCAATGAATTTGTCGTAGCGGCCATTGGTACGGTTTCACCACGCCCGGAAGGAACTGTCAATACGAAGATGCCGACCGGTGAAGTTGAAGTTGAAATCAGTGAGTTGCGTATCCTCAATCCGGCAAAGACTCCACCCTTCATGCTCGATGAGTTCACCGAAGTCGCAGAGAACCTGCGCCTCAAATACCGTTACCTCGACCTGCGTCGTGAGGGCATTCAGAAGAACCTGATCATGCGTCACAAAGTGGCCCAGACAGTGCGTAACTACCTGACAGAAAGCGGCTTTCTTGAAATCGAAACACCGATGCTGACAAAAAGTACCCCGGAGGGCGCTCGCGACTATCTGGTGCCAAGCAGAGTCAACCTTGGCAACTTCTACGCATTACCACAATCTCCACAGATCTTCAAACAGTTACTCATGGTTTCTGGATTTGATCGTTATTTCCAGATTGTCAGATGTTTCCGCGATGAAGACCTGCGCGCTGATCGTCAGCCGGAATTTACCCAGATCGATTGCGAGCTTTCGTTTGTTGACCGTGATGACATCATATCGATCATGGAAGGCATGATGACTAAGGTTTTTAAATCTTCAATTGATGTCGACATCAGTCTGCCAATACCACGCTTGAGTTATGCCGAGGCTTTGGATCGCTACGGAGTCGACAATCCCGATCTGCGTTTCGAAATGGAGCTTGTCAATATCACCGATATCGTCAAAGGTTGCGGCTTCAAGGTGTTTGCCGGTGTCGCCGATAAAGGTGGTCTGGTCAAGGCTATTAATGCCAAGGGCTGCGCGACCTTCTCGCGCAAAGAGCTCGATGGCCTGACTGATTTTGTCGCCATCTACGGAGCCAAGGGCCTGGCCTGGGTCAAAATCCAGGAAGATGGCAGCTGGCAATCGCCGATTGCCAAGTTCTTTACCGAACAGGAACTGGCAGATATCGGTGCCGCCCTCAATGCAGAACCTGGCGACCTGCTGCTCTTCGGCGCAGACACCCCTGCTATTGCTAACGAAGCTCTCGGCCGCCTGCGTGGTCACCTTGGCAACAAATTGGGTCTGGCTGATCCAGGCATCTACAAATTTGTTTGGATAACTGACTTCCCGCTGCTCGAATGGGACGACGAGCAATGCCGCCACATGGCAGTTCATCATCCATTCACGGCCCCACTCGACGAAGACATTCCCCTGCTCGACACTGACCCCGGCAAAGCACGAGCCAAGGCCTACGACCTGGTCCTCAATGGTTCGGAAATCGGCGGGGGCAGCATTCGTATTCACGACCAGGCTGTCCAGAGTAAGATGTTCGATCTGCTTGGGATTGGAGAAGACGAGGCCCGACAAAAATTCGGTTTCTTGCTTGATGCCCTGGAATTTGGAGCTCCGCCTCACGGCGGCATAGCCTTCGGACTTGATCGGATAATGATGATTCTTACCGGGGCCGGATCCATTCGTGACGTTATAGCCTTTCCGAAAACCCAGAAAGCAACTTGTTTGATGTCTGAAGCACCAGGAAACGTCGATGAAAAACAGTTGCGCGAGCTAGGTATCCGCCTGGCAGCACGCTCGCAGCAAAAACAGTCCTGAACGATGCTCGTAGAAATGGATTGATCATTTTATGTTGCGCTGCGCTATTTTTCTCATAACTATCATTCTTTTAAGCTCCTGTGCCAAGCCCCCAAAGGAGGAGTTTAAAGCTGCCGAGTATATGGTAGGCAAAGCCTACGCCATGCAGGCGTCAGAGTTTGCCCCGACTGAATACCAGGCTGCCCGAACCGCTCTGACCGATGCAAGCAAGGCTATGCAAGAGACAGATTACAGCGATGCACGTGATTCAATCGAATTTGCTTTAAAACATGCGCGCCGTGCAGTTGTACTCACTGAGGAACTGCAAGCTAAACTTGCCAAGGATGAAGCGAAACGTGCTCTGGAGGAAGAACAAGCCTATCAGGTCGCATTTGCAAAAGCACTAGAGGAAGAAGCCGCGCAGCAGGCACAAACATCCCCACCGCCCCCCAAACCAAAGCACAAGCCTAAGCCAAAACAAAAAGTCAAACCGGCAACCAGCTATGTTGTTGGCGACGGAGAAAACCTCTGGACTATCTCAGCACAGCCAAAAGTCTATAATGAAGGCCTGCTGTGGCCATTGCTTTACCAGGCCAATCGCGACCAGATCAAGGACCCTCGCCAGATTTTCCCAAAACAAACCCTCAGCATTCGTCGTGACATGACCCAAATGGAGATGGAAGAAGCCCGCCAGAAGGCCCGTGAATCTAATATTTTTCCCATCCCTGAAGCAGTCACTCCCAAGCAATAAGCAACTGTTTTTACACTTCCATACCGCAAAGGTTACAAGACTTTATCAAGACCGCTTAAGTTGTTACAAGAGAGCTCTTCGGTAGCTTCGAAAACCCAGGGACAGCAAGCTTATTTACTACGCATACTCGCTGATTATTATCGCCCTGAACACAATTGTAAAACCATTTTCTTTTCATTAAGAACACCCCTGTTTTCCTTCCGGAAACAGACCACACTTTTTCCTTGACAGCCTTTAATCCGTTTGTATACTGTATACACATTTTCGCAGGGTTTCCCTGCGTGATTTTTTTATTAAACAAGCTTTGGTTACTTTTCAATAAAAATTCTAAGGAGAGAGAAAAAAATGGCAAAGATTATCTGGTCAGAGATTGATGAAGCACCCGCATTGGCAACCTATGCGTTCCTTCCAATTGTTCAGGCATTCACTAAGGGGACTGGCGTAGAGGTCGAAACCAAGGATATCTCCCTGGCTGGTCGTATCATCGCAAACTTCCCGGACAACCTGACTGAGGAGCAGAAGGTTGCTGACTATTTGTCGGAACTGGGTGAAATCGTTCTGACTCCGGAAGCGAACATTATCAAACTGCCTAACATCAGCGCTTCGATCCCTCAGTTGCAGGAAGCTATCGCCGAGCTGCAGGAAAAAGGCTACGATATCCCCAGCTATCCAGAAGAAGCAGATACCCCGGAAGAGAAAGAGCTGCAGGCCCGTTTTGCCAAATGCCTCGGTTCCGCTGTTAACCCGGTTCTGCGTGAAGGCAACTCTGATCGTCGCGCTGCTGCTTCGGTTAAGAAGTTTGCTCAGAAGAACCCGCACCGCATGATGCAAGACTGGCCTGCGCCAGGCACATCCCAGTGCCGCGTTGCCCATATGGACAATGGCGACTTCTACGAGACCGAAAAATCGGTCACCATGGACGCTGCTGACACCGTCAAAATTCAGTTCGTTGACGCAGCTGGTAAAGTAACGGTGATGAAAGAAGACCTGGCCCTGCTGGCTGGTGAAGTTCTCGACAGCTCGGTTATGAAGGTCGCTGCTCTGCAAGAGTTCTATGCCAAGACCGCTATTGAGGCCAAGGAGAAGGGCGTCCTGCTCTCCCTGCACCTCAAAGCCACCATGATGAAGATCTCCGACCCGATTATGTTCGGTCACTGTGTCAAAGTTTACTTTAAAGATGCTCTTGAGAAGCATGCCGACACCCTGGCGTCGATCGGTGCCAACCCGAACTTCGGTATGGGCGATATTCTCAACAAACTGAACAAGCTTCCGGCCGACAAGAAAGCCGAAATCGAAGCTGACATCAACGCATGTTACGAAGGCCAAGCCGCTCTGGCTATGGTTGACTCCCGCAAAAACATCACCAACCTGCACGTTCCTAATGATGTCATTGTCGATGCGTCGATGCCGAATGTTGTGCGTGACGGTGGTCGTATGTGGAACCTGCAAGATGAGCTCCAGGACACCATCGCCATGGTTCCTGATCGCTGCTACGCCACCATCTACCGTGAGATCTGTGAAGACGCCAACAAAAACGGCCAGTTCAACCCGGCTACCATGGGTAGCGTTGCCAACGTCGGTCTGATGGCGCAGAAAGCTGAAGAGTACGGTTCCCACGACAAAACCTTTGAAGCTCCTTCAAACGGTAAGTTCCAGGTTGTTGGCTCCGCCGGTAACGTTCTGCTCGAGCAACCAGTTGACACTGGTGATATCTACCGTTCCAGCCAGACCAAAGACGTTCCGATCAAGGACTGGGTCAAGCTGGCTGTTAACCGCGCTAAAGCTTCCGGTGAGCCTTGTGTCTTTTGGCTCGACGAAAAGCGTGGTCATGACCGGGAAATAATCAAGAAAGTTAACAAGTACCTGCCGGAATTCGATACTGCGGGTCTGGATATCCAGATTATGGATCCTGTCACCGCAATGAAATTCTCCCTCAAACTGGTTCGTGAAGGCAAGAATGCCATCGCTGTTACCGGTAACGTGCTGAGAGACTACCTGACTGACCTCTTCCCGATCCTCGAACTGGGCACAAGCGCTCGTATGCTGTCGATCGTTCCTTTGATCAACGGTGGTGGACTGTTCGAAACCGGCGCAGGTGGTTCCGCTCCCAAGCATGTGCAGCAGTTCCTCAAAGAAGGTCACATTCGTTGGGACTCCCTCGGTGAGTTCTGCGCACTGGTTCCTTCACTGGAGCAAGCAGCAAGAGCTGACAATAATCCGAAGGCGGCTATTTTGGCCGAGACTCTGGATTTTGCCATTGGTCAGTATCTGGAAAACCAGAAACTGCCTTCCCGTAAAGTCAAAGAGATTGACAACCGTGGTGGTAGCTTCTACCTGGCTTTCTACTGGGCACAAGCACTTGCAGCTCAAGATAAAGACGCCGAGATGAAAGCACGTTTTGCCAAGGTTGCTGCAGAGATTGAAGCAAATGTTGAGAAGATTGACACCGAGATGATCGACTGTCAAGGCTCTACTGTTGACATCGGCGGTTACTTCCGCCCTGATCCAATCAAAACCGCTGCGGCCATGCGCCCGAGCGCAACGCTGAACGCAATTATCGACAACATGTAATTCAACACGGATGGGGCGAAGCCAATTGGCTTCGTCCCGATTCTTTATTCCAACTCATAAGGAGAGAGACAATGGCAAGAGCAAAAATTTCATTAATCGGTGGTGGACAGATTGGTGGCGTGCTGGCTCAACTGGCCTGCCTGCGTGAACTGGGTGACGTAGTATTGTTCGACATCGTAGAGGATATGCCTCAGGGAAAGACTCTCGACCTTGCTGAAGCATCCCCAATTGACGGTTTTGACGTTTCCTGTACCGGCACCAACAGCTATACTGACATTGCTGGTTCCGACGTTGTTATCGTTACTGCTGGCCTACCTCGTAAGCCCGGCATGAGCCGCGACGACCTGATCGAAGTTAACTCCAAGATCATGACTGCGGTTGCTGAAGGTATCCGCGACAATGCTCCGAACGCAATCGTCATCGTTATCTCCAACCCACTTGACGCTATGGTTACTCTTTGCCGTAAAGTCACCGGCTTCCCGGCAGAGCGCGTCATTGGTCAGGCTGGTGTCCTTGACTCCGCCCGCTTCGCTGCTTTCATCGCATGGGAACTCGGTGTATCCGTCAAAGACGTGACCGCAATGACTCTCGGTGGCCACGGTGACACCATGGTTCCATTGATCCGCTACGCCAGCGTTCAGGGCATCCCGGTCACGGAACTGCTCGAGCAAAAGTACGGTTCCGCTGCCAAAGCAGAAGAAGTTATGACTGCCATGGTTGAGCGCACCAAAGCTGCTGGCGGTGAAGTTGTCAAACTGCTCAAAACCGGTAGCGCCTTCTACAGCCCGGCTTCTGCAGCCATCGCCATGACCGAGTCAATCCTCAAGGACCAGAAGCGCGTCCTGCCTGTCTGCGCTCTGCTTAACGGCGAGTTCGGTGTTGATGGTTTCTACGTTGGCGTTCCTTGCGTCCTTGGTGCTGCTGGCATTGAAAAGATCGTCGAGTTCAAACTTGACGCAACCGAACAAGCGCTGATGGACAACTCTGCTAATGCAGTTAAAGGCCTGATTGCTGATCTCGAGAAAATGGGTCTGCTGTAAACCTGTATTTATGCGCCAAACCCAAAGAAGGGCAATGACGACATTGCCCTTCTTTCTTTATTTATATTGAAATACAGGCGTCATTCACGGTGGTTTTGTTCTAATTGTTAAGTCACATTAAATATGCGGGGAAAAGTAAACAGTTGGCAAAATTATTGTGGAACGAGAGTGGTAATCATGCTATCTTTCGCCGCGAAATTCACTCTTTTAGCGTAAAAACCAAGAATACAAGGAGATAAATCAGAATGAGTGGTGCCAGAATCGAAGTTATCGAGCGCAACTGCAAAGGTTGCAGTATCTGCGTCGAATTCTGTCCGAAGAATGTCCTCGAGATGGATGTCTTCCTGGTCACGGCCCCAAGGCCGGAAGACTGTATCAAGTGCATGCAGTGTGAACTGCTCTGCCCGGACTTCGCCATCAAAGTTCATGACGAGTAATCAACCCCTTTATCTTTAGGAGGATATAGACGTGGCAAAAAAATCTGCTCTCGTACAGGGGAACCAAGCCTGTGCCCATGGGGCAATATACGCCGGCTGCAAATTCTTCGGCGGGTATCCCATCACCCCATCGACTGAAGTAGCCGAGGAACTCTCCGCAATGCTACCCAAGGTCGGCGGAAAGTTCATCCAGATGGAAGACGAAATCGGTGCAATGGCATCGGTTATCGGTGCTTCGCTGACCGGTGCCAAGGCCTTGACTGCCACTTCCGGTCCAGGCGTCTCCCTTAAACAGGAACTGATCGGCTATGCCTGTATCGCCGAAGTCCCCTGTGTCATTATCAACGTCATGCGTGGCGGCCCCTCCACCGGGATGCCGACCGGCCCAGGCCAGTCAGATGTCATGCAGGCCAAGTGGGGCACGCACGGCGACCATGCCGCCATCGCGCTGGTTCCAGAATCAATCCAGGAAATCTTTGAAGAGACGGTTAGAGCTTTTAACCTGGCCGAGAAGTACCGCATGCCGGTACAAGTTCTGTACGACGAGATCGTTGGCCACATGCGTGAGCGTATCGTCTTCCCGGAACCAGGTGAGCTTGAAATTATTGATCGCGAAGCTCCAACCGTCAGCCCTGAAGAGTACAAACCCTTCGATTCGTCCAAGGGTCAGGTTCCTCCTCTGGCAGCCTTCGGTTCTGAGTACAAGTATCATGTCACCGGCCTAAATAAGGCAGCAGACGGCTTCCCGACCACAAAAGCCGAACTGGTCGATGCTGAAGAGCGCCGTCAGGTCGACAAGGTAGAATGTGAAGAAGCCCGCGCCGACATCGAGAAGAACGAAGAGTATATGATCGAAGATGCCGAGATTGTTCTCTGGGCTTATGGCTCAAGCGCCCGTTCTGCTCGCTATGCGGTCAATGAACTGCGCAAAGAAGGCATCAAAGCCGGCCTGTTCCGCCCACTCACCCTCTGGCCTTTCCCGGAAAAACGTACTGCCGAACTGGCTGAGCAAGCCAAGGCAATCATCGTCCCTGAAATGAACCTGGGGCAGATGATTATTGAGGTCGATCGTGTCGCCCAAGGCAGATGCACAATTGACGGCGTACACCGGGTTGACGGCGACCCACTCAACCCCGGGCAGATCATGGCAAAAGTGAAGGAGGTCATCTAATGGCTTACGATTATGAAAGCTCAATCCGCCCCGGCAAGCTCCCGCACATCTGGTGCCCAGGTTGCGGCCATGGCATTGTCATGAAAGGCCTGATCCGGGCCATGGATACCTGCGAACTTGATCGCAAAAACACCGCTATTGTTTCCGGCATCGGCTGCGCAAGTCGTCTGCCTGGCTACCTCGATGCCTGCACGCTGCACACCGCCCATGGTCGTGCTGCTGCATTTGCAACCGGCGTCAAAATGGCCAAACCGGGAATGAACGTAATCTGTGTCGGTGGTGATGGTGACGGTACCGCGATTGGCGGCAACCACTTCATCCATGCCTGTCGTCGTAATATCGACCTGACATATGTGATCATGAATAACTACATATATGGGATGACCGGTGGTCAGTTCTCACCATGCACCCCTACAGGTATGCTGGCATCCACCACGCCTTATGGCAACCCGGACCCGGTTTTTGATATCAGCAAGCTGGCCATTGGCGCAGGCGCAACTTTTGTTGCCCGCACCACGGCAATGCATCCGCGTCAAATCGACAAGCTGATCACTCAGGGTATCAAGCACAAAGGCATGGCAATCATAGAGGTTCTGGACGACTGCCCGACCAGTTATGGTCGGCGCAACAAATTCCGCTCCGTTATCGATATGATGAAGCGACTCAAGGATAACGCAGTTCCGGTTAAAGCTGCAGCCAAGATGACCCCGGAGCAGCTCGAAGGCAAGTTCCTGACTGGTGTTCTCTATCATGATACTGAGCTGCCAGAGTACTGCGAACAATATGAGGCATTAACGAAAAAGGCGCAAAACGCCTGATCACTTGTAAAAAGGAGATTGAACCATGGCAGAACGTTATGAGATTCGGTTTTCCGGCGCCGGTGGTCAAGGTCTGATCACAGCCGGTATTATTCTTGCCGAAGCAGCAGCAATTATTGAGGGCAAGCATGCCCTGCAGTCCCAGAGCTACGGCCCTGAGGCTCGCGGTGGTGCTTCCAAGTCCGAGGTCATCATCTCTGATGCCCCCATCGATTATCCAAAGGCGACAATCGTCGACACCTGCCTGGCTATGACCCAGGAAGCAGCTGACAAGTACGCCGTCGGCATCAAGAAGGGTGGTCTGTTACTGATTGACGCTGATTTCGTCAAAACGGCTCCCAAAGGTGATTTCACAGTCTATCGTCTACCGATTATGCGTATGGCCAAAGAAGACATTGGCCGTGAGATCGTCGCCAACGTTATCGCATTGTCCGCCGTTATCGGCATGACTGGCGTTGTTTCAAGAGAAGCGGGCGAAGAGGCCGTTGTCCGGCGTGTTCCACCTGCATTCAAAGATCTCAACAAGAAAGCCTACAATTTGGGCTATGAAAAAGGTAAGGCGTTGGTCAACTAGGCCAACCTCGACAAAGTACCTAAAAAAAGCCCGGCAGATCATCTGCCGGGCTTTTCCTTTACTTCTAAACTGACACCTGTCAACCCTCTTGCTCACGAATAAACTGTTCCGCCAAAGCAACTGACTCCTGAGTGCCGATAAAAACAGGTGCACAATGATCAAGACCCTCAGGTTCAATATCAAGAATTCTCTGTTTGCCATTCGAAGCAGCCCCACCGGCTTGTTCGACCAGGTAGGCCATGGGATTCAACTCATAAAGGAGGCGCAATTTACCTGACGGTAAGCCATTAAGGTGCGGATACATGAAGACACCACCACGTTTAATCAGAACCTGGTTGATATCTGGAACAAAACCACCTGAATATCGTAATTTCGTGCCACTTGCTTCGAGAGAACGGACAAATTTCTCTGTCCCTTCTGTATACTTACTGCGCAAACCTCCTGGCGCATAAATCCTGGCCGGACCTTCCAACGTGATATTTTCCTGAACCAGATCAAATTCCATCAGTTGGTTCATGGCAAACTCATGCACACCGTTTCCAGTTGAGACCACCATAGTCGTGCGTGGACCGTATAGAACATAAAGGGAAGCGGCCTGGTTACGGCCAGGTTGCAGCAAATTATCCCCCTCGTAAATCGAGACAATAGTTCCGACGGCAAGATTAACATCAACAAGCGAAGACCCGTCGAGTGGATCGAAGGCAACGGAATAACGACCGTTGGTCGGAACTGTTACCTCTACGATCTCATCAACCTCTTCCGAAGCCATCTTGGCGACAACACCGGAAAACATCAAGCGCTTCTGAATAATACGATCCGACAGCACATCAAGTGCAAGCTGCTGTTCACCATAAAGATTGGATGTCCCGGCAACACCGAGATCGCCAGTACGGATTGCGTTGATTATGTATTTTGATGCATTAGCTATTTCGCAAATAATTCGTATAAGATCGCGATCAACACCACTTTCGCGTAAATAACGCCGCAAATTGACCTGATACTTGGTCTGTCCTCTTTCAGCTGAAGCCATATTTTTCCTCCTTGAATGCCAAACTTACGTAGTGTAGACGATCGTATTATTAGGAGCAAGTAAGTAATTATATCAAAAATGCTCTCATCTTCAGTGATGATTTCTTGACGGTGCCTTTAAAACTGATATCATAAATTTATAGAAATACTATTACCTTAGGGAACAGGAGCGAGCCATGACTGACCAGGAAAAACCACAGGATCAGCCAACAGCTGAAACCGAAGCAACAGAAACCGAAGCAACAGAGCGAGGCCATGAAGGCCAACCACCTGAGCAGGTCAATGATCTGAACGAAACCAGCGAAAACTCAGAAGAAAGCAGTGAAGACCAACAGCCTGAGCAGGCCGATCGTCTGAAGGAAACTACCGAAAATATTAAGGAAACCTCTGAGAAGATCTGGGGTAGCACCAAGCACGCCTGGAATGCAGCAGCCTTTAAGGCGGTTAAATACAAAAAGTTGGTACAAATGAAAATTGACCTGTCGGCATTGCACAAAAAGATCAGTGTAGCTCATGCTGATCTTGGTAAATTAATTGATGATTTACGTGAAGCTGGCAAAAAGAACATTATGAATCTGGCTGAAGTTAAGGAACTTCTAGGGAGGCTTGACGAGTTAAAAGCCAACTCGGCAGCCCTTGAAGAAGAAACCGAGCAAACCAGAAATGCAGAAACTCCCCAAGAAGACCTTCAAGAAGAAGAAAAAGCAGAATAGCCAATACCCCCTATTGATTCAGACTGGCCTGCCATTCTATTAGAATGGTGGGCCAGTTCAAGCCATAGTCCTGATAAACAGTAGAGATGGCTGTTTTCCACCCTTGTCGTTCACCAAGCAATTTCAATAGTTTCACCATCTCATGCCATCCGAATCTATCAACCATAAAACGAACCAACGAGTAGCTTTGCTCATAGGCCAGAGGAACTTTGCTGCGGGCAAACATGGTAAAAGGTCCTGCAAGATCGTCCCAATTAAGCAAGGTATTTGCCTCAAAGGCTTTTTGCAAATGCACCAGAGGTGGTGAGTAGGTCTGTCGGCCAGCCAATTCAGACAGACCTTCATTAAGCCAGACCGGGATCTGTCGATTTGTCATAAAATGTAGCAGAACATGAGAATATTCATGATAAAGAAGTGCCACCAGTTGATCGTTCATCTGCTGCATACCGCCGACAGGCAGACGGATTTTGCCGTCATAGACGGCTCCGGCCCAATCAGGGGAACGGGTCACTGCAGAAAAGTCTCTACGAGTGTAAAGTAATACCGGTACCCTGACATCAGGGTAGTAATTCAGGTCAGACCCTAGCTCTGTATACGCGTCTTCTAGTGTTTCCAAAATAGTTGTGGACAAATCGGCAGTATGTTCACCATCAACAAAAGAAAGCTGGAAATGTCCACGAACCTCCTGAGCCATCTCCTGTTCGAGCAGCCACTCACGTTTTACCTTATCAATAAGTTTGGCAACATCTGCACCACCGCCAAGTTCATTTGATCGTGTCAGGGCATCCAGAGCCTCAGCCATACGACCATCGGCATAATAGGCTTTACCCAGGAAATGGTAAAGGTCCGCGTTTTGTGGAGCAATACCAAGCGCCTGATCAAGCAGAGATGCCGCAACAGCATACTGGCCTTGCTTGAACCAAGTCATCGCCTCACCTCGCCAAAGGCGAATATCCCCTTCGTTATATTGACGGCCATCGAGAAAGGCCTCGCGTGCTGCAGAAAAGTCGCGGGAAGAAAGTAACTGATAGCCTCTATTGAGGTAGGCGACGGCGAGCAGGTATGATAGCTGATCGGGATTAAGGACTCTGGCTTCAAGGTCATGGAGAAGATCAATGGCCTGGACATACTCTTTCTGATTCAGCAGGTTAATTGCTTTCTGAATCTCAGAATTTGTCGAAGCCATGCTTGTAGCTGGTGTCACTAAAGCTACAAACAGCAGTAGCAGGGCACTACAGAGTCTACAGTAACAAAGAAAATTATTCACCGAGCCATCGGCCTTCTTCTTCACACCAGAGACGAGTTGCACCGATCACGGCGAGAGGGATACAGAAGAGTTGGAAGAAAGGGATGGCTAGAATCGCCATGACACCGCAGGAGAAGCCAAACATGAGAAATTTCCGCGCTAAAATATAATTTTTCTGCTCTCTGAAAAACTGGCGTTTGCGTACCAGAACAAACCCCAGGTATTCAAAGCAGAGAAAAAACAAGGTTAGGCACACCGCCAGGACCGTATAAATGCTGTTGCCAATTCCAGGGAGCAGGTTAAGGGGAAGTATCAGCACCATAACCACAACGAAAATTGACATTTTTTTCGCTTCCATCAAGAGGGTTTGCCAGGCGTCCCGAAAAAAACGACCCAGCGCAAACGGTTCATCATTGACGTCGCCGCTCAAAACCTCTTCAGTGCGTTCTGACAATAGATCATTGAACGGTGATGCCAACAGGTTGCCTACCACTGTAAAACTGAAGAAAACCAGTACAGTCGTCAGCAGTACAGCAATAACCCAGAAGAGCCAGTAGAGTACAAACCCGTACCAGGCATCTCCCATGGGGATATATTCGACAACCTTACTGCTGAAAAAATCCAGGCCGAGGTACACCACCCCGGAAAAGACCAGGGTATTGATCAGAAAAGGAATCACGATGTACTGGATAAGTCGCGGATTGTGACGTAAGATTCTGACACTGCGAAACGGGGCAAAAAATCCCCGGGAAAAATTAACTACGAAGTTTCTTTGTGCCTGTACATTCATTAAAACACCTCATCAATATTATTGCTTCAAACTACCACATTTTCACTCTGACGGCCAACAGCCCCGCATTATCTCCGGTCCAACTTCTTCAATCTGCCTAAATTACAGACACTACTGCCTGTTAAACAGGCAATAGCTTAACTACAAAAAACATACCCGTCATGCAACAGCCTACAATTATAGGCTTTATTTTCGGCACAAGTCTTGTATAGCTAACAGGGTTGCTCGGACAATAGTGTCTGGGGAAAAGAGTAAAAGACGAGGAGATCTTCATTCATGGATTCTGCGGTTCAATCTCTAACCAATTCCGGTGACGTCCTGTTTTTGATGCTCGGCGCTGTCATGGTCTTTGCCATGCACGCTGGCTTTGCCTTCCTGGAACTCGGCACTGTCCGTAAGAAAAACCAGACAAACGCCTTGGTCAAGATCCTCACTGACTGGTCTGTTTCGACTGTTGTCTACTTTCTGATCGGCTACCCGATAGCATACGGTATCCACTTTTTTGTTTCTGCAGAAGACCTGCTCGGCTCGAATCAAGGCTATGAGCTGGTGCGGTTCTTCTTCCTTCTCTGCTTTGCTGCCTGCATTCCAGCGATCATCTCAGGCGGCATCGCGGAACGAACCCGCTTCTGGCCACAAGTCCTGGCTGGAGCAATCTTTGCTGGTCTCACCTACCCGTTTTTTGAATCGTTGATCTGGGGGCAAAACAGCTCAGGGCTACAGGACTGGTTTACCAGCACCTTCGGCGCGCCATTCCATGATTTTGCCGGCAGTGTGGTTGTCCACTCCATGGGCGGATGGATGGCCCTGCCCGCCGTACTGCTGCTTGGCCCTCGTGCGGGTCGCTGGGTACGAGGCAAGAGCCATGCTATTCCTGTCAGCAATATCCCGTTCCTGGCTCTCGGCAGCTGGATACTGGCCATTGGCTGGTTTGGTTTTAATGTTATGAGTGCCCAGAATCTTGACGGTATCTCAGGGCTGGTAGCTGTCAACTCTCTTATGGCCATGGTTGGTGGCGTTATCTTTGCCGTAGTTGCTACCAAATGCGATCCTGGTTTTGCCCACAACGGTGCCTTGGCTGGCCTGATTGCTATCTGCGCCGGATCCGACCTGGTTCACCCTTTTGCCGCCTTTCTGATTGGCGGCATCGCCGCCCTGATCTTTGTTTATGGCTTCCAGTGGGAACAGGAAAAGCTCAAGATTGATGACGTTCTCGGTGTTTGGCCACTACACGGCATCATCGGCACCTGGGGCGGCATCTCAGCCGGGATCTTCGGCTACACCAGTCTCGGCGGTCTTGGCGGTGTCAGCTTCATGTCACAATTGGTCGGCAGCATGCTCGCCATAATATACGCCCTGAGCACCAGCTTTATCGTCTACAGTGTTATCATTAAAGTCTTTGGCTTCCGCCTTGATGAAGAATCTGAGTTTTATGGCTCAGACCTTTCGATCCACCATATTACTGCTTACCCGGAAGATAAAGTTTCCTGACGATTCTTGTAAATAGTTGAACTGTAAACGGCCACTGGATATACCCGGTGGCCATTTATTTTGGAGATGAACCAACGAGGTGTTGGCTATCAATTCTTAGAAAATCAGCAGGCAGAGGGTTTTGACCTGAATGTTTTTATAAAATTGCAAGTGCATCGACAAGCTTCAACTGAACGGGGATTTTATCATTACGAGTTTTTATCAAGGATGGCATCTAACTTTTTATCCATTTTGTTGAGGCGCTCAATGATTTTTTCCTGTTTTTCTTTCTCAGCTAATTTATTGTATGCAGGATATTCATCCACCATTTCTTCTTTCATTTCATCCATACTGTTAATGACCACACCAATTGCAAAATTGAGGACGATCAATCCACCAACCAATACAAAGGATGTAAAAAACAATGCAGCGCCAAGAGGAGATGCCGATGGAGCCACACATTCCAGCCTTGCGCCATCATATCCATACTGATCGCATCCATACATGTTGATGTACATGACATCAGTCCAGTCTTCAAAAGTGACCATCCTAAAAAGTGTGAGCAAGGAGGTTTGTAAATTTTCAAAATGAACTGGATCATTTCCTGAGAATGCAAAGGTTGCCAGGACTGCATAGATGTAAAATATGATCCCAAGCAACATAAAAATATGGACCATGGAAGGAATGCTCTTTAACAGAGCCCCTACAATAAGCCTCATCTTGGGCATTGTAGTAATGAGTCTAAAAACCCGTAAGACTCTTAGAAGTCTTAATACTGGCAAAAATGAGCCCCCGATTGGCAGAAGGACACCCATAACAATGATAAAATCAAATACATTCCAGGAGTTATTAAAATAATTAAGTGGTCGTGGGAATTCAGAAGCAATCTTAAGCACTGCTTCAATGATGAATATTAGAATAATTAATGTATCAAAGATTGTGATCAGGTTATGGTATCTGGCAGATAAATCGGGGTAAGTCTGTACCCCGATCAGTACCCCGGCGAAGATGATGACTACAATTATAAATGAGTCAAAATATCTGTGCGTGACAATTTTCTTAAGATTATTTACGATTGCCATAACTTTCCTGAGCTTTCTGTAAAATTGATCTACTGGGAGAGAGATCAAATGAGTTGAAGCCTGGTCAAAATAGCCAGAGTTACTACTCGCTCATTGATAGATCTACAGCCTCCTGTTCCCATACCTTAATCAGAGGCTGTGCTGAAGAATACAGAAGCTAGATGATCTTCGTCCGTCCTCATCTCTGGACACAAAAGAACACCCCAACCACCATAGCCGGGAACCAGGAGCTGCCCTCGGTGTCGCCAGGACAATGGCAATGCCCAGTAAAGTCAAAAACTCCAAATTCAAACGGTTCCCTTCAATTTCAACGGCATATGTGAACTATGTATTTTATGGTTGTTGGCCGGGGCCAGGGGAACATAAGCCTCAGCGTCAGGCGAATAGCGGAGTAATTCTCCGCGTTGAATATCAAAATACCAACCATGCAGAAAGAGGGAATGGTCCTCCACCCGCTGCAGCAGCCAGGGAAAGGTAAGCAGGTTCTCCAGTGAAAGCATAATTGCTGCCTGCTCGCAGGCACGGGTTTGCAACAAATCCGATTTATCCAGTAGCTCTTCACGAACCTTTTTCTTGGCAGGCTCTGCCAATCTGACCCATTTACCAATAAACTCTCCGACTTGGCAATCACAATCACTGTTCATCAACCCTGCGATCCCTCCACACTGTGAATGACCCAGAATGATGATATGCTCGACCTGCAACTGGCAAACGGCATATTCAAGAGCTGCGCTAACCCCATGATAACCAGCGTCCGGTTCATAGGGAGGCACCAAATTGGCGACATTACGAATGACAAATAAATCCCCAGGATCAGCCCCGGTCAAAAGCGATGGGTCAACCCTGGAATCACTACAGCCAATCACCAGGGTTTTGGGATGTTGACCGTCCTTGAGGTGAGTGAACAGCTCATTGTCACCACGGAAATAGTTCCCTTGAAAACGCCTGAATCCGGCGATAAGTTTGGCAATATCCTGCATGTTTTCCTCCGTAGCTTACGTTTATGCCATAGCCTTCAGTGCTTCTTCCACTGTATGCTAGTAGCTCTCTCGCTCATGATCGGCTATTTCCTTTAAACCAAGATCAATATAAGCGACTGTCTTCTTCCCATTTCATGAAACGAACTATAAATGCATTAAGGTTTACAGGCGCGGACCCTATGGTCGTAAAGTGTGCGCCCAGCGGTAATGACCAGAAGTAATCCTGTCAATGGCAAAGCCACCCAGACCAAACCAGCACTCAATGCCGGCAGAGTTTGGTGCCCGACGGCACTCAGCACCAGGTAGAGGGTATATATGAGGTAGTAACCTGTAAGCATGGCACCTTCTCCACGACTGATCAGGTAGCCGCTGAAAAAGATCGGGATACTGGCCGCCATGACCGCAATCATGACCGGCAGATCGAACTTCAGTGCCTGCGCAGCGACGTTGACCCCATCGGGGGCTACGACGGCAGTCAACCCAAGCACTGCCATGAGATTAAAGAGATTGCTGCCAACGATATTACCGACCGCCATGTCTCTTTGCCCACGCAAGCTCGCCATCACCGAAGTGGCGAGTTCCGGCATCGAAGTGCCGACTGAGACGATGGTCAACCCTATCAGTAAATCACTCACCCCGAAGAGTTTCGCCAAGGCCACTGCGCCGGAGACGAGCCAGTTCGAACCGACTCCAAGTAACGCCAGCCCGGCGAGAATAAGCAGGAGGTTACTGACCAGTGAATTGCCTTTTACCGTCATGTCGCCTGGTTCGCCAATAGTTTTCTGGTTTTCACGACTGTTGTTTCGGCGACTGCGGCGGAACGCCCAGAGCGTGTAACCAATTACTCCGGCAAAAAGCAAGAGTCCTTCAAAGCGCCCGATGTTGCCATCGAGAGCCATACCCCAGGTCAGCAGAGATACTCCCAGCATCAGGGGCACCTCAACACGCAACAATTGCCTGGAAACGACCAGGGGAGCGGCCAGCGCGGAAAGCCCCAGGATCAGCAGAATGTTGGCGATATTGCTACCAACAACGTTACCCAGTGCAATGTCTGACTGCCCCGAGAAGGAGGACATCACGCTGACCCCCAGTTCGGGTGCGCTGGTCCCAAAGGCCACTACCGTCAAACCGACTACAAGCGGTGAAATACCAACGACTTTAGCCAAGTGCGCAGCACCCCGGACCATCAACTCAGCACCACCTATCAGAGCGATGAAACCACAAACGAAAAGAATCAGGGTCAAAGAATCCACGAAACAACCTCCACGGTTAACATCCAGCTGATCGCACTCTTTAATCCAGTCTCGAGGCCATGGACTCCAGCCTGGCAACACGCTCCTCCATGGGGGGATGGGTGGAGAAAAGCTTGCGCATTGATCCACCGGTCAAGGGGTTGACGATAAACATATGGGAAGTAGCTGGAGTCGCCTCCTGTATCGGCATCGCCTGAGCGCCCATATGCAGTTTGCGCAGGGCATTGGCCAGAGCCAACGGCTTGCCGCAGATTCGGGCACCAGAAGCATCAGCCAGGTACTCGCGTGAGCGAGAGACCGCCATCTGGATCAGCATCGCCGCCATTGGGGCGATAAAGGCCAACGCCAGACTACCGAGCATGCCGCCTCCATCTTCGTCATCACTCCTGCCGCCACCGAAGATGGCAGCCCACTGCAACATGCTGCCGAGCATGGCGATAGCCCCGGCAAAAGTCGCGACAATGGTTGAAATCAGGGTGTCACGGTTCTGCACGTGGGCCAGTTCATGGGCCATCACCCCTTCAAGCTCATCTTCGTTGAGGAGACGCAGAATCCCTTCGGTGGCGGCAACAGCAGCGTTCTGGGGGTTACGACCGGTGGCAAAGGCATTGGAACCTTCGGAGGGGATGATATAGACCTTGGGCATCGGCATGTTTGCCCGCTGCGCGAGACGCCGAACCATGTTGTATAAATTGGGACTCTCAGCAGCAGATACTTCCCTGGCTTTGTACATCTTGAGGACGATCTTGTCTGAGTACCAGTATGAGAAGAAGTTCATGCCACCGGCAAGAAGAAAGGCGATGATCATGCCGGACTGGCCACCGATGGCACTGCCCATGGCGACCAGAAGAAGGGTGAGACAGGTGAGAAGAAAGGTGGTTTTAATGTGGTTCATTTCTTTTACCTCCATACGCGTTGGTTACGCCGCAGGTAAAAGAAAAGACCTCTACCCTTGGCATGTTGTCATGCTCTGGATAAAGGTCTTGCAGATTTCGACTTAAGCGTCGCAACCCCGCGCCCGGGTGGATGACCACCGTATTGACGTATCGCGGGCCGGTAGTGTCTCCCACCGGTTGCTACTCCCCTTCAATGACTGACAGAGTAATTTAGCAACATTCCCTTTGTCAATGGTAATCGACTAATTATTTCATTTTATCTATATCACCGTTCAGATCTGACTTTCACTCCCCCCATGCGGCCAGATGGATTGGCAAGCTTGAGCCAAGCTGCAGTGAAATAAGTCATGGCATTAAGGTTGTTTTGTTCATGGGAATGAAGACAAGCCTCGATGTCTCGCAGACCATCCCGCCCGATGAATTGAGCAAAGGCCATTCCAAACATCAGGCTGAACGAACCTGGTTTCGACCGCCTCTTTTAGCCTTATAGAGAGCCTGGTCGGCCGCCTTGATCAGCTGTTCTGACGTGCTGTTAATATCATTACGAGTAGCCACACCTATACTGACCGTAACCTGAATCTTTGCTTTGCCGGAACTGCCTTTAGCCTTTTTCTCCGGTTTATTCTTTGGCCTTTTACGGCCTCGGATAATGAAACCAGCACGGGCTATGGTTTCACGTAATTCCTCAAGATGCGGCAGCGCTCGTTCCAGATTTTTGTTCGGGAAAATTACGGCAAATTCCTCGCCACCATAGCGATAGGCACGCCCTCCCCCTGTAACTCGGCGCAGACACGTGGCCACCATGCGTAGAACCTGGTCACCAACATCGTGACCGTGGACGTCGTTGACTTTTTTAAAATGGTCCACATCGACCATGGCAAAGGTATAATGTCGGCCAACCTTGAGTAAGAGTTCGTTCATGGCTCGACGAGCCGGTAAACCGGTCAACTCGTCATTAAAAGCCATCTTAAAACTACCTTCGATGATGGCTATTGCCAGTAGAAATGCTGCAACACCACCCCAGAAAGCAAAACAATCCGGCCACCATAAGCCCGCAACAATTGAAGCCAGAACCCAACAAAAACTACCTTCCAAAGCCTCCGGTTTTTTGTAGAACCGAACCAACAATGCGACCAGGCTGAGAGCCATAGCCAGCATAGAAATTTGCGAGAAAGGGGCTTGTTCAAGAAAGGAGCTGGAAAATAGTGGCCGATCCAGCCAGGCCATTACTTCCCCGGGATGTGTGAAATACAACCAGGTGACACCGGTAAGTTGGGTCAGTAAAATCACCAGACGCAGCAGGCCATGTACAGTAAAGAGCCCACGTTCTGCCCACCAACTGTAAAATACCAAGTTAAGTGGAACAAGAAGTGGTGCTATCTGCAGGAGATACTCATGACCAAAGGATGTTGTCTGTGTCAAGCCCCGGTCAACAATAATCAACAAAAGGATTACCCAGAGAACTCGGGTCCGATTGAACCTCCAGCCGAGGAATAATCCTGCGATAATAGCCAGGTATGGAAACAGGGGCAACAGCGACTGCCAGGCGGGTTGAATGACTACTTCAAGATGCAGGTAGAGTGCCGCAGAGAAGATTGTGCCGGGAACCATCAGCTGAAGGAGAGATCGCAACAATTGCATAAGACGAAACAATGACTCCAGAAAGTATTGACCGTGTTCATCCTGACCCCAAGATAAGCACGGCCTCAGATGAGCACGACGAAGTTAAACTATCATAACAAGGGTTTCTCTGCCAGCGGCAAGCGACGACAACAGAACACAAGGTTGACATATGCCCTTAAGTCGCGGTAGAAGCCTTTCAGGGCAAATTAACAGGTAATCAATTTACTCTCAGTGGAGTGGTCATGACAAATTCGTTTGAGAACATGCTTCTTGATTTTACCGATACACAAACAGCCCACCACTGGGAGGCCATCGACGATCATATTATGGGTGGTTGTTCGCAGAGTAAACCGGAACAGATTGACAAGGTTGGATTACGTTTCTCTGGTAGGGTATCCCTTGAAAACAACGGTGGCTTTGCCTCGATCCGCTCCGACTCAGCCAATTACGATCTGGGACAATATTCAGGCCTCAAACTTCGCCTGCGCGGTGACGGCAAGAGCTATAAGCTCAGCCTGAGGACTGACCTCTTTTTTGACGGCATCAGCTATCAGGCTACTTTCACGACTGAGCATGACACCTGGCAGGAGCTCTACTTACCGTTTGATGACTTCACTGCGACCCATCATGGCGTAAAGCTGTCGACTGTCGCACCCTTGAACACAACCAGAATCGAAAGTTTCGGTTTGTTTATCGCCGACGGCCAAGAGGGTTCTTTTCAACTGGAGATCGCCTGGATTCATGGGCTTTGACTGTACTTATTCCAGCATAACCTCCTCTTCAGTCGTGAAATGTACCTGAATGTAGTCCACCAGTCCTACAAGAACACGCTGAATAGACATATGCCCTCGCTTAACCATCATCGCATCAGACAATTCATTGATCAAACCCACCAACCGACGGTGCTGCATATCGATTTCGGAAACATTGATTTCGTAACTTTTTTCCAGAAGAACAACGGCATAGAAACACCTGATATTAATACATAAGTGAATGAGGCAACAAAAAACCAGCGTCAGTAATTCAAGCTGTCAGCCTGCCAATATTTAGTCCCGGCCAGATTGACCTTGGCCATCAACCCCGATTCCGACATAGTGTACATACTTGTTTCAGCATCAATAGAAATCTCACCTGTAGCAGCTAAGCCCTTATCTCTGGCTTTGGCGGCCGCATCAGCCTGGACACCGAATTCCCAACCACTGTTAACAAAACTGTTCAATGCCCGAGCACTATGAAAAACGAACACAACACGGACATCCTGCACGCCCAGCCCGAGCCCAAGGTCAATCTGGGCCATTCGCATGTATGTCTTCTGCGTTTTGTCGTGGTTAACAACAACACCATAACCACCGCCTCCGCCCAAGAAAAAGAACTGGGCGTTAACATTGCTGAATACCGCGTAACCAGCGGCCTTGTTAACAATATCTTCCGCTGTAGGCCGTTGTCTGTAAAGGTCGGCCAGGGTTTCATCGTGCATGCGCTGAATCACTACGCGCTTCTGCTCGGAGGTGCCTCCGCTTGGTGAAAGACATGCGCTCAGAGACAGGACAAGAACAGCAGAGAGAATTACCAGAATTATTCTTTTCATTGTCGCATCCTTTGTTTCCATTAAGTGAATTATGGTCAAACAATCCTGTCAATTATATCAGGTCAGTGCGAATATATGCCAGCTCTTAAATACACTATTTTCACGTGCAATATAAAATTGTCCAGCCACCTTAAGATCCCTTGCTTCCTTGCCACCTTCTACAGCAAGAAAATAGTTATGCTAGCATCAGGTGATGGCCATCCTGCATGGTTACGCTCTGGAAACCTGTCAAACTATATGGCAGGCAAGCGGCTAACATCTGACAAAGTAGGTACGTTATTATGTATCGCCGAACATTTCTCAAACGCATATCAATAGGTGTCGTACTTTCCTGCTATGGCAGTTTTGTGACGGTCGGCAATCTGTTTGCAAAAGTTTCAGATCAGATTAAAGTCTGGTCTGCTGTTAAAGGGTCCTACATTATAGTAAACAAAGCAAACAAATCAGAACAAGAGTGGCGCGAGGCATTGACTCCGGAGACGTTTCACGTCACCAGGAAGCACGGAACAGAGCATGCTTTTACTGGCGAGTATGACAAGAATTATGAGGCAGGAGTCTACCAATGTATCTGTTGTGGCCAGGATCTTTTCCATTCGGACCACAAATTCGATTCTGGAACCGGCTGGTCAAGCTATTACCAACCGATTGCCATTGAGAATATTGGTTTGACGAAAGACCGCAGCTGGCTGACGGTGCGTAATGAAGTTCACTGTAGTCGTTGTAAAGGTCATCTGGGACATGTCTTCGAAGACGGCCCCAAACCGACCGGCCTGCGTTATTGCATCAACTCGGTTTCACTGAAATTTGTGAAAGCATAAAGCCACCTGCAATCTTTTTAAGCCTTCGCTGTTATGCAGACAGGTTTCTTCTTGAGTTGCAGCGTCATTTTTCCTATACTGAAAACGCATTGATTCATCAACTCTGCTCTCTGCCCTGTAGGTGAGGTTGCTATGCCCACGCGGAATATATTTTTATCGGGAAGGTTCCTTGTGAGCGTGGTGTGCAAGCCCGTCGCGGAGCGGGACGCCTGAAGCGTTCACAGTCCCACCCACTTAGTTGGTCGTCGTCGTGAGGCCACGAACCCACGACAGGTGTGGAGAGCAATAGAGAAGACGTCGGGAAACCCGGCGTCTTTTTGTTTAGTTCGAAAGGCCGTTATGAGTACTATTGAGAATGCCGACATACATCGCATAACCATTGATGATCAGGAATATGTTCTGGTTGGTACTGCACATATCTCCCAGGACTCTGTTGATACTGTCAAGGCGGTCATTCAGGATGAAAATCCAGATACTGTCTGCGTGGAGTTGGACGAGCAGCGTTACCAAGCATTACGCAACCCCAGACAATGGGAATCACTCAATCTGGTCCAGATTATTAAAAAGGGGCAAGCACCCTTTTTACTAGCTAACTTGGCCCTGTCCTCGTTTCAAAAACGCATGGGGCTGCAAACAGGTGTTAAACCCGGTGCTGAACTGGCTGCAGCAGCTGAGGCTGCCGAGGAACTCGGTAAAGATCTACAACTGGTCGATCGTGAAATCCGCACGACCTTGCTGAGGGCCTGGCGCAAGGCTGGCTTCTGGAAGAAAATGACCCTGTTTTCCACTCTGCTGGCCAGCATGTTCGACTCTCAGAAAATCGATGAGGAGGAACTCGCCAAACTGCGCCAGACCGACACTCTCTCTGCCATGCTGGACGAGATGTCGGATGTTCTGCCAACAGTTAAAACGATCCTGGTAGATGAGCGTGACACTTATATGGCCAACCTCATCAGGCAAGCACCTGGTGATAAGGTCGTTGCAATTGTAGGCGCGGCTCACATGCCGGGTATTCTCAAAAAATTGGGGCAGACATTTACCGCCGAGGAAATCAACGAGCTTTCTATCATTCCTGAAAAGACTGCGCTCTCAAAATTGCTGCCGTGGCTGATACCAGCTATTGTAGTGGGGTTGTTTATCGCGGGATTTATGACTGGGAATACTCAACAGATGGCTGACGCTGCTGTGGCGTGGATTCTGGCCAACGGTGTTCTCTCTGCATTAGGGGCATTGATTGCTCTGGGCCACCCGCTGACAATTCTGGCAGCCTTTATAGCCGCACCGATCACCTCACTCAACCCGACGATCGGCGCCGGTTTCGTTACCGGCATGGTTCAGGCCTATGTCGCTCCGCCAAAAGTCAGCGACATGGAGAGGGTCTCGGAGGACATCGCCAAGCTAAGCGGCTGGTGGCGCAACCGTCTGACCAGAGTCCTGCTGGTCTTCTTCCTCTCTTCCCTCGGTTCAGCCATCGGTACCATGGTTGCCTTCGGCTGGCTTAAAGATCTCTTCTGAATGTGAAACAAGGGTCAATCTGTTAATCCTTTGTCAAACTTGTTGCAGAATTGATTTTCAATTGATCCATGACCCGATAGGCCGGTTCGTTCAGAGCAACATCCAGGTCGAGATCCCGTAAATAAACATCAGGGCGGAATTGAACTAAACCCTCCCGGTCGACCCATGCGGTCCAGTATTGAATATGCACCGGCAATGGCTTGATGGAAACCTGCTCCGGGACGGTCCCAGCTAAAAGCTGCCGTAATCTTTCCTGACTAAAATCTTTACCGAGCAGGTAAGTGGCAAGATCGTGAGGACGCTTGACCCTGATGCAACCGGAGCTGAAAGGTCGCACATTACTATCGAACAGGTTGGCTTGATTGGTATCGTGGAGATAGACATTAAATCGGTTGGGAAACATGAATTTGACACGACCCAGTGGATTCCATGGACCTGGGTCCATACGCAACAGCCCAGGAAAGTTGGCAGCTTTCACGGTCGCCCAATTAATCTTAAGAGGATCGATAACAACTTTCCTGTCTTTTCTGGAAACTATGCGGAAATGCTTCTCAGTCAGGTAATCAGGGTTTCGCTTTATTTTAGGTAGTTTGTCTTCTCTGAGTATCGTCGCAGGCACAGTCCAGTAAGGGGCAAATTCCAGGTAAGTCATGCGTGCAGAGAAAACCGGGGTTTTGCGGTATTGTGTACCGACTATCACCGGCATCTGCATGACGATTTCGCCATTTTCAATAACCTCAAGATGAAAACCTGCAACATTCACCTTGATGTACCGTTTGCCGAAACTTTTTGGCATCCAGCGCCAGCGCTCAAGATTCAATTCTATCTGATGGATACGTTCCTCTACCGAGACATTTAATGTCTTAAAAGTTTTCGGACCTATGACACCATCATCCACAAGACCATGTCTGGTTTGAAAAATGCGTACGGCCTCACGTGTCACAAAATCATAAACGTGATTTTGTGAGGTTATTTGCTCGAGATCTCCTGTTTTCAACAAAAGTGACCTTAGCAGGGGCACCCTGTCATCAATATCACCCAATCTAATTGTCGATCCAGACGGAATTTCCGGCCAGCCACCATTAGCAGCAATTCCCTGATACTTACTCAGTGTATTGATAAGTTGTCGGTAACCTTCGTGGGGGGGAACCAGACCTTCCAGCACCTGTGGCATACGATGGTTTGCTATAGCGTATTCGAGAAGTTTGATCAAATCAGCCTTTCGGCGCCTGACCCGCCAGTCTACATGGGCCAGGGCCGGATCAACCTGTCCCTCCACCATGTGTGTGGCAAATGTCAGGAAAGATTGTGAGAGGAAAAGATCAAGGATGGCACGGTTTTCAGGTGAAAGTGGCAGGTTTTGACGCGCAAAATCCCTTTGGAGTCGAATCAGGCCACCAAGTTCTGCAAGGAGATAGTCGTTACTACAAAGTCCGTGCGAACCAGCGTTACGAAGATTTTCCAGCAAAGTCTGCACTTCCGGTTTCAATTGCCAACCATCGATCCATACCGGCAGAAACTCTCTTTGGCTATAAAGATTGAATAGCTGTTCGTGTGAAAGGAGTCGGGAGACACCGACCTGTGATGCAGATGAGGAGACACGTCTCTCCAGCATCATCTCGATGCTCTCGCTGGTCTCCTGATCAAGCAACGCAACGACACTGGATATTTGGCCAGAAAATGCCGGCAGCACCCAAAGAAAAAGAGTAATGATTGTGACTTTAAGCACCCTCACGATAATTCTGTGACCTTGCATCAATAGGCTCTCAACGTTATGATGAAGCGTTGAAAATAATTATATGGATATAATAACATATTCTAGGATGCCTGGTTTTCAGGCTCCGACCAAAAGTCAACATGCCCTATCACCTTAAAACACGCATAGCAATTACCGTTTCCCTGCTGACTCTGGGCTTTTTAATCCTGCTCAGCGGTCTGACTCTCTCTTATTTTGAAAAGGAATTCAAAGCAGCAACCTTTTCGCATTTTGCCGACAGTCTTTCGATCACTGCCGATGGCTTAACCAACAAAATTGAACAAGCACTGCATACGCTGGAAGTGATCAGGGAGGCAATGCCGGTCGGCATTCTGGACAATCCAGAAAAAATGCAGAAATTTCTGGACGAACAGAATACTGACCTGCTGAAGTTTGATAATGGCATCGTCCTGTTTAGCCCTGAAGGTCGTCTGCTCGCAGTCAACCCCCGACAGGAGGACGTCACCGGCATGGACTTCTCCTTTCGTGACTACATCAAAATCCCCATGCAGACGCGACAACCTTACATCTCGGCACCCTTCAAGTCTCGCCAGAAGCATCATCATCCGATCATCATGCTGATAGAACCGATTATCAATGAAAATGATGAGGTTGTGGCACTTCTCGGTGGCAGCTTTGATCTGTATGGCAATAATTTATTGCAGAAGTTAATCAACAGTAAGGTCGGTAAAAAAGGTTATTACCTGATGATCGACCAGCAGGAAACCATGGTTATGCACCCGAACAGAGAAAACATTCTGCGTTCAGCAGATAATTTCTTCCCCCGTGAGCAGATTGTAAAATTTCTCATGACCAGCCATGGCCCCATCACCAAGGTAACAATGGACGGCCAGGAGATGATTGGTTACTTTCAGCATGTCACGCCGCTTAATTGGACACTGGTTGCACTTTCACCCTTGGAAGAAAATTACCAGCCAATCAGACAGGCGCGTATTTACCTCGTCTTTGCACTTGCAATTCTTTCCATATTGACGGTTCTGGTAGTGCGATTTCTCAGCAATCGACTGACTTCGCCCTTGATTGACCTGACCGAAAAAGTACGTCTTCAGACCAGCCGAGAAGATGCATCGTTTAATCTCGAAGCCGGCGAATATGAAGAACTTGGCGATCTGGCCAATTCCATCCAACTCCTGGTGACAGATGTTGCAACCAAACGTAATGACCTGCAACAATCTTTACAGGAGACCCGTACAGCTAAAGAGCAGGTCGATAATATTCTCCATAGTACTGCCGACGGTCTGGTTGTTACTGACAGTCACAATCGGGTCACCCATATCAATCAAATCGCGGAAGAAATGCTTGGCGTTGCCGCTGAAAAGGTCTTGGGATATTCATTTACCAAGCTTTTTGTCGATCGTAAATTGCGAGAGCAGGCAAAAAAATTATTGAATGAAACAGACCTGAAATCCAACAAGTTTGACTTTAAGCTTAATCTATCCAGCACCCAGTTCCCACGAATTATCCAGGCCCGCTCCTCAATACTGCGGACGGAATCTGGCCAACGATCCGGCATCGTTACCCTGTTGCATGACGTTTCCCGTGAACGTGAGCTCGACCAGATCAAGAGTGAGTTCATCTCTACGGCAGCTCATGAAATGCGCACACCCATGTCCGTAATCATGGGTTACATCGAGTTGTTAATGGACAGAAGTCAATTCGGTGATTTAACTGCTGAAAAGCAACAGGAATTTCTTAATGCAGCCTATCGTAAAGGGAAGTCGTTGTCTCAAATTATTGATGACCTTTTTGACACAAGTCGCATGGAAGCTGGCCTACCGTTGCCAATTGACAAGACGGAATGCGACTTGAATAACTTGCTGAGAACTCTCATTGATCATTTTAAGAGAAATTCCGGCAAGCACTCTTTCAAAATGGACATTGACGGTCAAGCCATCGTTTTTGCTGACTGCAACAAAATGACACAGGTCTTTGAGAACCTGCTCAGCAATGCCATTAAGTACTCACCCGAGGGTGGCGAGATCAAGGTAAGGTCTGTTTTAAAAAATGATCATTTACGAATTGACATAGAAGATCAGGGCAGTGGCATGTCAACAGAGGAGTGTGAGCGTATCTTTGACAAGTTCTACCGGGCCGACAGCGCTAAAAAAACGGCCACAGGGCTCGGTCTGGGCATGAGTATTGTCAAGGCCATTATCGATGGACATGAGGGTCGTATCTGGGTAGAAAGTACACCAGGGCAAGGCACCTGTGTCTCCCTTGAAATGCCAATCAGAACTGATCACTTGGAAACGTAGCTGAATTATGCTGTCGATCGAAACTTTTTCAACTTTCTTTCTTGCCTCTGCATTGCTGGCTATTGCTCCAGGCCCTGACAATGTCTTTGTCCTGACACAATCGGCCCTGCACGGCAAACTTTCCGGCCTGGTTGTCATGTTCGGCTTGTGTACTGGTTTGCTCGTACACACCGGAGCCGTCGCTTTCGGAGTCGCAGTCATCTTCCAGGCGTCGGCCTTTGCTTTCACACTCCTGAAAGTCATTGGCGCCAGCTACCTGCTCTACCTGGCCTGGCAAATTTTTCGTGCCTCACCAGAACAGATTCACATGAATGGAGGTCAGCAGAAGAGCCTGGGGGCACTCTACCGACGTGGCATCATCATGAACGTTACCAACCCGAAAGTGTCGGTCTTTTTCCTGGCCTTCCTGCCACAGTTTGCCGACCCGGAACGTGGCTCCATAAGTCTGCAGATGATTTCCATGGGGTGCATATTCATAGTAGCAACGGTTCTGGTTTTTGGTGCGGTTGCCATGGTTGGTGGTGCCTTGGGCGACTGGCTCAACCGTTCCATGCGCGCACAGCAGGTTATGAACTGGATCGCCGGCACCGTCTTTGTCGGTCTGGCAATAAAGCTGGCGACTATTGAGAAATAAAATTTAAACCCGAATTGAGGCTTTACATGGATTGGAAAACTTTTTTTGACCGGCTTGGCATGAACGGTACACGCTGGCAGTGGCGCATGATGAGGTGGGAACGCAGTCTGCGCGGGATAATGCAAGGCAATCCCTCAAGCGGAAACTGGTCGGCCGCCAGGGTTCTTATAGGTATTAATCTCTTGCTCTTCGGTCTCATGGTTATTCAGGGGATCGGTGGTGGTCTTGGAGTGTCAACCCTGTTCAAGCCCGACAGCTACCTGATGATTAATTCAGGCGCACAGTACTGGCCGTTGGTTTTTGCCGAAGGCGAATGGTGGCGCTGCATTACTTACGCATTCACCCATGGTGGATTGATCCACCTTGGCTTCAACATGATGGTCCTCTATCAGATTGGCCCCATGATAGAGGATGAAATCGGCACGATCCGCTTCGTCACTCTCTATATATTGACGGCCCTAACAGCCACAATTGCCGGCCTCGCCTGGCAGAGTCTATACATCAAGCAATGGATTATTGTTGTCGGTGCCTCAGGCTCCATCTTCGGTCTGATCGGATTTGCCATCTCCTATTTCCACCGCGTTGGCGGCACTACGGCACACAATTATCGTAATTTCATGCTGAAATGGGCTGCAATTGCATTCGTCTTCGGCATGTTGATGGGTGCAGATAACGCCGGTCACCTTGGCGGTGCCATTGGCGGTGCCTTGTTCGGTCTGGTATTGCCGCTAGGTATTCGTGGTCGACAGACTCTAAGACCCTTCTTTAACGGCCTGGGAGCCATCTGTATCTTGCTGACAGTGGTTAGTCTGTTGATGATGATCGGGAGTTGGATGTTTTAAGGGCTGGGAGACGGCAAGGACATAAGGTCATCCACTGTTGGGAAGAATCATGGCTAAAGACAAGACTCCAATGACACCTGCGATCCGGCTGCTCAAGCGGACCAAGGTTGAATTCACCTCACATCTGTATGCTTATGAGGAGCGCGGTGGTACAACGGTTTCAGCACGGCAACTATGTGTGGACGAACATCATGTCATCAAAACCCTGGTGATGGAAGATGAGCAACTCAAACCACTGATTATGCTGATGCATGGTGACCTGGAAGTTTCAACCAAGAAACTGGCCCGCACGCTTGGCGTTAAGACTATTACCCCCTGTAGCCAGGATAGTGCACTCAAACAAACCGGCTACCAGATCGGTGGCACATCTCCCTTTGCAACCCGCAAGAAAATATCTGTCTACATGGAGACCACGATCACTGCCCTACCCCGTATCTATATTAACGGCGGTAAGCGTGGGTTTCTGGTCGGGATGTCACCGCAGGTTGTAATTGATTTGCTGGAACCAATGATTGTTGAGGTTGGAATCAAAAAAACGTGACGAGGAATGAGGAACGCGGACATCTTTTCTTGTCCACCGTCCCAATTCCCAACATCCGGAGGATGTTATGCCCAATTCAGACCGTTTCGAAAAAGCCGCCGAAGCAATTCGCACAGCTAAAGCAATGCTAGTTACTTCCGGTGCCGGTATGGGAGTCGATTCCGGCCTGCCGGATTTCCGGGGGGATCAGGGCTTCTGGAACGCTTACCCGATGTACGAGTACCTCAGCATAAGCTTTATTGACGCAGCCAACCCAGCTAACTTTGAGGGTGATCCGGCCTTCGGCTGGGGATTTTATGGCCACCGCACCAACCTCTACCGGGAAACGGAACCCCATTGCGGATTCCAGATATTACAGGACTGGGCCGCTGAATTTGGTCAGGACAGCTTTGTAGTCACCTCAAACGTCGACGGACAATTTCAGAAAGCAAACTACCAGGAAGATCAGATTCTCGAAGTACACGGATCAATCCATCACCTGCAATGTCTCTCTCCCTGTAGCAACGATATCTGGGGAAATGACGAAACAATCCCGGTCGACTTTGACACCATGCGTGCGCAAGAAGTGCCCCAGTGTCGCCACTGCGACCGTCCTGCCCGGCCTAATATTCTGATGTTCGGTGATTATTCCTGGCTTGCTGACCGCACTCACGGCCAGGAGATGCGCCTCGAGAGTTTTCTGGCCCAACATCAACATGATTCAATTGTGATTATTGAGCTGGGAGCGGGAACATCGATTCCGACTATCCGCCACATGAGTGAGCAGATTGGCCATCGTAGCGGAGCCACAGTGATCCGTATCAACCCGAGAGAGGCACATATCTCCGCAGGGCATATTTCGTTGCCTTGTGGTGCTGTGGAAGGGCTGGATGGGATAGATCGTTTCCTGTAAGCATTTCTGTTGTTAGATCTTTATTGTACTCCACTGAAACTTTAGCCGGTACCGTCGGTAAAGATTATGGCGTACTGGCTCCCTTGAAGTGTATGAGTTTTCAGGGCAAATTGCCAAAAGCAATACTGCTGACCTACCCAGAGTTGGTGTCAGTAAAAAAATAATGGTCTTACTTTTGTCATCAAAAAGATCTATCATACCGATACAAGACCTTTTTTGTCGTGAATGCCATATCTAATTACTACCATTGTGGTAGCAGTTGTCAAACTGGTGGAAGTTAGCTACTTTCCAGCGTTGAATTTAGTTTACACATGACAACGATTTTATATCGATTTTGACCTGCTAACCATGCAGGAGGACACATGCTGGGAACGAGAGTTGACTGGCGCAGATTGACCGTGCTCATCGTTATCTCTGCGGTAATGTCCATAATTACACCCACCGTAAATAGTACTGCTGGAATAGACTTTGCCTCTCCCGGAGAGGGGAAATAAAATAGCCTGTATGATTTGGGGGCAGTAATAACTTACGGTAGCTTAGACAGCATCCAGAACAACTCTTGCTCTATGTCTGACCAACCCAGGAGGCTGTCGGGGATGTCACCTCTTCACAAGAAGATAACCGCCCCACATTCAAAAGCTGAGAGCTAGCTCATGCTATGTACCGGTTTACTTTAATTGTCCAAAGGTATTGAACAAGTCTACCTGTTTCTTAATTTCGACAAAAGCCTCAACAACTCCAGATAAAGCCAAGCCAGTGTCAGCACAAGACCGAAGGCTGCGTACCATTCCATATAACGAGGAGCAACACCATCACCTCTTTCGATAAAATCAAAATCAAGCACCAGGTTCATGGCGGCAATAACCACAACAAACAGACTGAATAGAATCCCCATCGGCCCGGAGTCATGAATCAGCGGCATCTGCCAACCAAACATGCTACCAACAATGCTAACCATATAAACCAGAGCAATGCCGCCGGTCGCAGCGACAACACCCAACTTGAAATTCTCAGTCGCCCGGATCAGGCGGGTCTTGTAAGCGAATAACAGGGCGAACAAGGTTCCGAAGGTCAACCCCACGGCCTGGATAACGATACCGGGAAAACGCACCTCAAAAAAAGCAGAGATACCGCCCAGAGCCAAACCTTCCAGGACAGCATAAAGCGGAGCTGTTTTCGGTGCCCACTCAGCCTTGAAGATAGTGATCATGGCGAAGATAAAAGCGCCGATGAAACCACCTATCATCCACGGCTGAACCGCCTCAGGACCCTGATTGTAAAAAAGACTCCAGGAATAGCTGGCACCTATGACGACCAACGCCAGCAGGGCTATTGTCTTGTTCACGGCCCCCTGTAATGTCATTGTCCCGACGCCTGAAATCGACTGAGTGAAAAGGCTTTCTTTCATCATTGGGTTGGATGTACGCATATTGCTTCCTCACAAATCAGGTTATAGAATAAAAAAGCCGGGAAAATCCCGACTTTTTTATCAGCATGGATGAACGTTGTTACTACCAACGACTTTCGGTTTCTGATAACGATTCATGCTCTCCTCTTCTTGATAAGCTAGCTTATTTTAACTCGACAACCTTTCATTTACAAGCCCAGGTCACTTGAAATTTCCTGCATCGCCAGAAGAGAAAGATCACAGAATTCATCAAGAGGTATGCCAGTGACTTCACATTCGCGAATAATATCGCGATTGGCTCCTGCAGCAAAAGCTTTTGCCTTGAAGCGTTTGCGAACCGATTTAGGTTTAACGCTAGCCAACTTTTTATCAGGATAAACCAGGGCTGTGGCGACAATCAGACCTGTGATGGTCTCACCAGCTGCAAGCAGATGCTGAAAATCCGTACTGCGTTGCACACCATGATGAGCTTGTTCGTTATGTAGACGAATCGCTTCTATAATTTCCTCGTCGACTCCATGCTCATGAAGAATGCGTGCTGTCTCCAGGGTATGGATATTGAGATCAGTGTGCGTTTCAGCATCCAGGTCATGCATTAGACCCGCCAGTCCCCATTTCTCAGGATCTTCACCAACCTTTTTGGCCAAGGCCATCATAACAGCTTCGGACGCCAGGCAATGGTTAAGCATATTGGTCGACTTAATGTGCTGCTTGACCAGAGTCAGGGCAACATCACGCGTGATTCCGTAGTTCATAAAAGCCCCATAGTTCATGGATAAGGGTGCAAGGCGAAACAGATTTTAGCCTTGGGTCCTTATCAATTATCATCTTCAATAATATCATCATTGACCAGGAGAGGCAGACGCTCCGTATACACTTCATTTTCATCACCTGGAAGCAACTCACTGAATTCTTTCAAGGTCGGCAACGACGAGAGGTCCGGCAAGCCAAAGAGCTCCAGGAATTCGCGGGTTGTGCCGTAAATCATCGGTTTACCGGGGACATCTTTTTTACCAAGGATTCTTACCAGGCGTTTCTCGAGTAAGGTTTTCAGAACGCTGCCAGAATCAACACCGCGTAAATACTCGATTTCTGCCCTGGTGACAGGTTGACGGTAAGCGATAATTGCCAGGGTTTCCAAGGCAGGTCGTGAGAATTTGAAGGGTCGGCTGTGGCCGAGTTTTCTTAAGTAGTCAGCGTACTCGGGACGTGTTCTCAGTTGATACCCGCCGGCAACTTCCTGCAGGAAAAATCCACGTGGTTGCTCGGCATAATCCTCTCGCAGAGCTTCGATTGCCAACATGATCTCGTTCTGATCGATCTCCAGAGCCCCTGCCATACGCTCTGCCTTGATCGGACCATCGGCGGCAAAGATCAGAGCTTCTATCAGTGGTGTGAGTTCAAGAGTATCCAAAAGTGTCATCTCCAACGTTCGGATCAAGGGTATCATCTACGCTATCCTGAGCATCCATTTCATCAAGTGCCACCGCAGGGAATAGCCAGATGGTTCCATGATGGGTATTTTGCATGAAACGCACCATACGCAATTTCACCAGTTCCAGTAGCGCCAGGAAGGTTACGATCATTTCATTACGTTTGAGCCCACCACTGAACAGATCAACAAAAGCGATACTTTCTTTGCCTTGCAGAGAGGAGAGAATGGCGTTAATTCGATCCGTAACCGAGAGTTGCTCCAGGTTAACTTCATGGGCATGCGGCTCCTGGCTTTCCTTGAAAACTTCCTGTAAGGCTTCCAGCAGGTCAAAAAGACCAACGGCAACAAAACCTGATTCAGTATCCTCAAGTACTTCAGGTTCCGGGGCGACACGGGCAAAAATCTCACGATTCAGCTGAGGTCGGCTGTCAAGAGTCTGGGAGACTTCCTTGTATTTCTGGTATTCGAGCAAACGCCGGACCAGTTCGGCACGCGGATCATCTTCTTCCTCTTCCTGATCCTCTTCGACAATTTTGGGCAGCAACTGCTTCGACTTGATATGCAGCAGGGTTGCCGCCATCAACAGAAACTCGCCAGCCACATCAAGATTGATGGTTTTCATGGCATCCAGGATGGCCAGATACTGCTCGGTAATTGCTGTCATGGGGATATCGTAAATATCCATCTCATGCTTCTTGATGAGATGTAACAGCAGATCAAGAGGGCCTTCGAAGTTTTCCAACTGGATGTCGAAATTGCTCATGTTGAAAGCTATCGCTAGATGTTGAGTTTTATCGATAAAAGAGCAGGCGCATGGTCTGCTCAACCACATTCATATGCGACCCGGCCATCATACTGACGACATGCTGAACAACCGGACCGAAGGTTGTTTTCCAGATTGATGTTCCAAAGATGAGGAAGATGATTATCAACATGCCAAAGGGCTCGACTCGACGCAGAGACTGTGCCTGTCGTTCCGGCAAAAGCCCCATGAGAACCCGGCCGCCATCGAGCGGTGGAATCGGTATCAAATTAAAGAGGCAGAGGATGACGTTAATGTAGAGGCCAAAGGCTGCCATCAAACCAAGCGGATCGATCATGACCAGCATTTGGCTCCCTTGTGGCAAGGTCGCAGCGATATACACAATGATTTTTAGCAACAAGGCAGAAAAGAGGGCCAACATTAAGTTCGCTGCAGGGCCAGCCAGAGCAACCCAGATCATATCCTTTTTCGCGTTGCGCAGGTTATTCGCGTTGACCGGCACCGGCCGTGCCCAGCCGAAACCGAATATCAGCAGTGCAATGGTCCCAATCGGATCAAGGTGCTTGAGTGGATTCAGCGTCAACCGGCCCAACATCCTGGCCGTCGGATCGCCGAACTTGTCAGCGATAAAACCGTGGGCAACTTCATGCAGGGTGACTGCCAGTAATGCCGGAACCAGCATGATAGAAATTTTAAGAAGAATATGTTCCATAAAAAAGCTCTGTAATCGGTAAAAAGGATGAGTATTTTTAGCAGATGCACCACGCTAAAGCCACGCTTAAAATCATTTTACAGGTTTTGTACTCAGATCACTGATCGCTGATCACTGCCTTAAATATTTACGCTGTACCAGAGCAATCTCGTCCTCCTCTGTCTCCACGCGTTCATCAAGCCTGGCAAGCAGCAGGTCATTAAGAATGGTTTTGTAGACAGGTCCTGGAACGATACCAAGCTTTTCGAGATCATGGCCGGTGAGTAGCGGCTGGACGTCACGCAGATGAGTTATATAGCGCGAAACCCATTGACGCACTTCCTCTCTTGAGGTCCTGGCCATCATAAATAACAAAATCTCTATTGAGAGTGGTTGCAACCAGCGATACAGACTGCTGGCCCGAGGTGGTCGCATATCAGCCTTGCGTCGTTCCAGTCGTTTGAGGATTGCCATAGCAGTAGTACGCTGATGATTCAGGATTTCACGATAACGCGGCCAGATCTTCAGGCGCTCACAGAAGCTTTTGATTCCGACGCGATCCAGGACCGCAGTAAAAGCCAGAAAGTAACAAAGCCAGCGTTCGTACGGCTGCTCGATATAAAGCAAGTCATACCAATTCATAGTCCGTCGTGATTCATCAAAGAATTCGGCATAATCAACCTTGTCGGTGAGTGCCGGGTGAAGATATCTGAGCACATCCAGACTGGCCAACCGCTTAACTACCGGCAATGGCCGACGTTCATTCATAATCAAAATGAGTTCATTCAAGATCCGGTTGCCACTGACTTTTTCCAGCAACCCAAGACGAACGGCGCTCTGCAACAGATACTGTGTTTGCGTACCAATCTTAAAATCAAGGCGTTGTTCGAAGCGTACCGCGCGAAAGATCCGGGTCGGATCTTCTACAAAACTCAAGTTGTGTAGCACGCGAACGGCTTTATCATCGATATCGAGTTGACCGCCATAATAGTCGAGCAGCTCACCATAAGCGCTTCGATTCAAGCTGATCGCCAGAGTATTAATGGTAAAGTCACGTCGGCTGAGATCCATCTTCACTGAAGCGTGTTCAACCGCTGGCAAGGCTCCTGGCTGCAGATAGTACTCCATTCTTGCTGAAGCAATGTCTATTTTGAAATTATCCGGGAAAATAAGCACCGCCGTACCGAATTTGTGATGGCAGCGAACCCGGCAATCATGCTCGCGGGCAAAGGCCTCAGCAAAAGCGACGCCATCGCCTTCAACCACAATATCCAGATCCAGGTTCTCCTTGTTCAGCAATAGATCACGCACAAAACCACCGACCACAAAGCTGGAGATCTCCAGTTTGTCGGCTATATGGCCGAGTTGAGTTAATAGCTCCTGGATACGCCCTGGCAGACGGTTACGAATCAGGCGCTGGATCTGACCTGACCGATATTTTCTGCCGCCACGGCTGATCAGGCTGCGCTCTCCGGAACGCGGTGGCGTACCGGTGCTGGTGGTTAAGTGACGTAGCAGGTCGGTGCGCGTGACAGCGCCTGCCAGTGTGCCACCCTCGACGACCGGGACAAAACGCTGGTTGCTCTCGACAATCAGCGATTTCAGCCTGGCGACTGTCGTTCGTGAACTGACATGATGAAAATCGCGGGACATGATCTCGCTGACCGGTTGCTCCTGCAGCCCATGATAAACCGCTTTATCGACAAGTTGACGTGAGATAATACCGACAACTTTATTCTTTCTGAGAACCGGCACGGCATTGATGTTGAAGCGTGACAGCATCTGGTGAGTAGTCGCAATCGAATCATCAGCAGCCACGGTCTTGACCGGCGTCGACATCAGATGGCGAACCTGCCATTGCGGCTGCACATGTCGCTGTAAGATCTTCGGCAAGCGGTCAAGCACCTGCAACAGGGTCAGATCACGGACCGAGCAGGAAGCTGCGGCGGCGTGACCACCACCACCAAATTCAGCCATAATCTCACCGGCATGAATCTCTTTCAGGCGCGAACGGGCAACGATTAAAACCCGGCTCTCCATGCGCACAATTACAAAGAGAACATCGAGGTTTTCCATGTCTTTAAGTTTATGCGCCAGCGTTGCGATATCACCAACAAAATGATCGATTGATGCATGAGCGATTGCGATATTGATGCCGTGAATATTCAGAACGGTCTTACTATCAATCAGATCATTAAGCAGACGGACCTGGTCAGGGGTAAGCTCCTGAACGATCAGATCGGAGACAATGTTGAGATTGGCACCTTGAGAGAGAAGATAGGCTGCAGCCTGGTAGTCCTCAACCGTCGTGGTATGAAAGGTCAGACAACCGGTGTCTTCATAGAGGCCAAGCATCATCATGGTCGCCTCATCCTCGGTCAGCTCAACCTGCTGCTCCATGAAGAGCTGACTGAAGACCGTCGAGGTTGATCCGACTGGTTCTATCTGCTCGACCGAACCTTGCAGACTACCAGACTTGCTGAGATGATGATCGTAGATATGGATATCGACCTCAGGCCGTTTGGCAACGGCGGCAAAAGGACCGATACGGGACGCTTGACGAACATCGACCAGAATCAGACGAGAAATCTTCTCAAGATCGATATCGCGAACCCGTTTGAAACCAAAAGAATACTGCACGCTCTTCAGAAAAAACTCACGCAGACTGCGTTCCTGCCCGCCAGGAAAGACCATGACCGCATCAGGATAAAGACGCTTGGCAGCAATCATCGAACCAAGACAATCGAAATCGGCGTTTATGTGGGTTGTTATAACTTCCATAAAACCCCGGGACGCGGGACGCGAAAGTCAAATACAAATACAAATACAAATACAAAGGCAAAGGCAATAGCTGGCGTATTGGACAGGGGGAAAGTATGTACCGTCACGTAGTTGGCCATAGTTTTTGGTTTCCTCGTTCCTCGTCCCGCGTACCGGCTTTCAAACCCTAAGACTACCTATCAACTCCCCAATATCCCCAATCCCTTCATCAATACAAAACGCCTCAATGCCGTCAATAATCGTCAGCATCGCTGCGGGATCGACGAAGTTGGCGGTACCGACCTGGACAGCTTGGGCACCAACAATCAGGAATTCTAGGGCATCCATGGCGCACATGATACCACCGACACCGATTACCGGCACTGAAACTGTCTGTACGACCTGATGGACCATGCGCACGGCAACCGGGCGGATAGCTGGGCCGGAAAGACCACCGGTACGATTGGCGATTCTCGGTTTGCGTGTATGAATATCCACTGACATGCCGGTAAGCGTGTTGATACAAGCGATGGCATCTGCACCGGCCTCTTCAACAGCCCGGGCAACGACGGTGATGTCAGTCACGTTAGGTGTCAGTTTGACGATCAGCGGCTTTTGCAGGTTCTTGCGGACCAGGGTGACGACTTCGCTGGCGGCCTTGGGGTCGGTGCCGAAAACAATACCACCCTGCTTGACATTCGGACAGGAGATATTAAGTTCCCCGGCAGCAATTTCGGGGATGTCATTAAGACGTTTGGCGACTTCGCCGTATTCTTCAAGGGTATTACCGAAGAAATTGGCAATGACCGGAGTATTGACAGTACGCAGAAAAGGCATCTTGTGTTCGATAAAGGCATCGATACCGACATTCTGCAAACCGATGGCATTGAGCATGCCGCTGGTGGTCTCGGCAATCCGCGGCGTGGCATTGCCAGCCTTGGGCTTGAGTGAAAGACCCTTGGTGACAATTGCACCGATCTTTTCCAGATCGAGAAACGGGGCATATTCTTCACCGTAGCCGAAGGTTCCTGAAGCCGGCATCACCGGGTTACGTAGTTTGATACCAGCTATTTCCACTGCGATATTGGGACGTTTGGCAGTTTTCTTATGCAGTTCGTTCATCAGGAGCACCCTCCGCAGTTTTCTTCACTTCCTGGCAGGGTGTCATCATTTCGTTTCAGGGCACTCCAGTCCAGGTATTGCGATTTAAACACCGGTCCTACTTTGCAGCTACAGAGATAACTCGGATTTTCTTCCGTATGCCCGGCTCCCTTGACCACGCAGCCAAGACACGCACCGACCCCGCAGGCCATTGATTCCTCTAACGAAACCTGTAGGGGTGTCTGATGAGCTGTACAGATATCGTTAACCGCGCTGAGCATTGGCATCGGACCACAGGAGAAGACTTCGGCAGCGGGGTATTTCTGCAGTTTACGTTCCAGCACCAGGGTCACCAGACCCTCTTCGCCAAGGCTGCCATCGTCTGTGGAGATATGGGTTTCGACACCAAGACGTTCAAATTCTGTGACGGCAAAGATATCATCACGCGTGCGCCCCCCCATCAACAGTCTGACGTTACAGCCGTTTGCAATCAACTCACCAGCCAACATATAGAGGGGAACCAGACCGATGCCGCCACCGACGAGAATTTTTTCACCCGGACCTGTGGTCGTATCGAAACCATTGCCAAGTGGACCTAAGAGTTCAACTTTGTCACCTTCGTGAAGCTCTGCCATAATAGAGGTTCCACTACCGACGACTTTATAGACAATCTCGACGAATTCTTTCGACGGTAAACCATCACAATCGGCAGGTAGAAAACCAGTTTGAAAGACGCCGAAGGGGCGCCGCAGCAATGGCGGCAATGAGCGCTGCACACGAAACATGACAAACTGGCCGGCATGGGCCTTTTCACCAAAATCCGGCGCCAGAACCTTCATGCGGAAATATCCGGGTGAGATCTCCTGGTTGGAGATTATTTTAGTGTGGTAATTCTTCATAAACCTTTTACTTCTCCTTTAAGTGAGGTCATGTTTCCCCACGCATCGTCATAATAAGGGCATCTTCGCCATCCGCATAATAAGCAGACCGTTTGCCGCCGATAGAAAACCCGAAACGTTTGTACAATGAAATCGCCGCGGTATTACTAACCCGAACTTCAAGCCAGATTGAGGCCAATCCTGCTGATTTGCTGCGGGCAATAACATGCTCAAGTAGCCGCACAGCAATCCTGCGACGGCGCATGGACGGCAGAGTCGCCAGGTTCTGAATCTGCAACTCACCGGCAATCAGCCAGGAGCAGAGGAATCCGGCCAGTTTATCTCCACACCAATAAAGATCAATCGATGAAACCTGATTATCAAACTCCTCAGCAAAGTGCTGCAAACTCCAGTGGTCATGCTGACTGGCACACTCAAGCTGATGCACCGCAGCAAGATCTTCTGATCTCATCTCTGTAATCTGATCACCCGTAGGCAAAGAGATAGACATACCTATTTCCAACGTCCTGTCTCCAGTCCCCAACCCCAGTCCTTGGTCATCATAAGCCACCCATGCCGACCTGTAAAGAGTGAGCTTGTCACCTTGTTTTAGAGATTTACGATTGACAACCCGCAGGGGGGTGATTTATTTAGGGGGGGGTGATTTATTTAATGGCGCTACCCGTAAACATTTAAGGAGAACCCTCTTGTCTGATCGTTCCAGCATGACCTACAAAGACGCCGGTGTTGACATCGAAGCCGGCAATCGTTTTGTCGACATGATTAAACCTCTGGTCAAGTCAACCAGCCGTCCAGAAGTTCTCGCTGGTATCGGTGGTTTCAGTGGTCTTTTCTCCCTGAATACAGAAAAATACAAGTCACCGGTCCTGGTTTCCTCGACCGATGGTGTCGGTACCAAATTGAAGCTGGCGTTCCAACTCGATCGCCACAGCACAATAGGCATAGACCTGGTCGCCATGTGCGTCAACGACATCATTGTGCAGGGGGCCGAACCACTCTTTTTCCTTGATTACCTGGGCACTGGCGTGTTAGCTCCGGAAAAAGCCGCCGAGGTTGTCAAAGGTATTGCCAACGGTTGTTGTCAGGCCGGTTGTGCTCTGGTCGGTGGCGAAACTGCGGAAATGCCCGGTTTCTACAGTGCCGGAGAATATGATCTGGCTGGCTTTACGGTCGGCGTAGTTGATCGTAACGAGATCATCGATGGTTCGTCCATCCAGGTTGGCGAGGTGATAATCGGCATTGCTTCAAATGGCCTGCATTCCAACGGCTTCTCTCTGGCCCGCCGCATCGTTGACGAACGTCTGCAAGGAGGTCTTGATGCTGTCCTTCCAGAACTCGGCGAATCTCTCGGTGAAGCTCTGTTACGTCCCACTAAAATCTACGTCAAATCAATTCTCAACCTACTGCGAAACTTCAAAATCCAGGGTATGGCTCACATCACGGGAGGCGGTCTGCTGGAGAATGTACCGCGCGTCCTGCCCCAACACTGCAAAGCGATCATCCACAAAGATTCCTGGCCCAAGCTACCAATTTTCGAGATTCTACGCGAAACAGGCAATCTTGAGGAGAAGGAGCTGTATCGCACCTTCAACTATGGCATCGGCATGGTACTCGTGGTCCCGAAACAGGATGCTGATGACATAGTGTCCCGTCTGCATGGTTTAAATGAGCAGGCTTATATTATTGGCGAAATTGCTGCCTGTGATGACGACAGTGAGCGGGTGGAACTAGTCTGACAACAAACGGTAGGGCTATAAAACTTTATAGGTTAACCTTACGGCCTTACACCATTAAAATTCAGCACTATAAAAGATTGTCATTCCCGAGGGTGTTATCGGGAATCCAGACCCTAAAACGTGGATCCCCGATAGAACCATTCGGGGATGACAGATATTTTACCAATAGTTCAGATTGCGCTGAATACAAACCTTATAGATTGCTGACTTTTCGGAGTTTCCATGTCCAAACTATTACGCATCGGTGTCTTAGCATCAGGCGGTGGCACCAACCTGCAAGCAATCATCGACCGCTGTCAGGATGGTCATCTTGCAGCAGAGATTGCTGTTGTGATCACTAACAATCCTGGTGCAGGGGCTTTGGATCGTGCTGCTAAGGCCAACATTCCGACCCTTTGCATCAACCATCGGGATTTTTCCCATCGCGAAGATTTTGATAACGCCGTTGTGAGTGCCTTACAGAAAGCCGAGGTTGACCTGGTGGTACTGGCCGGTTTCATGCGCATCATCACCCAGACTTTTATTGATGCATTCCCTGATCGAGTAATCAATATCCACCCAGCTCTGCTGCCGGCCTTTCCTGGTCTGCATGTGCAACAACAGGCACTTGATTATGGTGCCCGTTTTTCCGGTTGTACCGTGCACTTTGTAGATGGCGGCGTCGATACCGGTCCGATCATCATTCAGGCTGTCGTACCGATTCTGCCTGATGATAGTGCCGACAGCCTGTCAGCCCGTATCCTTGAACAGGAACATTGTATTTATCCCCAGGCAATCCAGTTAATTGCCGAAGACCGGGTTCGCGTTGCAGGCCGACAGGTGGTCATCACACCAGCATGTCCTGCTGAAGCAACAGCTCTAGTCAACCCAGCGACTAGTCTTCAATGACAGATCAACCTATTCCATCTATCAAACTCAAACCAATCCTGGTCAGTGCCTGCCTATTGGGCCTGCCGACCCGCTATGACGGCAAAACCAAGCGTTCACAGGCCGTCATAGATTATTTGCAAAGAGAGAACCTCGTACCAATCCCGGTATGTCCTGAACAACTCGCCGGCATGACGACACCACGGGATAAAACTTTTTTTGTTTGCGGCGACGGATATGATGTCCTTGCAGATAACGGCCAAGTCATCTCTGCCCAAGTCATCTCTGAAAAGGGTCGACCAATGAATGCTGTTTTCTGCAAAGGCGCGAAACTGGTCTTGCAAATTGCCCGCTTGAGCGATTGCCGCCATGCCTTGTTCAAAGAGCGCAGCCCGTCGTGTGGTGTCCATGAAATTTACCAAGAAGATGAGCGAGTTCCTGGTGTGGGGGTTACGACTGCACTACTGATCAATGCAGGTCTGGACGTCATCTCTGAGGAAGATCTGTGACGTTCTGGGATGGACTGGAGGATGGGGGCTGGAGACAGGAACTGAGGGATGGGGCTAATTAATGAGCAGTAAACAGTACGACATCGCAATTATCGGTGGATCACTTGCCGCTGGCATTACGGCAGCCCTTCTCGCCAAACAGGGCTGCAAGGTGCTTTTTTTGCGTAATCGTGAAATGCAAGCGCCAGCCTGGTTCCATTCATCAATCTTTCTGGAAAAACTCCTTGGTGTACTCGGAGGACGTTCGTGCTTTGTCGCCCAGCGCCCGATTCAAGTCATTTCCGAGAAATCCAGAGTGACAATCAGCAGTGACATCCCGCTTGATGGTGAACTCACGAGAGAATTCGGGGCATATGGACCAGCAGTCAATCAATGGCTAGCAGAACTGCATATTCATGGCGTTAAACTTGAAGAACTTTTCTGGGAAAATGGCGGCCTGCCCTGGCCGTCACTCAAGGCTGCAGCCCGTTTCAAACTGCTCTGTTTGCGTCGTCGGATAAATCTCACAGAGTTGGAACAGCCGGTCACTCAAAAGCTGGGTCAGATTCCGGCTTCAGCGAGAATTTTCATAACAGACCTGCTACAAGGACTCTCTCTGTTAAAAATTTCTAAATTAACATACGCCAACGCGGCCTTGCTGTGGGCACAGGCACTCCGTCCAGAAAACCTTAAGGAACCGGACTTCAGCTTGATGCTCAGTAAACGTTTCGAACAGTTTCATAGCGACAAAGCGCAATTGGACGACCTTGAGACTCTGGACTTCGACGGCTCTCGCTGGACCGGTGGTGTTTTTAAATCAGGAGGGCGCTTCACAGCAAAGATCTTCCTGCTCGGCGATAAACGCTGGATTGATCTTTTCAGCGCCGGGAAAGCAACCCTGGCACAGCCTCCGCAAGCTCCTGTGGCACGAAGGACCAGCGATCTGCATGGACAACTGTCATCCCTATTAGAGACTCGTATTATTTGCGGAGGAGACCTGCCAATGCGTCTGGCTATTGAAGAACACGACCATGAGTTGCAAGGGCTGGTCTTAAGCGTCCCGGCAGCAACCGAGGTAAGCATCCGCCAGCAACTCGCGCCGGTATTGCCTTTTGCCAAGTACCAGCTGACAGAGGAGGTCCTCCTTACAGATGCTGACATTACAAGATCAACTGAAAGTGCACGGAACATGCAACTTTCGAAGTTACCGATACGTATCGCTGCAAATCTCTATTGTGCAGACAGGACAGCCATGTTTCCTGAGTTAGGTGCCGCTGGCTCCGCACTACTGGCCTGGACAATTGTCGAGAACTTGGGAACTCAGTGAACCCCGGGGACAGTCCCAGTGGTTCACTGATAACCGAGACTGTAGGCAGAATAAAAATATTGAAGGAAACCCTTGCAAAGATTTTTTATCTATGCTAGAAATTCCCGTTCAGAACGTATTCAGGAGGAGCAAAAAAATGGCCAACGTATGTGATGTCTGTGGGAAAAAACCGATGACTGGCTGCAATGTCAGCCATGCGCACAATAGAACCAAGAAAGTTTTCAAGCCGAACCTGCAGAAGGTCCGTGCTGTCCAGAATGGTTCTGTACGCAGCATGAAAGTCTGTACACGCTGCATCAGATCAGGGGCTATTCAGAAAGCCAGTTGATCTGATTATTGCGAAAGAACTCTATAAAAGGGGGCAGCCTGTTTCAGGTTGCCCCCTTTTTTATTGTTAGTTTCGCGTTCCTCACTACTGGTACTGCGCAACTGTCTTACCCCACAGAAATCCACTCTATCTCCACCTGCGCCCCTTTCGGCAACGCCGCCACCTGCACACAGGCACGTGCCGGTGGGACATCCGTAAAAGCTTCACCATAAATTTCATTGACCGTTGCAAAGTCGGCCAGATCCGTCAAATAGATGGTTGTTTTAACAACGTCGGTAAAATCCCGATCTGAGGCGTCTAGCATGGCGCGCATATTCGCCATAACCTGGCGTGTCTGTTCAACGATACCGCCTGCAACCAGGTTGCCACTTTCGGGATCCAGCGGAATCTGCCCCGAGTAAAAGATAAAATCACCCACCTGAATAGCTTGTGAATATGGCCCGATTGCTGCTGGTGCAGCGTTGGTTTGGATTTGTTTTTTCATCGCAATAAGCTCCCTTTGTTTAAACAACGCGTTTCACCCCTCCAGTCCCAAGTTACCAGTATCTAAAAACCTCACTTCTTCCCACCAACCTTGACCCGCTCAACCTGAAGAACCCCCTTAATCTTCCTAACAGCCACCATAACCCTGTTCAGATGGTTGATATCATGAACAGCCACTTCGAAGCTATTAACTCCTTGTCCTTCATCAGTTGTATAGACATTGGCGCGCAAAATATTTGACTCACACTTGGTAATCACCTTGGTGATCGCGGCGAGAATCCCTTTCTGATTCAAACAATAGACTCTGATTTTAACTGGCCGTGTCGTACCTTTTTGGCGGTTCCATGAGACTTCGATGCGGCGTTCAGGATCAGTCTCAAGTACGCGCGGACATGCGGCAGCATGGACAATCACTCCCCGTCCCTGTGAGATAAAACCGATAACTGCATCTCCAGGTAAAGGATTACAACACTTGGCAAAACGCACCAGAATGCCTTCTAATCCCTGAACATTAATGGCATCGACCGGCTTCTTGCGAATTTTACTTAAGACCTGTCTGATGCGACTGGGCTGAGGTATCTCAGCCTTGAATTGTTCAGGGATAAGACGTGAGAGAACCTGGTTGCAAGTTACCTTGCCATAACCGACAGCAGCTTGTAAATCGTCAACACTCAGATAGCCAAGCTCTGCCAAAGTCTCTTTCATGGTATCAAGTTTGATCGCACGATTGAAGCTGAAACCATATTTACGCAAGCCTTTTTCCAGAATATCGTGGCCAAGGTCCAGACTCTGTTGGCGCTCCTGTTCCTTAACCCAATGGCGGATCCGATTTTTCGCCTTAGATGTTTTGACAAACTTCAGCCAGTCCTTACTGGGTGTCTGCTTCGCAGAGGTGACGATTTCAACAATATCACCGTTTTTGAGTTCCGTCCTTAAAGGCACCAGTCGCCCGTTGACCTTGGCACCGATACAACGATGGCCAACATCTGAATGCACACTGTAGGCAAAATCTATCGGCGTACTCTGTCGGGGGAGCTCTTTGACATCACCATTCGGGGTAAACACGTAAACTTCTTCCGGAAAGAGATCGACCTTAACTGAAGACATGAATTCATTTGAATCCTTCAGCTCCTTCTGCCACTCCAACATCTGCCGCAGCCAACCGAAACGGTCATCATCTTCTCGATCAGCCGCCCTGCCCTCTTTGTACCGCCAGTGCGCCGCAATTCCACCTTCGGCCACTTTATGCATTTCGGAAGTACGTATCTGCACCTCCATACGCTGCCCGACCGGCCCGAAAACAGTGGTGTGCAGAGACTGATACATATTTGCCTTAGGCATAGCTATAAAATCTTTAAAGCGCCCCGGAACCGGCTTCCAGGAAGAGTGGATAACACCAAGCATGGCGTAGCAATCACGAACGGTCGGGACAATAATGCGGAAGGCGATCAGATCATGAATCTCATCGAATTCGATCTCCTGCTTGATAATTTTTTTGTAGATCGAACTGATATGCTTGAAACGACCCTGAACCTCCCCTTCGATCTCATGTTTTTTTAGGGTCTCTTCAAGGCGTTGTTTGACGTCTGCCACATAGGTATCAGTTTTGCGCTGGTGCTGATCAACCTTCTTTGCCAGATCTTTAAACAGCTCTGGTTCGAGGTAACGTAGAGACAGGTCTTCGAGCTCGCTTTTAACCCAACTGATACCAAGACGATTAGCCAGAGGTGCATAGATATCTGCAGTTTCCTGGGCAATCTTCAGACGGAGGTCCGCAGGCCGGGAGCCAAGTGAACGCATGTTCTGCAGGCGATCAGCAAGTTTGACCAGAATGACACGTATATCTCTGGCCATAGCCAGCAACATCTTGCGAAAATTCTCGGCCTGACGCTCCTCGCTGGTTTTGAAGGTGATCTTGCTGATCTTGCTGACGCCGTCAACCATTTCAGCCACTTCACCACCAAACTCCTGGCGCAACTCTTCCTTAGTGGCGAGAGTTTCTGCAAGAGTCTCGTGCAACAGGCCGGTGGTGATGGTCGGCATATCCATACGCAGACGCGCCAGAATAAAAGCGACTTCCAGCGGGTGGGTTATGAATGGCTCGCCGGAAGGACGCTTCTGACCATCATGCATATTCGCAGAATACACGTAAGCCTTACGCACAGCATCAAGATCGGCTTCGGCGTGATAGGAGCGTATTGCGGAGAGGATATCGTCGATACTAATCATAATCGACGTCCTAGGAGGCAGCCTCCCGGGCCTAAGTGATACCATGGGTTAAGAGATGCCCTGGACAAAAGTAATACCACAGGCAAAAACGATGCCGGCCATAATGGCCGGCATGGTAAGTCTTGCAGAGAACTCCATTGCACAGAACGTGAGCAGCAATTGATCGGGTTTAGCGTCGAACCGGAATTTCAAAATCAACCTTACCGGCGGCAATTTCCCGCAGAGCCAGAACAATCTTACGATTGTTAGACTTGTTTTCAATCAGCGGTTGTGCTCCCTTGTAAAGTTGCTTGGTTCGTTTAGTCGCTACCATAACCAACAGGAAACGATTGGGAACCGCTTTCAGACAATCTTCAACAGTTATACGTGCCATTTGTCCTCACTTTTGTATTTAATTTGAATCCTCTGTCATGTTATACGTCCAGGCATTTCATTTCAAGCCGAATTCTTTGAGCTGGGTACTGATAATGCGTTTAGTTCGCAATGTTTCAGCAACCATGATCGCCCTGACCTTTTCAACGGCATTGTCCAGAATATCATTGACCACAAGGTAATCGAAGTTGACTGCCTCGGCAATTTCACCAGCAGCATTATCCATACGGCGTGCAATGACCTTTTGGTCATCGGTGTTACGAGAGACCAGACGCTTACGTAATTCATCCATACCAGGGGGCAGGATGAAGATAAAAACACCATTGAGACTACTATTACGCAGCTGCTCAGCGCCCTGAAAATCAATATCTAGCAAAACATCGGCACCTTCTTCTATAGCTTGTTCCAGAGTCGCACATGCCGTGCCATAACGATTCCCATGCACCTCAGCCCATTCAGCAAAAGCACTATCGGCAACCATTTTGGCAAAGAGTTCACGTGTTACAAAATGGTAGTCGATACCATCCCGCTCGCCAGAACGCATACCACGTGTTGTATAAGAGATCGACTGACGCAGATTTGGAAATAAAGTCAGAATCATCCGACAAATAGATGTCTTACCAGCTCCCGAAGGAGCGGAAATCACATAAAAGATACCTTTTCTTTTCATTATTTTCTCGCCACGCGCTACTCGATGTTTTGTACTTGCTCACGAATTTTCTCAAATTCAGACTTCATGGCAACCACGGCATTGGTCAGCTCAGCATCGTTCGATTTAGAACCCATGGTATTGACCTCCCGATTCAGTTCCTGAACGAGAAAATCCATACGTCGACCAACCGGCTCATCTTCTTTCAATAAGGTACGAAACTGGATCATGTGGCTTTTGAAGCGGGCAATTTCTTCGCTGATATCGCAACGGTCGGTGAAGATAGCAATCTCTTGAGCAACCCGTTGCGGATCCCAATCAATACCCTGTTGCAGACGTGCCAGACGCTCTGTAAGTTTATCCTGCCATTCAAGGGGAACCTGGGGGGCCCTCGCCACAACCTGAGTCAACATCTGCTCAGCGGTCTGCAAACGAGACTCCAGGTCCGATTGAGTTTCTTTGCCTTCAGCCTTACGCATTGTCAATAGTTGTTCGAGCCCTTTTTCAAAGGCGGAAAACAAACATTTCTGTAACACTTCTTCCTCAAGATCAGCCTCCTTGACCTGAATTACATCTCTTTGGCCAGCTATATACTCAGCGGAGACCTCGCCAGTCAAGCCCAGATCCTTCTGCATCCCGAGCAAAATCTTCTGGTAGGCCACAGCAAGCTCAACATTAAGTTGGGGTGCTGCCTGCGAGCCACCAGTCAATTCGTAATTTACATAAACATCGATCTTGCCGCGTTTCAACACCTTTGCGACGTGTTTGCGCAAAACATTCTCCAGAGACATGAAACTGCGCGGCAATTTTACCGAAATATCGGCATAGCGGTGATTGACTGTTTTGATTTCAACAGTCACAGTGAGGCCATCACATTCAGCCTCGCCCTTGCCATAACCTGTCATACTATTGAGCAAAATAATTCCTCCAGTTTTTCAGGAACTGTCCTAGCAAACTTGTTCATCCTATCACTTTATCCAGCAATGCTTCTGCATACTTAAACACATTTTCAATTTATTGGGAAGATATGTCTCGCATAAACTAACCCTGAAACCAAAAAGGCTGGGGTCATGGGTCAGGCATGGGGTCAGGCTTGATAGAATGGGCATGGGGTCAGGCTTGATAGAATGTAAGATCATGGTATCATAATAACATGGCGCGCAAACCCCGTATTCATTTTCCCGGTGCAGTCTACCATGTCATTCTTCGAGGCAACGCCGGGCAAGATATCTTTTTCGATGATAAGGATCGTTACAGGTTTTATCTTCTTATGCAGGAAGGTTTAGAGCGCTACGGCCATCGAGTACTGGCTTTTTGTCTTTTAACCAACCATGCACACCTTGCTGTTCAGGTCGGAAACACTCCTCTTTCTCGTATTATTCACAACCTGTCTTTTCGCTATACGCGTTGGATTAACTGGCGACAGAAACGGATTGGGCACCTTTTCCAAGGGCGCTATAAGGCAATTATTGTTGATGCTGACGAATATTTACTAGAACTTGTAGCATATATCCACCTTAATCCTGTACGTGCAAACATGGTCGAACTTCCTGAAAACTATCCTTGGAGTAGCCACCTGGCATACCTCGGAAGTGAACACATCCCTTGGTTACAGACAGAATATGTCCTGGATTTCTTTTCAACAAATCTTCTACATGCTCGACGAGCTTACCATAGATTTATTGCTGAGCGAAATACAGATGGCCACCAAGAAGACTTCTATGGTAAGGGGAGCACGGACAGTCGACTCATGGGTGAAGATCAATTCGTTGAAAACGTCCTCACACAAACAGGAGCTCTTTCTGTATTGAGACCAGGAATCAATGCTGTACTCGATGCGATCAAGACCCTTTATGATTTGAAGGGTGAAGAACTAAGTTCACCAAGCCAAGAGCGCAGGCTTTCTGAAGCGCGAAGCCTGGCCGCCTGGGCCGTTCATGAACTCACTGATGCATCTTTGACAGAACTAGCCGTAAGATTGGGGAGAGAATCATCGACGTTGAGTGCTGCAATCCGGAGGTTTGAACTGCGCAGAAAGAGTGAACCTGAATTAGAGGAAAAGATTACCGAATTAAAGAGAGAGCTGGAACTTACAGTCTTTCAGGCCTGACCCCAAAAGGGAAACTGACAAAGATGAAAGAGTATTTAAATTGGCTACCAACATTCTAGTCACCGGTTCCAACGGGTTCATTGGCCGTAATCTTCTGTCTCTATTGCCCTTTGCTTACCCCGGAGCAAATATTTCCTGCCTGGTACGGTCATCGCGACCAGAAATGCCAGGAGTTACCAGCCTCGAAGTTAATTATGCCGATCCAGAGAGTCTGTTCAGTTGCCAGGCAATTCAAGATGCTGATCTGATTTTTCACATAGCTGGCATTACCAAGGCTGCATCTGAGGAAGTGTTCTGGCGTGGTAATGTCGAACCTATGAGCAACCTTCTACAGGTGATAGGCCAAAGGTCGCAGTTGCCGCAACGTTTCGTTTTCATCTCTTCGCAAGCGGCAAGTGGGCCTGCCCAGCATATCGATCATTACAAAACTGAAACGGAATCGGATACCCCCTTCGAGCCTTATGGAAAAAGTAAGCTTGCTGCGGAAAAATTGCTCATTGAAAATCCCTTTGGAATTCCTTACACCATCATTCGACCTTCAGCCGTATTCGGACCTTACGATGTCGACTTCCTGCAACTATTCAAGATGACCAAGAGTCGTTTTAATATTTATTTCGGAACAAAGGAAAAATATTTATCTGTGGTCTATGTGGAGGACTTGGTTGAGGGAATCATTCAAGCGGCCAAATCCGAAGCCGCCATCAATCAGGTCTTTTTCCTGTGTAATGCAGTTGGAGTAACCTGGCAGGAAATTCAAGAGGGTGTTTTTCAAGTTATGGGAAAAGATTTCTTTGAGATCAATGTGCCAGCCTTCCCATTAAAGGTTCTGGCTTCCATGGGGACTTGCTATTCATTGCTGACTGGTCAACAGCTTCTGCTTAACCGCAATAAAATCGCTTTATCTGAGCCTGATTACTGGCTCGCTTCTAACAAAAAGGCCAGAGAATTACTGGATTTTCAACCAAAGTTCTGTTTGCTTGACGGACTCATCAAAACCTGTGCCTGGTATAGAGATAAAGGAATGATTTAACCGCTCAATTTATTAACGGTCCTTATCATAGAAGAAGATGTCTTGCCCGGTGTTGCCTTGAAGGATGACATGGTAGACTGCACCGGGGAAATAAGTACGGGGCCTGCGTGCCATGTTATGAGGAGACCGTCATCTTACAGTCTTTCATGCCTGACCTCAACCTCATGCCTGACCTCAACCTTGACCCCAACCTCGGATTAGAGACATGCCGAAATTATCTATTATTATCCCAAACTGGAACCAGTTCAGTCTACTCTCCACCTGCCTGAAGAGTCTTATGGCCCAAACCTTCGCGGGATTTGAGACCATTGTCGTCGATAACGGTTCAACAGATGGATCGCCAGAGTCAATTAAAAGTCTGTTCCCATGGGTCCGTTTGATCGAACTTGAAACTAATACCGGCTTTGCTACCGCTAACAATATCGGCCTTGAACATGCTACCGGAAAATATATAATCACGCTGAATAACGACACAAGGGCAGAGCCAAACTGGCTGGAAGAGCTTGTCAAACCTGCGGAAGACGATCCGCAGATCGGCATGGTCGCTTCTCGCACCTGTATCTGGGACAATACTGACATTATCGATACGTTGGGCGGACGCATCTGTCGGGATGGAATGTCACGTGGAGCGTTTCGAGGCCAGTCTTTTTCATCCCTCAATTTACCTGATCTTGTTCCCATCCTTTACCCGAGCCCATGTGCAGCCTTGTATCGTCGTTCCATGCTTGATGAAGTCGGGTTCTTCGATGATGACTTTTTTGCCTATGCGGAAGATACCGACCTGGGATTACGCGCCCGCTGGATGGGTTGGCAAGCGGTTGCCGCAACCAATGCGATCGTGCACCATCTTTATTCAGCGACCGGAGGTAGCCTTTCGCCCATGAAGGTGTTTCTGGTTGAAAGAAATCACTACTGGGTTGCTGTAAAAAATTTTCCGACAAACTGGCTTATTCTCGTACCTTTCTGGACCATCTTTCGTTTTATGGTTCAATTCAAGAGTGTTTTTGCAGGGCAAGGAACGGGAGAAGAATTTCAGTCCGAGATAAACCGTTTAGCTTTATTGAAAGCGACGTTGAAAGGGCAATGGCAAGCATTGGCCGGGTTACCAGGAATGATCGGAAAACGCAAGGAAATCATGCGTAAGAGACAAGTCGACAACATACAGATATGTCGTCTTTTCAAACAATATAGATTAAGCTTTCACGACCTGTTCGACCTACGATAGGTACTTTAAATTTGTCAAAAAGGGCCTTGATCATAATCCCGTTCATGAACCGTCGTAATCATGTCGGTGTTTTGCGTGTCCGTCGCTTCATCCGCTGGCTGAAAATCGGTGGGTATAATATTGTTCTGGTTCGTGCTGGCGAACGTGACTGCGAACAAATGTGCTCATGGGGGAAAGAAATATGTGTAAGAGACCCTCTCGGACTTCATCCGAACAAAGAGGCCCCTCGGCAGATGATGCAGCGCAAGGAATACAATCCGATTGTTGAGTTTGCGAGTCGAACATTATTTAACCCTGACCCTGGAATCGTTTGGGGACGTAAGGTTTTAAAGTCGCAGAACGTTTGTGCTGCAGCACAAAAAGCTGATTTAATTCTCTCATCCAGCCCACCGGAATCATGCCATGTGACTGCGATGCAACTGGCCAGGGAAAGTCAGTCGAAGCTATGCATCGATATGCGCGATGGCTGGCTGGACGAGCCACTCAAAGCATCTTTAGACAAGTCTGCGTCACAGCGACAGAAGGAGGGCCGACTCGAAGCGCAAGTACTGGCCGCGGCTCAAAACATTTTTGTGACCTCAGAAGTCTGGAAAAACATGATGTTAGCGCGCCTGCCCGAACTGACAACCAAACTCTCGGTTTTGACCAATTGCTACCCACCAGATTCAGTATCCTCTAATCCACAGCGACGCAAAGACGAATTAGTCCTGCTGTATACAGGACAATTCCGAGGGTCAAAATATAATAACCAGCCGGATTTGCTCCTTAATCCAGTTCTTGAAATGGTTAAAGATCATCGCTTGAGTCTAAAAATATTATTATATGGAAAATTTACACGACAGGATTTAACCGATATTGACATGATCAAACGGTCCCTAAATGAATTTGGCAGCAAGCTGGAAACGCATTCGCCACTTGAGCACGATGCAATGCTGCAGGCTCTGCCGCAGGCACATGGGTTGTTACTGTTATCAGCAACCATGGCCTCACTTCCGGCCAAACTTTTCGAGTATTTACCCAGTAGGCGACCGATTTTTGCGGTAACACCCGAGAACAGCGCGGTATGGAAACTCGCAGACCAAATCCCACAATTACATGTTATGCCATTGATGCAGGAGAAGTTGGAGTTAGCAGCGCTTAAAAAGTTTTTGGATGCCTGCCAGGAAGATGATAATATTTCAACCGTACCTGAAGAGTTTTCTGAAAACTATGGCTTGCACAAGTTCCTTAATTGTTTGTAGCATTACCCAAATAAGAGTCAGATTAAATGTCCCGTCAAGGTTGAACATTGTCAGAAGAAAAAAAACAGACAAAGAACGATCCACCGGCAGTCTCTGTTTGCATGGCAACCTATAATGGTGAACGTTTCCTGATTGAGCAGTTGGACACGATAATCCCGCAATTGGAGCCAGGCGACGAGTTGATCATATCAGACGACTCCTCGACCGACCGGACGGTTGAGCTGCTCAAGAGTTACCAAGGCCCTCAGGTAAAACTGTTCCTCAATGGAGGGTTTTCCAGTCCTGTGGCTAATTTTGAATATTGTCTTCGACAGGCTCATCACGATATTCTGATTCTGGCAGATCAGGACGATGTTTGGCTGGACAACAGAATAACCTTGATTCGTAACAGGATGCGAGACAGGGAACATTCGCCCTTGGCATTGATGACAAATGCAGAGTTTATTGATGCTACAGGTCAATTAACAGGAGAAAACTTATTCTCTCATTACTGGGCAAGAACAGGTGTTTTGCGCAACCTGGTTTGGAACTGTTACACTGGCTGCGCCATGGCCTTGACAAGGCCGTTACTGCAAAAAGCACTACCCTTTCCAAAGGGGATTCCCATGCACGATGCATGGATCGGGTTGCTGGCGGATGCTGATGGCGGAATGGAATTCGTATCAGAATGTACTTTCAGACACAGACGGCATGATGCAAATACCAGCGGTCTGCGTTGGCAACCGGCTCGTCAGGTCAGCTGGAGGCTGGCACTCGCTTGGCATTTGTGGCAGCGAACGTGTCGCAGCACCAAGGGAATATAATTTCATATGCACAATCTCTTAGTTGTTATCCCTGCATTTAATGAAGAAAAGAATCTTCCGAATGTCATTGCCGGAATCCGCAAAGTTTTGTCAGAGGCAGATATCCTGGTAGTAAACGACGGCTCTGCTGATGCAACGGCGTCGGTTGGCCGAGAGTTAGGTGATGTTCTGGTTTCACATCCATGGAATATGGGATATGGGGTGGCCATACAGACCGGGTATAAATATGCGTTTGCCAACAACTACGAGTTTTTGGTACAAATCGATGCAGATGGTCAGCACGACCCAGAAGATATACCACACTTGCTTGAACCATTAGTGGCCGATTCATGTGATTTTGTGCTGGGCTCACGCTTCCTGGCAGAAGGCAGCTATAAACCTACCTTGGCAAGAAGAATAGGTATGAAACTCTTCTCTGCACTGATAAGGATATCAACCGGAGAACGAATTACCGATTCAACATCCGGCTTTCAAGTGTTTAACGCAGAAGTTATTCATTTTCTAACTGGTGACCATTTCCCCTGTGATTATCCGGATGCAGATTTGCTACTGGTACTCCATCGGGCTGGCTTCCGCATAATTGAGCTCCCTGTTGTCATGCGCGAAGATGCTGGAGGGCGTTCAATGCACAGTGGTCTTCGTCCACTCTACTACATTTTCAAAATGTTACTTTCCATAGGTATCAACCTGATCAGGTCTGTCCCAGAACGTCCAGGGAGAGCGCAATGACAGCCAACCAGAAAATTTTTGCCTTAACCATCTGCGTCGTGATCTTCTTAATGACAATTGAGCTTGTGCGTCGACGGCGACTCCGCGAGGAATACTCGATCCTCTGGCTGACAACCAGCCTGTTGATGTTCGTTCTGGTCATCCGTTATGAGTGGCTGGAAAAATTAACCTACCTGATCGGTGCCGTGTTGCCAACGACCACCATTTTTCTCGGGGCTTTACTGTTCCTGCTTCTGATCGTCGTTCAATTTTCCATGAAATTGTCCGAGATATCCAATCAGCTGAAAAACCTTGGGCAGGAAAATGCGCTCCTACGCGCTGAACTTGAAAAGATGAAAGATTATGAGCAAGAAGAGAAGTCTGAAGAAAAAAAAACCATCGAGACAGAATGAGCCGCCAAGATCATCTTGGAACAGCAGTGGGCTAGCAACTGATGAACGTCATATAGGCATTCTTTGCTGGCTTGCTTTGTTTGTTATCGGTGCCCTTCTTTATGGGCACACTCTCAACGCCCCCTGGTATCTTGATGATATATTTCAAATCGTTGAGAATCAGGGAATCCGTGACCTGTCCACGGCATTAAACGGAATCTTAGATGTACGTGGCCCGGCCATTTTTTCTTTCGCTGTAAACTACAGTCTGGGGGGCTTGAGTTTACCGGGTTTCCATGCCACCAACATCTTGATCCACATTCTTACATCAGGCCTGGTGTATCAGGTAGCCAAACGAATCTTCCCGAACCAGCGTCTTTATGCAGCATTCATTGCAACGATTTTTCTCGTCCATCCATTGCAGACTCAGGCGGTCACCTACATCGTCCAGCGCATGGCAAGTCTGGCGGCCTTTTTCGGGTTCCTGTGTCTTTATCTGTACATCCGTGCCCGCGAACAAATTAACAATGATGTCAAATGTTCAGACATACGCCATCTCTGTCTCTGGTTATTGGCACTGATTGCCTGTTATCTGGCGGTAAAAACCAAGGAGAACCTCGCCGTATTGCCACTGGCGATGCTTTTGTTTGAATATTTCTATCTGCCCAGAGAAAACGGCAAAACCGGGGGGATAAAAGCAAAAATTATTTATTTTGTGCCATTTTTCCTGCCAACATTAATCGCTGCCTGGCAACGCTTGGTAACCCCGCTAAGCAGAGGCGCTTCCATACAAGATATTGCCAGAGTTCAGGAAGCAGGCATTACACCGATACAATACTTAGTAACAGAGTTCAATGTTATATGGATCTATCTCAAACTGCTGATTGTTCCATATCCACAGATGCTCGATTATGCCTATCCTGTCACAAAGACATTGCTGAGCGTTCAGAACATAGTGGCAGGTGCAGGGCTTATTGCGCTGATATCAGTAGCCTTTCTGGTCCGCAAACGCTATCCACATTTATGCTTCGGCATCTGCTGGTTTTTCCTTGGTTTGGCGGTAGAATCGACTCTGATCCCGCTTGACCCGGTATTTGAGCATCGAGTCTACTTCTCCATGTTCGGATTTGCCGTGTTTATTGTTGGAATGGGACATTACTTTCTGTCAAAGCGGGTTCTTGTTCCGCTGGCTCTTTGTTGCCTGTTCCTCTGGAGCAGTTTGAGTTGGAGCAGAAACCAGATGTGGAATGACGAGCTTGGCCTGTATCTGGACAACGCCAAGCATATCACACCTGATGATGGCTTCAATATCGCCTTGTCCAAAAGTATGATCGTACGAAAATTTTATCCTGAGGCTATTGAAATTTTGACGAAAGCGATTGAAACCGGCGCAAAAAAAGTTGGCGTTTACACAAATTTAGCGATTGCATACAGGTTGAATAAGCAGCCTAACAAGGCTATTAATGTAGCCATTACTGCTTTTAAGAGAGGCATAAAGTCTACAGAACTAAAAATCGAATTGGCACGTTCTTACCGCTTGGCAAAAAACTATAAAAATGCGGTAAAAGTTTTTCGCAATGCACTACAAGATGGTCGAAGAATAGATTTAATCACCAAAGAGCTGGGTCTGACACTTGCCTCTATGGGGCGCTTTGTCGAGGCAGAGCCATATCTGCAGCACACCCTCAAGAACTTCCCGAACAATAGCAAGCTGCGCACATTTATTGCCCGGGCCAAAATGGAAAAAGGCGAAATGACCACAGCAGAAAAGCTACTTAGAGAGGTTATTGCTGATGATCGTAAAATGACGGCAGCATGGCTGGCCCTTGGCGTAGTCGGGCACAAGTCCGGCAATAAAAAAACTTTTCAGGAGGCCCTGGAACACTTATACCAGCTTGATGGGAAGAAGGCGGAGAAACTGCAGGAATTGGCTTCGGAATAACAGGAGAAATTATTCCGGGCTTGATGGAGAAGACCACTGGCCTTCTAAAGCGATCAACCCACGCGATTGCTGCGCGCCTTTAAGCAATAGGTTCTCATCCGGGTTTGTTACCGTGAAGACCAGGACCTTTTCCAGGGGCTGCACAGCCTCTCCTGGCCCAGGGATAAGTGTGCCATTGAGCCAATATCGTCCGGACAATAAGGGCAGATTATCTATCTCCCAGACAAGTCTGCCACGTTTGTGGTTCTGGAGATATTCACGCGTCTGTAGCAGATCTTTACGGATCGAAAAAATGGCCAGTCCATCAACATTCTTAACCGTTAACTCAAGTTCTGGAGCCAGGCAGCTGGCAAGATTCTCCAACTCAATGGCCACTCTCATTTTTTCGCCGCTGTAAACCGTTGCTGATTTGTCGGAAGACAAGCTGAGCCGGCGAATAAAGGCATGCTCTTCTTCTGATACCTGAAGATCATTACTTTGCCCACCATCCGCACCAAAAGACCCAAGATACTCACCAATGACCTTTTTAGGAGCCCCCTCTGAGACGATCTGGCCTTTATCCAACAACAGGCAACGAGAGCAGAAGTCCTGAACCAACGTAATATTGTGACTGACAAACAG
>JAMONP010000066.1 GCA_027065695.1 Desulfuromonadales bacterium | reverse complement strand
TGCTCAAGCGGCGGCCGAGCTTAGGTGCCGTTTGCGCATTTTCGGCTTTTCCTCGTCGCGAGGTTGTGGTCTTTTCCTGAGCCCACTTCTTTGCCGGAGCCTTCTGCTTTTGCTGAACGGGTTTTTCCTTTGGCTTGGACGGCCCTTTGGCCTTCTTGTTTGTCTTTGTTTTTGCCTTTACCTTCGTTTTGCCCCCGCGCTTGATCGCAACCTCTGGGAATTCCGCAATTGTTTTACGCGGGATGGCATACTTGAGTAGATTTTCAATGGCAAGCAGTCGCAGTTGTTCCTCTGGGCAAACCAGCGAGAGGGCCACGCCATCCTCTCCGGCCCGGCCGGTGCGGCCGATCCGATGTACATAGTCTTCAGGGACCTGGGGCAATTCGTAATTGACCACATGCGGCAATCGCTCGATGTCGAGCCCGCGTGCCGCCACATCGGTTGCCACCAGTACACGTAACTCGCCGCGCTTAAATTCTGCCAGGGTTCGTGTTCGGAGTGACTGGCTCTTGTTGCTGTGGATGGCAGCAGCCTGAATGCCGTCAAAGAGCAATTCATCAGTCAACTTATCTGCGCCGTAGCGAGTGCGGGCGAAGACCAGCACCTGATTCCAGTCCCCTTTGCGGATCAGATGCGAGAGCATTTCCCGCTTGCGGTTGCGTTCCACCGGGTAGATCGCCTGAACCACTGCATCGGCAGCGATATTGCGGCGCGCCACTTCAATGCGCCGCGGCTGATCGAGCAGCTCGTCGGCGAGCTGTTTGATGTTCTGTGAATAGGTTGCCGAAAAAAGCAGGTTCTGGCGTTGTGACGGCAGATACTCCACCACATTGAGGATGTCATCGATAAACCCCAGGTCGAGCATACGGTCAGCCTCGTCCAGCACCAGGAACTCAACCTCGGAAAGTTTAATTGTGCTCCGTTCGGCATGATCGAGCAATCTCCCCGGCGTTGCCACCACGATATCGACGCCCCGGTGCAGTCGCTCTATTTGTGCCCTGATATTCACCCCACCGTAGATCATGGTGGAGCGCAGCGACAGCCGGCGGCCGTAATTTTGCATCTCCTTGCTGACCTGGGCCGCCAGTTCGCGGGTTGGTACCAAAACCAGCACACGCGGACTTCTGCGCTTTTTCTTGAGAGTCGTTTCACTCAGCATCTGCACAATCGGCAGGGCAAATGCCACCGTCTTGCCGGTGCCTGTCTGGGCTCCTGCAAGTAGATCGCAGCCCTCTAAAATCACCGGGATCGCCTGGGTCTGGATAGGGGTCGGCGTAGTATATCCTTGCGAGGAAACTGCGCTCAGCAGTTCAGCGCACAGGCCAAGAGAGTCAAAAGACATGGTTCAAAATCCTTATAAGGTCCTGTTGTTCCAGGTCAGGCGGGGGAACCGATAGCCAGGGAAGCAAGTTGGATGACCTCGTGCAGCGGCTGGCGGGTTTTCGTCTTTGCCAGGAAACCGTTGGTGTGGACGAAGCGGATGTCTGGATTATCCGCAATCGCGTGAAAGTCTACAATTCTATGATCCCCTAACCGAAGTAATTCCCAGCCAGCACCGCGGTTAGAAGGGGTAATACTCATGACAATGTGTTCGTCATTCAAGAACTTCAGGTACAATTCCATGGACAGCTTGGGAGAATCCTCAATCTCGCAGATAATTGCTTTGAGGTGCTTCACCTGAACCACTTTTGCTTCCGATTTCAGCCGTTCAAGTCGCTCCATCTTGTGGCCAATCATGGCAATCATATCCTGTCCAAAGGACTTCATGAGCTGATAGAGCGGATGCTGGCTGCTCAGGGAGTCAATCTTGGCAAAGGTTGACAGGATATAGCCATCAATCGGCGAAGATGTGGCAAAGAGTACACTTGTGTCTACACCCAGATGCTCAGCGGTCCGGTGTGGGCCTCTGACGTCCAGCATGCTCATATGTGGGTACCACGCAAACATCAAGGTGGCGGCATCATGATGACCGAGATGCTTCATGACCAGATGGAAAGCGCAGGGCAGAGATTGATCCTGGTGATGGTCAAAATTGTGTTTTTCAGGAGTATAGTTCATGCCGACATCCACTACATAGGTGCTCAGGTCCGCCAGGTCTTCGTTGCTTGGCTCACATCGAATAACCTCAGCTTTATTGTCAAGAGTTGCAAGCAGGACGCTCACGGACATGAAATCATCTTTATGCGCGCTTCCCGGATGGGTAATGATCTTATACATTTAAATGTTCTTTCGTTTAGAGGTTTGCAATGGGTTGATTTATGAGCCCTTAATTTACTGCTCTGCTGTTGCCTGCAATACCCCAACTATCCCATCCCATTCTACCACGGTACCGGAATTCCCATCTTTTGAAGTTTCTCTTTAAATTCTGTTGCCTCGCGTGATTCCTTGATCGTCGACTGCTTTTCCTGCAACCAGTTCATTTCAAAAAGCAACTGGTTCGCTTCGGTTTTTTTCCCCTGGCCAACAAGAGAGAGAATCCTGGTTTCAGAATCAGAGAGGTAAAGACCGTTGAAGCGATATTCGAGAAAAGCTTCCCATGTGTATGGTACCCATTTACTGACAATCTCGCGGCCAATAAGTTGTGCGTACTCACGGATTTCATATTGGGCATGCGAATCCATACGTAGCGATAAAAAATGCAGCAGATTATGCAGATCAACTTTCCAGTAGGCTTCGGTGTAAGTTGAGAGGGGTAAATCTTTGCGAGCCTGCTCTCTTGCTACGCCACATTCAAGGCGATTTGCATAGAGCTCTTTGCTGACAGCATGAAAATCAGCTTCAGACTTACTCAGTTTTTCCCCAAGCTCCTGGCTGATTACTTCACCACTACCTTGTTTGTTGACATCCGATTGCGAACGCCATTCATCCGGCTGGGTGGTACGACAGGCATCGACAGCGACAGAATAACGAGTGGAGTACTCGTTCACGCTTGCAGTTCTATGCCTGATCCATTGTCTCCAGCAATCCATTGGCACCCGCACATGCAGTTTAAGCTCACACATTTCAAAAGGAGTTGTGTGTCTGTGTCTCAACAGGTAGCGAATCAAGTTTCGATCTTCACTTACTTTCTTAGTGCCGGTCCCATAGGAGACACGAGCAGCTTGCACGATGGAATCATCCACCCCCATGTAATCGATGACCCGAATGAAGCCGTCATCTAACACCGGGAATTTAACCCCGAGGATATCGTCAAGAGCGGTGCTACGTAACCGGGATAAAACAGACTTGTTATCTTTCATGGATTACTCCTGGATTGTGAATATCAATCCTGCATGTAGCCGAGAGTGGCGGTCCAGAAGGAGAGATCGTTACGGGTCTTCTCGTAAATCCTGGCGTTCATAATGGCAACACCGGCGATCTCGGCCAAGGCAGAGAGGAAGGTGATCTCCTCTTGACAGTACTGACGTTTTTCGGCGCTGTAGAGCCGCAGTACGCCGACCACCCGCCGGCGGGCGATAATCGGCATGGAGAGAATCGTGGCAATCCCTTCGGCTACGGTCTCGGCTGGGTATTCGAGGCGTGGATCGTTGGCGGTATCGGTAATCAGGACCGGTTTTCCTGCCAGAGTCTCGCTGATACTCTGGTTGGTATGCGGCTGCCCCTTGGCCAGGAACTTTTCGCTCAGGCCGCTGGTGGCGATCAGTTCAAGCTCATGAGTGGTTTCGTTGCGCAGGCGCAGGGCGCTGGCTTTAACCTGCATGATGCTGATCACCTTGTCGACGATCAACTGAACCACCTGCTTGGAATCGAGAGTGGAGAGAATCGCCTGGGTGATCTCATGCAGAGTCCGGAAATAGGCGAGGCTCTTGATTGGATCAACCGGCAGAAACGCAAAGGCTGCGAGTTGTTGATCACTTATTTCGGTTGAGGTTGGCAAGTCGACATCAATTTCCGCAAACAAAGCAGCAAGCTTGTCTTCTTCGGCTTGAGAGTTGCGGGCGTTGGCAACTGCCAGGCCGCCCATTTCGGCCAGGGCGGAGACAAACTCGATATCTTCATCACTATAGTCATGCGGCTCGGCGCTGTAGAGTCTCAGCACACCGATGACTTTTTCTCCAGCGATCACAGGGACGGAAAGAACCGCAGCGATTCCTTCAGCGCGCATGGCCTCAGGGTATTGGATGCGTGGGTCATTGTGGGTATCTTTGATGTAGACCGGCTTGCCATTCAACACCTCGGGGATACTCAGGTCCGCATTCAGCGGACCTTTATTCAAATAGGTCTCACTCAAACCAAAAGAGGCAACCTGTTTGAGATTATTGCTCTGCTCGTCGATCAGGCGCAGGCCACCAGCTTTGATCTCCAGTGCGTCAACAGTGCGGTGAACCAGTGAATCCAGGGTCTCTTGCAGGTTGCGGGCAGAGAGAATCGCCTGGGCTGTTTCAAAAAAGAGTCGAAAATATTCGTTTGCGTTTGTCTGGGTCATGAACCGGTTCCTCCTTTAGGGAAAAAACAACATAGGACATTTTTCTAAGTATAAATGAAAATCACAAACTGGACACCCTAATTAAAAAGCCAATCCTCAAAACCTCCTTGTCAAACTCCCTGTCGCCAACTAGAATCGGCACTTCCATGGAGTTTGTGCGATGAAAATCTGTTTGCTTGAGCCTTTCCATACAGGCTCTCACGCTACCTGGGCCGAGGAATACGCCCGCTACAGCCGTCACCATGTCGAGTTGCTGACCCTAAGTGGTCGGCGCTGGAAGTGGCGTATGCACGGCGGTGCGGTGACCCTGGCGCGGCAATTTATGTCTGGTGATTGCCAAGCTGACCTGCTGCTCGCCAGCGATATGCTCGACCTGACCACCTTTCTGGCCCTGACTCGTGAAAAATCGGCCAGGTTGCCGACGGCACTCTATTTCCACGAAAACCAACTCACCTACCCCTGGTCGCCGAACGGCGTGAACCCGGTGCAACAGCGTGCCCACTATGCGTTCATCAACTACACCAGCGCTCTGGCCGCCGACGCCGTGCTGTTTAACTCCCGCTATCATCTTGAAGTCTTTACCGACCAGTTACCGCAGTTCCTCAAGACCTTTCCCGACCACAATGAACTTGAGAGTGTGGAACTGATCAAGGCGAAAAGTCAGGTGCTGCCGTTGGGTCTTGATCTGTGGCGTCTTGACAAACACCGGCCGGAGAAACCGAAGGATGCAGCCAAACCACCATTGATACTCTGGAACCATCGTTGGGAGTACGACAAAAACCCGGATGAGTTCTTCCGGGCTCTCTATCAACTGCAGGAGGAAGGTCTGCCTTTCGAAGTGGCGGTCCTAGGTGAGTCCTACCGCAACTGTCCACCGATCTTTGCCGAAGCGCAACAACGGCTCGGTGAGCGCATCATTCAGTTTGGTTATGCCGAGGATTTTGCCGATTATGGCCGCTGGCTCTGGCGAGCCAATATCCTGCCGGTCACTTCAAACCACGATTTTTTTGGTGCCAGCGTGGTACAGGCGATCTACTGTCATGGCACGCCGTTACTGCCACGTCGTCTCGCCTACCCGGAGCACTTACCGGCAGCGATGCACGACCGTTTCCTCTATAACGACTTCGACGACCTGTTGAGTCGCCTGCGCGAGATGCTTAAGAACCCGGTCGGGGAGATCGGGGAACTGCGTTCACATATCGCCCACTACGACTGGCAAGAAATGGTCAGGCGCTATGATGATCTGTTTGCAATAATGGCGACCGAGAAAAGGTCGATACCCTTGTCCTGAAAGGCTTGGAAATGGTTTCACAAGAACAGCGGCCTATGTTGCGCTTTCTGATCGTCCATACCGCTGCTTCGGTTGTCGGGCTGCAGTGCTGGATGATTCTGTTCAACAATTTCGCTGTTGAACTTGCCAGCCTCGACGGGTTTCATGTTGGCATCATCGGCTCGGTGCGCGAGATACCAGGCTTGCTGGCACTACTGGTCGTTTTTGTCATGCTGGTGATTCGGGAGCATAAACTTTCCTCCCTCTCGATTGTCTTTCTCGGTGTCGGTATCAGTCTGACGGGAATGTTCCCAAGTTTTACCGGCCTGGTCATCACCACGCTGATCATGAGCTTCGGCTTTCACTATTACGAGACAACCAACCAGTCACTGACCCTGCAGTATTTCGACACAGCTACTTCCCCATTGATCTTTGGTCGACTGCGTAGTCTGGCCGCGGCAACCAGCATTGTCGTCGGACTGCTGATTTTCCTGATGGGGCTGGTGTTCAGTTATCGGGTCATGTTTTTATCGGTCGGCATCCTGGTTGCAGCGGCCGGTATCTGGGGGTTGCTGCAGGACCCAACCCATCAGCAGGTTGCACCGCAGCACCGTAAGATGATCTTTCGGCGCAAATATTCTCTCTATTACTTTCTCACCTTTATGGCCGGTGCGCGGCGACAGATCTTTATGGCCTTTTCGGTCTACTTGCTGGTTAAAGTGTTCCATTGCACGGTCACCGAGATTACCCTGCTGTTTGTTGCCAATAACGCCGTCAACTACGTATTGAGTCCCGTCATCGGTCGGGCTATTGTCCGCTTTGGCGAACGCAAGGTGCTCTCCCTGGAGTATGCCAGCCTGATTTGCATCTTTCTGGTCTATGCTTTCAGCGGCTCGAAGCTGATTGTGATCACCATGTATATTCTCGACCATATCCTGTTCAATTTTGCCATTGCCATTCGCACCTATTTCCAAAAGGTCGCAGATCCAAAAGATATTGCTCCAAGCATGGCGGTCGGCTTCACCATCAACCACATTGCTGCCGTGGTGATACCGGCAATCGGCGGAGCGCTCTGGATGATTGATTACCGCATACCTTTTGTTGTGGGCGCTGCTCTCAGTTTGGTTTCTCTGCTGGCAGTGCAACGCATTCCGCGCTTCGGATCGCCGCATGAATCTGATCCGGCATCTTGATCTTATCTTTTACAGACGAGTTGATAATTGATAGAGTGCTCTGGAAAATATCGAGCAATTCACAAAAAAGGATCAAAATGAAAAAACTGATATTACTTACCCTGCTCTTACTGACAACTCTCCTGCTCGTAACGGGTTGCATCCCTGATCTTCCTGGCCCGATCGGGATTCCAGGTATTTAGGAGCCTGTCCGACAATCAATGAGTTAGCTCCCAGGAGGTTTCATGACCAATTCTGATTCCAGACAAATTGACCACGTCGTCGCGGAGATGCGCAAGGAAGAGCAATCGCGTCAAGCCGGTTACCGCGAACAGGCACTGAAACTCTACCCCCACGTCTGTGGTCGCTGTACCCGTGAATTTGAGGGCAAAAAGCTGCGCGAGCTGACCGTCCATCACAGGGATCACAACCACGACAACAATCCTCCCGATGGCAGCAACTGGGAGCTGTTATGTCTCTACTGCCATGACCACGAGCATACCCGCGGAGTGCAGGAACAGCGCAGCACGGAAGGCCCAGCCGAGCGCCAGAATGGCCCCTCGTTAGCACACTCCCCCTTCGCCGCTCTTGGCGATCGATTTAAGCCACCGAAGTAGCCCTGCAGCGGCGGCGAAAAATGATACATTTAAAGACAACCGCAAGACAAGCGAGGCACACAATGAAAAAAATTGCTCTGGGGGCGTTCCTGGTCCTGTTACTCACCATCGGATTCGGGGTCTACTACCTGTTGTCAAATCTAAATGGCATTGTCAAAACAGCCATTGAAACCTATGGATCACAGGCAACGCAGACGGCGGTACGGGT
>JAMONP010000065.1 GCA_027065695.1 Desulfuromonadales bacterium | reverse complement strand
AACCTTTCACTTATGCCAGATTCACCTTATCCTTCTTGTATCGCCTCACACTCCAACTGGTACGCTTGGATCCGCATGCGGAACACCTCTGGAATACGCATCGTTTTAAACCCATCCTGATCAATGAAGCAGGCCACAAGGTGTGCATCGTAGCAGGGGTCGCCCTTGGCATCATAACCCGTCACGGTAAATTCGATACTCGTCTCACCCAGCCGAGGTATCCAGACCGCATTTATAATTGTCTCTCCAGGCACCATTGGGCTCAGGAATTCACAGCTGACAGAGATAAAGGGAGCACCCTGCTTGCGTTTACAGACCAGGTCCATCCAGGAGATGCCAAGAACCGCTACATATAATTCCTCAACGGTTTCAATTGCATAATTGAAAACCCGAGGAGGATAGATAATACCAGAGGCGTCACAATCGCCATAGACCACGCGCCGTTTCCGAGAAAAGATTGATGCGTCGGTCGGCAGGGGGTGGCGACTGACGTTATCTGTACCTGAACCACCTGCACTCCGCCCCGACGTGAGAGCCGGGTGATTGGCGTAGTCCAAAACCTCGACCGCTTCACCGCATTGGGTTTGATATGTCTCGATTCGTTGACGGAATTCCCCAGGGATCGGAATCGAGGCTTTGTTTTTTCGCTCTACAAAGCAGCCAACGAGGAGGGCCTGGAAACAGAGAGCTCCATCGCCGTCCTCACCGATCACAATAAAGGTGACATTGGAGCGTTCCGCCCCGATGACCAACACCTGCAAATTAACCACTTGGCTGGCAACCAATGGTCGAAGGTAATCGCAAGCCACCTGCACAAAGGAGACATCAAGACCATACCGATCAGCCATCTCGACCCATGAAACACCCAAAACTTCCTCGCACCAAGCCTCAACGGCCTCTACAGCATAGTCGATGGCTCTAGGTGTATAGCAAATACGTGCCGGGTCGCATTCCCCCCAGGCGATTCTGCGTAGAAGCGTGAACAGTGAATTTGTCAAAACTAACCCTACTGACGTTTACACATCATGACCAGACTGGTGTACAACAACACATTTTCATTATCTTGAGTCGTCATGCTGACATTGAATTTGACTGGACCGCGATCCGGCTGGCGCTCTGATGCGCATTTGTCGATATACTTTGCGGTTAAAGACAAACGGTGGCCCGGCCTCACCAAATATTTCGGTATTGAGGTACCAGTTTATGTATAATTTGTCAAGGATATCTTGACTGCAGATTTGGGGGCATTGCGCTTGCCACCAATTTTAGCCGGGGGGAATAAATATTCCCCCCGGCTGTTTGTTTTAGGCGACCTTTTGATCCTGAAGGGCCTGAAGAACCCTCTCCGGTGTGATTGGAGCCTCGGTAAATGTGATTCCCAAGGCATGGGAGATGGCGTTGGCGGTTGCCCCCACCGGATTTACGGGACCTGCCTCACCGACACTTTTCATACCGAAAGGTGCGACAGGATCGGGTTGCTCCACCAAAATGGTCGTGAACTTGGGCATATCAGCAGCTCCGAACATCTTATAGTCGGTAAAACCGTTGTTGCGGCACAGACCCACCTTATCGTAGCTGGTCTCTTCAGTTAGAACCATTCCGAGTGCTTGTTGAGCTCCTCCCTCCAGTTGCCCTTCGACAGCCATAGGGTTGATGGCCCGACCTATATCGTGGGCTATAACCAGTTCAAGCACCTTGACTTCGCCGGTCTCGATATCGATCTCGACTTCGGAAAAACAGGCTCCGAAAGGTGGAGAATTGTGCGCTGGAAAGTGACTGGCATACCCCTGAATCTGCCCTGGCACTCCATTGGTTTCTCCAGTTTCAGGGTTGGTGAAGTTGTAAACACCAGAACGGCAGATATCTTTAACAGAGAGTATCTTTTCTGGATCATTCCTGGAGACAACCTGCTGATCCTTGATCTCCAGCGCTTGTTCTGGAACACCCAGGCGGATAGAGGCGCGTTCGATGAGTTGACGTTTGACGTCCTCACAGGCCTTGATAACAGCACCACCACCGACGTAAGTAGTCCGACTGGCGTGGGAGCCAATGTCAAAACCAGCTGAATCCATGTTGACGTGAATATGGATCTCGTCCATCGGGATACAGAGTGTATCGGCAGCGATCTGTTTGAGCACTGTGTGTGCCCCCTGCCCAAGGTCTGAACAGGAAAGAGTGATCACCACAGAAGTGTCCTCGTTCATCTTAACTGTACAGGTGGTGTGTTCCAACAACATCGGCATAGCCCCACTGGTGTGAGTCATCACACCAACACCGACACCACGGCGCTTGGTGCCACTCTGGCTGGCGTACCTGGCGCGTTTCTCCTCCCAGCCAATCGCTTCAGCCCCTCGCTCAAGGCACTCATCGAGAGCGCAGGAAGAATAAGGAACTCCCATGCACCAGCCATCATCTCCTACCCCTTTGTGCCATTTTTTCCGCCACTCGACAGGATCGATATTAAGTTCACTACAGGCCCGATCAACAATTTGCTCCAAGGCGAAGTTGGTCTGTGGGTTGCCGTAACCACGAAAAGCGCCGCTGGGAGCCTGATTTGTGTAATAAGTATCACCTTTGTAACGGATCGAGCCAAACTTGTACAGCCCGGTCATCCATGATCCGGCAGTAAAGGCCACACCGGAGGCGTGGGTAAAATAAGCACCTGCATTGGTGGTAAAATGGGCATCCATGGCAACCGGAGTCCCGTCTTTCCTTACACCCAGCTTAACCCAATACTTTCCGGGGTGACGACTTTCAGAGGCAACCCAGTCTTCCTCCCGAGAAGACTGAACCTTGACGGGACGCCCTGGTACTGCCAGAGCCATGGCGCAGGTTTCCGGTTCAAAGACCATTCCCAACCTTGCACCGAACCCGCCACCAATGGTCGTGGAGACCAGGTTGATCCGGGAGATGGGCATTTCAAAGAGGCGAGCCAGCTTAGGCTGAACACATTTAGGCATCTGAGTCGATGTCCAACAGTTCAGGCGACCGGTCTGATCGTAATGAGCTACATAGGCATGTGGTTCCATCTGGCATTGCTTGACCTTCGGCAGATAAAATGTTTCCTCAACGATCAGATCGGCTTTCGCCATTTCGACATCCACATCACCCCAGCCGTAGGCATTGCCGGGGAACATCTGCTCCGGGAGTTGGAAAGCCCGGTTGCCAGGTTTCCTCTCGTCAAACTGAAAAGCATCTGGCCTGGAAGATTCTTCCGCACTCAGGTAGACCGGTAATGGCTCATAGAGCACCTTGACTTTTCCTGCAGCGATCTCGGCGATCTCTTCACTTTCGGCAATGATTCCGCAGATAGCATCACCTTGGTGCCGGACGTGATCGGTGAATATCCGCTGGTCCTCGATATCACCCAGCAACTGGCCCACCTCCTCCGGGACCATCACGTCCAAAACCCCTGTATTATAGCGCTTTTGTGTGACATCTTCAGGTCCCAGAACCTTGATGACACCAGGCACCTTGGCAGCCGCTGAGAGATCGAGCTTTAGAACTTTGGCATGGGCATGATCCCAACAGCGAACGATTTTCCCGTAGAGCATGCCGGGCAACTGAATGTCTGCGGCATAAACAGCCTGACCGCAGGCTTTTTCTCTGGCATCCAACTTGGGAATACTCTTGCCGACATAGGTTTTTTCACTCATTGTCCCATGCCTCCTGATTTCTGAATTTGTGTAGTATCCATCATCTGGCTGGCACGCTGGACAGCCTGAACAATCTTTTCGTAACCGGTGCAACGACAGAGGTTACCATCCAGCCCCCTGCGGATTTCCTCCTCGCTTGGGGTTGGATTGTTGGCCAGGATGCTGGCGGTTCTCATGATCATTCCAGGCGTACAATAGCCACACTGGATAGCGCCCTCTTCGATAAAGGCAATCTGGATCGGGTGCAGTTCACCATCCTGGGTCATCCCGCCAACGGTGGTGATGTGTCTTCCTTCAGCTTCCACAGCCAGAGTCAGGCAGGAGCAGATGCTATCTTTGCCGTCCATCAGGACCGTACAGCCACCACACTCTCCGGTACCGCAGCCATATTTGGTCTCTGTCAACTTGAGATCATCGCGCAAAGCCTGAAGAAGGGTCCGGTTGACCGGCGCTTCAAAGCGATGATCCCTACCATTGACGCAGAGTGTAATCATTTTGGTTCTCATGATGAATCTCCTTATATATCAACTGACTCAATTCGAGATTAGTGTGCCCCGATCGCCTTTTCAATCACCCGCTTGAGGATGACCCCGGCAACCTGACGCCGGTACTCTTCTGTCGATCTCTGGTCATCAATGGGTGCAATCTCTTCCTGAGCGGAAGCCGCTAACTGTTGCAATAGCCCATCGCTGATTTGTTTTCCTACCAGCATTTTTTCAGTCTGCTTGAGACGTACAAGGATGGGACCAACGCAACCCATGGAAATCCGGACCTGCTGACAAGTGTTCTGGTTTATTTCGAGACAAACAGCCACGTTAAGCTTGGCAAGATCTTCGTGAACCCGGGTCATGCGGATGAAAGCAGAACGGGTTGTCGATGTCGGTTCTGGAATGCGAAGTTCCACTGCCAGTTCATCATCTTTCCGTTCCGTAACACCATAGGCAACCCAGAAATCATCTATATCGACAAGCCTCTCACCTTCAGGTCCCTGCAGAACTACCTGACCACCAAGTGCCAGAATGGCACAGGAGCAGTCACCAGCAGGAGAGCCACGCAGAACATTACCCATAACGGTCGCCATATTGCGAATTTGCGGTGTAGCGAAGGTCTCAGCAGCCTGAAACAAGGCTGGAAATTTTTCGGCCACATCCGGATTATCAAGGAGTTGCACGACCTTGGCTTTGGCACCAATCCTGAGACCTTCACCGGGTATGTAGTTCACATTGTCCAGGTCATCGAGGCCGGAAAGCCTGAGGAGGTAGGCGGGCTTTACTTTGCGGATGTAATTCCACACCAGCATATCTGTGCCACCGGCCAGGACTGACACCTGGCCCTGATGCTGCGCCAGCATAGCGACCGCTTCTGGAATACTTTGCGGCGTGAGAAGGTCAAACTGAGGTAATACTCGACTGCTCATGGGGTCACCTTTCTTAGTATGCAAATAACTTTGACAATATTCAGGCCTGTTTTAATCCTTAACAATCAGACAATTTGCAAGTTACGTGCCGTACTCAAATCACTGCAATTAAACACCCTTAACATCATGAAAAACAAGAGATTTACCGGTAATTCTCATAACAACAAGCGACAACAATAAGGTAAATCTTCATCCCGAGATTCTGGCAATTTCACAACATATTGGGACACTCCAGCCCGTGACCGATTAATGAAAAAGGGTACGATTTCTCGTACCCCTTTTCATCCGTTCACTTTTGTTCATATGTCGACTACTTACCTTTTTTGCGCAAGTACTGTGGAGTAAACATGCTAGGTGAAACTTCCTTTGGATCATTGTAAGCGTGGAACTGGCCGGTGGTGCAATGCATCGCCTGAGTATCTATCATAGTGAAAGAATCCCACTGAGCGATCCCTGACCCCTTGTTGACGGCAAGGTGATAGTCCGGATGCGATTCACCAATCAGCCAGGTTTTCCAGAGCTTACCGGCGCGGTCAAAAGAGACGGTGCGGCTGAAGAAGCCGGTTTGGGCATCCATGTACATGATGCGCTTGCTGATTGGATGATTCGGGTTAACCGGTGTCGCTTCTATTACGTAAACCTTACGCAACTGCCAGGTTACCTTGGGAAAGCAGTTGCCCTGGCCGCCAAAGGCCACATAGCGATAACCGTCCGGCTCTTCAAACTCGTCTGACAGCTCTTTTAGCTCATTGTGATTGTAGAAGGGAAGAAGGAGTTTCTCGGTACTGATATACTTCCAGGTATTGTCAGCGACACGGTTGTTGTAGCCCTCAAAATCCTCGATCATCAAGTCGGAGCCGAGAAAAGCATCGGTTGTCTGGCCAGAAGACAAGCGTCTAACGCGGCGTTGAAAACCGAGGTAGAGCCAGGCATTATCTCGCTTCAGATCGTCTTCGTGACGCTGAATCAGCAACTGGGTGTTTTTGACGTCGAACGGCTCTTCAACACCTATATACAAGCCTCTGAAAATATTGGATGGGTTGGGAGTAATCTCGGGAATCGGCTCTTCAGTGGTCCGATGCTTGAAATTGAGTGAGTACACCCTAAGCTTGATCTGGCGTTCGAGCTTGCCGCTCTTCATGTCCCGGTATTTCCAGTAGAATGGGTAGATGGTTCCACCGTCCCCGGCAATCAAGGCATACTTATTGTTCCAGGCAAGCTTTTCACCAGCCTTGGGGTCATTGGTGTTTGGCTCTGCCACGAAGGGCCGGCCAGCCACGAAATCAACGAGGTTTCCTTCACCCAGTTTCGTGGTGTTGAAATTTTTGCGGGTCGCCTCGATGTATGGTGCGGGAGGATCGAAAGAGGTGGTTTTTTCTATAGTAAATTCGTACCAACCGTCCTTGATAAATTGATACATCGCCACATCCAGAGAATCTTTATACGTCTCAACATTAGCTTGGTTGACCACCGTCCCCGGCTTGAATTTTACCGGGTCTACCTTGAAGTTTTTGTAAGGGAGCAGGGACGTATCCACATCGGCCGCCGTCGCAGCATAGGCTACGCCGGTCAGTGCCATGAGCCCGGCCACGAATAATGCACAAACCTTTTTATTCATTATCATTCTCCTCTTCATGTTGATTTTCCAAATCGACTATATCGTTACGCAAATTGATACGAAGCTTACTTTGAATCCAGGTAACGAGTGGCGATATTTTCAGGCTATCGCCACCCGCCCGGATCACCCCTGCTGGCAGAATCTCTGCCTGACAGCAAGGCTCCTAGAAGGAATAGCGAATCTGAAGGGAGACCTCATCTTCATTTTGCGCCATACCGATTGGACCGGAACGAAAACGTCCGAGAGGTTCAAAACCATTCATCCCAATCGGCATCGGCACCATGGGGTCAGCATGAGCCGGAGTTGCCGTAAAAGGCGGGAACTGGTTAGCAGCACGCACATCATTAAATTTGCGGGCGCCGGTGCCGGTCTTGACGTTCCAGCGGGCCGTGATACTCAGGTTATCAGTAACAAGGAAGTTGATACTGGGCTCAAAAGTGGTGGCTTTGGCCTCATAATCATGAGCTACCAGAATTTGCGGGCTCAAACGATCTCGCATCCACCAGCCCTTGACCAGCAGAGTCCCGATATAATTATCTTCCCAATCCGGCATGCCGACCTTGCCAAGTGGTGCATTGTAAAGTTCGTGGTCAAGAAGATGCTGGCCGAAGATCTGCACAGAAGTCAAAAACGCTTTCTTGGCATTCAGTGACCGGACGAAGGTGTTGCGGTCCCAACCCAAAACCCACCTGACTACATCCGATTCGGAGTAGAGCTTGGGATCAGCAGTGTTGGCAAACTCTTCGCCGGTGGTATAGGCTAACTCGAACCGAAAGACCGAATCGGTATTCTGTTCATAATAATCGAGGGAGCCGCCGATCAGGTTGACTCGCGGGAAAACGATATCAAAAGCTGGCAGATATGCACGCGGTGCCTCGACACCAAAATCATCAGGCATGCCTTCGGCAACCTGGCCCGCTGTCGTTAAAAAACCAAAGGGGTTCAGTGCGGGGATACCACCACGCAGAGTGGGTAGCTGCTGACGGAAGTGCAGGACGTTCAACGAGAAGCCGAGGTCACTGTAAACACCTTCGACCTTGGCACCGATCTGGGTATTTGCAAGCGACCACTCAGGCATATCAGCCTCGCGGATACCGATGGTGTGTGGTGCGAAGTTGGTCGCAAGATTGCCAAAAGCGAAGTTGCCGACGGTACCGCCATTCTCCCAAACATTGTTCATGCCACGGAAAAAGGATCCAGCACCGATGATCTGATTCGGGGTTCCTCCCTGGCCTAGATTTGAAGGTCTGAATTTATCAAAGTTCCAAATTATAGAGTAGTTCAGATCGTCGAAGATTTCACCTGCGCCAGTGCGTAATTCCGTTTCGATAATCCACATCGGGATGCGTATATCTTCCAGTTCATCATAGATATTGTTGCGCGAATAATCGACCGGGTTGATGACATCAAGTACCCTGAACAGGTCAGTACGACCCCAGACAATCTGCTGCCTACCGAGCTTTATGCCTATCTCTTTGCCATCATCCAAGGGGATGGTCGCATCGACATAAAATTCACGGAGCCAATCCTGACGATCGTTGAACTCGGGGTACCGCAATTCATTGAGATCCGCATCCATGTAATCATCAATACAGCCCCGCGAATCCTCGTCACAGGGGCGTACCGGAACGGCAAGATCAAAGCCACCATTAGGACGGTGGAGAGCCTGACCAAGATTCTCCAGACCTTCATTGGGATTTTTGGTCCTGTCAAAGCTACCGGGAAAGAAGGGATACTGAGGTGGGAAAATATCTGCCGCAGCGGACCCGAATGGGACCTGGGCTGCAGGAGCACCCGTAGGAGGACCACCAATTTGTTCCATGGTGATCGGCCCACCAGCTTTATCTCCCCATTCCTTGTCTCTCAGATCATAGACAGCATCATAAGTGGCACGCAACGTGGTGTTGAAATTAATTTCGGAAAAGATGCCTTTGGCACCCAGATCCTTGCTGTATTCCAACTGGAAGGTATTTCTTACTTTCGACAGGCCCCTTTCGTCTCGATAGTGGGTGTCATTCTCGATGAAACCACTCACACCTGCCAAAGCAGCAGTCGCAGCGAACGATGTTACAATGATAGCCAGAAAACCCGTTAAAAACAAGGTCTTGACCTTTGAACCTACAGCTGTTTTTCGTTGTGGCCTCTGCATAATGTACCTCCTTTTTTAACAAACAACAAAACCAACGAACCTCTCAACGTAATATAAAATAAGGGCATAATAAAATAAGGACATATCTCACCGGCTATATCATGTCGTCGGATGAGAGTGTTTGACAACTTGAGCATTGTCAGTTTCTTGAGTGTTTGCAGACTCTTCAGATTCAACCTTGGCAACGAGAATACCGTCTTCGTCATAATGAGCTGAGACAATGAATGCCGGCTTAAAAATCAAGAGCCATGATGGCACCATAAAAACAGCTGAGATCGCGTTGAGAATCAGCATTACACATAACAGAAGAGCTGAATCTGCCTGGAATCTAAGGTCGGAGATAAAGACCCACATGATTACACCGCTGATTAGAGTAATGGCAGTGAAAGCTACGGCCTTACAGGTGGTACTGAAGGTGCGCCTGACAGCAGCAGACAGCTCCAACCCAGTGCCAACCTCTTCACGGACCCGATCCATGACATAAATGGAATAGTCGATGCCGATACCTATACCGACCGCAATAATCGGCACGGTATTAACGTTGATGCCGATCCCCTTGATTCCCATGTAGGCGTAGGTCAGGGAAGTTGCGAAGGCCATTGAACACATCATCAGTAATCCTGCGTGCAATGATGAGTAGAATAACGTGACAAAAGCAAAAATCAGCAACAGGACCAGAGGAATGACCAGCATGTTGGTGCTGTAGGCCGCCTCATTGATGGCTGCGGTCACCCCGATCTGGCCACCGGCCAGTTGAATAGTGAGACCTTCCACCTTGGAACCGGTCTCTGCAATCCACTCTTTGACCATATAGATAGCCCGGCGAATAGTTTCTCCCTTGTGGTCCTTGTAGTAGAAGACCATATTTGCTCTTTGCTGTTCGGTGTCGATAAATTCCTTATCAGCACCAGGGATAGGACTTGAGGCGTTATAGGCGAACAGTAAGCCGCCGACATAGGGGCTGGTGTCCGGAATCTGTTCCCAACGTGGATCGTTACTGTGAAAGATCCGGTTGACTTGTTTTATCAAGCCCGGCACAGCCTTGACGCCGCCAAGCGCCGGATCCTGAAGCATATGGTTTTCCAGATCTTCCAATGCTCGCAACACCTCCGGACGCTTGATACCACCCTTCTTATCAGTACGAGCTACAATAAAAAGCTCTTCAGAGCCTGGGAACCTGTCGTTGATCGCTTTGGAGGAGATATTATAATCATGGTCGTTATACAGCAGGGGGGATCCTGGTTCCGCTTCGCCGATCTGCACCCAGGAGCTGAAATAAGCGCCACAGATCACCAGAACAACTACTGTACACAGAACTGTTATAGCGCCTTTCCGGGAGCCCACCACGCCAGCAAACGAGACCATGACCGCATCCAGCTTTGAGTCCTTATGCTCAACATCACGCGGCCGCGGCAAGACTGACAACATCAACGGGATAAAAATAAGGACGATGAAAATAATCGAAATCGCCCACAGTGATGCGTAATGAGCCATCTTGGTATTGATCGGCACCGAGCCGAGAGCAATTAGCAACAGGCCGACGGCATCGGAGACGACACCTAACGACCCCGGCCGGAAGAGGCTGTTGAAGGTATTCCTTGCCGCCATCTGGGCCGTATCGACATTTCGTAGCTCCGCATAATACCTTTCCACCAGTTGAATTCCATGCGACATGGCTCTGGCAGAAATCAGAAAGGGCACTACCAGGGTGAGGGGGTCAAGGTTGTAACCCAGCAGGGAGATGATACCCAGCCCCCAGGTGGTTGCCAGAACAATCCCCAGAAGCGGCAGAACGATTCCGTACAGTCGCCTGAAGTAAAACATCAACAAGGTGATCATCACAGCCAGGGTATAGAGGAATATCTGCAAAATCTGATCAACGTAGGTAAACACCCAGCCTACCAGCATGGGCGCGCCTGTAGCGTAAATAGTTACCCCAGGGCGGGTTTCCTCTGCGCGGAGAGTTTGTACTCCGGCGAAGATTGCCTGATAATCCAGTTCCCCTTCGTTGAAGGTCGCCTTGATCAGGGCGGCCTTGAGGTCTGGAGAAACCAACAGCCCATAAACGCGCGGATTTGCCTTCACCTCCTCACGCATCTTATCCAGTTCAGACTCACTCATTTCTTCTGCTAGCGGATCGTAGTGCGGAGCAGAGTTGACATCACCTGTCTCAGTCAACCACACTTTGCGAACCGTCCGGTGAGTGATACTGGATACCATGTTGTGGTTCACACCGGGCAACATGTCGATTTTTTGTGTCAACCTGTGAATCATCCTCAGAGTTTCATTAGTGAAAACATCGCCATCATCAGCTTCCACTGAGAGAATAATGTTGTTTGCCCCACCGAAATCGTCACGGATTTCGTTGTGGAGCTTGATGTACGGGTGTTCTTGAGGCAACAGATCGGCGAAATCAGAATACATCCTCACACCGGGTATCTGGGTTGCAAAGAAAATTGTAATGGCGAGAATCACCGCCAACCACAGACGTGGAAACCCGAACAGGATGTCGTCTATTTTGTGAAATGCATGATGAATGGCTTGCTTGAATTTATTCATTTTAAACCCCGCGAAAAACCGATAGGACCGGCATTATTTCAGTGTGGAAACTACGAACAAAGCACCAGCACCGCCGGCAATCAGTAATTGTTGGTCATTGATCGACAGAACACTGCGCAAGTATGACCTTGTTGGCTTACCGTGCTGGACCGGCTCCCAATGATCGTTCTTAAGACGCAGCATTATGCCTCCCTCACCGACCACGTAGAGGTCCTCACCATGCATGGTTATTCCGTACAAGGGCGCCTCAGTACTTGAATCCTCATATGTCCAGGAAGCGCCACCGTTGGTTGTTTTCAGTATTTTGCCGTTCAAGCCGACCGCATAGCCGTTATCATAATCAAGAAAGAGAGTCGCCTCCGGATAAAAATCGTTAGGCATACTGGGACCAAATTCCCATGTCTCTCCGCCGTCTTTGGTAACCATGACTATGCCAAACTCACCTGTGGCCATGCCATAATCTTCGTCAAGGAATTGGATTGAGGTAAACATGGCGTCCTCGTCCAGCGAACTAAACTGCCAGGTGTCCCCTTTGTCCTCAGTGCTGTAAATTGAGGTAAAACTGCCACCAACCCAAAGTTTGTTGTCAGGTCCGCAGGTTAGAGTCGTTACAGACTCCTCGGTATCAATATTTTTCCCCTCCCAACTGCTGCCATTGTCGGTTGAAATCCAGATCTTGCGGGTTGCATCGAGAGCGACAAAACTGCCATCGTTACAAGCGACAACTTCTATGAGATCAAGAGCACCAGGCAGGCTCAGCCTTTTCCACTGTTCTCCATCATCATGGGACACCAGAACTGTACCGTTGAACCCAACTGCAACTAAAGTATCACCCTGCTTTGCCGCTGACTGAAAGCGGTCGTAACGCTTTACCGGTGTTTTGGACGTCTGATCCACACCTTGAAGGTCCAGAGGTGCTTCACACCCAACTATTGCAATCAACATAATAAAAACGCAAAGAGCCCTAAGTAAGCCCGCTGCGCTAAAAAAAAATTGCCTCTTCACAATATCCTCACTCCCATTTTCTGCTCTGTAGTTGTCACTATAAACACTCCACTGCTTTTGATTGTCTTTATCAATTTATCCGCTAACAAGGACTGTAATCTAAACTTTAAAAATAACGTTGTTATTTACAGTTGAAGATACTATCACTTTTGAAATTTCGGTCAACAAAAAAATATTATAGTACTTCTTTACCTGTTTTCCTGACAAACAAACACCAAAAAGAATCTTCATAATGAAATAATGCCAACGGTTACAACATTATAAAGCGACTCAAACAATGCAACGGCTAAGGAGTAATCAGCAATAATTACAATCATTTAGAATGACAATTAGACAAGATTACAGTAAACGACTCAACAATACATAACAGATACGTCAGCAAGCCCTACATTAAGACCATCAGAGACCATCACACCCCACTATATTTTCGAATATACCCCAGATAACATTAACGCATACCAACATAACAATGTTATATTTCCCCTTTTACAGCAGAGCCAAATCCTATAACGCAAACTCCAAGCAACTCTCGTGCCCAACTGGAAACATAATGCCGTAACTACGCAATAACTAACATCTAATCCATTTTAAATTTCAGGATTTCCCATATCACCCCACAATTAAGCAATCGGCAAAAAACTTTTCTTCCAAAAACACGGGAATTTCATGATATGTTGGGAGCACATTTGGTCAAAGAATGTTTATACTGGTAACAGTAGGCAGACACATTAACAACTATCAACCCCGACAATTTTCATGTTTCTGCAAAACAGGACCGGATTAAACCTCAAAGATCTGCGACTCACAACCAACATCAATCAAGGGAAGTACAGAAGGCAATGAAAAGATCTCTGCGTGTACTGATTATTGACGACTCTGAAGGCGACACCTTGTTACTGCTTAGGGCTTTGAGTGAAGGAGGATTTGAACCGGAATGGGTGCGTGTAGCTAACGTCAAGAGCATGCTTCAAGCGATGTCAAACAGCAAGTGGGATGTGGCGATTTCCGATTGCCACATGCCGGAATTCAGTGCTGAAGAATCTCTGGCTACCTGGCAGAGCATAGATGATGATCTGCCATTCATAGTCGTTTCCGGCGCTATCGGCGAAGAAGATGCTGTGGCACTACTTAAAGCAGGTGCCCACGATTTTATCAGAAAAGAGAATTTGGCTAGGCTGGTTCCAGCCATTCTACGCCAATTGAGGGAAACTGAGGAACGCAAGGGTCGTCGACATGCAGAAAGAATACTACGAGAATCTGAAGAAAAATATCGACTTCTTTTCTCCGCCGAATCGGATGCCATTGTCATCTTGAACGCTGAAACACGTGACATTGTAGAGGTCAACAAAGCTGCCGCAGAACTTTATGGCTACAGCGCAGAAGAGTTTTCAAAACTAAAATCCAAAGACATTTCTGCCGAGCCCGAAAGAAGTAAAGCCTACATCGACGAAATTATCGATGGGGGGGTAAGCCGCGTCCCCTTGATCAATCACAAGAAAAAGGATGGCACTATCTTCCCTACCGAGATCTCTGCCGGCACCTTTATGTGGAAAAGCCAACGCATGTTTGTCCTGATAATTCGGGACAACACCAAGCGCATACGCCGGGAGAATGAATTAAAAAATGCCCTATGTGAACTTGAAGAAGTTAAAAAACACCTGGAGGCAGAAAATGTTTATCTCAAAGAAGAGTTCCATCTCAATCCAAGTTTTAGCGAGATAATCGGCCAGAGCAAAGCCTTCAAAAAGGTTTTAAGCAAGACGGCGCAAGTAGCGGTGACAGACACCACAGTGCTTATTTTGGGCGAAACGGGAACCGGCAAGGAACTGTTGGCTCGCGCCATTCACAACCTTAGCACCCGTAAAGAACTACCCCTGGTGAAAGTCAACTGCGCGGCACTACCGGCTAACCTCATTGAAAGCGAACTATTCGGGCATGAAAGGGGGGCTTTTACCGGGGCGCTGACTCGCAAAATCGGCAGGTTCGAACTGGCTAACGGGGGAACCATCTTTCTTGATGAAATAGGTGACCTCCCCCTTGAGCTGCAGTCCAAACTGTTACGGGTTCTGCAAGAGGGCGAATACGAACGCGTCGGCGGAACGACTACCATCAAGGTAGATGTACGCGTGATTGCAGCGACCAATCGGAACCTGGAAAAAGCGATGGCAGAGGGACAATTCCGTGAAGACCTCTTTTATCGCCTTAACGTTTTCCCGATAAATGCTCCACTCCTACGCGAACGCCAGGAGGATATACCGGGACTGGTAAGGTTCTTTATCCTGAAACATGGGCCAAAGCTTGGGAAACAGGTCGAGATAATCCCCAAAAATGTAATGGACGCCTTGAAGGCCTATCATTGGCCAGGCAATGTACGGGAACTGGAGAACATTATTGAACGTTCCCTCATTCACAGCCGAGGCAGTAAACTCACACTGGGTGATTATTTCCGTCAACCGATCAGAACCTCTAAAAAAAAGGAGATTAGGACTCTTGCAGAGAGGGAAAAAGAGTATATCCTTGAGGCTCTGGAAGCTACCACCTGGCGGGTCAGCGGCAAGCGAGGTGCGGCTGAAATTCTGGGGTTGAAACCAACCACCCTGGAGGCCAGAATGAAAAAGCATGGCATCAAGCGTAAAAGTGCATAACCTGTAGCAATCTGGGCTTGATCAAGCTAACAGTGTCAGGTTTTGCCCTATGCCACGCATACTAAATATCCCTAGTTAGAGCCCCTGCAATGCAATCATTGCATACCACTCTGCCATAACCGGTGATTCATCGGGATACTCTCTTCAGCTACTTACGAATACCAATTTTACGACCAATGTTACCGGGACGTTCCAAATGTGATTGCTGTTGCGACAGGGTTTGAATCTTCGCCATTACTTCATCCGGAAAGGAAGCGGACCTACGTTCATCCAGGTCTACGCACATACTTATCTGTTCAAGCGTGGAAGCAAGATAGCCACCACCTCCATTCACATACATTTCAAGATAAAGATGCATGCGCTTGTGGTCATAATCTACCAGTTGCATCCGGATCTCCACATCCTGGCCAAGAGAGACCTCTTGATTGTAGGTAATATGGCTTTCCAGTGCCATTGTAGATATTCCAGTTGTCTTTGCTCCTTCCTCACCTAGCCCAAGAGAAAGTAACAATTTCTCAAAAGCAAGATCGAAGACCAAGACATAATATGCAACATTCATATGATTATTGTAATCCAACCATTTGGGTTTGATCTCCGTCGAATAAATAACGGTAGGAAGCTTATTCATATTTATCCTCTCGCATTGTTTTGGGATGCTTAGATTGGCAGAGAGCCAACAATCTCAGCCTCCCTGCAATTCAACAACTACAATAGTATTCTATAGGTTGTGTATTGCAACAATTTCATTACAACAGATCATGACTTTACATGGGCAGGTATTAGGACTCTACAATTGAGGAAAGGGGGGGGCTGTAAAAGAACAGCCAATAACTCGCTTATTTTGCCAAATCATCTTGACGACTTCCTTGGTAGGCAGAAACGGAACATCTTCTGAAGAATAACCGAGAATTTTCAGGAAGCTCTTCTCTGAGCAGATATTTAGATCTTCAGGATGAACGCTAAGTTCGAGTCGCATCCCTCCCTCGCTGATATCAGTAATCCCCGCACTAAACGTTTTTTCGGTATCAAGGACTTGAAGCAGACAAGTACCATTCTTGATTATGTAGCGTTCAAACTTTCTGGTATTAACGATCATCAGTTTTTTGTACGCGCTAACAAGATAGCCATTCGGAGCAAGTTCATCAGGTGCCTCTTTACAAAATTCAGCCTTGTATCTCAAGCGTCGGCACATTGGCTGGAGCTCCCCTTCACAATAACTATCCACTAGCAAACGTAAGGATTTGCCGCTGGATTCACATTGATGGGTTCTGTAATAGACACAACCTTTAGAATCTTCGCAGGACATGGCCACACTTAAAACTAAAGTTAGAGACTAAAATAAACAACCCGGTTATCTCAAAGATGGAACACGCTACTTTCTAACTTCCTTTTGTTTGATATAAAGCTTAATCAAAAGAATGGATGGTGTTGACTACTCCGTCACACCATTCACTTTTTGTGACACTCCTTGCAGTTGGTCGGACCGGCACTTTTCCGTTTGTGACAGCCCTTACAGAGTCCGTGGGCTTTTTTCTTGTCTAGGCCGAATAGCCCGGGCGCATCTTCTCCGTGGCAGGTGGTGCAGTCATAAGAGCCTGCATGTAGCTCATGGGGGAAGGTGACATTGCCGTAACTGGCTTTGAGGACAATCGTCTTGGTGATGACCGCTTGTTGTTCTGCCACGACAGCTTTGCCAGTGGCAATTGTAGTTGCTACTGCAGCGGACGTTTTTCCCTCAACATCCTTATCAGCAGCCAGCGTGGTCGACTCCTTGGTCTCAGTTGTTATTTTTTTGCTGTTTACAACAACCTGACTGATCGTCGCCTTGGTTTGACCGGTCACTGAACCTGTCGTCTTCTTAGTCTCCTCGCCAGTTTTCCTGACCACCGGTTCGGAATTTTTCCCAATATCTGCAGCCTTGTCAACAACGGGCTCAGCCATATCTTTTGCTTCCCCAGCAACGACCTTAACTGCCTCGGCAACTTTCTCCGCAGCTGAACCTGTAGGGCTCGGTGACGATTTTGATTCCTCGGACGGTCCGCAGCCGAAAACCACCAAGCCAAGTATCATAACGCCCATTGTCAGAAACCTGGTCATTTATTCTCCTCCTGACTGTTAGGTCTTTTCAACATTGGAGCCTAAAAATTACTGGTCAGCAAATGCCAACAACAGCGGTAAATAGTTTGTTCAATATTGGCTTGCCTGCTTAGTATCCTGACTCTAGACAATTCCTGCACAAATTAAAGCGTTACCAATCTAGCTCAGTCGTTAGGGGATGTCAGAGCATGAAGGGGATGTCTCAAAAGTTGTGTAAGCAGGCCTTAGTAACCTGAAACCACCTATTGTGGATGAGTCCTGGATGCCCTGTGACAAACAAAACTCGCCCTGCTGCGCTCAACCAAGTCTGACAGTGAATGTCAGGCAAAGTCTGACCTACTACACATTCACCTTTAAGCCAATACTGATAATCATTCACGTTCTCCTAATACCTGTAGCTTCCGTCGCATAAAATCAGAAACGGTGCGACCAGACTTCTTAGCCAACTGCTCCAGAAGTTTCTTCTCTTCAGTATTCACACGAAAGGTAACGATATGCCGCACCGGATCTTCTGAATGTCTCGTCATAGCTCTACCCTCTTAATATTTTGATATATTTAATTGTTCGCCTGTAACCAGAACCTAAAATTACGTAGAATTACTTTGGCCGGTACTCGTAAATATTCATTTCTGCTTTTATTGAATAAAGCCAAAGCCATACATGGTATATAGGTACCGTAATACCTATTTGAGACACAAGACAAAACCAACCGGGATCTCTGGAATAGCAACCCTCGCTTCTACAACGATTAAGTGTTGAGTCTTTGCAGGGCAACAATGCGGCCTGCCCTGCAACGACTCAATTCATCTAAAGGTTATTTATCTTCTCGGTCATCGCCGGCACAAATTCTTTGAGGTCAGCCACGATCAGAACATCAGCAACTTCACCAATCGGTGCATCCTTATCGGTATTGATCGCCACGATGAATTCCGATTTCTTCATACCGGCCAAATGCTGGATCGCTCCGGAGATACCACAGGCAACGTAGAGTTTCGGTGAAACAGTCTGACCGGTGGTGCCAACCTGACGACTATGATCAACCCAATCAGAATCAACCACCGGACGACTTGCGCCGTATTCGCCGCCAAGAGCCTTGGCCAGAGCCTCGATGATCGCCAGATTCTCAGGTTTGCCTATACCGCGACCGGCGCTGACAATTATATCCGCCTTGGATAGATCGACTCCGCCAGCTTCTGCCTCCTCATAGCCACAGAACTCAACCTGTGCGGTAGCATCCGTGTCAATTTGCACAACCGTCGGACTACCACTCGGCTCGTCTTCCAGACCAAAAGCTCCGCCCTGAAGAGTGATTACCATCTGCGCGGTCTTCGCCTTAACATCACGTCTCAGCTTGGCATTACAGACCGGGGCAACTGGTACGCCATCTTTGATCTCGACTACTTCGGAAACATGGGCAACATTCAGCGCCAGAGATATCCGTGGGGCCAGGTCCCAGCCATAGGAACTATGGGCAAAGACCACCATATCGGGCTGTTCCTTGGCGATCACATCAAGCAGCAGTTGCTTGTGCACAGCGGGATTGAATTCGCTGTATTTGCCAGTATCGGCCAAATAGAGCGTGCCATCGTACTGCGGCAAGGCACTCTCACTACCCACCAGGAACATGGCGCTTTCAGCACCAATATCTTGGGCGAAGGCAACCAGTTCATAAGTGCTGTTAAGCAGTTCGCCATCTCTATATTCTGCAACCAGTAATGTTTTCATTTTTTATTCTCCCATAAAACTGTCAGATTTGACGGATGCCTATGCCAACACGGCAGTTTTGTCTTTCAGAATCTTGATCAACTGATCCGTCAGATCACCAACATCACCCTCAAGAACCAGACCACCACCCTTCTTCTCAGGGAAATACAGCTTGGCGGTCTCTTGCTTGCCTTCCACCTTGAGCAATTCAGAAATCGGAACTGACAGCAGTTCCTTGCGCTTCGCCTTCATGATGTTCGGCAAAGTCGGGTAGCGTGGTGTATTGAGGCCAAGTTGACAGGTGACCAACGCAGGAGCCGTGGTCTTGACGATCGCCTTGATGCCACCTTCCAGTTCACGCTTAGCTGTAATTTGTCCACCGTCAAAGGCAAAATCGACGATCGTTGTGATGCTTGGCAGACCAAGCATTTCAGCAACCAGCACGCCAACCTGCCCTGAGCCACGATCCTGTGACTGCATGCCGGTAAAGATCAGATCAAATTCTTTGTCTTTTGCGTATTCAGCAATTACTGAAGCAATTTCATAGGGATCTTTTTTAAAAAAATCATCATCGGCGATATGCGCGCCACGATCACAACCCATGGCGAGAGCTTTCTTCATCATCTCTTTAACCCGGTCCGGGCCGATGCTGAGAACCGTCAGGTCAGCATCACCAGCCTGCTCCTTGAGCTGCACAGCCTGTTCAACGGCGTACTCATCATACTCATTCATTCTCCAGGCAAGATCGGTATCGTTGTACCAGTTGCCTTCGCTGTTCACCTTAAACTTAGATTCCATGTCCGGAACCTGTTTGATGCATACGAGAATTTTCATCGGTTTCCTCCGCAATAGTGTTGTTATTATCAAAATCTTTCTGTTGTTTTAAAAAAACCGGAGGCAGGAGAACCTGAAGGAGGTGAGTCACAGGAGACAACCCAATAAACTCAAAACCCCTACACTCCGGGAATAAAACGATCTAGTGTCCCGTGCGGCTAATCCTATCCTTTAATTATGGCCCTTTTGCCCGCTGTCTGCGTTGCGCCTCTTTGGCTTAACGCACGCTAGGCCCTCATCAGCACGCCTTGACAGCAACCAAAATGTCTCAGAATTATACGTCACGATTAACCGCACGGGACACTAGGAGCCTGGCAGACAATAAGGGTTGAAGCGAAAGCCCAGAAGTTTGAGAGCTCATAGCAGTAGCTATTGGTCGAAAAGAAGTTGAGATACGGGCCAAACAGCCGATTTGCAGCCAGATCATGGATAGACCGACAGCCTCCTATATCAGACGTTCTGCCAGAACTTCGGCAACATCCTTTGTATTCAGCTTGTCTTCAACATCAGCCCCCTTGATGCCATCTTCAAACATGGTCAGACAGAACGGGCAGTTGGAGAGCAAAGTCGGAGCCCCGGTCTCAACCGCCATTTCGACCCGCTTGATGTTCATACGATCACCCAGTTTCTCCTCGGCCATAATCCGACCGCCGCCAGCACTACAGCAAAAAGCTTCCGCACGGTTCTTGTCCATTTCGACAATCTTGCCACCAGCAGCCTGGACCAGGGCACGCGGTGCCGCATAAATATCGTTATGGCGGCCCAGGTAGCAGGAATCGTGATAAGTACAGTGCAATTCTTCGGCGTTAAGTTTGAGTTTGCCGGAATCAAGCAACTGCTTCAGGAACACCGTGTAGTTTTCAACCTCAACATCAAAATCCAGATCCTGGTAATCCTTGGCCAGAGTATTGAAGCAATGTGGGCAGGTTGTGACGATCTTCTTGACGTTATAGCTTTTGATCAATTCGATATTCTCAGCCGCCAGTGACTGATAAAGATATTCGTTGCCCATTTTACGCATTGGTTCGCCGCAACACTTTTCTTCCTTGCCCAAAATGCCTACCTTGACACCAGCCGCCTGGCAAAGCTTGATGAAGGCGGTGGCGATTTTGATGTTGCGTTTATCGAAAGAGGCGTAGCAGCCGACAAAGTAGAGAATATCCACATCAGCATCTTCAGAGAGAGGCTTGATATCAAGTTCTTCTATCCAGTCGCCACGAGAGGCATAACCTAAGCCAAGCGGGTTGCCATTAACTTCGGTCTGTTCCATGGCGGTCATCACTTCCTCGCCGGGGAACTCACCTTCCATCAACACCAGGTTGCGACGCATATCGACGATCTTGCTGACATGCTCGATACTGGCCGGACAGATCTCCTGGCAGGCACGGCACGTAGTGCAGGACCACAGAGCATCTTTGTCGCAGGCTTCGATCAGGTTAGCTTCAGGATTATCGAAAGCGACGTCGCCCAAATCATTAATAATCTTCATTGGCGAGAGGGGTTTGTCGGTATTATGTGCCGGGCAACGATCCTGACAGCGCTTGCACTGGGTACAGGCGTCGGTATCAAAGATATCCTTCCAGGTCAGATCGGTAATGGCCGCAGCACCGAAGCTCTCGGCCTCCTCATCTTCCAGGTCAAGACTGACCAGTTTGCCGGTGGGACCGAGATCGGCGAACAGATAATTGAGACTGGTGGTAAAGATGTGGCGGAACTTGGTAAAGGGAATGGCGATAATAAAGGCCATCACCAAGAGAAGATGGAACCACCAGGTGAGGCTGTGTAAAGAGCGTAGAGTCGCTTCCGGCATGCTGGCGAAAGCTTTGGCAAAGACCAGACCAACTGGTGACCAGATGGCCAAGGGCGTACCCATCTCGGTGACCGCCATGCGCGCGCCTTCAATGACAAAGCCGCTGATCAGGATCGCGAAGAGCAGGCCGTGCATGATGAGATCGTCAGTTTTACTCTCTAACCCTTCCGGACGAACGATATAACGCCGCACCAGCAGCCCGCCAAGCATGACAATCGCCACCAGCCCGGCGATATCAAGAACCACCGAGAAGAGCAGATAAAATTTACCTTTAAGGAATTTGACGCCAAACAGCAGATCGGTGAAATCGGCCTGCAGCACGATCAGACAGGTGCCGATAAACAGCAGGAAGAAACCCCAGAAGAACAAACCATGGGCCAGGCCTGGCCCTTTGACCCGCAGCACCTTGCTCTGCAGCAACATATTCTTGACCATGTTACCGATTCGAAGCGGTAATTGATCAAGCCGGTCGAGAGATTGGCCCTGTTTGTAGACCTTGATCCGCTTCATGAACGCGTTGACCAGCACCGCAATTGCGGCAAAGGTCAATATGTACATGGGTAACAGCGTGGTTACTCCATGGCCAACATTCCAATAAATCTCTCGTGTGAATTCCATTTTGGACCTCTTCAATCGTTGGTATTATCTAGGAGTCTGTCGGACTATACTGCTCTTTGGCGATCGTTTTGTACTCACACTTAAAAAGGTTTACCTGCCTTTGACGAAAGTTCAGATTCCAGCTTTTAATTTACAAAACCGCTGCTAGTATATTTACATGAGGAAAGTCCTGAGTCAACATTTTTTTGGAATCCAATTCCACAGAGCGGAACCAAGTGGATCATCCAAACCATGACTCTTTAAAAGATACCGGGGAAAGGAAATAGTTATTTGAATGAAAACAGAGGAATCAAAATCGTTGCTGAACAGGCTTGAGACGCATAATTTACAACTTCTTTTCCTTCAAATGCCCATTTGAAGCAGTGGGAAACATTCTTTGTCATCTAAAGTATTCCTTAACTGTAAACTCCGACATAAAATCACTCGTGCGCTTTGTACCCAGGTTAAAAAAGAGCAAGGCAACAACCCGCTGGCACCGTATTTATTTTAAACTGTGTTACCGACCTGCAAGTTAGAAACTTGAAGAACCTGTTTGGCGCTCGTATAATATCTACCCTATACATTTTTAAACGCTGGGGGGCATAGCCTGTCGGGCCTCTTTGTGGAGACCCGACTTTGAAACAGATTGCACCCGAATTCAGAAGGGGAAGTGTCGCTGCCCCATCTGCACGGTAATCCATTTTACTTCCGTCATCTCTTCCATGGAATAATGCCCCCCTTCGCGGCCCACACCGCTGTCCTTGATCCCACCAAAGGGGACATGGGGTTCATCGAGGACGCTACAATCGTTGATATGCACCATTCCTGACTCAAGACGCAAGGAAAGATCGAAGGCTTTCTGCAAATCATTGGTAATCAGGCCCGCAGAGAGACCGAAGGATGAATCGTTGGCCAGCTCCAGGGCTTCTTCACTATTGGCGACCTTGCTTACGCAGACCACCGGACCGAAACTCTCTTCATCGAAAATCCGCATTTCCCTGGTCACATCAGCCACAATGGTAGGTTGATAGAAGCCGCCTTCCGACTTTCCGCCGAACAGCACCCGTCCCCCTTTGGCGAGAGCATCATCTACCTGGGAATTGATAAAAGCACACTGTTTGGCATCAACCAGCGGACCAATGACCGTATCTGGTTGGCGTGGGTCACCGACCTTCAGGCTTCCGGCCTTTACTGCCAACTTTTCACAAAATCTGTCATAAACTTCGGCTTCGACAATCAGCCGGGAATTGGCCATGCAGACCTGTCCTTGATGGAGAAAGATCCCGAAGGCGGCGGCGTTAACGGCGTAGTCGAGGTCGGCGTCTTTGAGTACGATCAAGGGACTCTTGCCACCCATTTCGAGAGTGATTTTCTTCTGGTAACGCCCTGCCACCTCGGCAAGCTGCTTGCCAACTTCGGTGGAGCCGGTAAAGGTGACCATCTTGATGCGTGGATCCGCCACCAGTGTATCTCCGAGGGTACTGCCCTTGACTGGTATGACATTCAGGACCCCGCTGGGTAGCCCCGCGGCTTCGAAAAGTTCGGCAATTTTCAGTCCGATGACGGGGGTGGGTGAGGCTGGTTTAAGGACAAAGGTGTTGCCAGCGGCCAGCGCCAGACATACCTTTTTCATGGCCAGCAAAAAGGGGAAATTAAAGGGCGAGATACCGGCGATAACACCCAGAGGACGGCGCACTGTCATAGAAAAAACTCCCGGGGAATCCGAAGGCATCGTCTCACCGAAGATACGCCGACATTCACCGGCGGCGCTACGCAGCAGGTTTGCAACAAAGCTTGCCTCAAACATCGCCTTGCCTATGGTTGCGCCTCCCTCGTCGATGAGGACATCGGCAAATTCGGCAATGCGTTCATCAAGGATACAGGCGGCCTTAATCAGAATAGCTTCCCGTTCCGACGGCACAGTTTTGCCCCATGTAACCTTTGCCCCATCTGCAGCAGCGATGGCGGCATCGATATCCCTCTTGCTTGCCTGATGCACTTTAGCGTAGACCGCTCCGGTGGCCGGATTAATATCATCGGCCAGAGTGCCATCGGACGAAGGCACCCACTCTCCGTTAATAAAAAGCTTATATTCTTGCATGATTAATCGTCTCCTTGTGAAAATGACGGTTCCGTCGTTTTCCAGCGAAACCACTATCTTGTGAGTGAACATTTTTCCCGGTGGGATATCGTTGCCTGCTGGTGAACAATTCCCCCCAAAGGAGCTCTCATCTGCCCCCAACTATTGGCTTCAGATAACAGCCTGAGAAACTGTAAACCGCAAACTATCGCATTTAGGCTTTACGAAGCACTTAATGAAAAGACAGACCGCCATCGTGGACAATCATCTGACCGGTGATAAACGCACTGTCATCTGTGGCGAGAAAAAGTGCCACACCTATGAGATCCTCAGGAACGGCTTCCCTTTTGATACAACGGGCATTAAGCTGCAGCTCTTCAAGTGGCGGAATATCCATCTGCTTATTCTTGTCAAAGTTATTGCCACCGTCAGAGTGGGTAAAACCGGGAGCAATGGTATTGACATTGATCTTGAAATCCCCCATTTCCCGTGCCATAGAACGGGTCAGAGCCATAATCGCGCCTTTTGACGCCACGTAGTGAGGCATCCCGGGAACGCCTTCATTAATCGAAGAGGAACCGACATTGATGATCTTGCCGCCTTTGTTCTTCATATAAGGGAAGACGGCCTTCATGCACTGAAACTGACCTAAGACATTGACTTCCAGGACTTTCATGAACTCAGCAGCGGAGTATTCCATGAAGGGCTTCATGACGATGCTGCCAAAAATGGCGGCATTGTTGAGCAGAATATCCACGGCACCAAAACGATCTTTAGCAGCCTTCGCCATGGCATCACATTGCGCCTGGTCAGTGACATCGGTTTTTATGAAGATCGCTTTGCTTCCGGCAGCTTGCACAGCAGCGACTGTACTCTGCCCATCAAGCAGGTCAGCGACAACGATCCTGGCACCCTCCCTGGCCATTCCCAATGCGTAGGCTGCGCCGATACCCTGAGCAGAACCAGTAACAATAGCAACTTTTCCATCAAGTCTTCCCATGAGACATTCTCCTTCAAAGTTATAGTGTTGGTGGATTGCGACGTGCAATTCACGCCTGTAAAATCGTGTTATTTACTATCAAACGGTTTGTGAAGCTTCGGAGCTTTCAGCAACCTTGTTTACTTGTCTTTCTCTGAGTAGCAGCATCAGAATAACGCCCACAGCTGCAGCCCCAGAAATCATAGCCAGAGCAGTGGAAAAACTACCGGTGGAACCGATCGACCGCCCACCGAGATAGAGCCCCAAAGCCCCGCCGAAGGTCCCCACACCAAAGCAGAACCCCATCATTCTGCCAACAATTGCGGGAGGATAGCTCCCTGCAATATAGGCGCTGAGAGAAGATCCCATGAAGGGGATCCCCCACCCGGCAAGCATCAGGCAAACGACCAGAAGAAGCCTGTTGCCATAGACCAAAGGTGTCGAAATTAAATAGATAAAGACTCCAGAAAGGATAAAACCGATAATTACAGCGGGCTTGGGGTTGCCCTTGGCAATTCTATCGAAGAAGAGTCCACCGGCGAAGGGAGCAATAATCCCGACAGCGGTCAGGGCGAGAGACAAGTTCCCCGCAGTCAGCGACGCAAGACCGACTCCCATCGGCTGCGGAGCCGACAAAAAAGGTGGGACAAGATTATACAGACAATAGAGCGCCCAGGCGTTGCAGACGATCACTGCGGTAATCAACAGGGTCATGGGCTGCGCAAGGGCTTTTTTAACGCTAAGATTCTGATTGCCGGATGCCATTCCGGCACCCAAAGCCGCAATAACCTCTGGGGAAGGTGCTTGCCGGGTGAACAGATAGGCCATAACGATCCCGACCCAACCCGGAATCGACATGACCGCGACCATCATTTCCCAACTGCCGAACGCCTTAAGAAGTATAGGAGAAGCGATCACCCCGATCGTTGAACCGAGGGAGATCGATCCGAATAAAACTCCGGCAGCCACTCCTTGCTCCTTGGGAGGAAACCACAACGCCAGAATGGGGCCGATAGTCGCAAACACAAAGCCCACTGACGCCCCCTGAATCAATCGACCGATAAACACCGTGCTGTAGCTTTGGCCTAACAGCGGCATCAGAACCGCAGGGATCGAAGTGCACAACAGACCCAGGATCAATGCGGCGGTGATCCCGAATTTATCACAGACAACTCCGCCCCAAATCAAAACGCAAGCGACCGAGAGCACAAAACCCATCATCAGATTAGTGGCCGTCCCCATATCGATTTTCAGGGCGGTGGAGATATCCCCGAGAATGGGAGCAAACACGATCATGTTGATGTAGAGAGCCATGATTGCGACGCTGGCCGAAAATAAAATTTTCCATCTAGCCTTTGAATACATTTCTGACAATCCTCCTCTTGATGACTATCGGCCTCTAGCAGCCTGTCGGACAATCAAACCAGTCAGGAGAGATCAATCCCCGACTTGCCGGGTGCTAGGATATTATTGGGGTCCAGCGCCCTTTTTATAGTGTGATTGAGCTCACGCATCGCCGGTCCGTAGGAATCGGCGACTTTATCCATGAAGGCTGTGTTGGTTCGATTGACCGCCCATCCTTGCTTGGCAAAGACTTTTCCAAGTTCTTCAAAACACCGGTAGGCCCGCTGCACGTCCGCCGAGTCGCTACGATCAAAGCGTAAGTCGATGACGTGACGTGCGTCCCGCCAGAAGAAAATATACTCACTGAGATAGTCGAAGCCGTATTTATTGAGAATTCCACTGGCAACCTTTGTCTGCTGGATGCACTCACCAGGCCTGGCGACCGCTGTCGGGGAGAAGCGCATTGAGCCACCACCAGATCTCCATTTGTCGAGAGGACTGTCCTTGGTAACTCCACCCATCATCAGCTGTTTACGATATGCAAAGGCAGGATCGCCCGCGGCTTCCTTTTCGGTAATGATCTCTATCTTGTCACCAAACGCACCCTTGAAGGTCCCTTCGACATACATCCAGTTCAGAGCCACCTGTTCAGGGGTACCGTAGACAGCACCATAAAGGTTCCAGGCCCCGACGCCGTAACGCTCCATCAAGCTCTTGGTGGGGATGATCTCTTTTCCTTGATTAAGAAAGCCGTTGGGAGTTTTCTTGTCGAAGGCATAACGGGTTGCCGCCTCCCAGCCAGCGTTGACCAATGCGCAGGCATTGGGGATGATGTTGGCCAGACGCAAAGGCATCAACGGCTTAATGATGTCGCCAAGCATCTCTACCTTCGGGAATTTGATACAAAATGGCTTGTAACCTCCTGGTGGCGGCGCCCCCATCAGCCAGGTACCAAGCTTGGTGACAATCCCGTTATTGGACTGCGAGAACAGCCCGTCGACGTAAGGCCCGAAACCCCACTTGAAGACCTGCCAGCTGGTACTATTGGGAATTCCTCCCATACCGGTACGGATCAGGCTGCCGTCGGCCAGAACTACTTCCATCCCGCAGGAAAAAAGAAAATTTTCACTGTACGGGGTATAGCCACTGCCACGTTCAATGATGTTGCCGACGACACTGACATTGGCCGCAGGAGCGGGAGCATCAAGCCACAGATTGATCTTGTTTTTCTTAAGATGTTCTTGTAGCTCGGCATAGGTCACCCCGGGTTCTACCAGGCAGTAGCCAAGTTCCTGATCGACTTCGATGATTTTCTTCATACCTCGAAGATCGAGCACTATCTGGCCCGCAGATGCCGGAGCCGAGGAGCCGTAGCCTTCGTTTTCGCCGTTACAGACGGTCCAGAGCGGGGTCTTGTATTTGTTAGCGATGGCAACTATTGACTGGATCTCTTTCTCCGTCTTGGGATAGATCACTGCAGCAGGGGTGTGTAAAACCTCACTTTCGGCGATTGTGATGTTCAGGTAGGACTGCATTGATGCCCGATCAGTGCGGACCAGATCCGTACCCAGAAGCTGCCGATACTCCTGAATAGCTTTGGTAAAAGTTTGTTCACTCACTCCCTTGGGGAGTGTAACGAAACGACTCATATTCATCTCCTTCATTGATTCCAGCTGTTGCCAAGGCCTTAACCAGCTGAATCCAGACTGATCCCCGATTTACCCGGTGCCAGGATATTATTGGGGTCCAGGGCCTTTTTCAGGGTGTGGTGGATTTTACGCATTTCTGGCCCATAAGACTCCGCCACTTTGTCCATAAAGGCGATATTGGTGCGATAAGTTCCCCAACCGTTTTTGGTAAAAACACTTAGCAACTCATCGAAACAGCTATAGGCCCGCTTCATCTCCTCCGGTTGGTTACGATCATAGAGAAGGTCAATGATATGGTGCATGTCGCGCCAGCCAACAATAAATTCGGAGACATAATCAAAGCCGTACTTATTAAGAATCTGGGTAGCAATGCTCATCTGCTTATCGCATTCGGAAGGGCGTGCGGCCGCCACCGGAGCGAACCACATCGACCCGCCGCCGCCGCGCCAGTTATAGAGACCGAACTCCTGCAAGGTACTGCCGCCCTTCATCAACTGATTGCGGTACTCGAAGATCGGATCGTCCTTAGCATCTTCAGCTGTAACGATTTCGACCTGATTGCCAAACTTGGCCTTGAAGGCACCGGAGACATACTTCCAGTTCAAGTCCACTTGCTCGGGTGCTCCGTAGAGAGCAGCATAGAAGTTCCAGGCCCCAATGTTGAACTTGTTCATGATGTCCTGAAAGACATCAGGGGGCAGGCTGTCCTTGCCCTTGTAGAAGGTCTCCCGATTCGTCCCTTTGCCATTTTTGTCGTAGGTAAAGTAGCCTGCGGCCTCCCAACCAGCATTGACGACCACGCAGGCGTTGGGAATGATATTGGCCAGGCGTAGCGGCATCAAGGTCTGGATGATATCTCCGATCATCTCCACCTTGGGGAACTTCATCAAGAACGGCTTGTATCCTCCTGGAGGTGGGCTATGCATCAGCCAGGCGCCAAGCTTGGTGATGATACCGTAGTTGGACTGGGTGAAGATGCCGTCGACGTAAGGGCCGAAGCCCCACTTTGAGGCCTGCCAACTGGTTGAGTTGGGCATCCCCCCTGTGCCGGTACGAATGACCTTGCCATTTGCCAACACCACTTCCATACCGCAGGAAAAGAGAAAGTGCTCGCCATAAGGGGT
>JAMONP010000064.1 GCA_027065695.1 Desulfuromonadales bacterium | reverse complement strand
ATCTCATTACTGTACAGGAGGAACAACACGCCTTGCTCAAGGCACTGCATGACCAGCCTGACGATCCCCTGATTCGCGAACTGGTGATAGGTTTCCTGGTCGACCGCCTGCAAGCAGAAATCTCCCTGACCGATGATAGCAAAGCCCTTATTGACCGTCTTGATCGCCCTCTGAGAGTCTGTGGCATGGTGCCAAACAGTGGTGAACCTGGCGGTGGCCCCTTCTGGGTACGTGATGCCCAGGGGCGGGTGACAAAACAAATTGTTGAAGGCGCACAAATCGACAAGAATGATTCCGGGCAAGCCGAGATCCTGGGCAATGCAACCCATTTCAACCCGGTTGATATGATCTGCGGTGTCAGTGACTGGCGCGGCAGGCCTTACGATTTGACCCGTTTTGTTGACGAAGATGCCGTAATCATAGCGTCCAAGAGGCAAGCGGGCAAAGAGATCAGGGTTCTGGAGTTACCTGGCTTATGGAATGGCAGTATGGCTGGCTGGCACACTCTGTTTGTGGAGATCCCTCAAGAAGCCTTCAATCCGGTCAAGACGGTCTTTGATCTGCTGCGCTCGGCGCATCAGCTTTAGGGTCAAGTGGTGGGTGGCGCGAAAAATCACAAGCTGAAAGGGGCTCCCGTATGGTCGCCCCTTTTTCATTAACCTCAAAGTATGTTTTGCGGCAAGCCTACTTCTTTTTGTCTGCATTCACGGCCAGGCCGCAATGCACGCATTTGCGAACCGGTAAGAAGGTCGGGCCGTTGGTATGGTAAGTGTTGCCACAACGAGGACACCTGACAACCGTCGCCAGGCCGACAGCGATGCAGAGCAGCACCAGCCAGGCAACAAACAGTGTCCCCAGAGTGCCGCTTGAAGCCTCCATCTTAAGTGCTATGATCAGGCATGGCATGTAGATCAGGATGACGGCCCACAAGATCCAGCGCCGATTGCGAACTTTTGCCAGGCCCTGATGAATGACAACAGGATCCTTACATATCTCTTGGGCCAATGGTGCCTCCTCCAGCTTATAGCTGCCGGATGTAATGAATGTAGGCAAGATGAGTGTTTTTTCATGTTCTAGCACAAATTGCCAACAGATGCCATTTTTTAGGAGGCCTTCCCTTTGCCTTTTACCTTAACTTCTTCACCCTGAATCATGAATTTCCATTTAGTGATAATGAATTTTCTTGATTCCCTCAAGTTGTTTTATCGCTGCGGTCAATTCATGGCCGAAACGTAGTTCCTGCTGAATGATGACCATTTGGTAAAATATCTCATTTTCAATAAGGTCAACATGCGAGCTGATATCAGATAGCTCCAGTTTACGGGCAGCAAAAAGCTCTTGAAGTTCCTCGAGCAGTCCCTCCCTGTCGACTGCGGTCACTGTCAAGGTGAGAAAACGATTCTTCTTCATGATCTTATCCAGCTTTTTCAGGAACAGCAGACTGATCAGCACCAACACGGTGGCAGTGATGCCGAGACTGAAGAAGCCCATACCGAAGGCCATCCCCAGCCCAGAGACAGTCCAGAGACTGGCGGCGGTGGTCAACCCTCGTACTGAGGCACCTTCCTTAAGGATGACTCCGGCACCGAGGAAGCCGATTCCGGTAACAACCTGTGCTGCAACCCGGGAAGGGTCAATACGCAGCGTGGTTTCCGCACCGAAAATGCCGTACTTGGTATAAAACGCTTCCGAGATGATCATCATGACGCAGGAGCCGACAGCAACCAACAGGTTGGTTCTCAGCCCTGCGGGGCGACCGTGTTTCTCACGTTCAAGCCCGATCAGGCCACCTGCCAAGGCTGCCAATAGCAGTTTGACGAGAATGCCCAGTTCTATGCTGCCCAGCAATGTCGTGTCAAAAAACATGGCAGAACCTCAAGTCTTCTGCGAAAACAGTATCAGGAGCCTGTTCAGGCCCCTATATTATTATACCCTATAGAGTCATACACTCCAATCAGTAAGGTTGAGTTTCCCCTGAGTCATTTAGTCATTCGCCCTTATTCTCATAGAAATCTGGTAAACTTGATTCTGTTTACTGGCTGTTACAACTCTTTGGAATGAACACTATGACCTACTCTGATCATCATAATCGTCTTCTCGACGCCGTAACCACAGACTTTGCAGTACAACGTGGCCGGCCTCAGCCGTTTGGCGTCAGCAATATGGCCGGCGGTGTCAATTTTGCCGTCTTCTCCCGTCATGCCACGGCTCTCAGCCTGGTTCTTTTCCGGCCGGGTGGCCTTGAACCGTTTATGGAATTCCCCTTCGATCCCAAGATCAACCGTACCGGTGACGTCTGGCATATATTCTTGCAAGGCTTGGTGACCGGATTTGAATACGGCTACCGGGCGGCACGCAACAGCGGAGAGGGTTCTCCTGTACACCGTTTCGACAATCAACAGGTTTTACTGGATCCTTACGCCCGGGCTGTCTCCGGCCCATCGCTGTGGCGTGCGGCAACCCGCAAGGCCTCCAGAGAGGGCCATTGGCGCGGCATCCTTGTAGATGACACTTTTGACTGGGAGTTGGACCAGCCGCTCAACTATCATCTGGCCGACTCTGTCATCTACGAAATGCACGTGCGCGGTTTTACCCGCCATAAATCAGCGCTTGTCACCCATCCGGGCAGCTTCCAGGGTATTATTGAAAAAATCCCCTATTTACAGAAGTTGGGGATCACGGCTGTAGAACTCTTGCCGGTCACCGAATTTGATGAAGCGGATAATTACCGCAAGAATCCTCTCACTGGAGAACCGTTGCATAACTTCTGGGGCTACCACCCCTTGAGCTTTTTCGCTCCCAAGGCCGCTTACGCGGTGGAGTTGGCTGCCGGTGCCCAGGTGCATGAATTCAAGGAGATGGTTAAAGCGCTGCATGCCGCCGGTATCGAGGTCATTCTTGACATGGTCTTCAACCACACCGGAGAGGGTAACGAGGAAGGACGCACCCTCTCCCTGCGCGGACTCGACAACAGCGTCTACTATATTGTCGATCCAGAGAACGGCACCTATGCCAACTACTCAGGTTGCGGCAACACCGTCAACTGCAACCACCCGGTGGTGCGCGACCTGATTATTGATGCCCTCTGCTACTGGGTCACCGAGATGCATGTTGACGGCTTCAGGTTCGATCTTGCCTCGATCCTCGGCCGCGGCTCCAATGGCGAGGTGCTGGCCAACCCGCCATTACTTGAGAGGATCGCCGGCAACCCGGTTCTGGCTAACACCAAGCTAATCGCCGAAGCCTGGGATGCCGCCGGCCTTTACCAGGTTGGCACCTTTCCCAACTTCGGACGCTGGGCCGAATGGAACGGCAAGTTTCGCGATGACATTCGTCGTTTTGTTCGTGGCGACAAGGGCATGGTCTCGGTACTGGCCACCCGCCTGGCGGGCAGCTCCGACCTCTATCAGGACGATGGTCGCGCTCCCTACCACAGCATAAATTTCATTACCAGTCACGACGGCTTCACCCTTGCAGATCTGGTCAGCTATCAGACTAAGCACAATCAAGCCAACGGCGAATACAATGCCGATGGCGATGACCATAATCTCAGCTCCAATTATGGTGCCGAAGGGCCTACCAACGATCCGGCAATCAAGACTCTGCGTACACAACAGTTGCGCAACTTTGCCACTCTGCTAATTCTTGCCCACGGTGTACCGATGCTGCTTGCTGGTGACGAGATGGGTCGTAGCCAGGACGGTAACAACAATGCCTGGTGTCAGGATAATGCCATCAGCTGGATCGACTGGGCTGACCTCGAACACAACGACAACCTGTTCCATTTCTTCCGTAACCTGATCGCCTTCCGTCAACGTCATGCGCTTCTGCGACCTCGTCATTTTGAGGGCGAAGAAAATGGTGATCGCCGTCTGACTTGGCATGGCTTTAAGTTGAACCAGCCTGACTGGTCAGAGACCTCTCATTACCTGGGCATGCATCTTCAAGGGAGGAGTGATGAGGCTGAGATTTACCTGCTTGTCCATGCGGCTGAAGATGCCGTAAACTTTGCCCTGCCGACTTCTAACAAACTGGCACCTTGGAAATGTTTTGTTGATACAGCCCTGACTCCTGAGCAGACAAGCTGTGTTCCGGGAGAGGAGTTGGAAGTACCTCATCAAAAGAGTTATCTGGTCCAGGGGCGTTCAGTGGTTGTCTTGGTAAAATGAATGACGGGAGCTTCGAGACAAGTTACAACTAAGCTGTCTTCTGTCTTCAAAAGCTAAAGGCCGCCCTCGGAAGAAGGCAGCCTTTTTATCCTTGCATAACTAAGCCAGGAGTTAATCCCGGCGTCGCTGCTTGTTTCTCAATTGAACATCTTGGCACCAAATCTTTATATGCGTTGAATTTTGCCGTTTCAGTGGCACAATAGCCCCTTTTGAGCACACAAAATCCAGCGGTTTCCAGGAACCGGCAAGATCATGTGAGACAAAAAAAGGGGCACTCCAAATAGAGTGCCCCATCAAAATATCTCAAACACATGGTGCATTGAGCACCCGGCGATTCAGATTATATATGCAGATACTTTCGGTGTTCAAGATCGGTAATTGTGGTTCTGTGCTCTTCCCATTCGCCGATTTTAATTTTCATGTAGTTGGCGAACAAATCGGAACCTAGGGCTTCTTCCATGAACGCACTACCTTCCGCCTCCATCAGAGCTGGGAAAAAATCGCGAGGCAGAAAGCGCCGGTCAAGAACTTTCGGCTGCAAGTTCTTCTTGTATGTACTACCCATATCCGGCTGGCCAGCATCTTCTTTATTTGTAATACCTTTAAGCCCCATAAAGATCAAGGTGGCAAACTGCAAATAGACATTGCCGGTTGCGTCAGGGCAACGCAACTCCATCCGGGTGGCTTCCGGCTTTAAAGCATGAGGAATCCTGACCATGGAACTACGGTTACGCATTCCCCATCCTCGAACCACCGGAGCTTCTTTGTCCAGAACATAGGCCTTATATGAATTGAAAGTCGAAGCCATAACAATGGAGGCTTCCCGTGCATACTTGGTTATTCCACCGATAAAGTTCATCAGTTTCGCGCTGAGATGATTCTCCGTATTTTCATCATAACAGAGGTTTTTCCCCTTCATATCGGTAAAGGAAATGTGTATATGAAAAGCGTTGCGGTTGTCTCCGGTAAAGGGCTTGGCCATAAAGGTTGCATGCAGATCAAACTGGGCAGCGACTTCCTTGGTGACAAATTCAAACAGGAGAGTGCGATCAGCGATAGTCAACGGATCACCTGGCTCCAGGTTGATTTCATGCTGTGACTCAGTGACTTCATGGTGAGTCTTTTCATACTTAACCCCGCAATTTTCCAGGACATTGACAATCTCCTGGCGGACCACGTCACCAGCATCAGTTGGAGAAGAGCCAAAGTAGCCCAGTTTATCGGTATGAATGTTGCTGTCGAATTCATCCCCATTGAGCAGGAAAAACTCGTGCTCAGGTCCCATCAGGAACTTGATTTGATATTCCTTGGCGGCTTTTTCAACTGCCTTTTCCAGCGGATATCTCGGGTCAACCTCACATCGTGAACCGTCTTGGTTGAAAATCTGCCCGACAAAGAATCCGATTTTTCTGTCACCGAAATCAACCAGGCGGAAACTTTCCAAAACCGGCTTCAAAATACGGTCACTATTATCAACTGTTGCTATCCCGGCAATGGAGCTTCCGTCGATACCCACACCCTTGTCCAGAATAGCTTCAATATCGTCTGGATTGACAGAAAGGTTCTTTAGTCGACCGTTCAGATCGGTAAAAAACAGCTTGGTTGTGTAGGCTTCTTTCAGTTGCTCCTTGATTCTGGGCAGATCCTTGCTACTCATTGCTTTCTCCTAAGTTAGGGGCTGAAATAACGATCGTTTATTCAGGGATATTGGGGATTTTAGTTGTTTCTCCCAAATGGTTTCTCAACGTGTATTCCTTGTCATTCTTATCAACAATGTAATAATCGGGCATGAGTGGAATCTTGCCAACATTGGTCGCCAGCACATACATCGGCTGCGCCAGGCCGGTGGTATGTCCACGCAGGGCATCACGAATCAGCTCAGCACCTTTTTCCACCGGGGTGCGGAAATGATCAATCCCAGGGGCGGGCTCACAGTAGAAAATGTAGTAGGGACGGATACGGGTACGCAGGAGTTTCTGGTGTAGTTCTCTGAATGTCGGAACATCATCGTTAATCCCTTTAAGCAGCACCGCCTGGTTGCCAACATTGATGCCGCAACTCATCAGCTCGTAAATTGCTTTTTCCGTTTCTTCGGTGATTTCTTTCGGATGATTGCACTGGGTGTTGATCCATACCGGAACCTTGTGATAACCGCCAATGGCCTTTTTCAGACCTGCGGTAATCCGTTGCGGCAGCACGATTGGCAACCGTGAACCGATACGGATCATTTCAACGTGCGGAATCGCACGCAAGCTGCTTATAAGATATTCCAGTTTTTCATCCGAGAGCAGCAATGGATCGCCACCGGTTATCAGCACGTCGCGGATTTCTTTGTGTTCGGCAATCCAGGCCAGGCCTTCGTCAACATCAAAGCGCAGTTTCAAATCCTGATCGACAACCAGTTCCTTGCGAAAACAGTGCCGGCAATATATTCCGCAGACCTCAAGAACAGTAAAAGCAATCCGATCCTTGTACTGGCGAGCAATACTGTCAGGACGGACTTCTTCCGTAGCGCGATTTTCTTTCCACATCAGGTAGTTGTCCATACCAAATTCGTTAACCTGTTCTTTCATCGACGGAATAACCTGCATCCTGATCGGGCAGCTCGGGTCATCTTTATCCATTAATGAGGCAAAATAGGGTGTTGTCCCCCATTTGGTTTTCAGGGTCTGAATCGCCTCCCTTTCATCGTCAGAGACGTTGATGTACTTTTCCAGTTTCTCAAGTGTGTCAACCTGGTTCTGCATCTGTTGAACCCATTCTTCTGCCATCGTTACCTCCTGTTGCTGTCAGTAGTTAATATCGAGTTTGAATGTTGGCATTGCAACATTGATAGTTGTTTAAAGTGCTGCGATTTTCGATCCTGTTTCTACGTAGTGATGACGAATCACTTTTTCAATTCGTCGCAGATCTTTTGATTTAATGCTTTCGACAATTTCCCGATGTCGCCGACCAACTTCAGAGGGGCTATAGAGTTTCCCCCAATATTTAAAGAACAAAACATGCAGTTTCAAGCTAAGTCGGTCTGTGTATTCAAGCAACTGGACATTATTATTCTTACTGATCAAGAGATCATGAAATTCTCCGCCAACTTCGACAACCATTTTATGTTTCTTTTTTTGGGCACAACTTTCCATCTGCTCAACCAGGTTTTCAAGCTTGTCAATTTCTTCCTCAGAAAACTGATCACAACTCTCCATCACCGCGTAGCCCTCAAGGACGCCACGTGTCGTGTAGCTATCAACAATCTGCTTAGGTGATAAAACGGGAATAAAGTTCCCCACCTGAGGACGGTAATCAACCAGGCCATTCGTGATCAGTTCCTTCATTGCCTCACGGATTGGCGCCCTGCTGATCCCCATCTCTTTGGCCAATAAACTTTCTTTTAATTGATCCCCTGGTCTCAACTTGTCTGCCAACAAAAGTTGGTAGATATAGTCAATAACCTGGTCTTTGTAAGTTTTTTTGACAATCGGCATAATTAGTTCAACCTCCCATTTCGTCGATTGTCGACATTAGACATCTGTAAAATAAAAGTCAAGTTGGAAAAGAGAATACTCGATGATTTTTTAATCATGGGGATCATCCGACACCTTATTCATGAAAACGCTCTGGCCCAGAAAGAATCGAAGTTTTGGCCGCCTTGGCAATACCGCGCAACATACCATCAAAGACATAATTATGAAATGGTGTGACTCCATACCAATAGGCCAGCCCAAGCAAGCCGCGCGGCAGAAAACGAGCAATCTGGCGCAATTCGGTACGGCCATCAGCCAATGGCTGCAGTTCAAAATAGAGGGTTGCTTCTCCCGGTAGTTTCATTTCGGCATGCAGCGACAACAGTTTCAGACGCTCAACTGCGACCACTCGCCAGAGATCGAGCGCATCACCGGGATAAATCTCCCGATGATCACGACGACCGCGGCTGAGGCCAACGCCACCAAAAACCCGATCGATCATGCCACGCAGCCTCCAGAGCCAGTTGGCGTAATACCAACCAACTTCACCACCGATAGAAGCAAGTGCCGGCCAGACTTCCTCTGGTTCAGCATCGATAATCACTCGCCTTGAATCAGTGAAAATTTTGCCTCCCGCCCAGGTCGGATCACCGCGGACACTCCATTCTGCCGGGTGGATTGGTCCTGAATCGGTCCAGGAACTTTCAATATGGTGTTCTTTTATCTTCTCAAGCGCCAGATGGATCGCTTTGCGGCAGTCGAACAGGTCTTGTGGCAGCAGGTCGGCAATCCGGTTGTCATGGCAGACGACCGGGTTTTTAAGCCCTTCAGTTAAAGGACGAGCCAAGGCTGCTGGAATTGGAGTCAGTAGATGAATCGCGTAGGAACTTAAGCGTGGGGTGAGAAACGGCAGTGGCAAGATCCAGCGTTTGCGTAAACCGGCTTCTTCAGCGTAAATCTCCATCAGCTTACGATAATTGAGGATTTCCGGTTGGCCGATATCGAAAGTTTCACCGAGGGTTTCCGGACATTCAAGGCAGCCGATCAGGTAGTGTAGTACATTGCGTATGCCGATTGGCTGACAGGGGGTGTTGACCCAGCGCGGGGTCAGGATCACCGGCAGGCGGTCAACCAGGTAGCGCAGGATCTCGAAGGAGGCACTTCCAGAACCGATAATCATCGCCGCCCGCAGCACAGTGACCGGTACTGGTCCCTGTTGCAGCACCTGACCAACTTCACTGCGTGACTGCAGATGGTGACTCAGGCCGCTGCCCTGTTCACCTAACCCGCCCAGATAGATTATCTGCTTCAGGTCGGCTGCTGCCGCAGCTTTGCTCATATTCATTGCTGCAACCCGGTCGGTGTGGGAGAAATCATCAACCGCAGGGTTCATAGAATGGACCAGATAATAAGCGGCTCGACAGCCTTCAAGCCCCTTAAGCAGGCTGGGGTAGTCGAGCATATCTCCGTGGACAATTTTCAGTTGCGGATGATTCCCCCAGCGCCGGCTACGCAATTTCTCCGGGCTGCGAGCTAGTGCATACACTCGGTAGCCATCCTCTAACAGACGAGGTATCAGGCGGCCACCGACGTAGCCACCGCCTCCGGAGACAAAGATCGGATTGTTACTTTGATTTTTCGTTAGTTTGGGATGAAGCATATATTGTCTTTCCTCCTTAAGTGTCGACATGAAAGGTGAATTACCGGGGTCTGTTTTGTTGGGCCCAGTAGATCAGCTGTCCACATTTATGTCGTCATGGGAAGGTCAATAAATTGTAAAGAATTTGTCATGAACAGACCCTTGAAAAGACTTCCTCTGTTTTGTCCTGGATTAATAGCTCTGGTGAGTCTTTCGCCAACGTCGTGTCATCAACCAAAGTATGACAACCGCCTGAAACAACGCCGCGGGCAGAACAATATAGGCTGGCACGCCCTGAATGGGCCAGAACAATTCGGTCAGACGACTCAGGTCGAGAGCTGTCAGGATCGTCGGAATTATTCCGTAGAGCAGGACCAGAAACAGGATTGTCAGCATATCGGCTCGTTTCGGCACCCGACCGAGGTTCAGGAAAAGCAATAGCCCGAAGTCGCGCAACAGAAAGAGGACCATAGCCATAGCGGGAACCGCGAACTGCTGCACCGATTCTGAAGTTAAAGCCACGATGACCAGAACGGCACAGGAGAGGAGAACAAACGGCAGGGTACTCAACCAGAGAGGGGCGATCTGCATGGCCCGTCCCCATTCACGACGGCCAAGATACTGTAGCAATCGCTGAAAGGTTACCGGATCCTTGCGTTCGCAAATAACTGTCCCGTAAGCCAGCATCAGGGCCACCAGGAAGGCGATCAACAAGCGTTGCGGCCAGGCGCTCAGACCAGTCACCCAGCTGTTTTCTCCATAAAATCCGGCAGAATAGATCATCAGGGAGAAGACAAACATCCCCCACGCCCAAGGTAGACTCCTCAACTGCAGTTCAGCTCTAATCAACCGGTAGATACCGAATATCGTCCAGGCGAGGAACAGCACCAGGCTGATCAGAACAAAGCGATTATCGGGATAATAGCGACCATACCAGAAGATGCTCGTTGATTCAGCAAATGGCCAGGAGACCACAGAGACCGCGCAACCGGCACCCAGCACCAGGAAGACTGTGGTTTGAAACCGGCCGTAGCGCTGGTTCTTCCTGATTGCCTGCAGACTGGAGAGCAAGCCGATTGCCTGGCCGAGCAAGCCACTACCGAGCAGCAGTACGGCTGTTTCGATCAGCGAGAGTTTAAGTGAAGGCTGTGAGCTAAAATAGACCAACAGGCAAAGCACAGCCCCATACCATGGGTATATGGTACTGCCGAGTAATTTCCCCCAAGTCATTGACCAGGGGCCGATCACCGACATCCGCTGGCTGTCCCAGGTATGATCACGGATTTCTGAGATCAAGGCTTCGGAGGCAAGTCGGGTTCCCCATAAAAAGACCAACAGGCCGAACAGGATCAACGCCGTATTGGCCACGCTCTCGCCATACTGTTTGTTGTCAAGGAGATAGGCGAGAAAAAGCAAGGCCCCCAGGATCATCGGCATGCCAACCAGCCGAGTAGGGGTCAGCTCAAGCCAGAGATTGCGGCGGAACTCGGGATTGATGTTCATCGCACGCCCTCCTGGCTGTCCTGGCCATGCACTGACTCCAGGTAGGCCGACTGCATGTTACGCTGCTGCTCGGCAAAGGCACAAACCTGGAGTCCCTGGTCGAGCAGACTTTTAAGTAAATGATGTCGGGCTGCAGCATCGCCATTGAAGGAGAGAACGACCGATCTTTCATCACCTTCAACGGCAGAGACACCAGACAATCCTGAGAGCAGAGCCTGCAATCCGCGGCAAGGTTCTGTCAGCGATACCCTCAGGCGGACAGTTGCCTCGGCTGGCGGCTCAATCGGGTCGTGTGAGAGGATGCGGCCTTCCCGCAGAATCAACATATCGGTGGAGTATTCATCCAACTCCGAGAGAATGTGCGAAGAGACCACCAGGGTCATACCCTGGTCGCGCAGAGCCAGAAACAGCTCGGCCAGGCTATGCCTTGCTTCGGGGTCGAGACCGGACGCCGGTTCGTCGAGCATCAGGATCTGTGGTTCGTGAACCACAGCCTGGGCTATCGCCAGGCGTTGCCGTAGTCCACGTGAAAGTTCACCGGCTTGCATCCCGAGGCGGTCGACAATGCCGAGCCGTGCCGCGGCCTGTTCTGTCACCCTGAGCTGCTCGTCAGCCTGAATGCCATGAGATGCCGCTGCATGCAGCAGGCACTGACGAACCGTCAGCTCATCGTAGAGCCCGAAGAAATCTGAGAGATAACCAAGCTTGCGGTGGCAGGCGCGTGGATATTCGTGGATATTTTCACCATCAATGCGCACCTCTCCGGACAGCGGAACTTCGAGGGCAGCCATACAACGCAGCAAGGTTGTTTTCCCTGCTCCATTCGGCCCGACCAACGCCGTGATGTTGCCTGGCTTGATCTGGAAGGAGACGCCATTCAGCGCCCTGGTGCCCGGGTATTCGAACACCAGGTCTTTCACTTCGATCATTTATTATATTCCTCAGGAGGTTGTCGGACTACCCATGAACTGGCTATTTTTTAACGTTATAGCGATCTGAGAGAGTCCCGACCGCAACGGCAAAAGAGTTGGATCGGTTCCATCTGCGTAGCGCCCGGAAATTACTGTAGATCAGGTAGGCTGGTCCGTCCGGGCCATCGGGAATGATCAGCGAGGCTTGCAGCTCACGGTGGGGCAGCGCGCGACCGTTACTGCGCCTCACGCCGAGTGCCTGCCAGCGCGACAACGGTAGTCGGGTCTTCAGCCCCGCCAGGAAAAAATTAAACTTCCCCGGCAATTTGACCGGCCGTCCCCAGGTCTGATCGTTCTGCCAACCCGCTTTTGCAAGATAATTGGCCGCAGATGCCAGTGTGTCTGGAATTGAATTCCAGATATCGATACGGCCATCGCCATTGGCATCGACCGCATAGTGACGATATGAGGAGGGCATGAACTGGAACTGCCCCATGGCCCCGGCCCATGAACCCTTCATGTCTGGCAAGGCAATGTGACCAGCATCGAGAATACGAAGAGCCTCAAGCAGTTCCTTGCGAAAGTAGTCGCCGCGACGTCCATCGTAGGCCAAGGTGACCAGCGACTGGATGACCGGAAGCTTTCCAGTGTGCTGGCCGTAACTACTCTCGATCCCCCAGAGGGCGACGATAAAGCGTCGCTGTACCCCGTACTGTCGCTCGATACGGCCCAGCCAGATCGGGTAACGACGCAACATCCGCCGCCCTTCGGCTATGCGCTCCTTACTGACCCGGGTTGCGACGTAATCTTCTAGAGACTGGGTTTTCTCAGGCTGCTTCTGATCGTGATTAATCACCCGCTGCTGCGGTGCCTTGATATCGGCCATGGCCGCAGCCACGGTCTCTTGCGAAATCCCTGTTGAACGGGCTTCCGCACGCAGCAGCTCCAACCAGGTCGCGAACTTTTGAGAAGAGCTCTGAGCCTGTGCACCGGGCACTAGTAACCAGATACCGGGCACCATCAAGCAACAAAGGCAGACGGTCATCAAAACCAAACGGCTGAAATTATTCATTAGCTAACTATAGCATTGGTATGTTGACATACCATCAAGAAGCGTACGGATAGTACCGACCAAGCAATTCACAAACTTTCAAGGAGTTCGTAATACTCCTGAATAGCACGCAAGGATTCCAGCGTGATCAGGTACAAGACCCAACTGAGGGCAAGGACACCGATACTGAGTCCGATCTTCCATGCCAGCGACGTTTGTGGCCGCCACCAGATCAGTGGTAACGCCAGCGGTCCCACGCTGCAGAGCGCGAGAATAATGCAGGATTTCCGGAAATACCATGGAAGCTTTTCTTCTCCAGAATGCCGAGGAGAAAATGTTTCCAGAAACTCACCACAGTGTTTGCACTTTATTGCCTCATCTTGGATGTCTTCAGCGCAGAAAGGACACTTTTTCATGGTCATATTCCTTGGTGGAATGTGAGCTGCGGTGAGTTCTGTTTGTCCTGTAGCCTCTTCACTTATTAACCCGGAAGCCCGACTTTGCCAGCGCCTCGGCCATCGCCGTCGATGATGTGGCCACCTTCTTGTCGGGGCGTGGGTTCCTGGTTCGCTCCTTCTGCTCCGGTGGTTTCTCAGTTTTCCCTTTGCGCATGGTCAAGCTGATGCGCTTGCGTTGCAGATCAATCGACAGAACCCTGACCTGCACTTGCTGCCCGACTTTGACCACCTGATTCGGGTCTTTCACAAACCGGTCGGCGAGTTGACTGACATGCACCAGGCCGTCCTGGTGTACGCCAATATCGATAAACGCTCCAAAGGCGGCGACATTAGTGACGATGCCGTTAAGGGCCATGCCTTCTTTGAGGTCCTTGACCTCCATAACATCTTCACGGAAACTGGCTGTTATGAAGCTTTCGCGCGGATCACGGCCCGGCTTCTTCAATTCAGCGACAATGTCGTGGAGCGTAGGCAGGCCAATATCAGGGCCAACGTACTGTTCCAGTCTAATCTTATCGAGCAAGCCTGGTTCGGTGGTTAACTTTACCAGGGAAACGCCAAGATCCGCAGCCATCTGTGCCACCAACTGGTAGCGCTCCGGGTGTACTGCCGTATTATCGAGCGGCTGCTCAGCATCTCTGATGCGTAAGAAACCCGCAGCTTGTTCGTAAGCCTTTTTGCCAAAGCGTGGCACCTTGAGGAGTTGTTTCCGTTGGCCAAAAGCCCCCTCAATGTCACGCTGATTGACAATCGCCTTGGCTAAGGATTCACTGATTCCAGAGACAAAACTCAATAGTGCCCAACTTGCAGTGTTCAAATCGACGCCAACAAAGTTGACACAAGATTCCACCACCTCGCCGAGGGATTTTTTCAGGGCACTCTGGCTGACATCATGCTGATATTGTCCAACACCGATACTTTTTGGGTCGACCTTGACCAGCTCGGCCAAAGGATCCTGCAAACGGCGAGCTATGGAAATGGCGCCGCGTACGGTCAAGTCGAGATCGGCGAATTCTTCGCGGGCAATATCCGATGCAGAATAAACACTGGCTCCAGCCTCACTGACCATAACCACTTGCGCTTTCAGGCCCGCCTCTTTCAGGCAGACGCGGACAAATTGATCCATTTCGCGTCCGGCCGTGCCGTTGCCGATCGCTACCATCTCTATGTTGTGGACATCAATAAGGCGCAGCAGATCCAGCTTGGCTGACGCGACCTTGGTGCCGCCTCCGCTGTGCGGATAGATCGTGACATGCTCCAGGAAACGACCGGTTGCATCAACTGCCGCCAGCTTGGAACCGGTGCGCAGCCCTGGATCAACACCGAGAACTCTACAGCTTCCGGCTGGCGCGGCAAGCAGTAAGTTGCGCAGATTCTCTGCAAAAACCTTGATGGCCTCGTCATCGGCGGCTTTTTTCGCTTGCAGGCGCAGATCCAGTTCGATCGAAGGGGTCAGTAGACGCTTATATGCATCGGCAACGAATTCCCGCAGCAGTTCAGCAAAGCGGCTTTCTTTAGGCACAAAAAGCATAGAAAGGCGACTTAAGATATCCTCCTCCGGTGCCTCGAGGCGCAACCTCAACACGTCTTCTTTCTCGCCTCGTCGCATTGCCAGCATGCGGTGCGACGGGATTTTCCTGATCGGTTCGCTGAAATCGTAGTACATCTCGAATTTGCTGACCGTATCTTCCTTGCCCCGCGCTGGCTGTGAGCAGAACAAGCCCTGCTGCCAGGTCAACTCGCGGACCATCGCCCGTGCCTCGGCGACATCGGCGAACCGTTCGGCGAGGATGTGGCCAGCGCCAGTTAAGGCTTCGTCAGTAGTGGTAATCTCCAGCTCAATGTTGATGAAAGGTTGCGCCAGTTGCAAGGCTGTTTCGCCTTCGCCACACGCAGCCAATAGTTGCTCGGCAAGTGGTTCCAGTCCACGTTCTTTTGCGATCAACGCTTTGGTGCGGCGTTTCGGTTTGAAGGGCAGGTAGAAGTCTTCCAGTTCGGTTTTTTGCCTGGTTGCCGTAATTTTCCGGTGTAGCTCCGGGGTCAGTTTACCTTGATCGTCAATTGATTTGAGGATAGTCTCCCGGCGCTCGTTGAGGGCTTTGTGGTACTCAAGGCGTTCCTGTATCAGGCGAATCTGCACCTCGTCGAGTTCATCGGTTGCTTCTTTGCGGTAACGAGCGATAAAGGGTACAGTTGCGCCCTCTTCGAGCAGGGCTACAGTTTGTTTAACTTGTGCTGTTTTTAAAGTGGTTTCTTCGACCAGGATTTGGATGGTGGTGTTTTTTGCTGTTTCGGGCATTTATGTTTAGTCCATGTTGATGATTTTTGGCGGTGATTCTAAAAATGTAATATTAACATATGAGATCAAGTTGCCGGAGAGGAATTTCTTGTTATCGGATTGAAAGTCTACATAAAGCAAAGATGGTGAAGGGGCCCCTAACAGGAGCATCCATTTTGTGTGAAACGGAATTTTCGAGGTGGTCGTGTTGTTTAGTGTTGTGAGCTCTCATTTGAGGACCAAACGATTGCTGCCTTGATTTTGGCACAAGAATTAGCTAACAAGGTCAACATAGATGGTTTCTCAGTGCATTTACCTTTTGATTGCAGATAGTTAACTTGGTCAGCCCCCAAGGGTTGGCTTGGTCCGCCGCCGCCGCCGTGGTCGACGATGGGTGCGGTGGTTCGGTTGCCTGACCGGCTGATCTGCTGTTTTGTGATCTGTATGCAAGGCTTTCTGCCAGGTATCCACCAGAGCAGTGTCTCCATCACTGGCCTGAATCCAGAGCCGGAACATCTCCAAAGCTCTGGGTGTCGCAGAATTACACAGGAAACGTTTCTGGCCACGATGGCCGAGGCCACGCGCGAAACGGTAGCATCCGACCAGCAGTTCCCGGGCCTGATGACGCAAGCCGTGAGCCAGGTGAAAGTAGGTGCTGTACGGAGTCATCAGATGCCCGGCGGTTTGCATGACCTCGTTAATCGGCAGTGCTGCCTGCACCGGGCATTTTTGCCAGAAGCGCTCGATAAAGAGTGCAGCCAGAACCATTGCTTCATCAACGGTGCCGGTTTTTTTGAAATATCGATTGAGTGGCTCCAGTAACTTGAAGGTTGTCTCCCCCGCTTGGTAGCCACCCAGCATCGGCTGAAGCAGCTCTAAAGATTGAGCCCTTTGCAGGACTTCGGCGGCGACGCCATGTCGGAAGAATTGCATCAGTTTTTCTCGCACCCTGGCTGGCGAGGCAGCGGCAAGCAACGGCGCTTGCTTAATCATTCCTTCAAGCATTTCTGCGTCGAGAGAAAAATCGAGACGAGCACGGAACTCCAGGGCACGCAACATGCGCACCGGATCTTCTGCAAAGCGGACTTGGGGGTCGCCGATCACACGCAACTGCCGGTTCTGTAGATCTTTCAGCCCGCCGACATGGTCAACGATCGAAAAATCGGCGATGTTATAAAAAAGCGCGTTGATGGTGAAGTCGCGACGGAAAGCATCTTCACGAGGCGTGCCGAACTGGTTCTGCACAAAGAATTTGTGTTCAGCGGGATCTTCCGGCAACTCATCGGGATGAGGATGACGTCTAAAAGTGGCGACCTCGAGAACCTGATCACGACCGAATCTTATATGAGCCAAACGAAATCGACGGCCGACCAGAAAACAGTTGCGAAAAAGCTTTTTGACCTGCTGCGGGGTCGCATCGGTGCCGATATCAAAATCTTTGGGCGTTCTGCCTAAGAGGAGATCACGGACACTGCCACCGACCAGGTAGGCCAGGTAACCGTGACGATGGAGTCGGTAAAGGACTTTGAGGGTGTTTTCATCGATCTGGCTGCGGGAAAGGCTGTGGGCCGAACGGGGAAGTATCCTCGGGGTGTCAGATGCCGTGGTTGTGGTGGGAGAGGAAGCAGCCATAAAACTCCAGTGATCCTTGCCGTCCTAACTGACGGTCGATAATGTTCTCAACTGTATAGCAGCTTTAGCTCTGCGAGGGAAGCGTAGGAGTCTGTCCGGGAATACGCATTGTCATCGGCCGCCTATCCGGTTATAAATGAGCAACGAAACATCTTCCCTTAGGAGTTGTCTGCTATATGAACCTCCTTGTTGTGCTCGGACCAACGGCTTCGGGAAAAACCCATTTAGCCGTTCAGGCCGCCCGTCATCTCAATGGCGAAATCATCTCAGCCGATTCCCGACAAGTCTACCGTGGTCTGGATATTGGCAGCGGTAAGGACCTGGATGAATATGGCACAACGCCATATCATCTTATCGATGTGGTTGATCCCGGTTACGAGTTCAGCTTATTCGATTTTACCAAAGCGTTCAGCTCGGCCTTTGACGAGATTAGTGGGTGCAATCATTTGCCGATACTGGTTGGGGGCACAGGGCTTTATCTCGATGCTATCCTAAAAGGCTACGAGCTGGTGAGTGTAGCTGAAAACCAGGCCTTGCGCCTGGAGCTGGCTCCCCTCACCATGGCAGCACTCCAAGCGCGTTTGCAGGCGCTCCGGCCAGAGCAACATAATACCAGCGACAGCGAAGATCGCTCTCGACTGATCCGGGCCATTGAAATTGCCGAAGGTGAGCAGCATGCCTCAGCACAGCCTTTGTGCCTGCCGCCACTCACTCCGCAGGTATTTGGTCTGCGTTGGCCAAGGGAGCGGTTGCGAAAACGCATCACCATAAGGTTACGTGAACGTCTTGACCACGGCTTGATTGAAGAGGTTGCCAACCTGCATGCGGCCGGTGTCTCCTGGGAGACCCTCGACTATTACGGCCTGGAATACCGCTTTGTCGCCCGGCATCTGCAGGGACAACTCAATCGAAATGATCTCTTTCAAAAGCTGAACAGTGCCATTCACAAGTTTGCCAAGCGTCAGGAAACCTGGTTCCGACGCATGGAACGTCAAGGCACTGCCATTCATTGGTTGAATGCTGAGGATGATCCCGTCGCTGAACTTCTTGCCAGATGTCAGGACCTTGCGGAATGACCTCACTGCCTGCCGCAGTGCAGCGGTATCTCAATAAAAGTACCGTCACTGGCCCGTGGACGCTTAGGGGAGAAGAACGCGCCGACTTTGCCGGAGCTGTTGTTATCCCGTCGCTCGCGGAAGGTGACAGCCTGTTTGCAACTTTGCAGAGCCTTGCGGCTAATCCGCAACAACTAACAACACGCTTCCTTGTGGTCATTATTGTTAACCATTGTGAACATGCTGCAGCTGCGGATAAGCAACAGAATGGCATTGACCTGGCCAGGCTGTCTGAACTGACAGAACAAACTGAGCTCAGTCTCGCCTGGGTTGACGCTGCCAGTCCTGGATATGAGATCCCTGCCAAGCAGGCTGGGGTCGGCTTTGCCCGTAAACTCGGCATGGATCTCGCCTTACCTCGCCTGAACTGGACAGAAGACCCTCTGCTGGTCTGTCTCGATGCCGACACCTTAGTGGAAACGGGCTACCTGCAGGCAATCGTCAATCATTTTCACCCGTCCGCTCTTGGGGCAGCGGTTCTGCCCTTTCGTCATCAACCGGGGAGCGATTCAGCTCAGCAGACTGCAATCAATCGATACGAACTCTTCCTGCGCAGCTATGTTTATGGTTTACGTCTGGCCGGATCACCCTATGCCTTCAATTCCGTCGGCAGTGCCATTGCCTGTCGAGCCTCAGCTTACGTACGCTGCGGCGGCATGAATTGCCGTAAGGCCGGAGAAGATTTTTATTTTCTGCAGAAACTGGCGAAAACTGATGGTGTCGACCTCCTGACCGGGACAACGGTGTTCCCCGAGCCGCGGGTATCGGATCGAGTTCCATTCGGTACCGGGCGCAGTATGTCCCGTCTACTTGATGGCGACACACAGGCTGTTCTCTTTTACCCGGTGGCAGCTTTCCGGGTTTTGGCTGCTTGGCTGCAAGCTGTAGAACAGAATCTCTCCAGCGATGCGGAGTCTTTGTTACTACGCGCCGAAGAGATCTCCTCAGAACTGGCCAACTATCTTGAACAAGTCAATTGGCGAACCGTCTGGCCACGATTGCAATCGACTCATAAAACCGAAGTGCAACGTTTACAAGCGTTTCATGCCTGGTTCGATGGCTTCAAAACAATGCGCCTGGTTCATCGACTCTGTGAAGCCAGCCTCTGTCGCGGTGAACCTGAGGATGTTCTTCCGGAGTATTTCGCATGGGAGGGTAGGAGTTGTCACGGAACACTTTCAGGAATGCTGGAGACGTTGCGTCTGCATGATGGCGTTTCGCCGCTGATATGTTTATAGAAAATCTAAAAAGCTATGCTAATATGTACTGTGACGACACAGAGTTTACCCGCTGTGTAAGTGGAAAAAGAGACGCCAATGAATGGGACTGCGAATTCCAGGTATACTGCGGAACAAAAGAATATACGTCACTCTACACGAGCTCCGCTGATTGTAGAAAAAATTTCCTGTGGCGATGGTCAGAAAACCTTTTTTGGTTACGCCAAGAATATCAGCAGCGGTGGGTTGTTTATCGCGACGCTAAATCCTCGTGAGCAGGGTGAAGAGTTCATGCTTGAATTGACCTTGCCGACGAAGCCCAAACACAAGATCATCTGCCGGTGTGAGGTTGTCTGGAAACGGCTCTATAAACGTAAAAGTATTCACGAACATGGCATGGGCCTGCGTTTTCTCGGTCTCACCGACACAGATGGCGACAAAATAGATAAGTGGGTAACGGAACAGACAGCAAAGCTTTCGTAAGGACTTGACCAGAAGCCTGACGGACTGTCAGGACTCAAGGATATCGACATCCAATGTACGTATATAACAAAATAATCATGAAAACCAGTCCCCTTTTCTTGTTGATCGGTCTGGTTCTAGCACCAATGTCAGCCGTCGCTGTTCCCGAAGCAGTTCATGATGTCCATCGACTGCCCGGCAATGATGAATTTCAGCGCACCATCGAAGCCCGCTGCACCATCTGCCATACACGAGAGCGGGTTGACTCAGCGTTTGGTCAACAAGTTGACCTTGATGCCCTTATGCAGCGAATGATTGAGCGCGGCGCTATTCTCAACGAGAAAGACCGAAACGTCTTGGGAACTTTTTGGGGCTCGCCACTTAAAGAGAATGAAGCACACTCTCCTGATCAGAAATAAGCCTTATTTTGAACTGAACAAAAAAGGACCAGCCAACCGGCCGGTCCTTTTTTGTTTGTACCTTTAATCTAATTTTCAGGGTTGCCAAATCTTCAACAGTGCCTCTGCCATTTCGGCCGGACTGTCGGCAATGCTGACACCGCACTCGGCAAGGAACACTTTCTTGCTGGCTGCATCGCCTTTACCGCCGGAAATAATCGCCCCGGCATGACCCATGCGCTTGCCTTCTGGTGCTGTTGCCCCGGCGATGAATGCCGCCACTGGCTTGGTCATGTGGTCACGGACAAACGCAGCGGCCTGCTCTTCTGCGTCGCCACCGATTTCACCGATCATGATCACCGCCTCGGTAGCCGGATCATTCTCAAACATTCTCAGTACCTCGAGGTGGCTGGTGCCGTTGACCGGGTCACCGCCAATACCGACACAGGTGGTCTGGCCGATGTTGCGGGTGGTCAACTGCCAGACGGCTTCGTAAGTCAAAGTTCCGGAGCGCGATACAACACCGACCGGACCAGGCTTGTGAATATAGCCGGGCATGATACCGATCTTGCACTCGCCCGGAGTAATCACGCCAGGGCAGTTGGGGCCGATCAGTCGACAGTCCTTGCCTTCCATGTATTTTTTGACCTTGACCATATCAAGCACCGGCACGCCCTCAGTGATGCAGATCACCAGTTCGATGCCAGCATCGACCGATTCCATGATCGCATCAGCACTGCCGATCGGCGGCACATAGATAACCGAAGCGTTAGCGCCAGTCTCTTTGATGGCATCTTCAACGGTATCAAAAACCGGGAAGCCTTCGACTATAGTACCACCCTTGCCGGGGGTTACCCCGCCAACCATCTGGGTACCGTAGTCACGGGCGCCCTGGGCATGGAACAAACCGGTGGCACCGGTGATCCCCTGGGTAATAACTCTCGTATTCTTGTTGACTAATATGCTCATTGGATTTAGCTCCTAATTAAAAGCTGGTGAGGAGAAAGAGGAGGTGTTAGGAGGTAACACCTCACGCTTCTTTAACTGCCGTAACAATCTTCTCAGCGGCATCACCCATACCGTCGGCACTGACGATGTTCAGGCCAGATTCGGCCAACATCTTCTTGCCCAGATCTACGTTGGTGCCTTCCAGACGCACGACCAACGGAACCTTGACGCCGATCTGCTTGGCAGCCTCGATAACCCCCGTAGCGATCACGTCACACTTCATGATACCACCGAAGATGTTAACCAGAATCCCTTCGACCTTGTTGTCTGAGAGGATGAGCTTGAAGGCTTCGGTAACACGCTCAATAGTAGCGCCGCCACCTACATCGAGGAAGTTTGCCGGGTCGCCACCGTAGTGCTTGATGATGTCCATGGTTGCCATGGCCAGACCGGCACCGTTGACCATGCAGCCGATATTGCCATCCAGGGCAATGTAGGAGAGGTCGTACTGGGAGGCTTCGATCTCGTTGGCATCCTCTTCGTCGTAATCGCGCAGATCACGTATGCGGATATGGCGGAAGAGCGCATTCTCATCGAAAGTCATCTTGGCATCGAGACAGATAAGGTCGCCCGCACCGGTCTGTACCAAAGGGTTGATCTCGAGCAGGGAACAGTCGGCCTCGACAAAAGCCTTATAGAGATTCATCAACAGTGGGACGGCCTGCTTGACCTGGGCAATACCGAAGCCAAGCTTGAAAGCAACCTTGCGCGCCTGGAAAGCGGTCAAACCAACGACCGGATCAACCGCTTCAAAGAAAAGCTTCTCAGGGGTCTTCTCGGCAACTTCCTCAATATTGACACCGCCTTCGGCCGAAGCCATCAGGGTGACCTTGTCGGTAGCACGATCGACCAGAAAGGAGAGGTAGAATTCGTCGGCAATATCGCAGCCACTCTCAATCAGAACACGCTTGACAATTTTACCTTCCGGTCCGGTCTGGTGGGTAACCAGGGTCATGCCGAACATTGCGCGGGCATACTGTTTGACTTCATCGGCAGTCTTGGCGATTTTAACACCGCCACCTTTGCCGCGTCCGCCAGCATGAATCTGGGCTTTGACCGCATAAGGGCCATCTCCGAGACGCTTGGCCCAGTCGCGGGCCGAGTTGCCATTGTAGACCACATGCCCTTCCGGGACCGGAACCCCGAAATTACGCAGGATCGCCTTGGCCTGGTACTCGTGAATATTCATGGATCTTTAACCTCCGCAAGAAATAGGTTTAATAGGTTAAACCCACCCTTTTCAGGTGGGTTTCAACCTTTGGTCAGACCTCTGACCGTTTTCCACGAAAAAGACTAGCGCGATTTTATCTCTTTGTCTATTTTTTTGTACGAATAAAAGCGATTTTATGTAAATAAAACACTGATTTACATATTTTATGGCCTTAAGGAGGGCAAAAGCTTTGTGGTTTAGTGTTTATGATCATGATTTTTGTCGCCATGTGGTGGGACCAGAGGCTTTTGTGCGGGTATGACCGAACGCTCGGGTGAACAGACAGGACATCCTTGCATGGCAAATGGTTTTTCGAGCCGACATGATTTGAGCAATTCTTCATTATTGAAGATCTCCATGGTCGGGCCATCAGCCATCACTCTGCCTTCGTGAAGGACAATGGTGCGTTCACATAACTCCAGAACCATATCGAGATCGTGACTGGTAACGATTCGCGTATGATGAAATGCTCGCAATAGCGCAATCAGTTGTCGCCTGGCATGCGGATCTAGGCCATTGGTCGGTTCATCCAGAACCAGGATCTCCGGCATCATGGATAGAACTGTCGCGATTGCCACTCGCTTTTTTTCACCACCGGAGAGATGATATGGGGGTTTATCACGCAAAGCAACCGCTTCCACTCTCTGCAGAGCTTCCATGACCCTTGCTTCAACTTCGGCGGCACTCAGCCCCATATTAAGAGGCCCAAAAGCAATATCATCGAAGACCGTCGGCATGAACAACTGGTCATCCGGATCCTGAAAAACCATGCCAACCGTGCGCCTGATCTCGGCCAGGTTTTCCTTGGCGAGAGTGGTATCACCAATCACGATCTCACCTGAGGTTGCTGTCAGATAGCCGTTCAAATGAAGTAACAGGGTTGATTTTCCAGCGCCGTTAGCGCCAATGACGGCAACCGACTCACCATGATGAATGCGAAAAGAAACCTCATTCAGGGCGGCGGTGCCATCAGGGTAGACATGCCGTAACTGCTTAACCTCGACTATGTGGTGACTCATGATATAGCTCCTGTGAACAGGCTGCCGAGGAGTTGCGGCGCATTGAAGAGGCGTAACAGGATGAAAAGACCGCTCCAGCCAGCCATAAAGATAATTTCAGGGCGACCAAAATGACTGTGTGATCGACTGCTGTGGAATTCGCCTGAAAACCCTCTCGCCAACATCGCCATATGGATGCGTTCAGCCCGATCCCAGGTTCTTAACAACATATGGCCAACCATCGAGCCGAACTGGCGTAACCCAAGGCCACGCTTACCGAAAGCACGCAACTGTCGAGCTCGTGCAGTGCGTACTCCCTCATCCGTCAAAACGAAAATATAGCGATAGAGAAAAAGCAATTGCACGGCAAAGACTTTCGGCATGCCCAGCTTTTCCAAGGCTTCACAGATAGCCGGAAAACCAGTCACGGCAACTAGGATAATGGCAACGCTGGCAGTGAGAACAGAACGAATCAAAATCGAAGCACAGGAGAGCCACCCCCCCCAGATATCAAGTGAACCTAGTTGCATGATCACCTGCTGGTCGAACACCGGGTTGAAGATACCTATGACCAGGGCAAAGGGAATCACGATTATCATTTTACGTAGGATATAACCGTAAGGCAGATTGCCGACAGCGATCAGAGTTGCTGGATAGACAAGGAAGGGCAGCATTGCCGAGATTTCGTAGCGGCCAAAGGAAACCACACAGACAATGAAGAAGAATGTGGTCAGCACTTTAGCTCTGGGATCGAGGCGATGCACGGCGGTCTTCTGCATCGCCAGCAAATCAAGCTGTTTGAAATCAAGAAAGCTGCCATCTATTGCCAACATGGTTGTACCCCGTTACAGTCAGAATAAATTGACAGCTTTCCTAGGAGGTTGTCGGATTATCCAGGATCCGGCTGCAAGTCCGGCTGTTTGGCCCATATCTCAGCTCCTTTTCGAGCAATAGCTATGGCTATTACTCTCAAACGAGCCAAAATCTGGCCTCAAACTTCCGAATTTTCGCTTCGGCCCGTATAGTCCGACAACCTCCTAAACTCAGGGTTCCATCTGGACACGCTGGCCGCTTGCTCTTTTTTTGAGAAAGAAGCCGATTAAGAAACTGACAATTAGCGTAATTGTACCACCAATCACCCCGGAAAGGCTTGTTCCTATGCGCTCCTCAGTGGAACTTGCTACGACATCAATAGTGGTTCCTGTCGGCAGTGCGTAGCCAGGAAGAAATGCTGTTTTCTCCTGTAAAGCTGCCAGTTCCTCATGTTCCCTATAGGATGTCTCGGGTATTTCTTCAGATCCTGTAACCTTGGCAATTGACCACTCCAGGCCATCAGGGTGTTCAGAGGCAAACCAGGAGAAAATCCCACCGATCAAGAGTGCGGCAACGAGAAAAGTTACCGTCAGAGAGCGTAGCGGCAGTTTGCCAAGAGGCTTTTCGTGCAGAGTATTTTGTAAAACTTCCGGCCTGGCGCGATAAACAAAGGCAACGACCAACGCAGTTACAATTCCTTCAACAATGCCAATTCCCAGGTGAATCGGCTGCATCAGCAGGAGAAAGGTTTTAAACGGTAGTGCGGAAACCCCTGACGCAACGGTTTCCAGAACCACCCCCAATGAGCCAAATTGCAGCCCAACCACGGCAGCAACGATCGCCGCAATAACCATACGTGTCTGGCGCGGGTTCTGGCCGATAATTTTTTTGTAAATAAAAGGGTAGGCGATAAATGCCGGGAAGACACCAAGATTGAAGATATTGCACCCTAAGGCAAGCAGGCCACCATCAGCAAAGAACAAAGCCTGTACCATCAACACTGAGGCAATCGTCAGGAACGCTGCTGAAGGCCCAAGCAGTATAGCCAAAAGCAAACCACCACCGAGATGGCCACTCGATCCGGTTGCCGGAATGGCAAAATTGATCATCTGTACGGCAAAGATAAAGGCACCAAGCACCCCCATAAGCGGCACTTTGCGCTCGTCGAGATGCTTGCTCACCCGTGATGAACAGTAAGCTATGGTTCCAGCGGAAACCGCCCAGAGTGTTCCACCAACCGCGGGCGAGATCAGTGCGTCTGCCATATGCATGACTATACCTCCTTAAGGTCTTTATATGCAATTCTGGACTCTACTCAACCGGCATTTTGCCAATCAAGATCCATGCGATGAAAAAATTCAGGCTCCACGTGTAGCACAAAATAAAAATTCGTCACACTCTAGATGGCAGGGGACGGTCCGGTCAAGTAAAAAGTGCTACGATATGTGAGTTCGTAGCATCACGAGCAGGAAGGCGGCTATATTTTAACGCCGTTTGTGCGTTTTAAGGAGATTGCCTGCTGATAAATCTGAGGGGCTTTTTACAGTCTTTGCATAACGCCTGATAACTTCGGGAGAGCCGCTTGTGCATAATATTGGTCAGGTTGTGCTCTCGGCAGCCACAGTGATAGACAAAAGGACGAGCGACAATACGTGCTGGATAGGTTCTGTAAGCATGGCAGCGTTGCGCCTCTAGCTCGAAACAATCCTGCATGACTGCCTGCCATTCAGATCCGTGTGGACGGGGGCGTTGACATTTTTTACGGGCTTTCCAGTTGACCACCAGATGAGCAACTTCATGGGGGATAGTATTGGTCAGGAAATCATCAAGATTCTCTTCCAGAAGTTGTTGGTTGATACGAAGAGTTGTTTTACCATTGCAATCAACTCTGGCCTGGCCAGCACAACGGCCGCGTAACGAAAAATCGATTAGTGCCTCTGGCAGATTAATACCATAAAAGCAGCGCACGCGTCTTTCCGCCCGACGAACAACGACTTCAGCTTGTTGTTGGAGGTCTGTGTTTATGGGTAGCTTGGCCATGATAATTGAGCGGCATCATACAGACTGTTGGCTCATGTCACAAGAGATTCAGGACCGCTTAGATTGCAAAGTCTTGATCAGTTCCCGGGCAGATTGATAGTCAGAATGAATGTCGAGCGCTTTTTCACAGTCCTCCAGTGCCTGATCGTATTGCCGCATATCATAACAGGTCTGGGCCCGACCAAAGTAGCTGTCTGGCCGACTTGGATTAATCTGCAGTGCTTGATTGAAATCCCGCAAGGCCCGTTCGTGCTTTTTAAGAACGCGATAGCAGAGGCCACGATTGGCATAACTCCGGTCACTTTCGGGGTCATAACTGATCGCACTGGAAAAATCCTTGAGTGCCCGCTGATGGCTACCCATGGCGAAATATGCCATGCCACGATGGTTGTAGACCAACCCTCGCATTTTACGATCGAGTCGCATGCCAAGCAATTGACCATAGAGTGCAATGGCATTTTCCAGATCGTGATTGCTGTGAGATTCCAAGGCACGCAGCATGGTTTTTTCCAGGTGACTGGCCAGGGTTGATGGAACAGGTACTGTGTGAACGGGTGAAGGCATGGTTGTGGGATGAGAAATAGCTATATGGTCCTGTTCCTGAGCTTCCTGTTCAGCCATGGCACGACGTTTGCGCCCATGCTGGCGGATCTCCTTCTGGTAGTCGCGTATTTCCTGAAAGATCAGGTCGGAGAGGGTTAAAGTTGCATTTAGCGATGCCAGTTTACGGCGAATCGATTGATTGGGCAGTGATATGTCGGATTTGTAGACCAGCTCATGTTCCACTTCGGCCCAGGCCTCCTGCAATATAGTGCGCAGTTGAATTTCGCAGGTTTTTCGAACCCCCGGGAGTAAACGTCCAGCCTGTTGTGTATCAAGGCGAATGGCCAGGTGAACCGAGTCGTAACCGAACTCGCGAAAGGAGTGTTGGCTGGCTTTGTGCTCTTTTTCCACAACGGTGAAATTGGCGGCAATAAGTCTAGAGACCGTTTCTATACCCTCAAGGAAGGGGCAAACAATGCGCAGACCGAAAAAATCACTGATCGGCACAATGCGACGGTTGGTTCCTGCAGAAGTTTGCTTGTGAAGCTTGTCATAGTAGGCATCAAAACTTTTAACACGATACCTGATTGCCGGAGTGAGACCCTGTTGCTCAAGCACCAGGCGCATATCCTGAGCGAGCTGTTGCAGAGCCGCCTTGTGCGCAGAAAGTTGTTGTTCATAGAGGGCCTTGGCCTTGTTCCGGTCAGGGAATCGAACATCGCCAGTTGCGGGGTTCTTCATGTAATACTCCAAATGTACGGAAAGAGGAACCGCAAGAACCATTACAGTGTAAGCCAAGATTTACTTGAAGCAAGTAACCAGCCAGATGTCGAGGATGGAAATCACTGAACTCGGGACGCTAAACAAATAATCCCCGTCGCAAGCGACAGATTTGAACTCCAGGCCTTCTGATCCGTAGTCAGACGCTCTCTCAGAGGTGGTTACAAAAATTCGGACAGTGCATTAAGGTGTAAAGCCACGTACTGACGAAGGAGAACCACCCATGAGCAAGACAAAACGTAAGCGTTACTCCGCAGAGTTTAAAGCCAAAGTTGCCTTGGAGGCCATCAAAGGCGAACGAACCATTTCAGAGTTGGACAGTCATTTTGGATTGCCTTTGGCCAAGTGAATAGAAGACAATTTCAACTGAGCTCTCTGGGGATCATTATCTGTAATCGGATCTTCACTAATAAACCGGCCTTCCATCGCATCGTAATATCTGGCTCGATAATAATACAGTCCAGTCTCCCGATCATACTCTCTACCAGTATAAGTATATGGCTGCTTGATACGATTCTTTCTGTCATGCAGGTTGCCAAAGCTATCATATTCATAATACTGAACGTTACGAGCCTGATCATCAGTCATGACAACGATAGAACCGAGTCCATCTGCATGATAGTAGGATGTGCTTATTCTTGGCTTTAACGCTTCAAATGTCGGTAAACATCTTTACGCTGTCCGACATGAACAATCAGGATGACAAGCTTACCGCCATCAACCTGATAGATAATGCGATAGTCCCCAACACGTAGTCGATATAGATCAACTTCACCGACAAGATGCTTGCTGTTTGGTGGAGTCGGACTATCAATAAGAGCAAGAAGGGCTCTGTCAATTCTGACCATTAATGCACGATCTTTCTTGGCCAGCTTCAACAGCGTTTTCTCAGCAGCCGGGGTTAATTCAATGGTATAGGACATGAATTACAACCCCAGCTTTTCTCGCAAACTTTTATAAGAAACTCGTTCTTCACCTGCTTCAGCCAAAGCTTTACGGGCCATGTCGATATCTATCTGGTCTTCCAACATCTCCAGCAATTTCAAATCTTCAATGGAGACAATTGCACCGACATCCTTGCCACGCTTCGTCAAGACAACACGTTCATGAGTATAGCGGGCACGATCAACGACTTCACTCAAATGATCACGTGCATCTGAAACACCAATTCTAGTCATAACTTCAACCTCCACACGATTTGTACTAATCGTACGTTTCGTACGTCTGTATGTCAAACACAAACTATCCCGCCCCATTCAATTAAGGGAAAGGTGTCAGGCTTGACTTATGGGCGTTTAATCCCAGACTGAACCTGTCTCATAGTTTCAGCCAGAATATTATCGGACTCCGCCCGTTTCAGCAATCGGCTGATACCCTGACTCAAGCTACTGATATCTCGATTGACTCGACAACCAAATTCCGTCAAAGAAAGATGCTCGTGCTCACGCACCAACCAGGCAGCCATAGACCTTGCCTCAGAGAGAGTTCTCTGTTTCCCGGATCGTCCCAGGTCTGCAGGTGAGATAGAGTAAACCTCACTTACGAGAGCAACTATCTTCTCCATACTGACTCTTAAACCATAACCCTGCCCAGACTTTTGCAGCGCGTCATCAGCAAAGTCATCGTTTCCAAGCAACCGCCCATCCTGGCTACCTTTATGAAACTCCTTTCGATACCCTTCTGCGATCCCCTCTTCAACAAAGATCCGATAACGCGTTACAGCCTGATTGCGTTGCTTGGCGAAAAACGACTGGATCCAACCGATTGTGACCCAGGGGAGATTGTCCGTGCCGCAATAGGCGTTATGACTGCTCCATTGGTATTCTTCCGGAGTAGTTACAAGTGCAACGCGGACCGGGTTCAGATGGATATATCTGATGAGTTGCAGGAGATAGCTGTCCGCGTCGATAAGGATAGCTTTGTAGCGGCCCTGAAACAGATGGCCTGTGACACCCTGCTTCTGGTTGTAATGACGCGTATATTTTAAGTTCAGACTTTGCATGATGCGCGACAAGGGAACATCTCCGACCTGTATTGCCAGGTGGATATGATTTGACATCAAGCAGAAGGCGTGAATTTGGCAGAAGAAACGCTCGGCACTTTCTTGTAGATGCAATAGTAGCTTGGTGCGATCTTCATCGTCAGCAAAGATATTCTGCCCGGCGTTGCCACGCAGCATCACGTGATAGACGGCGCCAGGATAATGAATTCTTGGTTTACGTGCCATACTGGAAATCTAGCAGACAATCCCCATAAGTAAAGCCTGACACCCGCCTGAAGGGGCACCCATTAAAATGCCCCGGTTTCAGCTTATTGATTCCAAGTGATTGTATATTTGAAAGATTCCGGGTCAAGCCAATCAAGCGTTTCTCCGCCGACTTGGGC
>JAMONP010000063.1 GCA_027065695.1 Desulfuromonadales bacterium | reverse complement strand
GCAGACAATCCCCATAAGTCAAGCCTGACACTTATCTCCAGCATGGAGACTGAATGACGGCTGCCGAGAATTTACAGAAAGAAAGTTGCTTTATCAAAAAGTTCATCGACTTTGCTATACCCCGAATGAAAACTAAAGCTCTCAGGACTTACAAATATTGAATAACTGTTCCCTGTGGCAGTATCAATGAGGGTGACACTGGACCCAAAGTATTTTCCGTGTAGATCTCCTGGCTCCAGCAATGTTCCCTCTGCACTGCAAATATGGCCATTGTTGATGTCAACAGCTATTTCATAAACAATATTTTGACCATCAATTTTGCCTTGCCTGCGACCAGTGGTCTTGGTTTCCATAAATTCCTCCTCGTTGAAAATTCATTTAGTTGTCCGCATATTAATAGTGAAAGACTCATACGGATGAAAGTCTGGCAAGCTACTTACTATCTGCTCGTCTCTGAAATGGTGATGTGCAATTGATGGGAACAATTCCTCTGGAACCGGATTGGCTGCGTTCGGGTTATGATACATTGACAAACCTTCAGCCCACATTTCATTGCATGTTTCGTCCACGATATAATTAAATTTCTTGGGGGTAGAAGCGTTCGGATCATGGTCATGATAAGTCCCGACTCTCATCATCTTAACGTTATCGCTTTTAAATCCAGCTTGTCTACCAAGGCGGTTGAATTTTGAAATCGTACCGATTGAGGAAGTGACAACTGCGCTCACATTTTCTGCATTTGGTTGAAAGAAAAACCCAGATGGGATTTCTTTGTCTCCGGCAGTATGCTTTTCAATTTTTACAGGCTTGATCACGAGCTTTTTATCTTCATCGTAGTAATGTTCATACCTGTATCCGTAAAGGTAAAAAATTAGTGATGAAGAACTCCATAACATCGACATGTCATCATGAAAGTCGGCTATTGCAAAAACCAATGGTATGTTTTTTACATGCTCTAGTTCCCAATACTTTTTCTGGAGTTTTGAATAAAGCGGACTACCGAATCTAATTGGCATTGAATCATAAATGTCTTTATCTGCTTTTTCTATTACCTCCAGAGGTTCTTTCGATTTGAAATATTTGGGTGGGTTGTCTGATTTTCGACCAACAGTAACAGCTTCAATAGCTACTTGCTTGGCGTATTTGGTAACTAGAAAATCGGGGGATTGATATTGCTTGTCCATGAATAGTTCTTCTTCATGGAGATAGGAGTGTATATACAACTCCCACAACCTTGCATCAAAACCGGTAGTTTGAAATTGTTCACAAAAGTTGCCGTCAACGTCTGTGAAATGCGGCATTATCTCGTTGATCAACGACTTTGCCGGATAAAATGCTTCACTGCTATTTAACTGAACAAAATAGGGATGCTGTTTGTTTTCGGGGATAATTGGGTTGAATAAATCTATTCCTTCGCCAGCATCACCTTGGGTGAAATCAATGAAACCGACATTGCTGTGCCACCGCATCAAACGTTCCATGTGAGCCAATGCTTCCTGCTCAGTTTCAATTGAACAGCCAAGGTCAATGCAACGGAAACGACCACCTTCATCTCTGGCAAGTATAATCACTGCAAAATCACCATCAACAGTATCAAGCAGTAACGTTGCCAGTACTGTTTCATCGTGATTTGCAAACCAGCCTAGTTCTTGACTGATATACGCTGCAGCAGGTGAACGGGCATGTCCAGCTAAAGCATCAAATCTTTTCGGGTCTAGTGGTTGGATTGAAAATTCAGTCATAAGTACCCCCGTTGGCATTCTAAATCATCGCTAATCACATTCTCTTTTCACCATGGATGGCTTATATTCCTATCCCATTTGTTCCCCCGAACAATTCAGTTGAACTTGCAGTTTGCTTTCAACACCGGTAAGTTACCAAAAACACTTAAAAATTGAAATTGCTTAAATTAAGTTAAGTCGATCGGGCAAGAAGCTATCGCATCATATTGATCTCTAAGCAACAACTTCACCCAATCCTGACACACGGTCAATCGATACAATGAAATGTCTCTGAGGCAACTCTGCTTGGTTCTGAGAGTGGATTCGTGCAGGGGGATTGGCTGTCGATTTGAAATCAACAATGAGAAACCTTTGACTAGACTGTTAATTTGGATTAGATTGAAATTCTCTTATATCGATGAATTCCATGGGGGTGGAAATGATCTGCAGGCAAGCAGGACAATACTGAACAGATTATAGACCGCTGTTGTTGGCATTATGCTGGCCAGTGGTTTTTTTGTGGTGCCGGTTTTGATCCGTCTATTTTAGGCAAAACTTACGCCCTTTTATGAATTTAGTCTTTATTTTCATGAGGAGGTTACATTGTTTTCAGAAAACATCGTGGAATCATTGAAAAACTACATTAGTGATGATGAAGTATTCGGTCCGAAAGATGCCTCTCTCATAATGGATCTTGATGTCGTTGCAGCGTTGTTTGATGCACACAATAAAATTTACTCGGAACTACAAAAAAAACCTTCAATTATAATTGGTAGAAAGGGTGCAGGGAAAACGAGTTTTTTGAAATGTTCAATCTTAGATGAAGAATATCAAGTTCTTGTTGAATTGAAAACATGGGAGGCACTTGCAAAAATAATTTCTTCTATTGAGGAAATGTCAACGACTGTAATTTTTGTAGAATCTGTTGCTGAAATATGGGATGCCGTATTTTGGACTGCAATTATTGCAAAGGTGTCAGATTTGAAAATAGGTAACCAAGAATCACAAAATAAGATAAAGAAGTTCTTAACTGGTGTTGGCCTAGTTGAAGAAATGTCACCTGATAGCGTAATGACAACCATAGTTGAAGTTTTGCAAAGTCACGGAAATGGTAAACCCTTTGGTATCGTTGCTGATCTTTTTGATAAACTTATTTATGAAGATGTCTCATTTAACATGGCAAAAGAGACAACGATAAATTTGATGAATAATAATTTAGTTAAAGCGGTAATACTTATGGACTCGATTGAGTATTACCCCTTAGAGATTAAAAGCGTATCTCACGCGATTTCTGGCCTATTGAAGTGTTTGGGTAGCTTTCATACACCCGGTTCCCCAAATGAAGTTAGGTGCTGTCTTCCTGCTGAACTTTATCACGTTCTATATGACTTGTCTTCGCATCCCTTAAAAGATTTCCAGAGCCATGTAACTCTTCATTGGCATGCTGGTGAATTATTACAGGTTGCGGCAAGTAGACTTCGTCTTTATTTTTTTCTTTATGATCAACGCATGTATGAAAACATAAAACACTTGAAGCTTGAACAACGCGAGGATTGCAAAGATTTATTTGAAAGGGTATTCCCTTCTAATATTATAAACAGGATAGGGGGGAGGGAATCCCCCATTGCTTATATATTGAGACACACACAACTAAATCCAAGGCATTTAATTCATATATTAAACAATATTTTCTATCAAAATAAACGGTTAGGGAATAGCCCAAGAAAAGTGTCCGAAGACGCCATTCGTGAAGGGATCTTCCATGTAGAGGAAAGCCTCTGTAAGGAAATATATAAAGCCTATAAATATGTTCATTCAGAGGCGGAAAAAGTATTTAAGAAGTGTCTCCCACACCTGCCTATTAAATTTAGTGAGGGAGTTTTGCACAAAACATTTAACCATCATGGTAAAAAATATTTTCATGATGACTTTGATGAGTTTAAGAGAATGTTTGTAGAACTAGGTGCAATAGGTCGGGTTATAGGAGACACTGACCGATATGTCATTGGCCTTTTTGAATATACTCAACCGCATCAACTTGTCATCAGTTCATATGAGACACTGTGTCTTCATCCAATTTTCACAGAAATCTATAATAATAGAGGTAAAAATCCATCCGAAAATATTAAGCCTGTCTACCCATACGGCACAGATATAGAAGGTGACGACCATAGAGATTGGCAGTAACCGATCAACTTAGAAATTGGAGCACTACAGGTGGATAGATGCAAAGAACCTTAAAACCTAGAGATGGATCCAGGGAATTGAACAGAGCTATAAGTGGAGAACCGCCTATGGACCACCCCCATCCAGTTTCCTCACCTACACACCCCATTGCCAAATCTATTGCCAAACAGACAACAGCCCCCACCTATCCCACCAGACATCATCACCCGTCACCGCACGACAAATAAAAAAAGGGCCACCTCCTAATCACAGAAGATGACCCTTTTACAGTTTGGTGTCCCCATGGGGATTTGAACCCCAGTCGCCGCCGTGAAAGGGCGGTGTCCTGGGCCAGGCTAGACGATAGGGACATGTAACGTTAAACGGTTGAAACGTTTCCGCACCCGACAGTATATCACTATCGGATGCGGATTAAAAATGGTGAGCCGGGGGGGGATCGAACCCACGACCATCTGATTAAAAGTCAGATGCTCTACCAACTGAGCTACCGGCCCACAGAGGGCGTTTTATAAACTTTACCAGACTATGTTGTCAACCACTTTCTCTGGGGGTGATAAATTCAACTCTTTTTCACAGCTCCTGCAACTTTTGTTTGGCGATTACAGCCTCCCCGGAAAGCGGAAACTCCCCGATCACTCGTTGCAGCAACAGGCGTGCCGTCGCCTTGTCGCCAGTGGCCTCAAAAGCCAGAGCCTGCTTGAGCATGGCAGAAGCCACCTTCGGGTGATCATCATATTTCTGGATAATATCTTCAAACTCCAGAATCGCTTTTTCGTAATTTTTTTCCGCGTAATAAGTTTCGCCCACCCAGTAAGCGGCGTTGACCGCCAGAGCATCTTGCGGATAACGAGTGAGGAAGGTTTCCATCAATTCGCGCCCGGCGGCGAACGCTTGATCTTCACGGATTTCTTTGAGCGCCCGGGCATAGAGCTCCGGAGCTTTTTCTTCATCAGGAGTCGATACTACCTTTGTTGCCACAACAGCCGGAGTACCGCTAGCAGGCCGGGCAACCGCAGAGGTATTCGGGATTGTAGTTGACGACGGTTTAGCCACTGAACCACCGGAGGCCAACTGTGCAAGCCGCCGTTCATGATCGGCAAGCTGCAGGCTCAATTCATCGCGCAACAGGGACAGGTCCTGGCGCAAGTCATCATTGGTTCGTTCCTGGTCACCGGAACGCCCCCGCATAGATTGCAGATCGACACGCATGCCATCGAGTTCAGCCTGGAAATCGGCCTGGTTGCGTGCCAAAGTTTCTACATGCGCCCGGACTCCACCTGAAATGTCGTCCTGCAACTCCTTGAGCACCCGCTCTACATCACCAAGCCGACGCTTCATTTCCAGCAGGTTGCGCTGCGTCTGCAGATCCTGCTCAGTGACCATACAACTGCTCAACAACAAACAGGCAAGCAGAAGGCTCAGGAAACGAACTCGACACATAAACTTACTCCCAATGCAGCGCAACGGGCGCTGGAGTGATTGAACTTAATTAACCGCCTTGAATTCTGCGCGGCGGTTTTGTGCCCAGGCAGCTTCGTTGGAAGCCTTTATCAGTGGCTTCTCTTCGCCATAAGAGATGACGGAAAGACGCTTGGCACTGATTCCCAGGGACACCAGATAATTTTTTGCGGCCAAGGCGCGGCTTTCGCCAAGAGCCAGGTTGTACTCATCGGAGCCGCGCTCATCGCAATGGCCTTCGATAACAGCCTGAACACCACTGTTAGCTTTCAGGAATTTGGCGTTTTGTTTCAAAATGCGACGGGCATCGGCAGAAAGGGTGAACTGGTCAAAATCGAAATGGATGCGCTCCAGACCGGCCACAGCATCGTGACTTGGGACGGCTGCTCCGCCCTGCATCGATGCATCGTCAGCACCTTTTACTTGCTCTTGCTTTTTCATATCGTAGGGATAGACTTTGCCATCATCTCCTGAGGTTACAGACTTGCTGGCACAACCAACCAGGCCGCTGAAAAGAAACAGTACGATCAGAGCAATCTTGAGCATTTGTGTCGTTTTCATTGTAGACTCCTTTAGGCAAGACAGGGGTTCATAGCATCTCATCGACGTGAGAGAGAAACCAATTATATATTATTGAAGGAACGTATTATAACGATCTTATGCAGAAATAACAACCATCCATCCATCTTCTACCAACGGGGAGACCAAGCCGGGTGACGACAATCACTTTCCAGGTTTGTCAGCCGTCGAGAACCGGTGCCATCAGCACGCATAACATAGATAGCCCGGTTGCCGCCCTTGTCTGACGAATAGACCAGAAACCGGCCATCAGGACTCCAACGAGGGTGCTCGTTATTCCCAGGGCCAAAGGTCAGACGGCGCTCGTCAGTGCCATCAACATTGATGCTGTAAAGATCAAAGCGGCCACCTTGCTGGCGGCTGAATACAATCCGGTCACCCTTCGGACTCCAGGCAGGCGTGGCATTGTACTTGCCCCGGGTAGTCAAACGAGACGTCTTGCCGGTAAAGATATCGGCAATAAAGATGTGCGGGTTGCCCTGACGGTTGGAGACAAAAGCCAGACGGCCGCCATCAGGGCTCCAGGTCGGATCACTGTCAATTCCCCAGTTGTCGGTAATTCGTTTGCGGATCCGCCCATTGACGCCGATCAGGTAGATTTCCGGGTTGCCGTCTTTGGAAAGAGTCAGGGCGATTTCGCGCGAGTTGGGGGCCATGCGTCCAGCTATGTTGAGCCCTGACTTGTAGGAAATCTTGGCCTCTTTTCCTGTATAAATTTCTTTGCGGTAGAGGTCTGGATTGTTAGCTCGGTAGGAGGTAAATAAAATCTCCTTACCTCGCGGCGAAAAGTCGGGGTTGAGCACGATTGAGCGATGATTGGTCAGGCGGAGCGGTCGCTTGCCGTCAACATCCATCAACCACAGCTCTTTGTCTCCGGTCAAATTAGAGATATAAGCGATCCGGGCACTGAATGGCCCCTCTTCACCGGTTAACTCCTTGAGTACCAGGTCTGCAAAGGCGTGCGCCATGCGCCGGATATCTTTGGGGCCACCGGAATAGCGACGTCCGGTCAGCAAACGCCGGTTGACGACATCAAAGAGACGCGCCTCAACGATCAATTGATCACCATTAAGGGAATAGGTGCCTTTAATCAGGGTTTCGCTACCAAGCATCCGCCACTGTGGAAAATCAACCTGGGTGCTGTAGAGCCCTATGTTACCTGCGTCATCGAGAAAAGCTGCCGGAGCAATGAAACGAAAAAGACCCGAGAGATCAAGGTCGGCCAGGAGGACTTCATTGAACTCTCCGGCCACCCTGGTCGACGGTGAACTTTCTTTCGGCAACAAGTTCGTCAACGCCAGCGGGATCGACTGCTCACCAGGGGAAGAAATTTCAATCTCTGTGGCGGCCATGACCGACCACGGCAGAAGACCACAGAACAGAAAAACCATGAACCAACGCAACAACATACTCACTCACTTACCTCGCTGCAGCCATATCTTTAAGGTTAAAAACCACGACCAGATCGAGATCTTTCGGCAACACTTGTGGTAGCTGTTGCGATTTGATAATGGCCCTCTTCAATGAATTATCAAACTGTTTATTGCCTGAAAGTTGATCTACCCTGTAGCTTACCAATTTGCCCGCCTTGGAATAACGTAAGGTGGCTCTTGCCTCAAGATTGGCAATCCTGGATTGGTCAAGCAGGTATGGCGAAAGCGCCCAGTTCTGCTGGATAAAGGTCTGTACAAAGAGCAGTGCGTTGATACCAACTTCATCACCGGTACCATCCGGCATACCTACCGGCACATCGGCCGGTATCATCGCTGCCGCACCAACAGAATCACGCAACTTGGCCAGCTTGTCTTTCAAGGCATCGCGTTCCGCCTGACGAGCCTGACGCTCACGAATCTCGTCAAGAGCACTCTGAATTTTCTTTTGCTTGCGTTGATCCGGCTTTACAACCGGTTTCGGCACAGGCTTCGGTTTTACCACCTGGGTTCTCTTGACCAGGGGTTTTACTGCTGGCTTGACCGGTTTCTTGACAACTTTTGGGAGGGCTGCTGGAACCGTGCGTTTGGCCACCGCAGCTTTCGGTTTTTTGGTCGGACGCGGATCGGGACGACCGGCCTGAGGATTAATGACCGGTTTATGCACCAGATCGACATAGTAGACTGGGGGTTTGGGGCGCGAGCTGGTACCGAACCAACTGCCACTGAAGGCCACCCATATCAGGCCGTGGACAAGCAGCGAAACCAGTAGTAGACGTCCGAACTTCGGATCATTGTGAAAGGCATTGTTTTGGTGCAAAGTCACAATGGACATCAAAGTGCTCGCTTGCTCATTTTTCCGGTTCCTGAGCGACCATGCCAAGCTTGGTAACACCGGCCCGCTTGATCGCCGCCATCACCTGGACCACACGACCGTAGGGCACCGCCTTGTCCGCTTCGAGGTAAACGGTTTTGTCTTGCCGTTCACTTAAGATCTGCTGCAGGACAGGGGTCAGCTTGGCTGCGTTTTCGACACGGTTGCTGCCCACCATGATCTTTCCCTTACGAGTCACGGTTATAATCAACGGTTCCTTAACCGCTGAGAGGTTTGGTGCATTCTCCACTTCAGGTAGAGCGACATCCACGCCCCTTTCCATCATCGGCGTGGTAATCATGAAAATAATCAGCAGAACCAGCATGACATCGACAAAGGGAGTCACGTTAATCTGTGCCAGCATCGTGCGCCGACGGTTGCTGTTCTGACCAAGTTCCATCTCAGTTGCTCCGACTCATACGCTGAACAATATTCAGCATCTCCTGGCTGAAATTATCCATCTCACCAGTCAGGACATTGATTTTATTGATAAAATGGTTATAACCAATCACCGCAGGAATAGCGGCTACCAGGCCGATCGCCGTAGCGACCAGAGCCTCGGAGATTCCCGGCGCAACCACGGCCAGCGAAGCATTGCCACTGGTGCCAATGCCATGGAAAGCATTCATGATGCCCCAGACAGTGCCGAACAAGCCGATGAATGGCGCCGCCGAACCGGTGGTGGCAAGAAAAGAGAGATATTTTTCGAGGCGGTGGCCCTCAGACGTTGAGGAGCGACGCAGCACACGGGCAACCCGCTCCTGTTCGCCGAGATCGGCCACCAGGTTGTCCGTCTCCAGACCACCAGCTTGCTTCCGGCTTTGAGCAAGTTCACTGTAGACTTCGCGAAAGAGGACGGTAAGCGGTGAATGACGATAATCATCGAGCCCTTGGCCGATGGCATCAAAGCGTTTCTTCGACCAGAAAAAATCGAGGAATCGCTCCGAATCGCGAATTGCCCGATGGATCACCAGCTGCTTGTAGAAAATGATGGCCCATGAGACCACGGAAAAATAGACCAGAATCAAGAGGACCAGTTTGACCACCGGTCCGGCATTAAGCACTAGTTCCAAGAGTCTTCTCCTTAAAGCAACGTGATGTCAGGCCCAGCTGTGTTCAGTCACCTGATTATCGGGCAGTGCAGATGGCAAGTCAACCGGCCAGAAACATTTTGCATCCTGTGCATTAGAACAGATCGTTCAACTCGCTGACGATATAGCGAGCCGTCTCTGATTCGGGAGAACGAGCCACCAGTCTCTGCAGATCGGCAAATTCGTCCATATCGTCCCAGTATTCTGTTTCATGACAACTCAAACCGAGCTGCTGGCTGCGTTGGCGAGTTGCCGCCATTACCCCGGAAGTACTCCAGGGGATCTCATCAAAGAGCTCCGTGGTCGACTGCCGCATACCGACCACGGCGTAGCCGCCATCTTGACAGGGGATGATAGCGACATCCTTTTCCTGTAACTGCACCAGAACTTCTTCTATCAGGGGAACTGGCAAATCCGGGCTGTCGGAGCCTGCCATCAGAACCGGGCCGGCGCCAGCAGCAAAAAGAGCCTGCACGGCATTGCTCAAGCGAGCACCAAGATCATCACCGGCTTGCACGAGTAACGGCAGGCCCGGAAATACTTCGCTGAACCAGTCACGCTGTCCGGAACAACAGATCACTATGGGCAATCCAGCGGCACGCAACCGTGTAACCATCTCCTGCAAAGCGATCTGGTAGAGCTGACAAGCCTGCTCTGCCGACAAGGGCGGCGTCAACCTCGTCTTGACCTGGCCGGGAACCGGCTGCTTGGCAAATAGACCGATAATCGGTCCAGAATGATTAAAAATGCGGCCGATTGCTGAGTTATCCACCTTGCCCACAGAGTTATCCACGGTCGGCAGGGTCCGGCCGTTCCACCATGGCATATGCGGAATGATTATGAATCGACTCGAAATTCTCGCAGGCAACCCGGAACCAGGTCACCTCAGGAGCTTTGAGCAAGCGTTGGGTTACTGCCCGCACGACATCCTCGACAAACATCGGGTTATCGTAGGCCTGTTCAGTCAGAGCCTTTTCGTCTTCGCGCTTGAGCAGAGCAAAAACCGGAGCGCTGCCGCATTCCTCCACCCATTCAATCAGATCTTCCAGCCAGACATGGTCTGTATAGCGGATCTCGACCGTCACAGCGCTGCGCTGGTTGTGTGCGCCCCGATCGCTGATCTCGCGTGAGCAGGGACAGAGCGAGGTCATCGGCACAGTGACACCAAGGATAAAATCGTAGCTTTCGCCGAGACTGCCCACCATGCGACACTGGTACTCCATCAGGCTGCGCGCTCCCGAGACAGGGGCCTGCTTCTCGATGAAGTAGGGGAACTCCAGCTCCAGATGAGCACGGCTGGCTTCGAGATGCTGCTTCATGTCGCTCAACATGGTGTTCATACGATCAATACTGACCTGACCATGATACTGGTTAAGAATCTCGATGAAGCGGCTCATGTGTGTACCCTTGAAATGATGGGGCAGGTCGACATACATGTTAATGCGCGCAACCGTCTGCTGTTGCTCTTTGCTCTTGTCCATAACCACGATCGGGTAATGGATATCCTTGACGCCGACCTTATCGATGGCAATATTGCGATCATCGCTGGCTTTCTGCATATCTGCCAGACCAGCTTCGCTGGAGGAACGCGGGACGCGGGACGCGAGACGCGAAAAACCATTATTGTTGTTTATGCTCATTGGTGATTTCCTGAAGTTTTTGAATTTTCGCGTTCCACGCTACGTGTTCCGCGCCACATATTTTATAGGATCCTCAACCCCGGCCTCACGAAACCCTTTCAGACGTAAAAGACAGGAGTCACAGCGACCACAGGAAACACCCGCCGGCGTTGGATCGTAACAGGAGAGTGTCAGGCTGTAGTCAACCCCAAGATCCAGACCGGTACGGATGATTTCAGCTTTACTGAGCTGGATCAGTGGCGTATGAATTGTGTAGGGGCGCTCACCTTCAACCCCGGCCTTGGTAGCCAGGTTGGCCATATTCTCAAAGGCGCTGATAAATTCCGGCCGACAGTCGGGATAGCCGGAATAGTCCAGGGCATTGACGCCGACAAAGATATCAAAAGCGCCAAGAACTTCCGCCCAGCCAAGGGCAAAGCTTAAAAAAATCGTATTACGTGCCGGCACGTAAGTAATCGGGATATCATCATCTGAGCTCTGATCTTTCGGCACCTCAATGTCAGCAGTCAGGGCGCTACCACCAAACTGGCGCAAATCTATTTCCACCACCTGATGTTTCACCACACCGATCTTCGGCGCATATTCACAGGCTTTATCCAATTCCACAGAATGCCGCTGACCATAAGCAAAACTCATGGCATAGACCTCAAAACCATCGGCCCTGGCAATCGCCATACAGGTGGTCGAATCGAGCCCACCACTATAAAGAACAACTGCTTTTTTACTCATATCTTCTTTTCCTTTGTAACCATTCAACACGATTTGAATTGTTTGCAAATAACGTCTGTCATCCTCGAATGATTCTATCGGGGATCCATGGTTTCAAGGTCTGGATTACCGATTACACCCTCGGGAATGACAGTCTTTTAAAATGCTGAATGATTACTTTCCTCTTTACCTTTTCCCTGTTTTTAGCAATCAACTCCCAAGCTGGTGAATTTTGAGCAGATTGGTGGTGCCTGGATCAGAAAGCGGACTGCCCATGGTAATTACCACGACATCCCCTTTGTTAAGCACTCCGGCCTCAAGCACGGCAGCATCCACCGAACGAATCTGTGATTCCGTATCACCCTCAATATCAACCCGGATTGAACGCACCCCGGCATAGAGGGCCATACGTCGCCGCACGGCTTGGGAGGGTGTGACGGCATAGACCGGCATCTGTGGCCGATACTTGGCGACCAGGGCAGCGGTGCTGCCGGTCTGGGTGAAAGCTAAAATAGCAGCCGCACCAACGCTCTCGGCGACCTTGCAAGCAGCCTGACCGATAGCTTCCGGCAGACTGCGGTGACCGCCCTGCTCAGAAAGGGGATGGAAAAACTGCTCATTGAGTTGCGGGTCGCGCTCAACGTCTACAGCAACCCGCACCATCATCTTCACAGCCTCACAGGGGTATTGCCCGGAGGCGGTTTCAGCTGACAGCATGATTGCGTCACTACCATCCAGAATAGCATTGGCAACATCTGAGGTCTCGGCACGGGTAGGGCGCGGGTTGTGCACCATACTCTCCAGCATCTGGGTCGCTGTGATGACCGGTTTGCCTGCCAGATTGCACTGACGAATGATATGTTTCTGAATCAAGGGCACCTTTTCCGAGCGGATTTCCACGCCGAGATCACCACGGGCCACCATTATGCCATCGGCTACCTTGAGAATTTCGGCAAAAGCCTCCACCGCTTCCGGTTTCTCAATTTTGGCAATGACCTGGATTGACGCCTGACGCTGAGTGAGCAGCTCTTTAAGTTGCACAACGTCAGCGGCACGACGCACAAAAGAGAGAGCCAGGTAATCGAGCTCCTGTACCAGACAGAATTCCAGATCAACCAGGTCTTTCTCCGTGAGTGCTGGCGCAGAAACCGCCACACCCGGCAGGTTCATGCCTTTGCGGTTCTTCAGTTCGCCACCGATCAAAACACGACAATGCACGTTGTTATCTGCGATATTTTCAACCTCGAGTTCCAGCAGGCCATCATCGAAAAGAATCCGGTCACCGCTATGCACATCCTGCGGTAACGCCAGATAGGTGGTTGGGATCACGCTCTTCTCACCAAGAACATCCGCCGTGGTCACTACCACAGATTGGCCCTTCGTCAGGATCATGACACCGTCCCGCATCATGCCGGTACGAATCTTTGGTCCTTGCAGGTCACCGAGGATAGCCACCGCGCGTCGACGACTACTGGAAAGTTCACGGATCAGGGTAATCGTTTCTGCCAGTTTCGCATGTTGTCCATGAGAAAAGTTGAGCCGAAAAACATCGGCACCGGCCTCCATTAAAGCCAATAACTGCCCTCGCGAATCACTGGCCGGGCCGACGGTAGCGACAATTTTATTACGACGAAAAATTGTGGGAGGCAATGGGGACTCCATCTTCCATAGGATTATTATAATTTCTGTGACTATAGCATAGCGTAGATCCCGGTTAAACCAGCAAAACTGTTGCCGAACGAGGAAAACCTATGATAATAGTATCTGTTCAATCGAGGAATTTATGTCGAAACAGACCAGCAGACCCAAAAAATCATTCTTTAGTATTCTGACCCGCATCCTCTTGGGGCTGTGTGCGCTTGGACTGCTCCTGGCCGTCATTATACCGGTTGGTGCCTACTTTTATGTGTCCAAGTCGCTGCCTCGTGTCGACACCCTTGCGGACTATCGACCGCCGATTATTACCCGGGTTTTCAGCGATGACGGCACCGTTATTGCCGAACTTTTTGAGGAACGCCGTGTCGTTGTCCCGGTATCACGCATACCAAAGCAACTGATTCAGGCTTTTGTTGCCGCCGAAGATGCAAACTTCTTTAAACACAAAGGTATCGACCTCACCTCGATTCTGCGTGCGGCCATCAAGAACATTGAGGCAGGCGGCATCGTTCAGGGTGGCAGCACCATCACGCAGCAGGTCGCCAAAAGTCTGCTGCTGACCCCGGAGCGTAAGTTCAAACGCAAATTTAAAGAAGCTATTCTTGCCTATCGCATGGAAAATCGCCTCTCCAAGGAAGAAATTCTCTACCTCTACCTCAATCAGATTTTTCTCGGTCATGGGGCCTATGGCGTACAGGCCGCCGCAGAAAATTATTTCGACAAGGACGTCGAAGAGTTGACTCTTGCCGAGTGCAGTATGTTGGCTGGCCTGCCGAAAGCACCCAGTCGCTACTCTCCCTATCGTCACTATGACCGCGCCAAAGCTCGCCAGAAATATGTTCTCGGTCGCATGGTCAGTGAAGGCTTTATCACTCGCGAAGAAGCTGACCTGGCAGAGGCTAAAGAGTTGGAAATCAGGCCGCGCATCAACCAGCACCTCGCAGATACAGCTTATTTCACCGAACAGGTGCGCCGCTACCTGGAGGACACTTTCGGCAAAGAGCTGCTCTATCGTGGCGGACTTGAGGTTCATACCAGCATGAACCTCGATATGCAGTTAGCCGCTCAGGCTGCGGTCCAGGCCAACCTGCGCAACCATGATAAACGTCGGGGATATCGTGGGCCTCTTGCCGTTCTGACTGCCGAGCAGGAAACCGAGTTCCTGCGCCAACAAACCGAGGCTTTTACCAAAAAGGCTCCGGAGGTTGACGACGTTATTGACGCTGTGATCAGTGGTGCCGACAAACGTAATCTACAGTTAAGCATGGCTAATCAACAAGGCCGCATTTCGCTGAAATCGGCAAAATGGGCCGGACCGCCACAACTGGTCAAGCGCACCGGCACAGCAACCGGCAATGCGACGGAGAGCACCACCCACCTACCTCTCGGTGCCAAGGTCCAGGCTCGCATCGTTGAGATACCGGAGCAGGGACCGTGGCAGTTAACTCTGGAGCAAGAGCCATTGGCGCAGGGAGCACTTCTGGCCATGGACCCACACAACGGCCAGATTAAAGCGATGGTCGGTGGTTACGATTTCCGCACCAGCCAGTTCAACCGCGTGCTTCAAGCCAGACGCCTGCCCGGATCAGCAATGAAACCACTGATCTATGCTGCCGCCCTGGATAAAGGTTACACCCCGGCGACTGTGATTCTCGATACACCGCTGATTTTCAAGGAGCGCCTGAAAAGTGGGGAGATCAAGGAGTGGAAACCGAAAAATTATTCCAAACGCTTCTACGGTCCAGTGCCGATGCGTACCGCCCTGGCGAAATCGTTCAATGTCATTACAATCAAGATTCTTCAGGATATCGGCGTACACTACGCGGCCAACTACGTCCGCAAACTCGGCATCGAATCACACCTTGACGAAGATTTGACCATGGGCCTCGGTTCGTCAGCATTGACACCGATGGAGTTGGCACGCAGCTATGCCGTGCTGGCCAATGGCGGAGTTCGGATCGAACCAACCTATATCAACAAGATCCTGGATCGTGACGGTAAGATCATCGAATCAAACGACCCTGCTGATTTTCCTGCGGGCCCCCAGGCCGGGCAGAAGTTGATTGGCCAGTCTCGCAGTCGGGTCATCAGTGCAGAAACCGCCTATCTGATCACCAACCTCATGGAAAGTGTGGTCCAGAAAGGCACCGGCTGGCGTGCCAAGGCGTTAAAGCGACCGGTCGCCGGTAAAACCGGTACTACCAACAACCTCAAGGACGCCTGGTTCATCGGCTATATCCAGCAATTGCTCGCTGTCACTTGGGTCGGCTACGATCTGGAGCGTCCGCTGGGCAAGAGTGAAACCGGCTCCAAAGCCGCGGCACCGGCCTGGGTCGCTTTCATGGCAGAGGCCGCAAAAGATCTGCCGGTTAAACAGTTCCCTGTACCAGATCGCATCGAATTCCGGCCCATCGATCCACTCACCGGCCTGCTGGCACCCGAAGACAGCCAGGATATTATTATAGAAGCCTTTGCCCCGGGCACCGCTCCGGTGCGTTATGCGATAGAGGAAAAGAGCTCGCAAGCCAAAGATTTTTTCCGTCTGGATATGGATGAATTTTAAGGCGTCTCTTTTATTTCTGCCGGCCAACCCCAACCTGCTGACAACGATCAACCACCGGACAAGCCGAGCACCAGGCTGTTTGGGCCCGGCAGCATTGCCGACCATGAAAAATCAAAACATGAGCCGTCTGCGTCCAGCGATCAGTTGGTAACAATCTGCAGAGCTGCTCTTCAACCCCTTCCGCTGTTCGCGCCGTGGCCCACCCCAGGCGTCTGGCAATACGACCAACGTGGGTATCCACAACCATTCCCGGCAAATCGAAAGCATTGCCTAAAACTACATTAGCCGTCTTGCGACCAACACCGGGCAAAGCAATCAGCGCTGTCATCTCTCGTGGAACCTGACCCTTGTGAGACCTGACCAGCGCTGTAGCACAACCGATCAGGCTTTTTGCCTTGTTACGAAAAAACCCGGTGGAGCGAATCAACTCTTCAACGTTAGTCAATTCAGCCGCCATCATGCTGACTGGATCGGGAAAGTGCTTGAAAAGTTCTGGTGTCACAAGGTTTACGCGCACATCAGTACACTGTGCAGACAGGATCGTTGCGGCCAGAAGCTGCCAGGGGTTCAGGTGAACAAGAGCACAATGTGCCTCGGGGTAGGTCTCCTCAAGGCGATCCAGAGTGGCCAGCGCATGGGCAGCTGTGATTCGAGTCGTTTTCATCTTACCTTATTTGTGAGGCCCTAACCTGGAGCGGCCTCCATGCGCCTACCAGCCAATTGCCTCAAACGTACGGACCGACGTGTGTCCGTAACCTGCACGGTCAGAGTCAGCGGCAGGTGGCTGGAAGCTTGGCGAGCAAGAAAGCTTCGATTAACCGAAGCATCAAGCACCCGCACACCGCCACGCAGGTAAACACGATCACGGCCAAAAACCGGAAAGCGGGCGGGATAGGTCCCGCGCCAGAACGGCCGGCGAGCCCGACGCAAAACCGAAGCCAGCTCCAGATTACCGGTTCCCCATAAATAGTCGGCAAAATCACCCAGAATTAAAGCTGGACAGACCAGAGAGGGATTACCGAGCAGATCCGGACCAAGCAAATGTGCGACCTGATGGCTGCGAAAACTTGGCAAGCTGTCGAGACAGACGTTGAGCAGATGCAGACGTTTACCGCCAAGCTCTACGTCGGCGCGCAGGCAGTGGCCACCATAACCGAGCTCGAAGTTCTGCACAGCCTTAAGGGGATAGAAAGAAAGGTAGGCAAGTGGCCCACCACCAACGTCTCGAAAAACGTCAAGCCCGAGACGTTCTGCCAGATATGGAAGAATATCAGCGTGATGCGCAGTGCCAAACTTCTGCAATACGACAATATCGGGAGCAGCGTCCGAGATGACATTCAAAACGCGGTCCGGGTTAACTTGACCGTCACTGCCACGGCCGTGCTGAATATTGTAGGTCATGATGCGGGCGGTGGTCATACCTGCCTCGCTAGGAGCCTCTCCGGGCTTTCCAGGGGAACACTGAATTATTGCTGTGTCACACGCTTAATGCTGAGGATAACAACCGTGTCCACAGGAACATCACGGAACCTTTTAAACGTATGCGTCGGGCTGGTACCAATTTTATTTACTACAGGCATACCCTTAACAACCTTGCCGAACACCGTGTAGCCATAACCTTTTACGGTGGTATTTCTGTGGTCGAGAAAGCCATTGTCCTTGAGGTTGATGAAGAACTGACTGGTCGCACTGTCAACCACCCCGGTCCGGGCCATGGCGATGGTACCACGCAGGTTGCGAAGACCGTTGGTGGCCTCATTTTTAATCGGCTCCCGGGTTTTTTGGGGTGTCATATCAGCAGTAAAGTTACCCCCTTGGATCATGAAGTCCTTGATTACCCGGTGAAAAATCGTATTGTCGTAATGCATCGTATCGACATAAGCAAGAAAATTGGCTACTGTCAGCGGTGCTTTTTCAGTATCCAGCTCCACGGTAAAGTTGCCATTGTTGGTCTCAATGACAACCTGTTCTACCGCCAACACAGGGGCTGCCAAGAGTAGCATTGCCGAAAGAATCATCAGTAAAAGTCTTTTCATCATCTGTCATTCCTTTGTTTTCTTCGTCGTTATTAATCGTCTTCGGCGGTCAGTGCTCGCATCATCAGATCGGTAACCGCCTGCCTGGGATCCTTGCCTTCATAGAGAACCTGGTACATCTGTGCTGTGATCGGCATGGCAACACCGAGTTTGGTTGCCAGCTGATAGGCAGACAAAGTGGTTTTTACCCCTTCAGCCACCATATTCATATGGTTGAGGATTTCATCCAGCTTACGACCTCGTCCCAGTTCGATACCGACCGATCGATTGCGGGAAAGATCACCTGTGCAGGTCAGCAACAGGTCCCCCATACCGGCCAGGCCGTAAAAAGTCGCTTCCTGAGCACCCCTGGCTTCACCGAGGCGGGCAATTTCAACCAGACCACGTGTAATCAAGGCCGCTCGGGCATTGTGGTTGAAACCGAGGCCATCACTGACACCGGAGGCCAGAGCAATTACATTCTTGAGCGCGCCACCGATTTCAATACCGACAACATCCTGGTTGGTATAAACCCGAAAATAGTTGGTACTGAACAGTTCCTGGATCCGGGTTGCCACATCAAGGTTTTCTGCCGCGACAGCCACAGCTGTAGGTTGCTCTGCGGCAACCTCTCTGGCAAAGGACGGCCCGGAGAGAAAGGCACAACGCTGTTCGACCTCAGGGCCGAGAACCTCCAGCAGGACCTCCGACATGGTCAGCAGCGTATCATTTTCAATACCTTTGGCCGCTGAAACCAGCAGACTGTCTTCAGCCAGATATGGTTTAAGCTGTTTGAGGACGTGCCGCATAACCTGCGATGGCGACACCAGAACCAGAACCTGACGGTCCTGAACGGCATCGGCCAGATTACCGGTATAGGAAAGATTCGTGGAAAGAGTTATGCCATCAAGGTAAAGATCGTTGATACGGGTCTCTTGCATGCGAGCCACTAGATCCGTCTCATACGCCCAGAGGGCGACATCGTAACCTTTTTTTGCCAGGATGTTGGCAAGAGTGGTCCCCCAACTTCCGGCACCGATGACTCCGATTCTCATCATGACAACCTCTCGTAGCCTGTTGGACTCTCTAGATCTGCAGCTAAATAGCTTTCTTCTTCTTTGCAATCCGCTCGCGCACCTGCGCCGTTTTCCGTTCCAGTATATCCTGTTTGGGGTAACTTTCTGCAAGGTCCTCGAGAATTTTCAGCGCCTCAAGCAGTTTTTCCTGTTCTTCCAGAACGGTTGCCAGGCCAAAACGTGCTTCCATAACATAGGGGCTCTCGCCCCAGTTTTCCATCACCAGGCGATAGGCTGCAGCAGCCTCAGGAAGCTTGCCCTCCACGGCATAGGTCATGGCGATACGATACTGTACCTCGGCTAACATGGTGCTTTGTGGATATTTTTTCAGCAAACTTTCGAACTCAATCCTGGCCTGTTCGAAATTGTTCAAGCGGAAATAACAATCGGCTACCTCGTACTGTAACCGATCATTTTCCTTGCCGGACTGTTCGAGGACTTTTTGATAAACTGCAATCGCCTGGCTGCAATCGTTGAGACGATACTTGTAGAGGATTGCAACCTTCTGCCTGGCCGGTCCCACCTCAGCCGCAACGGGAAAATCCCTTTCCAGCAAAAGAAAGTTCAACAAGGCATCAGAATAGCGGCGCAGATACAAGTCCTGGATTTCAGCGGCCTGAAAGAGCGCCTGGGGGGCTCTTATAAAGTCTGGGTATTCATCGTGTAGCTTTATGAACAATTCAACCGCAGCAGAATATTTTGCTTCCTGCCTGAGCGTCAGACCTTTTTGAAACGTCTCTTCGAGCCTGGTCTGCATATTTGAGTAATACCAGAAACCTCCGGCAGCAACCAGCAACAGCAGTGTCAGAACAAGAAAACCCCAGAGTCGTTTTCTAGGCGCCTTACCCTGGCGCTGGAGCTCCTCCATCAGGAGCTGTTTCTTCAATTTCTGGATTTCCTTCATCATCTTCCTTCTCTGCCAGCTTGGCAACAGCCACGATCTGTTCTTCTGCCTCCAGAACCATCAGACGCACACCCATGGTGTTACGGCCAATAATCGAAAGAGCACTGACTCGTGTACGCAGCACCTTACCGCGACCAGTAATAAACATCAGGTCTGATTCTTCATCTACCAGCTTAACATCAACCACTTTGCCGTTGCGACCACCGGTCTTGATGGTGATAATCCCTTTGCCGCCGCGACTCTGAACTCGATACTCGCCAAGGCTGGTGCGCTTGCCGTAGCCGGTCTCCGTCACGGACACCAGAGTTGCCGCGGTGGCGTCTGTGACAACCTCCATGCCGATGATTTCATCACCATCATCCAGCCTCATACCACGAACACCACGGGAAGTCCGCCCCATAGGCCGGGCACCAGCTTCGGCAAAACGGATCGATTTACCGTTGCGGCTAGCCAGGAGAATGTCCATGGAGCCATCGGTCAAACGTGCTGCGATCAGGCTGTCGTCCTCATCAATCGTCAAGGCGATGATGCCGCCCTGACGTGGATGGGAATAAGCCATCAGGTCAGTTTTCTTAACCGTTCCCTTCCTGGTGGCAGTAATGATAAAGCGGCCCTCGGTGAATTCCTTGACCGGCAGGATCGTCATGACCTTTTCATCGGCAGCCAGGTTCAGGAGGTTAACGATCGCCTTGCCGCGCGCGGCGCGGCCACCCTGCGGAATCTCGTGAACTTTAAGCCAGTAAACCTTACCTTTGTCTGTAAAGATCAATATATAGCTGTGTGTCGACGCAATAAAAAGGTTTTCGACGAAGTCCTCTTCCTTCGGCCGCATGCCGGTAGCGCCTTTGCCACCACGCCGTTGTGAGCGGTAAAGTGAAACCGCATTGCGCTTGATGTAGCCGGAATGCGACACGGTTACGACCATGTCCTCCTCGACAATCAGGTCCTCGATGGAGAGATCAGCTGTCATTTCAATGATTTCAGTGCGTCGCGGATTATCGAAACGCTCACGTATTTCGAGCAACTCGCCTTTGATGATATCGAGAATTTCCTTCTCGCTGGCAAGAATCTCCTTGAGTCGCTTGATCAAAATCTGTAGCTGGTTGTACTCCTCGATAATCTTGTCGCGTTCAAGTCCGGTCAAGCGGTGCAAACGCAAGTCGAGAATTGCCTGGGCCTGAATCTCCGTGAGTTCGAAGCGTGCAACCAGACGTTTTTTCGCTTCAGCCGAATTGGCACTGCTCTTGATCACCTGAATCACTTCATCGAGGTTATCCAGGGCAATCTTGAGTCCTTCGAGGATATGGGCACGGGCCTCTGCCTTTTTCAGTTCGAAAAGAGTCCTGCGGGTGACGATCTCCTTGCGGTGCTCAATAAAGTAACCGAGGACCTCCCGCAAAGTCAGAATCCGGGGCTGGCCACCAACAATAGCCAACATGATGATGCCGAAAGAGGACTGCATTGCCGTTTTTTTGTATAGCTGATTGATAATGACCTGTGGAATCGTATCTTTTTTCAGCTCGATAACAATACGCATACCGTCACGATCCGATTCATCACGTAAATCAGAAATTCCTTCGATCTTCTTGTCCTTGACCAGATCGGCTATTTTCTCTATCAGGCGAGCCTTATTTACCTGGAAGGGAATCTCGGTAACAACAACGCTTTCACGGCCGGTACGCCGGTTTTGCTCAACCATCGCCCGAGCACGCATCTGGATTATACCGCGGCCGCTACGATAGGCTTCACGGATTCCTTCATGACCAAGAATAAAGCCAGCAGTTGGAAAATCCGGTCCGGGGATGTATTGCAACAAGGCGTCATCATCAAGCTTCGGATCTTCGATCATCGCCACCAGACCACTAATCACTTCACCGAGATTATGTGGTGGAATCTTGGTTGCCATACCAACAGCAATCCCCTCAGAGCCGTTAACAAGCAAGTTGGGGAATTTACAGGGCAGCACCAGCGGTTCTGAAAGGGAATCGTCGTAGTTAGGGCCGAATTCGACCGTCTCCTTGTCGATGTCGTTGAGCAATTCGTGAGCCAGGCGGTCCATGCGTATTTCGGTGTAACGCATAGCCGCAGCCGAGTCGCCATCAACCGAACCAAAGTTTCCCTGACCGTCCACCAGGGGGAAACGCAGCGAGAAATCTTGGGCCATACGCACGATGGTGTCATAAACTGCCGAGTCGCCGTGAGGGTGGTACTTACCGATGACATCACCAACGACACGAGCCGATTTTTTATACGGCTTATTGTGGTCGTTGTTGAGCTCGTTCATGGCAAAGAGCACCCGGCGATGCACAGGCTTCAGACCGTCGCGAACATCCGGCAAAGCTCGACCGACGATAACACTCATCGCATAGTCCATATAGGACTTGCGCATTTCGTCTTCAATATTGACAGTAATACGGTTTTGTTCGGAAAGCATCTAGGATTTTCCTCCGGAAAATCAGGGGTTTATACGTCCAAATTCGATACAGTTAGAGCGTGCTGTTCGATAAATTCGCGGCGCGGTTCGACCTGATCACCCATGAGAACGGTAAATATCTGCTCGGCTTCATAAGTATCCTCGACCTTAACCTGCAGTAAAACCCGCTTCTCGGGGTCCATGGTCGTTTCCCATAGTTGATCTGGATTCATCTCTCCCAACCCTTTATAGCGCTGAATATACTGGCCTTTCTTAGCACGCTTGAAGAAATAATCGAGTAATTCCTGGCTATCATTAACAGTGGCTTCTACTTCACCGTCTCTACTGATAACCGCTTTTTCATTGCAACTGAGATCTTCCACCTGACGGTATGCCTTCAGTAACAGTTTGTACTCGTACATCGACAAACTATCGAGCACCTTCTGATCGATATAGGAGCGCAGGTTGCCACGAATGTAAAGTATTCGGGCCGGTTCGCCCATCACCTGGAATTCTGCCCGTGGTTCAATCTCGCGCAACTTGGCGGCCAGAGGCTCCAGATCAACCAGATCGGCAAAACCGTTCTGCAACTTACCGCGCACGAAAACCCTCAAGACATCAGCATTGATCCCTTTAAGCACCATCTTTTCAAAATGTACGTTGTATTCAATGATGTTGCGCAGGGTCGGAATGATCTGCTTGCCACGCAAAAGCTTGCCGCTTTTTTCCATCTCAATGGTCATTCCATCGACACCCTCATCAAGCAGATAGCCCTGCAAGGCGTCCTCATCTTTCAAATATAGTTCCTTCTTGCCGCGCTTGACCTTGTAGAGGGGCGGCTGAGCAATGTAAAGGTGACCTCTCTCAACCAGTTCCGGCATCTGCCGAAAGAAGAATGTGAGCAGCAGGGTACGGATGTGTGAACCGTCTACATCAGCGTCAGTCATAATGATTATGCGGTGATAACGCAACTTGGTTATGTCGAAATCGTCTTTGCCTATACTGGTTCCCATGGCGGTAATAAGAGTACGAATCTCATTGGAAGTGAGCATTTTGTCGAAACGCGCTTTTTCAACATTGAGAATCTTGCCCTTGAGCGGCAGAATCGCCTGATAGCGTCGTTCACGCCCCTGTTTGGCACTGCCACCGGCAGAGTCGCCCTCGACCAGGTAGAGTTCGCAAAGAGCCGGATCCTTCTCCTGACAATCAGCCAACTTACCTGGTAAAGCCAAACCATCCAGGGCACCTTTTCGACGAGTTAGATCACGGGCTTTACGTGCCGCTTCACGGGCCCTGGCAGCATCAATACCCTTCTCAAGAATCTTGCGTGCCACCGACGGGTTCTCTTCAAGATATTCCGCCAGTTTTTCGTTCATCAGGGTTTCGACGAAACCCTTGATCTCTGAATTACCCAACTTGGTCTTGGTTTGACCCTCAAACTGTGGATCAGGAACCTTGACCGATATAACGGCAGCCATGCCTTCACGCAGATCATCTCCAGTGATTGAGTTTTTCATATTTTTGAGCAGGTTGTTGGTTGTTGCATAGCTGTTCATAGTACGTGTCAACGCCGCCTTAAAACCACTCAGGTGAGTACCGCCCTCTTGGGTATTGATATTGTTTGCAAACGAGAAGATCTTTTCGTCGTAAGCGTCGTTATACTGCATAGCTATATCGATTTCGACCCCCTCCCTGATGCCGTTAAAAAAAATAGGCTTCGGGTGTAGGGGATTTTTAGCCCGATTCAGATACTCAACAAAAGAAACAATACCACCTTCGTAATGGAAGTTATGACTCTTGTCAGTACGTTCATCAATAATTTCTATCTTTATACCAGCGTTGAGAAAGGCCAGTTCTCGGATACGTTGTGACAGTGTTTCAAATGAGAATACTGTGGTTTCAAAAATCTCCGGATCAGGCCAGAAAAGAATCCGGGTACCACGTCGTTTGGTGGTACCGTCTTCGGCCAGATCTGCAGTCGGTACGCCACGCTCATAGTTCTGCCTGTATATTTTACCTTCACGGCGAATTTCCAGTTCCAGCCGGCTCGAAAGAGCATTGACAACCGAAACACCAACACCGTGCAAACCACCGGAAACCTTGTAGCTATCACTATCAAATTTGCCACCGGCATGCAGAACTGTCATAACGACCTCGGCGGCAGATTTTTTCTGGGTGGGGTGCATATCAACCGGGATACCCCGACCGTTGTCGGCTACAGTAATCGAATTATCAACATGGAGAATAACTTTAACTTCATCACAATAACCCGCCAACGCTTCGTCAATTGAGTTGTCTATCACCTCATAAACCAAGTGGTGCAATCCTTGCGTTGCCGTGGTACCTATATACATTGCTGGGCGCTTGCGTACAGCGGAAAGACCCTCAAGAACTTTGATACTATCTGCACTGTATTCTTTGTTCAGTTTTTGTGTCATTTCATCCTCATTCTGGCGATGTCGCGGTGACCAAACCCTGGTCAACCTTAAAAAAATTTGCCGTTTTTCGTACTGAATCAACCAAAGACGGCCTCTTTGTAGATGTCAGAAAAACCTGACCTCGACGATTCAATAGAAAATCAAAAAAACCTTCCTGGCGACGACTGTCCAATTCACTGGCCAGATCGTCAAGTAACAGGACAGGTGGATCTTTAAACTGCTCTTCCAGGTCCATAACCTGAGCAGCCTTAAAAGCGAGCAAAAAAGATCTTTGTTGACCTTGTGATCCGAAAGAACGCAACGATCTTTCATCAACCAGAAAATTCAGGTCATCACGATGGGGTCCAACCAGTGTCAGTCCTACCTTTTTTTCACGAGCAGCTAACCTTTCAAAGGTTGCGCTCAGATAATCTATTATTTCTTCCAGCGTATTTTGCTCAACCGAATAGTTTAGACCGGCAGATTCTGTACCACCGGTAATTTCTCTGTATACCTGATAAAGAAACGGCTTAAATCTTTGCAGATATAAGTGTCGTTCATAGCGAATTCGACTGCCTGTACGTACCAGAGCTTCTGTCCAGGGTGACAATTCTTCTTTATCAGCCTGCTTTTTCAATAGCTGATTACGTTGGCGCAAAATCCTATCATATTCCTGAACACGATCAAGATAGGTAGGTTCTATCTGTAATATGGCTCGATCAAGCAGTGCACGTCTACCAGCCGGAAATCCTTTAATACTACCTAACTCCTCAGGTGTAAAAAGCACAGTTCGCAAGTAACCGAGAAATTGACTGAGTTTCTGAACTGTTTTTCCATTAACCCGAGGATTTCGACCATTTTTATGTAATCCTATTTCGAGTCGATTTATTACACCGCCTCTGATTACATCTGCACCAACCCATGCTATTTCAACTTCATGGTTTATTAATTCCTGTCCTCTGGCACCACGAAAACTCTTTAAGTGCCCCAACAGGTAAATTGCTTCGAGAAGATTGGTTTTACCTTGAGCGTTACTTCCATAAATGACATTGAAATGCTTATTCCAGGCAAGGTTCAATTCTGTCAGGTTACGGTAAGAACGAAGCTTCAGATTGTTAAGAATCATATCTATATCAAGAAAAAAGCCTTTAAATATTAAGGCTTTTTTCTAAAAAATTTTATTAAAGCCTCATCGGCATAATAACCGCGAGATAGCCATCTTCATCAACGGGCTTAATCAATCCCGGTGAAAGATTATCCTTGAGAATCATGCGAATATTATCTTGATCTTGTACCTGCAGGATATCGAGCAGATAACGCGCATTAAATCCAACAGAAATTTCCGGACCTTTGTATTCAATATTCAACTCTTCACGAGCATCACCTAACTCTGGGTTGGATAATGAAACTTCAAGAAGATCATTTTTGAAGATCATTTTAACGCCACGAGACTTTTCGCTGGAGACTATAATCATGCGACGCAAAGCATGTAGAAAGGGATCAACAGCAATAATCGCCTGCTGTTCATTTGCTTTTGGTATAACGCGACCATAATCAGGAAATTCACCATCGATTAAGCGCATTATAATAACCGTTTGATTTTTACTGATAACAGCATTGTTATCCATAAAACCTAACTGAATATCACCCTCTCCTTCTTCTGCAAGCTTTTTTAATTCAAGAATGCCTTTACGCGGCAGAATTACACCTCTTGATAATTCCAGGCTCTCAGCAACTTCAATATTTTTTTCTATCATGGAAAGTCTATGACCATCAGTAGCCACCAGACGCAGTTGCTTAGTATCTTCTTGAATCTGACAGAAAATACCATTCAAATTGTATTTACTTTCATCCTGAGATACGGCAAAAAAAGTCTTTTCTATCATCTCTTTGCAAAGAGTACTGGCAAGAGATATGAAACTACCTTTGTCAGGTTTTGGAAAATCAGGAAATTCTTCTGCCGATAAGCCGACAATATTAAATTGAGCTTTGCCACATTTCACTTCTACCCAACAGTTTTCTTTGGCATTGAAACTGATTTCGTTCTCCGGCAGCTCTTTTATAATTTCATAGAGTTTTTTGGCGGAGACTGTAATTTTACCGGGTGTGCGTATATTGGCTGGATAAGTTGATTTCATACCAACTTCAAGATCTGTTGCTGTCAGATGCAGTTCACCATCCATACCTTCAAGAAGAACATTGGAAAGTACTGGTATGGTGTTTCGTTTTTCAACAATACCCTGAACCCTGGCCAGGCCTTTGATAAAAACTTCTTTTTCAATAGTGAAATTCAAAATGACCTCCTCATCAACAGGTTATACTTATACTAAAATAATATAAAATTAAAAACAGTAGTAATAGTAGTGCTTGTGGATATGTTTAAAAGTTACTTTTATTTTGTTATATTAAATACTTATACTGTTTAAAAAAACCATTAAAAGCTGTTGGAGAAAAGGGGATAAATGATGATTTTTAAAATATATTTTTTATCCCCAAACTATAAAGAAACTTATAAATAGCTTATAAACAGTCCATTATCAGTAAACTCTTTGTATTATTTAAATATCGCCATTTTTTTAATGGGTCATTTCTTTTTTTATATTTTCAATTGTGCTGCGTAACTGGAAATCTTCTTCCATAATCTTTTCTATCTTGCGAATTGCGTGAATTATTGTGGAGTGATCTTTACCACCGAAACGTTCCCCTATCTCTGGATAAGAGCAAGAGGTCAGTTGTCGTGATATATACATGGCTATCTGTCTGGGTAGAACGACCGCCTTGAGTCTTTTGGGTGATTTTATATCAGATATTTTTATGTTGAAATGGCTACTGACTTTTTTAATTATTTCTTCTACAGATAATTCTCTATTGCGTTCAACCAGAATATCTTTAAGAACATCACGGGTCATTTCCAGTGAAATAGGAATAGATGTCAAGCTCGCGTAAGCACCTATTCTAATCAGATAACCTTCCAGTTCACGCACATTGTTACAAACGGAGTTAGCCAGAAAAAGAGCAACTTCTTCGGGAAGTTTTATGTTGTTCTGTTCGGCTTTCATTTTTAAAATAGCTAACTTTGTTTCTACATCTGGTGGTTGTATGTCGGCAATTAATCCCCATTCGAATCGAGAACGTAATCTTTCTTCTAGACCTGGAATTTCTTTTGGAAATTTATCAGAAGTAACAATGATTTGCTTATGTGAATCATAAAGAGCATTGAATGTATGAAAAAATTCTTCCTGGGTACGTTCTTTACCAGCTAAAAACTGTATATCATCTATGAGGAGAACATCCATAGAACGAAACTTGTTGCGAAATTCATCCATGCGATTATAGCGTAATGAATTAATTAATTCATTCATGAATTTCTCAGAGGTGTAGTAACAGATGCGCATCTGCGGTGATTTTTTGAGAATAGCGTTACCTATGGCATTTACCAGGTGGGTTTTCCCTAAGCCGACACCGCCATAAATAAAAAGGGGATTATAAGTTGTAGCCGGATTGTTGGCGACAGCCATGGCTGCTGCGTAAGCAAACTGGTTAGATGAACCAGCGACAAACTCTTCAAAAGTGTATTTACTGTTTAGATTAAGAGAGAGAGAATTATTTTTTCTTCTTATTTTTTCATTATTGGTTGTAGGCACAGCTGTTTTTTCAACTATAGTTGTTCTTTTAAGTATATTATCTCTGCCTATATCGGAAATATTGAATTGGAGTCGATAAGTAACCGCAGAGAGTTCAGAAAGAATTTTTTGTATGGGTTTGCTATAGTTATCCTTTACCCAATCAAGAACAAATCTGTTTGTAACTTCCAGATAAACCATATCTTGCTCGATTTTGACGAGTTTCAATGGTTTTATCCAAGTCGTAAAGTGCTGTGGACTGAGATTCATTTCCAGATGTGTAAGGGTATCATCCCAGAGTTTACTCATACAGGTATCAGTCGTAACTTAAGTGTTAGAAGCATTCAGTGAAAATTGATTTATCCACAATCTTTTAAACAACCGTGGATAACTTGAAAAGTGCCTGAAGTCAGGGGGTTGGGCTAAAAACTACAGGTGAAATACTTGATGGTAGAGACTATCAGAGGCTCTTTGTTATTGCAAGAGAAAACTGCTTGTGGAGTAACAACTAAAAAGCCCGACAATCTTTTCTTTCTTGACTTTATTTTGTAGTTATGCTTAAAAGTCCTCTTTACAAAAATCCATAATTTGCAGCATACAGGAGATATAAATCGTTATGAAACGTACCTATCAACCAAGCAAGGTTAGTCGCAAACGTACTCATGGTTTTCGTAAGCGTATGCGCACTAAGGGTGGCGCAAATCTGATCAAACGTCGGCGCGCCAGGGGCCGTAAAGTTTTGGCTGCAACGATTCCAATCAAGTAGTGTTACGACTCGTGTGAAAGGTGAACAGACCCTCCAAAAGCTTTATCGAATACGTCGCTCAAGAGATTATGATCGAACGTGGCGAGAGGGTCAACGTTATCACACGACTCATTTTGTTGTGATTGTGAATTCTGGCCGGGAACATTCACGGTTGGGGATAACCATAAGCCGCAAAGTTGGTAATGCTGTTTGCCGTAATCAGCTTAAACGTTGGATTCGTGAGCTGTTCAGAACGCACCGTAAACAGTTCAGCCAACTTTTGGATATCTCTATTATAGCTAAACGTCAAGCAGGACAGTTGAGTCACTTGCAGTTGGACCGGGAACTTCTAATTATCTTTGCCCGCCTGGAGACCGATGATTATGTTTAAACGGTTAGCCATAGCGGGTATTCGTTTTTACAGAACTTTTATTTCCCCGCTGAAGCCACCAACCTGTCGTTTTTACCCTTCCTGCTCTCAATATACCCTGGATGCCGTTAATACACGTGGCGTTATGGGCGGTCTCTGGTTAGGTCTTAAACGTCTGGCCCGTTGTCACCCTTGGCACCCGGGTGGGTATGACCCTGTTGATCCAGGCCCTAAGTTTCATTTATAACAGGAGTTTTTATTAATTATGAATTCTGGTGAAAATAAAAACCTTATTCTCGCTATGGTCCTCATGCTGGTTGTCTGGATGGGTTTTACTATGTTTTTCCCGCCAGCACAAAAGAACCAACAGCAATCGCTAGAAAACGATAAGTCTAAGCAGGTTGTCACTAGCGAAGCTGAGAAGCAGGTTGTTACCGATGTAATGCCAGTAGAAGTAAAAGCGGCTGTTGTCGTTGACTCGGTAAATACTTCTGATACTATAACGACAGCACCTGCGCGTGAAATTACTGTTGAAACGGATAAATATCAGGCTGTATTCACAACTCAGGGTGCGCGATTAGTCTCTTTCAAGTTGAAGGATTATCGGGCTACTGCTGCTGAAGATTCGCCGCCCGTACAGATGTTCGAACCGGGTCCACTGCTTTATTCGACGCTGCGTACAACTGGCTCAGAGGGGTTTGTTTTAAATGCGGACGCTCGCTTTGATACAACGGCAGAGAGTGTTGTTAAGGTTTCCGGACAAGATCAGGTTGAGATCCGTTTTCAGCATAATGCTGCCAACGGTATGCAATATGTAAAAAGCTTTCTCTTGCATGGTGACCAGTACACCATTGATGCCGGTCTTGAATTGTATAACGACAGTTCGGCAGTTTTGCGCGGCTCCGTTAATTACGCTTTGGTGCAACGCTGGGATGATTCTCTCAAAGGGGATAGTTACTCCTTTTCCGGTCCGGCCTCTCTGGTAAAAGGTGAGATAGAAGAGGTTGATGTTGACGACCTTAAAGATGGTTCTGTAGCATAT
>JAMONP010000062.1 GCA_027065695.1 Desulfuromonadales bacterium | reverse complement strand
TGGGTTCATCAAGCAGTAGAACATTGCCGCCGCTCTGTAGCAGCTTGGCGAGGTGCAGGCGGTTACGTTCGCCCCCCGACAGTTCACCGACTTTTTTCTGCTGGTCACTGCCTTTGAAGTTAAAGCGACTGAGGTAGGCGCGGGAGTTGATCTCTATGTTACCGATGTTGATGATCTCTTGCCCATCAGAGACCTCCTGCCAGACTGTTTTATTGTTGTCGAGTGCGTCACGGCTCTGGTCGACGTAGGCGAGTTTTACTGTATCGCCGATGCGCAGCTCACCTGAATCGGGTTTTTCGATCCCCATTAACATTTTGAATAGTGTCGATTTACCGGCACCATTGGGGCCGATTACTCCTACGATGCCACCAGGCGGTAGGTTGAAGTTGAGGTTATCAATCAACAGCCGATCACCAAATCCTTTATTCAGATCTTTTGCCTCAACCACCAGATCACCCAAACGCGGGCCGGGGGGAATGAAGAGCTCGTTGGTTTCGTTGCGGCTCTCCATGCTTTGACTGGCCATTTCATCGTAGCGGGCAAGACGGGCCTTGCTCTTGGCGTGTCGCCCTTTCTGATTTGAACGAACCCACTCCAGCTCGGCCTTCATCGCTTTCATGCGAGATTTTTCGCCTTTCTCTTCTTGTGCCAGACGCTGCTGCTTTTGCTCCAGCCACGAGGAGTAGTTGCCCTCCCAGGGAATACCGTGACCACGATCCAGTTCGAGAATCCAGCCAGCAACGTTGTCGAGGAAGTAACGGTCATGGGTGACGGCAACCACCGTGCCTTCATACTCCCGTAGAAATTGCTCCAGCCAGGCGACAGATTCAGCATCCAGGTGGTTGGTTGGCTCATCGAGTAGCAGCATGTCGGGTGCCGAGAGAATCAGTTTGCAGAGTGCAACACGGCGGCGTTCACCACCGGAAAGTTTGCTGACATCGGCATCCCACGGTGGTAGGCGCAGTGCATCGGCGGCGATCTCCAGCTTACGCTCCAGATTGTGAGCATCAGCAGCTTGAATAATATTTTCCAGTTTGGCCTGTTCAGCGGCGAGGGCATCGAAGTCCGCATCAGGCTCGGCGTAGGCGGCGTAAACCTCATCAAGACGGGTCATCGCTGATTTTACTTCACCCAGTGCCTCTTCAATATTACCGCGTACATCCTTGTCTGGATTCAGCTCAGGCTCTTGTGAGAGGTAGCCGATTTTGATGCCCGGCTGTGGACGGGCCTCACCTTCAAACTCTTGATCAATGCCAGCCATGATGCGTAATACGGTGGACTTGCCCGCACCATTTAATCCTAAAACACCAATTTTGGCTCCAGGAAAAAAGGAGAGCGAAATATCTTTAATAATGGTGCGCTTGGGGGGAACAGTTTTGCTCACCCGGTTCATGGTGTAGATATATTGGGCCATAACTCTCTTCTATCTCAGTCGTATTCACAGGGAGTGTTTTGCCGAGTATAACAACTCAATGATCAACTGATAATGAATATTCATCCCATCCTGAATATGGTTGTGTCTATAATAGGCCACTTTTTAATTACAGAGTGGCATTGGCAGCGATGAGACACGAAGCTATTCGCGACCTACACACGGTTCAGGATTTTATCCGCTGGGGC
>JAMONP010000061.1 GCA_027065695.1 Desulfuromonadales bacterium | reverse complement strand
CTGGTCATGCTGCCTCCAGGAGGGCGACTGTTACGGTTCATCCCCGCCTACGCGGGGAACACCATGTCGGCGTCGGATCGGATCCGCCTGGTCTCGGTTCATCCCCGCCTACGCGGGGAACACTATATTCCATCCGGTCAGATATCGACAATTACCGGTTCATCCCCGCCTACGCGGGGAACACACCTCATCAAGGGCATGAGCAGACAAAATAACCGGTTCATCCCCGCCTACGCGGGGAACACTGCATTAATATGATGTCTTACCTGACCGTTGCCGGTTCATCCCCGCCTACGCGGGGAACACCTCCGGCTTAGTGATATTCTTCCAACCCATTGCGGTTCATCCCCGCCTACGCGGGGAACACTCTCCTGCATAGGTATAAATGAGATAACTACGCGGTTCATCCCCGCCTACGCGGGGAACACAAATAGTACCGGCATCAACTCCATGCACTGAGCGGTTCATCCCCGCCTACGCGGGGAACACTGCTTATGCTCACGGTTTCGGTTCTTCTCCATCGGTTCATCCCCGCCTACGCGGGGAACACGCGAAATCTGCGACTGTGAGCATGTTGGCCTCCGGTTCATCCCCGCCTACGCGGGGAACACAGGAGATTTGAGCGTCGGAGATACTCTTCTTAAGGTTCATCCCCGCCTACGCGGGGAACACTTTCGTGAATCAAGCCAATAAAAACACATTGTCGGTTCATCCCCGCCTACGCGGGGAACACCGCTGTCTTCGTCCGGAGTCGGTCGACCTAAACGGTTCATCCCCGCCTACGCGGGGAACACGTGTGATGGACAAACTAAGCCCACATAACATCCGGTTCATCCCCGCCTACGCGGGGAACACGTATTTATTATTAGGTGACCACGTAAGAAGCTCGGTTCATCCCCGCCTACGCGGGGAACACCTCGATCTCGCGCAGCCAAGTGATGTCGTCGCCGGTTCATCCCCGCCTACGCGGGGAACACTTTTTCTTTAATCTCATCGTTGAGCATCTCTACGGTTCATCCCCGCCTACGCGGGGAACACTTGAGGATTTATATGAGGACGTTCGCAAGGGTCGGTTCATCCCCGCCTACGCGGGGAACACCGGTGTACCAGTTTATACGTTCTCACTGGGTTCGGTTCATCCCCGCCTACGCGGGGAACACACTGAATGACCTCCCACTCTTCAGGAGTCATCCGGTTCATCCCCGCCTACGCGGGGAACACTGCCGGCTTTTTTGAGCGCGCGGATCTGTTGACGGTTCATCCCCGCCTACGCGGGGAACACGTACTATCACTATTGATGAACACGGTGAACAGCGGTTCATCCCCGCCTACGCGGGGAACACACTTCTTCTACTATACTGTAATTACTAGATTTTCTAAGACACACATTTTCTACCAACAAAAGCACCATGTTTCATAACCTCTCCGCAACCTCACCATCAGGTAAAAAAGAGACTAACTTCAAGCCATCCATATCGATACCAACACGACGATTGGCACCGAGAGTTTCAAAATCAAAACCAGATTCCGTATTTGTCGCCCATGCCATCACAGCATTCCCCTCATCAATACCCATTTCCACCGTATTCCAGATCATTTCACGTACCCTTCGCGACACCTTGCCCACATAAGTTCCTGCGCGCACCTCCAACAACCAGAGCGCTAATCTCCCCCGCAAACGATGTGGAGCATTTTCAACCACGATGACCAGCATCACCTACCCCCTCTTTGTTGGGAATTGCAATATCAACCGCCTCTTCATGTGCATTTGGCACCGATAATTCACCCGCAGCAAGAATTTTCTCAATCATTGGGATAATCCTTCTGAGTAACTTACTCTGCCTGAAAGCATCCCGACAAGCCAAGCGCACATCACGTTCCGAGTTATACGACTTACTCGAAGCCACCTTGAACGCTACGGGAACAACTGTCTCGAACTTGAAAATATCGGCAACATCATAAACAAAAGATTGTGGTTTTCCTGTGTGAATAAATCCGACCGCCGGGGCATATCCAGCCGCCAGGATCGCCGCCTCGCAGATACCGTACAGACATGCCGTTGCCGAAGAAAGACAACGATTTGCAACATCGCCGCTCCCCCATGTCGTATGATCGTAATTACGCCCTTTCCAGGAAACTTTATACTGCCTGGCCAGCAGTTCGTACATCTTCTTCACCCGCGAGCCTTCGATTCCTCGTAACTGATTGACACTTCGCCGTTGTGGAGGCGCCTCACCGAAACGGATTTCATACATCTTGCGAACCACTTTTAGACGAGCATCATCATCCAGCGCCAGCCTGGCCTGATAAAGCAATCGGTCGGATCGCGCTCCACCCGGCTGCCCAGCAGCGTAGAGTCTTACTCCAGCCTCCCCCACCCAAATCAGCAGACAACCGACCCGCGCCGCCAAAGTCACCGCCGCATGTGATACCCGAGTGCCGGGCTCCAACATCAGACAAGCGACACCACCGATAGGGATATGAGTGCGCACTCCAGTTTTATCGACAATGACAAAAGCACCGTCTAGTACATCCAGGTTGCCTTTTTCAACGTAAAACACCGACACTCGATCTTTCATCGGAATCGGTTTCAGCGGTGGTAACAACTGTTGACTCATATCGCCCCCATAGGTGTTGTCAATTAACCCTTTTTACGTTCAAGTCGTTTTTGGCTTTCAGCTACCTCCAGATAATTCTCATCATTCACAACGCTTTTACCGGTTTCCTCTTCCAGTTTTTCACGCGCCTCCCCGGCGATTTTACCGCCCTTGTCAGCGGCAGTACGGTTTTCTGTAAAACCTTGAGCATCTTGAGTTCGGGTAATTTCAGTGGTCGCCGCTTCACCCAGCATGGAGAAGATCAACTCAAGATCGGTCATATGGTCACGCAGGTTCTCGCGGTCGAGTTGTTTCAATTCTTTGTATTCGGATGGCGTCACACCGAACGCCGCCTTGGATATTTCAGCGGTAAGAATAGAGTATTCGCGACTACCACCGACATCACGATTTTTCCATTCTTCGGTCAATTCTGCTCGAACAGCAATACCGCGTATGCGCTTTTCTATCCAGGCGTCGGAATAACCTTTGGCTAGATAGAGCTCACGAGTACGTTTTGTCGCCAGTTCTGGATCTTCAATCTCCTGAACCCGTTCGTAACCGACCTTGGCCAGCCAGCGTTTGAACGGTTCGGCTTTGGGTGATGGGATCGACTGGATGATGCGGAAGATACCTTCAGTGTTAGCACAATCGGTCACATACCTTTTTCCATCAACAGCCTTCAGTTTCAGTCCGTGACAATTTGTCACGACCTCACTTTCTTCAGCCTTGAGTCGTTGCTTGAGCTTCCGCCAGTATGCACCAGCATCAGCACTGTCGGTCAAAACAGCACAGACATCAACAACTGAAAACCACCATTCGTCATTGTGCAGAGTGCGACGTATTTCCTTGCCTTTGAAGATTGCCAATTTTGTTTCCATGTTTCCCTCCTTTGATTTGTTCATAATGAATGCATTGTCAGTTGGCGTTTGCGATGGATAGGAGACCGCAGCCGAAGGCCTTAGCAGGGCCAACACCCGCAACAACCAGTTTTTCAAAAGCAGAGGCTTGTTTGACAGTGAGAACCCCTTGGAAACTGAGTGGCTGAATCTTGCCAGCCACATATCCTTTACCTTTTCTGAAGTTAAGTGGCAGTTTGGGATCAATGACCAATGTTTCGATTTGCGCGCAGTCATTCAGTTTTCTTTCCAACCAGGCACGTTGTTCTTTCTCACGAATTAACGGTACACGGCATTTTTTCACAGCGCCTTTTACGTTCTTGCGTCCACGTTCATCACTAATTGTTTTCACCGGATTTGCAACAAGTAAAAACTGAATTCTTTGACCGTTTCGAAGTCTCAACGTATAGTCACGATTGGCTAGTATCCTCATTCTGTCAGTTTCAGCACACGGTTGACGTTTTGATTGCAGAAGAATTTCAGCATGTTGCTGACCAGATCGCTCCACGCGAAAAAGAAAATCGCGGTTGGCATCAGCATCAGGAGGAAAGAGTTGCCATAATAACCGATGCATTTCATATGGATTACGACATGCAGTGCCGGTAAGCATGATTTTACTCAGATACATTATCGCCTCCGTAGACAGAGATGGTGCGAGTCGCGAACTGACGAACGGCTGTCGGCATAGGAACGTCACGCACTCTCATTTGACTGCCACCTGAGATCAATTTCTCACTGTAAATTGTCCCGGCAAAAGGTTCGACTTGTTGCAACGCCTTCAGGGCATCTGAGGCATTAACTTCGGCATCAAATAATGGTCGATGCAGGGGACATGCTCGTCGGCCAAGGACCGGTGTGTAAAACGGTTTCATCACCCCAATCACCACCTCATTTAGAGAAAATTCCGCATCAGGTAAAAATTCGAGTGCCAATGTGAACTGAGCGTCACATAAATATTCCCGATAAGATTGGACAGCATCCTTACGAGCATTTCCATCAACCTTTCGAGCACCCAGAATCGTATGGTAATCGGTTATACGAATTGCCGGGATATCCCGTTTATCTGCTCTTACAGTCAGGACAATACTGTTGTTGAGAGCCTCTCTTTCCTTTATGTCCGCACGATCAATACCGAGGCAGCCAGCAAGCAGTCCAACAATGCCACTCCTGGTTGGGAATGGGTGGCTTTGGCGTAAATCTTCATAAGTGTGCCCTCCCCAAGCCTGCATCGCACCTTGAAATTTAAGTATCAAATAAGTTTTCATGACCTACTCCAAGCCGTCTTTTTCAACCCAGTTTTCCAGTTCGGACACATTTTGTTTAACAGTACCTTCCATCTCACAAGTCGTCAGACTGAAATAGCCGACACGGTCATCCAGACCAAACCCCTTATAGACGGAGTCTTTATAAGTAACAAAAGCCGCTACAGATGGTTTTAAGAAACCGCCTCCCTTAGCTGCCTTTACTGGCTCTTCAAATGCATTTGCCAAAGAGATAGGCTGGTCACTAAATGCAACCATTGCAATATCTGCGACATTAAAAGCTGCGAAACTGTTCTGCTTGGCAGTGGGCACCACGGTCGCCAACATATGCAATACATGTTTAGCGACAACCAAGGCGTCCTCCCTAGGGGCACCGCCAAGGTTCTCTTGCAATTGACGGATATTCAAACTGGCATAGCGGTAGAAAACTCCAGAGCTGAATTCTTGTGTATCAAGGTGGGCTGATCCTGTTTTACCCTCCTCCAGGGTCAGATCATCAACCGCAGTAAACCAGTCAATATCTCCATCAACAGTGTGTGTCGTAATGGCGTGGGCAACAGCCAAAGCCGCATCAACAGAAGTCATGATGCCGGATGTCGCCATACGCCCGGACAAAGCCAAATCGACATTATTCTGAAAAGCATCGTTGAAGCCCTTGAACTCCTTTTTAAATTCTTTCGGAAAAGCTTTTTCTACATCTGAGCTATTTTGTCCCTCGTCCAGAGCGTTTTGAAACTTTCCACAATATTTGCCTACCTCACTGACTGACCAAACGGCAACAGCGCCGCTTTTTGTCTCAGACGTGATATCTTTTTCCCCGGAAATTAACCCAACAACTGTACGGACGACTTCTTCAGTGAATTGATCCGAAAGGGCAACTACATATTTATCAACCAAAAGCCCAAGTTGCTTGGTCCTGTCAGAGAGAGAATTGAATTTCTCCTTGTAATAATCAGAAGTGCGAATTGCACGCTTCAAACTTTGGCTTGAAACCCGAACTCTACGCGTACCACCGAAGACCGCAGTCTTCTGCATATTCATGTCATCACGGTTCAGGCAAGACGGACTGTGTGAAATCAGAACATGATAATTCAAAAAATTCTTCTCGCTCATTTTTTCCTCCTGTTGGAATGCAATTGTTTTATCTGCAAGTTATCCAAGGTAGTAGTCTTTCATCAGTTGCTGTTTACTGATCTCGCACCGGTCTTCTCGCCAGAAGTAAATCATTTTCCCAAACTTGTTCCAATCAACAGTCGGCTTGATCTGCTGGGTCAAACGCCGCAGATGGACAAGGTCAGTTGGTGGTTGGGAACGCACAATCTGAAACAGTCGTCTTTCGTTGATTTTCTTACTCGCCAACACCTTCCCCAGCGTCAGTCCATCATCTCGATGATCAACATATGGCAGAAAAAACGCGAGCCGATACCAGGCATCATTTGCCTTGCCAAAGGGACGAACAAGGTGAAAAAAAGCAGGCAGAAGTGCCAATTCAGAGGGCACGGTAACTCGCCTCAATTCGGCTCTTTGACCATTGGTTAATTCCTCCTTGAATTGCTTTACCAATCGTTTGAAATCTGGTAGTTCCATTTTTCTCACAGCCACCTCCTATAATTTTAGTAACGATTTATTCAAACCTGCTCGGCTTTTTACAATGGTTTTCATCATTTTCGGATCATGCTCATAGGATTTAACTATTTGGTCGAAAATCTCCCTACTCAATTCAATGAAAACGTTTTTAGATTTCTCAACTTCTTGCAGCCTATCTTTCCAGGTTAAATCACGAATCAACCTGTGAACTACTGTTTCGCTTAAGGAGAAAAAAAGTTGTTCGCTCTGTTTCGCCATGCCTTTGACACCAAGGTTCCTTGATAAGCCGTAGGTTTTTTTCCTGAGTTCATCTTTGCAGTTCAACCCAAAATTCAGAATCATTTCCAAATGTGCCTTTCCATCTTGCCACCCTTTTTGTAGAGAAAACATTTCATGCCGTCTTTGCAGTATAAGTGCTTGTTTATTGCAATAACCTCCCACAACCAGATTTAGAGGTTTCCCGGCAGCAAAAACCTCTTGATACTGCGAGACAACTAGAGCCGGAATGCTTCCTTCTTGCTCGTTAATGTCTTTAAAAAGAAAAGTGTTTAATTCCGTCCAGGCAGGAGAAGTAATTGTGAACGAATGAACATATTCACTGCCTTCTTCATTTAGTATTCTCGGGCTATGTGGGTGTATCCACGTACCTTTAATTTCGTAGTAAAAATCAGATCCCATTTTAAACGATGAACATATCGGCATTGATTCAATGTCTTCATTGTTTATGACAAGTTCTATAAGCACAGGAAGCCAAAAAAGGCCTCGAATAAAGCCTATATCTTGGGCGGCAATATTTTTTCTATTATGAGAATTTTTCTTCGATTTTGATTTTTCAATATAGGTAGCTACTGTATCAATGGGAATAATTGGTTCAATCCACACGGGTGTACTATCAATATTTGAGAAATATTTTTTAGCAAAGTCTTTCGAAAGAACATTAACCCATACCGTTCGTCTCAAACGGCTTTCGTCTTTGATTAAAGTCGTGATAGGTGTTGCCCCCCGTATGCCAGCTTTTTGTTTACCTGAAAACCCTGGCGCATTTGAATTTTGGTTAAAAAGGGCTACGACAGCAGCAGGTAATGACACACTGTCAACTTCCCCCACAGCATTAAAAAATGCGTGATTATTACCCTCAGGCAAACCGACAAATAGTTTTTGAATCGGTGTTTTTTCTGCTCTAAAGTTTCTGATCTGCATAAACGGCTGGGTCGGATGCAACAGATCAAACCACTCTAAATAAGACTCCACACCTTTCTCAAAAGCGTCTTCATCCATAGGTTTTTCCCAATCTTCAAACAGTGCGTCCCCATCATCTGGCATAAACACAACTTGAACCAGGCAAACGATCAACTGTAGTGCGGCCAATTCCATATCATCCCTGTTGGAAGTGAGCTGCCAATCGTCGTCAGTACACAGTAGTTTTTTCAGACTGATATACTCTGCTACATCGCCTTTTCTTACCGGTATCCAATTATCTGTCAGTAGGTTCATAATTTCTCCCGCTCCAATCCCCGATCAACGGTATAAATGAATCGATATTGCCCCACGGTCGCGACCCATTTGTCAGCATCTGCCGTCATTTCCAAATAAATAATTCCCTCTTGCTCTGCCTGCGGCAAGGATCCTTTCCAACTATTAGTACCTGGAACTGAAATTGTTTGCAGGTTAACAACCTCGGGTAACTGCCAATCTTCGAGGTCATCCAAGCATTGGCCGTCCAAACATCTTTTCTTTCCTGCATCAATAACCACTGGCATGACGAGCAAGCTCATGTCGCCATCACGAGTCAGCGCAGAAATGTTTTCGTCGGTATCCGCAAAAGGGGTAATTGCTGCGCTACTAATGCGGTCAGAAAGGTTCTGACGTTCCCGCTGCATTATTTTGAAAATAAAATACTTGTCGTCAATTTCTACCGGTTCGTCGTCCCGGGCTTCTTCCTGATAAACTTCTTCAATCCATTCGCGATATGCTTTGGGAAAGATAATTTCGTCGGCTCCTTCGAGTTTTTTCTGGGTTCGCCAGAGAGCCCTGACATTTTGATAGATAACTTCATGTAAATCAAAGTCGGTTGAACCCTCAGGAGGAATGATAATCGCACATGAAGGTGACTTAAACCCTTCAGGTCTTTTATTGTCATGGCGGTGTAAACGCCCAAGGCGTTGGAAGAGCAAATCTACCGGACATAGATGGGTCACCATCCAGTCAAAATCAAGATCAAGACTCTGCTCAACTACCTGAGTTGCAACCAGAATCCTCCTAGAGCGCTTTGATTTCGGACCATAATCGTTAATAACCACTGATTCTTTTGCCAACCGATCAACAAAACGATAGCGTGAATGGAAGAGATCAACCGTGAGGTTTGTCATTGTTGATAACGCCGACGCAACCCGCTGAGCTTCCGCCACCACATTACAGATGACAGCTACCACTGCACCTTGCTCGGCAGCTATCACAATTTTTTCTAAATGCTCTACAGTAAACTCCGCCTTGTTGCTTGGCCACAACTCGACCTTCACTATCCGATCAATACCGGGCTGAGAATCCAGCTTGAAAAAACGGGTGCAATCCCCTCCAGAATGAGTAACAAGAGGATAGTCTGATACGGTTATTTCACTTTCATCTCCCCAACTTTTTTGCAGTTGTCTACGTTGAAAGGCAGGCAAAGTTGCTGACAATAAAATGGCACTTCCACCGGCTTTATATTGTTCCTCTAAAACCCGGTTCAACAGACCGTACATGTAACTGTCGTAGGCATGGACTTCATCAATAATGAGAACACTTTTTCTTACCCCGAAACCTCGAACAAAATTATGACGAACAGGCAGTACAGATAATAGAACCTGATCAATTGTACAAACTCCAATTTGCCCTAAAAAGACACGCTTTCTGCTGGATGCCAACCATTCGGAACACTGTACAAGGCCGTCCTGTTCTTTGCCGTATGATGAAGAAGTTGCGACATTTTTTAAGTCGATAAAATTCTGGACAAAATCACGTTTACCGTGAGCAAGAACAACATTCCTCCCACCCTTAAAAAGCCGTTCAGCTACAACTTGCAGGCGATCAAACATGGCATTTGTCGTTGCTTGAGTGGGTAACGCAAAGATCACACTTTCCGCAGCCCCTCCGGCCAACAGTCTCGACGCATAAGCGAGAGCGGCTTCTGTTTTACCCGAGCCTGTTGGTGCCTCTATAATCGTGAGTCCTCTGTGAACCGGAAGTTGAGCAACCAGTGTTTGCAACCCCCTCGGCTGATATTCCGGGAAGAGGACATCCATTCCCCCCTGGGGCAGTGGGCGACTTATCACCCCTAAGCGTTCAACCGCAGAGGCTGCAATTTCATAACGTTCTTCAAAATATTCTTTTAAATCTCTTGGCTCCGATTGAAAATTAAAAAACTTTTGATTTGATCCAATCCAGTCACAGACACTACAAAAACCAGCGAGTATATTTGGTGCGACCGGTGGGATATCAGATAACTCTATTTTCTGCGGTGAAAGAAACAACCTGGTCAATGTACGTATCCATGCACTTCTCGCCTTAGCATCGAACTCGACAATTTCGGGAGGGACAAATAACGGAATTGACAAAGAAGGGTCGGTCGGAATTTGGCCATGATGACCAGCAACCTGCGCAACCCAGTGTTGATACGGTTTACGCTGACTGGGGCGTAATTCGTCTTGTCCTAAATATTCCCTCAACTCTTGTGCAAGCCACATAAACCCTTTCGGCCCGTGATAATAATCAGACGTAAGTTGACCTGGTAGATTGAAGGGGAAAAGCTTATTACATACTTGCTGCACCTTGGACTGAAAGCGAACATCGAACTTACCAAAATCATGCATTGCCAAAAAGAACATGATCCAGGCAAGGGCGACATCTTCAGACAGCCCCAATTGTTGCGAAATTTGTAAACGAAGAGACGGGCTCTGTTCCCACCAGTATTTACCCACCGCCGCCACATCCAAACAATGATACGGCAACAGATGGTAACTCCCGTCCTCCGCTGCCTTCCCCCAATACCGATAATAACCAGCAGTCAACTCATCCACGTTTCAATATCTCCCCCCAAACAAAAGCCGCCATCCTCGCATCATCAAGCGCCCGATGCCTTTGTATCGTCGCATCAACCCTGCCGCCAAGCCGCGCAAAAACCGTATCCAAACGGTGATTCGGCAAGTGCGGCCAATGGCGGCGACTCAGCTTCAGAGTACAGTGGATGGTATTTTTCAGAGAATATCCAAGTTGAGCAAACTCGGCTCGCAGAAAACGCGTATCAAAAGGTGCATTATGAGCAACCAGAGGCAGGTGACCGATGAAATCCCGGAAGGCAGTAAAAACCATATCCGGCAGCGGTTGATCTCGCAGCATCTGCGCACTGATACCGTGAACCCGTTGTGCCTGCGGGGAAATCGGATAATCGCAATCAATCAAACTATGGAATTCCGACACAATCTCTGCCCCCTGCATGGACAATGCGCCAATCTCAATGATACGATGTCCAGTATTGGGTGAAAGCCCAGTGGTTTCAATGTCAAAAACAATGCTCTTCATAACTACTCGCCCACCATGTCATAATAAGTCACACTACAAGCACAAAAAAACGCATTGCGGTCACGTGGCCGACAATGCGTTTCAGCAGATTTCACATTCCATCCCCCCTGGAAAATCTACAAATAAGGATTAGTCAAAAATTACTACTTTATCGTTAACAGTATAATACTCCTGATTATTTCTTTTCCTTAGCTAATCCTTGCCCAACGCACCCTTAATCGTAGCAACAATACCTTCGACATCCAGACCACAGCGTGCCCGCAACTCTGTCTGAGTCCCCTGCTCGATAAACTTGTCCGGAAGGCCAATTCTTTTGACTGGCACAGTGAGCCCCTCCTCGCAAAATAGTTCCAGAACAGCTGAACCGAAGCCGCCCTGGAGGGCATTCTCTTCTATGGTGACAACAAATCCGGTCCTGACTGCCTCTGCAACCAACAACTCTTTATCGAGAGGCTTAAGATAGACCGGATCGACGACCGCGAAGTCATGACCATCACCGGCCAGAGTCTCGGCCGCAGCCAGAGCGTCAGTAATCAGAGCACCAACAGCAAAGATAACACCATCCTTGCCATCACGCAGTTTCTCACCCTTCCCTACGGCAAGCTGACGAGGTTTTTCCGCAGTGACACCGGTTCCGGTACCACGCGGATACCGGTAGGCAAAAGGACCATCGAAAGCCAATGCCGTCGCCATTGCGTGACGTAAGTAATTTTCGTCACGGGGCACCATGAAAGTCATATTAGGGATGTGACGCAAGTAGGAAAAGTCGAACACACCGTGATGCGTCGGGCCATCGGCGCCAACAAGACCACCACGATCCAGAGCAAAAGTGACTGGCAATTTCTGCAAACAGACATCTAGCACGACATTGTCATAAGCACGCTGCAAAAAGGTGGAATAAATGGCCAGCACCGGTTTGAGCCCCTGGGTCGCCATACCGGCGGCAAAAGTAACCGCATGCTGCTCGGCAATACCGACATCGAAGAAACGCTCAGGAAAGCGCTCGGCGAAAGACTTGAGTCCGGTTCCCTCCAGCATGGCCGCCGTAATGGCAACGATGCGATCATCTTTTTCGGCCAGTTCAGTCAATGTCTTGCCAAAGACAGATGTGTAACTGGGCAGGTTACCACTGCCTTTCTGCACTTCCCCTGTTACCGGATCAAATGGTCCAACTCCATGATAGAGGCCGGGATTCTCTTCGGCGGGGGGATAACCTTTGCCCTTCTTGGTGACCACATGCATCAGCACAGGGCCGTCCATATTGGTAATATTTTCCAGAGTTTGAATCAGTTCATCGAGTTTGTGGCCATTAATCGGGCCAACATAATCAAAATCAAACGCTTCAAAGAGCATTCCAGGCGTCAAAAAGCCCTTAACCGCCTCCTCTGCCTTTTTCGCCAGACGTCTGAGGTCTTTGCCAATTTTCGGAACACTATCGAGAAAGGTTTCCGTTTCCCGTTTCAGACGTACAAAAAAGTCAGAGGTCATCTGCCGGCTGAAAAAGGATGAGAGCGCACCGACATTCGGTGAAATCGACATTTCGTTGTCGTTCAGGATAACCAGCAGGTCTTTTTTAAGATGACCGGCCTGATTGAGCGACTCGAACGCCAGACCGGCAGTCAAAGAACCGTCACCGATAATAGCAACCACCTTCTTATTAAGACCCTTAGCATCGCGTGCTGTCGCCATACCGAGAGCAGCAGCAATTGAGGTACTGGAATGACCGACATCAAAACAATCGTGAGGGCTCTCATTTCGCTTGGGAAAGCCGCTAATGCCATTCAGTTGCCGCAGGGTGCTGAAACGTGCATAACGACCCGTCAGCAGCTTGTGAGCATAGGCCTGGTGACCAACATCCCAGACAATTTTATCTGTAGGAGAATCGAAAACCCGATGCAAAGCAATCGTCAACTCTACGACACCAAGAGAACTTGCCAGATGACCACCGGTCTCGGCCACGGTTTTGACAATTACATCCCGAAGTTCCTCGGCCAGCTGCGGCAAATCTGCTTCGGGAAGTTCTTTCAGTGCTGCAAGAGGATTATCCTGGTTCAATATCTCAGACATATTCACCGCATATATTATTCAAGAATTTCGATCAACAATGTAACGGGCCAGTACCTGTAAGGTTTCCGCAGCACTCCCGAGAGGATTCAGTGACTCAACCGCAAGATCACAGAGTTCGTCGGCACGTTGACGCGCCTCGGCAAGACCGAGCAGGGCCGGATAAGTAGCCTTGCCACGGGCTTGGTCACTACCAACATCCTTACCTAGTTCAGCCTGATCACCAACAACATCCAGAATATCATCTGCGATCTGAAAAGCCAATCCTGCCGCGCCACCAAAACGGGTCAATGCGGCGAATTGTTCTTCATCACCGCCGCCTAGTAAGGCACCAACCTGTACTGACGCCAGAATTAAACCACCGGTTTTATGCGTGTGAATATATTCCAACGTCGGGAAATCTATCTCTTTACCCTCAGACTCCATATCAACAACTTGGCCGCCAACCATACCATGGGAACCGGCAAAGCGGGCGACAAGCTCAATGACTCTCAAGACTGTCTTCGGTGGTGCCGATTTATTGGCCTCGGCATCCGCCAGTAAACGAAAGGCTTCGGTAAGTAGGGCATCACCAGCCAATATAGCCGTCGCCTCACCATAGACTTTATGATTGGTTTGTTGGCCACGGCGAAAATCATCGTCATCCATGGCAGGCAGATCGTCATGCACCAGGGAGTAAGTATGGATCATCTCCAGAGCACATGCAGCATGCATAACCTGTTGTGCGGAACCACCAACCGCCTCACACGCCGCAATCATCAGGATCGGTCGCAGACGCTTGCCACCAGCAAAAACCGAATAACGCATCGCCTGATGTAGAGAATGGGGCAGAAAGTCTTCGGTAGGTAGCCAGCGGTCCAGGGCCTGATCTACCATAGCCGAACGATTTTTGAGGTAAGCCTTGAGGTCCATAGGACGGGTTACTCCTGATCTTCACGGCCACCAAAAGGCTCTGTGCTAAAGGAACCATCAGCATTTTTCAGCAGGGTTTCGATCCGTGCCTTGACCGCTTGCAGATTTTTTCGGCACAGGTTGGCACCCTGTACACCAGTTTCAAAACAATCCAAAGCTTCATCAAGAGGCATCTGCCCCTGCTCAAGTCGAGCAACAGCCTCTTCCAGGCTCTTCAGCGCTTGTTCAAATGTCATCTCTTCCGGCATGCACTCTTCCTTTCATCTGTAAAACACCACGCTATCAGCCCCATGTCAACCTGAATCCCGTACCAATCTGATTCCCTTAGCGATTCACTGTTCCGGAGCTTTAAAAACCGCCAGCAGTGCAAGCGGATCAATCCGGGTTTCTAACAATCTGACCGTAAGGTGCAGATGAGCACCGGTCGACCGGCCAGTGCTGCCAACCTTACCAAGCACCTCACCCATAAGAACATCACGGCCTTCCGCTACCATGACCTTTGAGAGGTGAGCATATAAAGAGATCAACCCCTCACCGTGATCGACAACGACTGTTTGGCCGGTATAGAAAAGGTCTGCGACCAAAACGACACGACCGTTACTGATGGAACCTACCGGAGTTCCTGCTCGACTACGAAAGTCCGTACCGCTGTGCGGTGACTTTGGTTTACCATTAAGCACCCTGCGCTTGCCGAAAACACTGTTAACCTGATCACCAACCGGTCGCTCAAAAGTCGTCCAGGATCGCGTTGATCGCAGGGCATACTTTTCCTTGAGAAGTTTACTTTCGCGATTGATGCGAGCAACAGTCTCACCTTTTGGTGTGACCATACGTTCCGGCAGAGTCAAATGCTCTTCAGGACGATCCTTGTAAGCAACATGCAGCATCAACTCCGTTGCTGTTGTCTGGCCGTGGAGATCAACTATAGAGGCAAGAATGGGATAGTTACCAGCAGGAGTATTCAGACTGATCGGCAATAAGGCGACAGCACCATCAGGGTCTGGATAGAGATAGAAAACCTCATCCATGAAACGCACCACACCAAAAGAGAGGGGCTCCCCCTGCCAACGCAGCACAGCCACCTCTCCATTATAAACCTCCGTAGAGAACAGGGTCAGTTCACCAGACCAGGCCAGTTGGGTAAACACAGGTTGCATGAACACGGATTGCATGAAGACAAGGGACATAAACAGAATGAGGACCAGGCGCATCATGAATCAATTTCCTCTATATGGGTACGGGCCTGACCACTGGCAAAACGCAACCAGAGGCGATCACCAGGCTCTAGAGTGTCTGCCGAGACCAGACCGGAACCGCCTTGTTCATGGCTGGCGATCACATATCCACGCTCAAGTTGCAACAGTGGAGATAACGCGTGTAAACGACCAGCAACTAATCCCAGAGAATCAGTATATTCACGCATTCTAGCACTCATTGCCAGAGCGAGGCCCTTCTCAAGGTCAGTAATATCATCAGGCAGACGCTTGAAATCACGCGCGGCAAGCTTGAGGCGACCCTCAAGACTGCTAAGGCGCTCGCTGACCAGGCTTAGAGACTGATCAATGCGTGATTGCAGACGCATGATGAGGTGATCGATATGTGCTTCCAGTTCCTGTCGGTTTTTAGCAACCAGCTCTGCTGCTGCACTTGGTGTCGGCGCACGCAGGTCGGCAACAAAATCCGCAATTGTATAATCTGTTTCATGACCTACCGCCGAGATGACAGGAACTTCAGAGCCAGCAATAGCCCGAGCGACAACCTCTTCGTTGAAAGCCCATAAATCCTCAAGTGAGCCACCTCCACGCCCAACAATCAGAACATCAAGCCCACCATACTGGTTTAACTCTTCGATTGCCGTCGCAATTTCTTTTGCAGCACCTTCTCCCTGAACCTTAACAGGTCTCAATATAAGATGCACATCGGGAGCTCGGCGGCGCAGAATATTGAGGATGTCATGAATTGCGGCACCTGTTGCTGAGGTCACTATACCCACAGCTTTTGGGAAATTTGGCAGAGGACGTTTGCGCTCAGCGGCAAAGAACCCCTCACCGGCAAGTTTCTCTTTGAGGGCTTCAAACGCCACCTGTAGCTGTCCTCGACCAGCTTGTTCCAGGCTGTCGACAACCAGCTGCATCTCGCCGCGGGCGACATAAACCGTCACGGTCCCTGTGCAGACAACCTGCATACCGTCCCGTGGCGGGTTATCCACCAGCCTGTTGCGGCTGCGAAACATAACACCTCGCAACTGAGAACCACTGTCCTTGAGCGTAAAATACCAATGACCAGACGCCGGAGAAGCAAAATTGGAGATTTCACCTTCAACTGTCACCGTCACGAAATTGCTTTCCACAACTTCCTGAAGTAATGCGACCAGACCACTGACCGTTATTATTTGAGACTTACCTGTCACCTGTCATAGACCCTGTATCTTGTGGTTTCTGTTTGACTTTTCACCAGACTACCCCTATATATTGTCGAGATCAAATTCGTAAGGAGCCTTATGTCTGCACCATATATTGTCACAATTTCAAGCGATAAGGGCGGCGTCGGTAAAACTACGCTGGCCACCAACCTGGCGATCTACCTGAAAGCCCTTCATGAAGATCTTCCGGTTACCCTGCTGAGTTTTGATAATCATTTCTCCGTCGACCAGATGTTCCGAATCAACCGGAAATCAGCACAGGGTGATGTTGGCAGCCTCTTTACCGGCAGCAACCCTGACAATCTGGTTGAGATAGGAGAATACGGCGTTCAGTTCATTCCTTCAAGTGATCAAATGCACATCCTGCGCCGTGAGCTTGATGACCCAACGGCCCTGGCTAGAGCTCTGGCCAAATCCAGCCTCACTGGCATCGTGGTTATTGACACACGTCCTGATCTGGACATCTTCACCCAGAGCGCTCTCTATGTTGCCGACCGGGTTATTGTCCCGGTGAAAGATGCTCCCTCCATGGACAACTGCCAGCATATATACGATTTTTTCGACTTCCATAGTCTATCACGTCGACCATTACGCATCCTGCCCTGTCTGGTCGACAAGCGCATTCGCTATAATGGCCCTTTCAGCGATCCATACCAGCTGTTAAAAGCCTACGCCATCAACCGTGGCTATCGCTGCATGGAAGGCTATATTGCCAAAAGCCCTAAGGTTGAGTCACTGAACACCAATCCTGAAGGCAAGATCTACCCGGTTCTCACTCATGGACGCAATACTGAAGTGCATGTACAGATGACCCATATTGCCCGCCAGGTCTATCTGGGTAGCATTGATACTGACGTGCGACGCCTGGATGAATACCGCATGGACATGGCCCATAGTGAAGAAGAGCACCAAAGTGCTTATGAAAAACGGCGCAACAGCCTCATAACTGGCTGCCTGATATGCGGCAACCCCTTGGTTGAGAAAGAGCGTATCGGTCCTGCTGGCTACTTTGCCCAGAGCTCTGACCAAAAGATCTCCGGTTTTATCGAGGAGGAGTGTTTTAACAGCCTGGTCTTCCGTTATTTTTACGGTGCAAAACGCACCGTTGAAGCGCATAACCCGATATGGGATTTGTTTCGTGAGTCAGCACAGCGCTCCTACTTCCTGTTGCAACGTGCTCCACACACCAGAAATTTTTATCAACAAAAACTTTCCTTCTATCGTTTTGATGATGACGGTCTTGAGGTTTCACATAAGATTATCGAGCTTCAGGAGTTTGAGAAACGCTTACTCTCTAAAGAGCGGTCGGACCTCTTCCCATTGCTCGAACGAACTCTCTTCGACAATCAGGGCCGTCTTGGCGACACGTTCCTGCTACTACGCAAGGTCAGCTCCGATCTTCCTGAAGAAATTTTCTATGAGCAGAATTTTGCAACCTTCACCAGAATCATGGCCAAGGTCAGTACTCAACTCCCTTGACATTCTGTGGATGATTGGCTTTCGAAACCATATCCGTAGGGTTTGCAAACAGCCTCACCGTTTGCGAACGCGGACGCTCAACTTCCCTGATCAAGAGCCTGCTTCCGCAAAAGCACCGAAACGGGCACAATAGTTATGCCCCGTTCTACCATACCAGGCAGCTCCCTCCTCAATGCTTCGAGAGTCTCCGGGTAAGGGTGGCAGATACCAATCGCCATCCCATTTCTGCGAGCTTTACTTTCAAGTCGTTTGATTTCACGAGTGATAGCGGTAACCTCGGCAACATTATCTAGAAAAACATCCCTGCTCATTGTCGGCACCCCGAACCGATTGGCCACTTCGGTCACACGGGAATGACCCGTAGTTCGGCTGTCAATAAAGAACAAACCCTTTTCTTTCAAACTCTCCATCACCGGCACCAGAGCCCTGGCATCTTCGGTAAAGCGAGACCCCATATGATTGTTGGTTCCTGACACATAAGGGATTATGGTGATTAGCTGATCAAAGCGCTGGCTAATTTCAGCATCGTTGTATTTAACAAACAGGGCTTCGCTGCCAGGATTAATGGCAGGGTAGCCCTGAGGTTCCATCGGCAAATGCAGCATAATTTCCCGACCAGCGGCATGCGCCAGTTCTGCAACCTGGGTGGTCAAAGGTTCATCAGGAAGAATGGAAAAAGTCACCGGCTGAGATAGCGCAATCAACATCTTAGCCGTGTAGGTACTGCGACCAAGGTCATCCATGATAATTGTCAACAGAGGCCCATCAGGTATAGCAGGAAGAGGTGGGATAAAATTGATTACAATGATCGTCTGACGGGCTTTTTCAACAGTCAGTGAGTTCGCTTCTTTCAACTGCACGGTATAATCGCCAGGAATCTGCTGCAAACGCTCCTGAAAACCGGCAATCATTTCGGAGGAAGGCAATTCACCTTCGACCGTGTAGCGAGCAGGATCATGATCAAGATCAAGATCACGCTGGATATCCCCTGTCTCGTTATTGAGTGTTGAAAGTAATGCCTCAACTTCGATGTGCACCTTGTTGATGTAATCAATTGGTGGTTTTATCACTGGCGGTTTTGTCACTGGTGGCAGCACAACCAGCTGCGGCAGTTGCTGCTCCATGCGGGCAAGCAAAACCAAGCTAATCACGGCCAGACCAACGACAGCTAGAAGGATCAGTAGAAATCTGTTTTTTTTAAAAAAACCAGGGCGCCGCTTCTTCGAGCGACGCCGCTTTTTTTGTTTTGTCATCGACAACTCTTCTCAACGTGCTACCTGGGAGCTTAGACTTCTGGCCGCCAGTCTGACCATCAAGCCGCTTCCAGTCCTTTAAAGATACTCCAGCCTTTAAGAAGATCGAGGGCACGCATCAGCTGGAAATCGTTACGGGTCTCTTCATCGAGAGTGTTTGCATCCTCATCAGGAGAGCTCTCATCGTCACCTTCCGTATCGAAATGATTCTTCAAATCCTTTTCACTGAAAGAATGTAAAGCTTTGGTTTCTTTGATTTCACTCGGCAGGACTTCTATATCTGGAATAATCCCACGAGCCTGGATCGAAGTACCATTTGGGGTGTAGTACTTGGCCGTAGTCAAACGCAGGCCTGATTCGTCACTAAGGGGGATAATTGTCTGCACCGAACCTTTACCGAAGCTTTGGGTCCCCATGATTACAGCACGTCCGTGATCTTGCAAAGCACCGGCCACAATTTCTGAAGCACTGGCACTGCCGCCATTAATCAGGATGACCATAGGATAATTGGCCTCAGTATCACTACGCATAGCAGAGAACTCCATTTGTGCGTCATCTTCACGCCCCTTTGTGTAAACAATCAGGCCCCCCGTGAGAAACTTGTCGGCGACTTCGACAGCCTGGTCAAGAAGACCGCCTGGGTTGTTGCGTAAATCGAGAACCAGTCCTTGCAAAGAGCCACCATTATCTTCACGCAGTTTATCCAACGCCTTGTCAAGATCTTTGCCGGAGCGTTCCTGAAACTGAACCAGACGGACATAACCAAACCCGTTCTCAAGGGTTTTCGACCTGACACTCTTTACCTTGATAACTTCTCGTTGCAGGGTAAACGGCTGTGGCTTGTCAAAAGACTGTCGCATAATGGTAATGTTGATAGTCGTCCCAGGCGCACCACGCATCAGATGCACCGCTTGCATGATTTTCATATCTTTGGTGTATTGGTCTTCAATTTTCAGGATATTATCACCCGCTTGCAGACCGACGCGCGAAGCAGGTGTATCTTCAATCGGGGCAATAATTGTCAGGACGCCATCACGCAGGGAGATCTCAATACCGAGGCCACCAAATTCACCACGGGTATCTACTTTCATCTCCTTGTAGATTTCAGGAGACATGAAACCGGAATGTGGGTCAAGTGAAGTGAGCATGCCATCTATAGCGCCATAGACCAGATCCTTAATCGACACGTCCTCCACATAACTGCGTTTAACAATCGTCAAGACATCGGTAAAGAGTTGCAGTTCCTGGTAATCAGTGGCCGCAGTTGCCCCTGGTACCTCAATACGACCAAAGGAAACCACGCCGAGCAGAACAAAGAGTGCTAAAGCAGTTAAAAGAATGAACACCTTGTTTTTAAACATACGGACCTCCAGAAGATCAGCGCTTCTTCAACCATTTGGCAGGATCGATGGGTTTACCGCCCTGGCGAATCTCAAAATAAACGGAGTCATGACCCTCGTAGCCTGAGAAGGCAATGACCTCGCCAGCAGCTACGTAATCACCAACCTGCTTGGTAAAACGTGCTACATGTGCATAAAGGGTGTAATACTTTATGCCATGATCAACGATCATCAGCTTGCCATAACCACGCAAACGCTTGGAGAAGATCACCTTGCCCGCGGCAGCGACAGTCACAGGGGTTCCAACAGCAGCTTCAATGTCAAAGCCGTGGCTCTCTATGAGTGTGCCCAGAGCACCATGGCGACTGGTGCCGAACCCAACCCTGAGCTTACCGGATACAGGCCAAAAGAGACGCCCCTTTTGAGGCAAAAGCCCCTCCAGGTTTTTAGTATAGGGTTGCGTTTGATCGGTTTCAAGTTTTTTGACCAGATTATTAAGCCGGGCTGCCTTGGCACGTAATTCCTGTAACATTTTCTCCAGGAAGTCCGCGTCCTGTTTAACGTCTGCAAGGAGAGTTTTCTTACTCTTTCTGACTTTCCGCAAAGTCTTCTGCTCCTTCTGGCGGCGCAAAACTACGGCTGATTGCTTCTTGCGCAAGTCTTCAAGCTCGCTTACAGCGACCTGGTGCTCCCGGGACTGCTGGCGGTAAACATCGAGCAGTTCGCGATCATATCGCACCATTCTCGACAAAAATGTATATTTCTCAGCAAGCTCACGCGGGCTCCCGGCTTCGGAAAGCAAAGCCCTGATCAGCCCAACTTCACCGGTTTTGTAAAGGACAACCAGACGATGACGAATTTGTTGTTCCGTCTGATTTCGTTGTTCCTCGATCTTATGAAGTTTTTTACGTTGTTGCTGTAAGCGATCAGAGAGATCAGATAGCTGTCGTGCACTTTTTTTCGTCAGGCGCTCGATCCGGCGGGTCTCGATGCCAAGGCGTTCCAGATCTTCAGACAAAGCACCACTTTCTGACTTCTTGCTGCGCAAACCTTTGAGAGTCTTTTCAATTTGCTGCTGAATCTCTTCCAGGCTCTTCTGACTCACAGAGAGTTCATTATCTGTGTCGGCAACGGCAGAGAAAGGAGCAATCAGGCAGGCCAGCAGCAGCCAGCAAAGTCCCTTGCCAATCATGATACCAGGAAGATTTATCATGGTGCTCCGAAACGGACAAACTTTCGCAAAGCAAAGAGGCTGCCCAACAAACCGATAAGACCACCACCAATTATCAACAAACCTTGCCAGATTAGCGGCAGGAAATGAATTGTATCGATACCGGTAATCAGTAACAAGTTGCCCAGGCTTTTTTGCAGAATCACCTGGAAGGCCAGGAAACTCAGACCGAGGGCTGCCAAGCCGCCCAACAGGCCCTGCAGAGCCCCTTCAATCAGGTAAGGCAGTTTGATGAAGAGAGAGGTGCCGCCAACCATGGTCATGGCCTCAAGTTCATCCTGGCGGGCATAGAGCGTCAATTTGATTGTATTAGCAACAATCACCAGGGCAGCAAAGACCAGAAACCCGCCAAGTGCTGAACCGGACACTCTCAGTAGAAGGAGAAAAGCTTCCAGCTTTTCCAACCAGCCCTGACCATACTGTAAGTCATCAAAGCGATTGTCCTTGCGCAGTCGGTCAACAACCGCAGTGAGAGCAGATTCGTTGCGCCAATCGTCGGCAAGAGCAATCTCCAGCGATGCTGGCAAAACCTCGGGACCAAGCCCTTCGACCAGGTCGGCATCTTCGCCCAGGCGTTTGCGAAACCTTTCAAAAGCCTCTTTTCGGGAAACGTAGTTAACGCTCGCCACTTCAGGGTAGCTTTCAATCTCCTTGGCCCAACTGTTGATCACCTTTTTGTCCGGGACATCGTCGAGATATGCGACTATTGCCAGATTTTCACCCCAGGATGCGGTCAATTGCTGAACATTCAGTACAGCGATGGCAAAAAATGCGAGCAGAGCCAGAGCAACGGCAACAGTGCCAATGGATGCCAGGCTCAGTACAGGGCTTTGACGCATATTGCGCAAGGCACGCCTCAGGAAATATCCAGTACGCACAATCATCGGCATTGTCCTGTCATTCCGCTGCTCCCCGGAACAAGGGCAAATCATCCATAGCCAAGCTGCCAGCATGCAGGGAAACCGTGCGTCTCGGGAACTCGCGCATCAAGCTGCGATCATGGGTTGCCATTAAAATCGTGGTACCGCGTGCATTGGCGCTTTTAAAAAGCCCCATAATGTCCATAGTTACCTCTGGGTCGAGATTACCTGTCGGCTCATCAGCCAACAGAATCAGAGGATCAACCACAAGGGCGCGGGCCACAGCGACACGCTGCTGCTCTCCTCCAGAGAGTTGCAAAGGATAGTGTTTCAGGCGATGCTCAAGCCCGACATTCTTGAGAGTCTGATAAACTTTTTTGCTTATTTCAAAGCGCTTGCGACCTTGGACTTCAAGGGGAAAGGCAACATTCTCGTAAATGGTGCGACGGTGAAGAAGCTTGAAATCCTGAAAGATGATGCCAAGGTTACGACGTAGATAAGGTATACGTGCCGAGCCGAAACGAGTGATATTACGGCCATTGACCAGGATTTGGCCACGGCTCGGACGCTCTGCACAGTAGAGCAGCTTGAGCAGAGTTGATTTACCTGCACCGGATGGACCTGTCAGGTAAACAAACTCGCCCTTCTCTACCTTGAGAGTAACATCTCTCAGAGCATACTGGTCACGCTGGTAAACCTTGCAAACATTAAAAAGCTGAATCATAGACCTGCATCTGTGGGTAAAGGATGGATTAAAGAGTGAAGTGCTTGGTCTCTCTACCAGTCCCGGTAAGGAATACCGTTCAGGCCGACCAGGTCGCTACCACTGTGAACGTTCTCCACGCCGCCTTCGGCAAGCTCGCCCTCAGCGGACGGAGTCGGTGGAATCTCTTCCCAGGTATTCGTGGACTTGGTAAATGGGTCCCGAGGGATATCGCGTATATACTTATTGGCGACCAAATCACCCAGGGATTCTGGATAGCTGATATTATCGGCAAAATAAGCGTCGATTGCACGGCGCATCTGGTAGAGATCTTCCATCAACACTGCTTCTCTGGCCTTGATCAGGCTACGTTGATAATTCGGCACCACGATGCTGGCCAGAATACCGATAATGCTCATAACAATCATCAGCTCGATCAGAGTAAATCCCTGCTGCCAGTTGTTACTGAGCTTCAAATTTGTTTTTCTATGGTTCATAATCATGCGCTTCACCAGGTATTGTAAACTGTGCCATCCAGAGCAGTGCGCGTACTCTGCGAGTAAATATCATAGATGTCGTCACCACCATAGAAGGTTGAGTCCGGGTCATCCTTATATGCGCGTAACCCCCAACCTTCATCATACTCATCAAAGGGGTCTTGCGGCAAACGCCTCAGGTACTTGTGTTTGTATGGGTAAAGCCCACCCCAGTCACTCCCCTCAATAAGAATTTCAAGTGATTCCGGATAACCGGTTTCATTGATCGCGACAATGATCTTCTTTTCTGTAACGGCTTTGTCAAAATCAGCCTTGTAGTTATCGATCGCCGTACGAATTACCCGCAGGGCGCTACGCAGCTCCAACTCTTTGCCGCGCATTGCTGTCACTTCAGTCATTGGCACGATCACTGTGGCGAGTACAGCCAGGATAGCAATAGCCAGCACCATTTCCAGCAGGGTCAGGCCACGTTGTCCCCTGGCCTTCGATATGTAACAAGACAGAATCAACGGATTTCGATCATGACCGCATCAGGAACAACCTGAAGTCGGACCCCTTCTGGGTTACGGAAGTTAACACGATTAACCTCAAGCTGAGTTTCACCAGCTGCAAGCGACCTGAAGTTCAGGTTAAACAAAGCCCCTGAGCCTGATGCACCATTACCACCTGTGCCCTGTTTATAGCCGACAATTACCTGCCCCGTAGTGCGATTGGGGCTGCTGGAGAAGACCGTGGTCTGGCCACCTTGTTTAAGAAAGTCTCCTTCATTAATACTCAGCAGTTCGAGAACCGCTGGATCATATTTAACGAAGAGCGGTGCGCTGTAAAGTTTATCAACATTTTTAACCTGCACGGCAACAGTAAATTCTGCGCCATTGTCAATTTGGTCGGGTGCGGAGAAACTGATGGCAGCAGGGGCTTTTTTCGGCATCTCGAGAACAATTGGAGCACCGATCTCCTCTTTGCTGCCAAGCACCTCTGTCATCACAACTTCTTCAGTCGGTCGAATTTCTTGTCGAGGCATCACTTCAACGGTCGTTTCTTCAGATGGAGCCACGACTGGTTCAGCGCTGCTTGCTGCTGGTTCTGTGACGACAGGCCCGGTCCCTTTCAGACCCTCCCATGCAGCATACCTTTCAGCCTGTACCGGGTTGACTGCGGGAGATACCTGTGGTTTGGTCGACTCTACTTCACTCAGCACAGCCTGAGCAAAGGAGCCGAAATTCGGACCCACCTTCAGATTGTCTTCACCACCAGACCAGATTGTTGCAATAGCTGCATCGGGGAGTTCAACCTTCTTGATGATATAGGGCGTGATCGAAAGAATTATTTCGCGCCTCTCTTTATTATCTGAGTAATGTGTAAACAAACTTCCGATCAGGGGAATATCACCGAGAAATGGTACCGTCTTTTTGATGTTGGAATTATTGTTTTCGTACAAGCCTCCCAGGATGGTGCGTGTACCGTCAAGTAATACCAGGGTCGTCTCAGCGTTTGTGGTTGTAAGTGCAATCGGTGATTCCCCTGTTGTATCGTTAGAATCAAGTCTTTCTGCATTGCTGACTTCCAGCTTTATCTTCGTCATGACCGTCCCGTCAAGTTGGATCGTAGGCTCGATATCAAGCTTGATACCGGAATCCACATACTGGACATTCTGAGTCGTAAAACCCGAATCACTCGTACTCCCGGACGTTGTCACGACCGGGTCTCGTTTACCTATGTGGACTTTCGCTTTTTCGTGGTTCTTGACGCGAATTTTAGGGCTAGCCAAAATCTCTGAAGAACTCAAGGTCTTCGCATAATCAAAAGTAACCGAGGGAATAGAATAGAAGGTCTGTAAGCCACTGAGGCTCTGTGTGATAGTTCTGTCGGGAATCGCTGATAGCTGACTCAATGCTTCCGTGTTCAGGTCAATTACGCTAAAACCAAGCTTTGTCGAATACTCACTAAGCTCGGGTCCAAAATCCAGGAGATCTGTATCCCTGACCGCGAGGACTTCAACATCAAAGAGCACCTCAGAATCCGAACGATCAGCAGCAGCCAGGATCTGTTCGGCAAGTTTAATAACCTCGGGTTTATCGCGTACGATAATAGCGTTACGCTCCTCATGCACATAAATCTTGCGCAGTTGCAGCATGGTACGAAGCAGGTTCACAGCCTTCTTGGCATCAATATGTGAAAGGAAGAAGGTTTGAATAATCTGGTCATCGTACTGTTTTGACTTCTCTCTGGTTTGTGGATAAATGATGATTGTCTTACTGTTCAGAACTTTCTTGTCCAGACCGTTCATCTGCAGGATCAGTTCCATCGCCTGGGAAAAGCTGGCCTTTTCCAGCAGAACAGAAATCGACTGACTGCGAATATCCTCATCATAGATAAAATTAATTCCACTTAGTTGTGACAGGATGCCAAAGACTTCCTTGATATTTGCATCCTTGAAACTCAGAGTGATCGGTTCGTCTGAGGCCACGTCCAGCTCAATGCCATCCATAGCGATTTTCTTCTGGTCATTATCGATGAGGTCTTTAATGGCCAAAGCGCGCGCATTATGAGGATCAAACTTCAAAGCACCATCGATCGCTTTTTTAGCCAGGGCCGCATTTCCCATCCCCCAAAACTTAGCACCTTCGTCTGCAAGTTTCTCTGCATCAAGCAGTTTAAGAATCTCTTTTTCTTCCTGGGCAGCAACTTCCACACTCCGATCAAAACCTTTCGCGATACGATACTCTCCTATCGCTTCAGCAAACTTTCCCTCACTAGCAAAAGCACGAGCCTTCCTGATATGAGTAGCCGCTGCCCTGGTCTTTGCGGCAACCATTTTCAACTTATATGTTTTGCTGCCAGGTTCTAACTCAATAGCTTCTGCATATTTTTCTATCGCCAGGTCGAAATTTTCTTCGTCAGCAAATTGCTCAGCTTCCTGAAAAACCAAACGTGCCTGCATAGATGTGCTACACCCACCCAGCCAAAGGGCAGTAAAGAGCAGGACCGCCCACCAGGCAAAACGGGTCTTATTGATTCGTGCCATTGACATCTCCCTCTATAACTTCCCCTTCGGCAGGCGATTCCTGTACCTGCTCTTCTTCGGGGTTATTCTCTTCAGTCATTTCTCGTAAAGGCGATTCAACTTGCCGAGGTACTGCAAGACGAACCAGCCTCTTTTTCGGCATAAAAACACGTTTTTCAGGATGGGCTACTCTCCCCACAACCGGTTCGATATGAGCAGGAGAACTGACCGACGCACTCAATTTCTGCTGCTCGATCAGCTGAATTTCAATCAGACCCTCCCGGCCAGAATGACGCACTTTTAAAAGTTTATCGTCGATATCAGAAACCAGGAATTCCTGTTCATCACCGAAGCGCGCACCACGTTTGACCAGAAAAAGATTCCCACCACTGGAAAGGAATACCGTCTTTTCGCCAGCCTTTTCCAGGAAACCAAGGAAAGTGAATTGCGAAAGAGCTTTTTTTACCACGTCTACCGGAACCGGCAGCGATACCGGTACTGCAACGGTCTCATTGACCTGGGTCCTCGACGCCTGGGGGGCTTTTTCTAGCATTTGTCGACCGCCAAAACGAAAGATATCACGCTTTGCTCCGGTGAATTCTTTTTGTTCTACAGTCATGAAAGCAAAGTTAATACGTTGCTGTTCACCTTTGGTTTGCAGAGGTCTTGTCCCCTTGACATCAGTGCTGACACGCTGGCTTGCAATCCTGGGCGGAGCTTTCTTTAATCTTGGTGTAGCAAAATACGCGTAGAGAAGGCTGAGTGTCAACAACCCCAACAGCACCGCAAGTATGACGCGTTTGCGATTCATGACTCACTCCCACCCTGCCGGAAAAATGTTTCTAGGTTCAAGCGCAGGTTGACACCATTGTTATCGGCACTCTGCAGACTGATTTGCCTAATCGTAATCAGGCGAGCAGATTGTTCTAAAGAGTTAATAAATTTCTTAATTTTCTTATAATCTCCCACCACGTTGAAATTCAGGCTGAATTGCAACAGCGAACTCTCTTGCAACTCTTCTGAACCGTAACTGATCTGGCTTATATTCAAACCCGCACGATTTGAAAGAACCAACAACTCTTCGATCAGACCAGTAAAGTCCTGGTAGTCTGGCACTGCCTGCTGAAACTTGGCGAGATCTTGACTAGCCAAAACATAAAGCTGTGCCGGGCTTTTCGCTATAACGCTCTGTTTATGCAATAACCTCCGAACCTCAGTCTGTCTCTGCAGGAAGCGGCTTTCCTGTTCGACCACTCGGGGATCAAGCAATTGCTCAAGCGCTGTAAAAAACAGCAGATTCAAAACCAGCAGGGTGCCTAGTAGAAGCAACTGGCTTCGATGTGATTTCCAGAGTTGTTCGAGCATTTCTGTCAAGCGCATCAGAAAGCCTCCCTTATAACCAGAGAGAAGCCGATATGAGGCTGACTTAGACCGCCAGGTGCTGATTTAACCTCACTATGGCGCTGAAGATAAGTCTGGCTGAGATCCTCCGAAGTCAGGAGATTGTCGACAAACCGCGTCATTGCGGAGACATCACGGGCGATACCGTCAACCCGCACAGAGCGCTCCTTAAAACTCGGCTGTATAGTACGGATACTAACGTCATCAGGAACCAGTTCCTCAAATCTGCTGAGTAACGCCGTCCAACGAAACTGGTCTTCAGCAATGATTTCATTTACCTGAATAATTTCTTCCTTGATGACAGCGTATTTTTCCGCAGTGTAACCCGACGGGAGACCTTGCACCGTAGAGGCCTGTCTTTCCAACTCCAGAAAACGACTTTCCAACAAACGAAGCTGGCGAAAGTCCTGGTATCCATAGTAACCATTGATCACCAGCAAGAGCAGCATAAAACTGCATGCAAGTGACAGCCAGAGACGTATACTCTGACGGTTCAGATAAGGTTTGCTGGCGAGATTAAGTTTAATTTTCATTGGCTTTACATTATGCGTTCTGCCGCACCAAGGGCGGCAATAACAGAACCGACAGGTTGCAATCCACCGGTTCTCCCCTCACCGCTAAACCGTTTCAGGGCCGGATCCAGACACTTGACCTCTCGTTTAAAAGCGGCAAACAGAAGCTTATCTATATCTCCATCCATATCAGGGTCAACATGAGCAAAGACAGCACATCGCTTCATAGCCGGGAACGTCTCATAAGCTTCGACAAGAGTGCGGTTGATTTCCTGAAAAGACCGCTCAGGATTCACTTTAAACATTCTCACGCGTTGATAACAAAGACTGCTGCCAAGCACATACTGGAGACTCAAAACACCTTGTTCCAACCCGACCAAAATGAATTCATCACCGAGATCAAGGCGCGGCAGGTAGTAATTGTAGAGATTCAATGAATGGAAATCGATCTGCACGGCGTGACGACCAGCTTCATTGGCCAGGTCCTCATACTGTTCGAGAACCGGTTTGGCTATGACAGCAACAACGCAACGCTGACGACCATCGTCACGTTTATCAATCACCTGGAAATCAAGTTTGATCTGTCCCGGAGGTGCAGGCAGACTTGATTTGAGGCGCCACTTGAGAATATCGATCCCTTCAGCGTGTGTTTTGAATGGTGTGTCAACATCTGTCAGATAAATACGACCGGCACGATCTGGAAGACTTAGGGCAATACGCTCTTCCTGCCCGGCTAGAGCATCGACTCCACGGCGCAAACCATCTATGAAACGTCGAACATCACGAATATTCGGCTGACGGCTGGAAACCTCCATGACTCCTTCCAGGCTTTCAAAGCGCAAACCGACCAAACGCGTTTGTGGTCGATTGTGCTGCAAGGCTGCAAGGTAAAGCCCGCCAGGCTGGATGTCAACACCGACAAAAACCCTGCTCATGCGCTCCCTCCAGACTTATCTGCAAAGGTGACCCGGTTAATTTCTTCAAGAGTCGTTATGCCATTAAGCATTTTCTCTATTGCGGCATCACGCAGAAAACTTGTCCCTGCCACACGTGCTGCTTCCTTGAGTTGACTGACCGGAGCCTTTTTTATTATCAGGTCACGCATGTCGTCGTCTAAGTCAAGGAGTTCCAGGATTGCCGTACGGCCATGATAGCCTTGGCCATTACATTCACGGCAACCTGCTCCTGCATAGAAAGTATGGTCTTTGAGCTGTTCGTAGTCGAGCCCTGACTCTTCGAAAGCCTGACGATCATAAGTCACGGGCTGCTTGCAGTGCACGCATATCTTACGCACCAGGCGTTGGGCTGCCACACAGTTCAGACAGGAGACAAAATTATAAGCATCGATGCCCATGTGCAGAAAACGCCCCAAGACATCAAACACATTATTGGCATGCACCGTGGTAAAAACCAGGTGCCCGGTTAAAGCCGATTGCACGGCAATCTGGGCCGTTTCCGGGTCTCTGATTTCGCCAACCATAATCTTGTCGGGATCATGACGCAGGATGGAACGCAGACCTCGTGCAAAGGTCAGACCTTTTTTCTCATTGACCGGAATCTGCACCACGCCTTTGAGCTGATATTCAACCGGGTCTTCAATAGTTATTATCTTTTCCTGCTCGTTATAGATCTCCGATAGTGCCGCATAGAGCGTGGTCGTTTTACCGCTGCCGGTAGGACCGGTGACCAGGACCATACCATAGGGCTCGCGGATCATGCGTCGGAAACGCGTCAGTTCGTGCCCCTCGAGGCCAAGGACGTCGAGAGTTAAACCGTGCAGATCCTTGGCGATGCTTTCTTTGTCGAGAATACGAATAACGGCATCTTCACCGTGAATACTCGGCATTATGGAGACACGAAAATCGATGGATTTACTGCCCATACGCACTTTAAAACGGCCATCCTGTGGAATCCGCCGTTCAGAGATATCAAGTTCACTCATGACCTTGATACGCGAGATGATCGGCCCCTGGAAGCGCCCATCCAAAGGCTCTGTGGCACGAAACAAGACACCATCAACGCGATACTTGATCTGTACTCCATCCTGGTTGCTTTCAATATGGATATCACTGGCGCGTTTATTGAGTGCATCAAAAAGGGTCGAATCAATCAGGCGAATAATCGGGCTACTGTCATCAGTCAGTTTTTCGAGGGAGAGAACTTCTTCGCCCTGATCGGTCTCCTTGACCAGTTGCAGCTTAAAATCTTCAGAGACTTCCTGCAGAACCTGTTTCGACCCCTGTGACCGTTCAAGTAGTGCAGCAAGCTTACCCTTAGCGGCTATTCGGTGAACAAGTGGAGTATCGAGTTGCATTTCAAGATCATCCAGATCAGCGACGTTGGTCGGATCAGAGACCGCAATCACCAACCCATCTTCGGTTTTCTGCAAAGGGATAAAATTGTACCGAATCGGCAATTCAGGCGGCAAACTCGCATCCAGTTCAGGATCAGGCACGACATTATCAAGGTCAACATATTCCAGGCCAAACTGCTGCGCCAGAGCCTGGGCGACCAGTTCATCAGTGAACAGACCACGGGCTACAGCAGTCTCCCCGAAACGTTTTCCTGACTGATCCTGCTGATCCAGAACAAGACGCACTTCAGCGGGTGCAATTGCCCCCATCTTGACCATAATCTCACCAATTTTACGATGTTCAAACGCCATGCCCCAGCTCCAAACTACCCTACAGTTCCCGCCATTTGAAAAATCGGAATATACATAGCGACCACAATACCACCGATCAACAGCCCCATCGTCATCATCATCAACGGCTCAACCATTGTGGTCAGACGGTCAAGGCGGCGTTCAACTTCATCTTCATAATAATCGGAGACATCGGTCAACATATCAACCAGTGAACCGCTACTCTCGCCGACACCAATCATGCGCAAAGCAATAGTCGGGAAGTTGCCGGTCTGCTCGAGGGCCTCAGAGATCTTGGCCCCCTCCTCGATACGTTTAACCGCAGCTGCAAGCCGCTTTTCCTGAAACCGGTTATTCAGAGTTCCTCGCGACATCTGCATTGCCTGCACGACCGGAATACCACTGGCCAGCGTTATGGAAAAAGTCCGGCAAAACGTCGAAAGCGCATATTCATTCAGCAACACACCGAAAAAAGGCAGGCGCAGTTTGACACGATCTATCGTGAAAGCGCCACTATCTGTACGCGCATATATGCGCAATAAAAACAGACCTATGAGCAACACCGGCACCCAGACCGGCAACCACGCCACCAGGCCATCGGCCACAGCTATCACTATGCGAGTCAGCAAAGGCAACTGCATGTTGGCGTCAGCATACACCTGGGTGAAACTCGGGATCACATACAACATAAGGAAACCGAGCACCACCGTAACTGCCACAGCCAAAAGTGCCGGGTAGAAGGTTGCACTGCGCACCTTTGCCCTGATCGCTTCGACACGCTTCTGATATTCGATATAGCGACTAAGGGTGATCGGTAAATCCCCCGACTGTTCACCGGCACGCAACGAGGCCACATAAAGCTGCGGGAACATCTTGGGAAAACGCCCGAAGGCATCCGAAAGAGAACTGCCACCCTTCACGTCGGTGCGTATCTCTTGAAGGGCATTGAGGAGCCCCCCCGCCTCCATGCGATCGACCAGCGTATCAAGGACCTGTAGAATCGGCAGACCGGAACGAATCAGGACCTGCATCTCCTGATTCAAGGTAAGAAAGCGACGGCCACTTAGGCTGCCACCACCCACGCCTTTTGAGAACCACTGCAGCGAAGATTTACGCACCTTGAAAACAAAGAAACCCTGTTCCTCAAGACTCTCCTGAAGGGCCTCACGATTATCCGCCTCGAACTCTTTCTCGAGGACCCGGCCATCAGAGGTACCGATTTTACAACGATAGGTCGACATTAGCATTGTTATCTAACATATCCACCCGAAAAACTGAATGAAAAACCAGTTAAAAGAATTGCCGACAATGCAAAAATGGCCGGTCTTTTCAGACCGGCCGTGCAATGTCAGGAGCCTGTCCGACAATAAGGGTCGAAGCGAAAACCCAGAAGTTTGAGAACAGATTTTGGCTCGTTTGAGAGTAATAGCCATAGCTATTGGTAGAAAAGGAGCTGAAATATGGGCCAAACAGCTGGGTTTGCAGCCGAGCATGGATTGTCGGACAGACTCCTGATATCAATATCTGGCTAATATTTCAAGGGGTTGTGTTCTACACCGTGACAGTTTAGATAGCAGGCTCCATGCCGGGCTGAATATCCTTGTGCCTCGTATTTCAATTTACCATCAGCATTCTTGGAAACCACGTCCTCGTTAAACTTGATCAGATACGGATACTGGCTACTACCGTGAGCATCGTGACAGGTAAAACAGGAGGTGCCATTCTGTCCCCCCAATTGTCCCTCGATGTGCAATGAATGATACTGGAAACTTTCATTGGACAAGATACTGACGCGATCATGACACTTATAACAGAGCGCATAAGCCTGAGCACTCTCTGAACGCTCATCATCCATCTGGTAGCTCAATACCAGCAACCCCGGATAATTCGAGCCATGAGGACCTTTGGGTCCATTCGGGTCATCACTGCCATGACAATCATTGCAGCTGATCTGGGAGATATCTTTCGGCTTCTGCTTTTGGGCAACGTATGGGTCCTTGAGGCTGATAACGAAGGTATTTTTACCTTCCCCTTCAACCGGATGGAAAGACGGGTTGGTCGTCTTGAATTCCTCGTGCTTATTGGTGAAATTTCCTGGCAAATTGGCGCTTTCAGAATGGCAACGATAACAAAGCTCATATTCTTCAGCGATGTCGGTTATAAAGTTACCAACCCTGCGTCCTTTCAGGCCACGATAGGGGTTATCTTTCTCAACGACATGGACCTCATGGCAATCAACACACTCGGCATGGCGTGCGGCATTAACGACATCTTCAGGAAGCCGCTCACGCTGACGGTGAACCCCCCGAATCGTCAATACAGGATGATTGTATGGTTTGCTTAACTCTGAAGCAATATCGGTCAGATTGAGATTGCCGGTATCCTTGAGAAACCCTGCTTCAATCATTCCAGCTCGGGCTGTGGAGTCGCCATGACAAGCCAGACAGGTTCCCTCCTCACCGTTGACCGACATGTTCATCCCTTTGTGGCAAGCGCGGCAACTCTTCGACATAACTGAAGAGTCACCGTGGCTTCCCTGCAACTTGCCTTCCTGCCTGGCGGATACAGAAGTCACTGCAAATAGACAGGAGACCATCAGTAACAACACGATTAATATTTTTGGCAAAGCAAGGATCTTCATAATCTACACATCCATCAGCCACACAGCCATTCTCCAGCGATGAGAGCTTCTCAAGGTATATGCGGCGGGGTTCCAGGTGTGCCAACGTGGCAAGAGTTACAGACGGCATCGTACAAGCCCCCCCCAGTCCCTGTACTACGCCAGAATGGCAGCAATTCAAGACCCGTCTCTGCGCGTGTATCTTCATGTGGATCATGACAAGTTGTACACTGCATTTGTCCAGCACCGTCAAGCGGCGTTAGAGCAACATCGGGCAGGGTATACGAACCCGGGGTCAGGAGCGCAAGCACATCATTGTTGTAGTTGAACGAGATTGGATGAGAAGTGGCAAGATCAATACTCGTCAAGAGATTAGTCAGACCACCCTCCATGGCAATAGTCTGATTGCCAAGCAGGACACCAACCGAAGTTGCACCATCATGGCAGGAGAGACACATGCGGGAAGCTCCGCTGGGATACTCAGGGTTGGCAGCATCATAACCGCTAAGAGCGATGGCAGCCGCATCCTTATTTATCCCTAAAGATGTTGCATAAACGGGAAAAGCACCCATAGTGTCTGGATCAGGCCGATTCCAGAGTGGCGATTTCGGTGCCGCCGAATGCGGGGTATGACAGAAAACACAAATCTGATCTGTACCACCGGAAGCTGGCGGCAACGCTCGAACAGTACCAGGATCCGAAAGACTCGACATGTTGTGGGGGTTACTTGGATCGGCAATCGGCACAGCGTAAGAAACCGAAAACGTAGTCAAGGTTAGAATCAGAAGTATAATAAGGTTTCGTTTCATAGAGTATCGGTTAAACCATTAATTCGGAGTCAATTCTACAAAAAAGGTGCAAAAAACACGCCACTGGAGCTAACCATCTGCCAGGTGATTGTCTTAAGGCAGTAACTGAAAGACCTGGACCCTGTGATTGTAGGAATCCGCAACAAAAAGCCGCTCATCGGAATCGACAAATAAACCCGCAGGAAGGTTGAATTGCCCTGGACGTCTGCCGGCACTCCCCCAGTACATGAGTAGATTTCCCGCCAAATCAAAGACCTGGATATTGTCAAATGCCGAGTCCGAAACGAAAACATGGCCTTCCTTGTCAACTGCGAGACCCTTGGGACGCGCCATATAACCAGCCGCGTCACCAAGTTCACCAATGGTGCCCAGCAATTCACCCTGGGCATTTTGGACTTCAACCCGGAACGAAAAAGCATCGAGTACCAGGATCTCGCCATTCGGCCCGAAAGCAACATTCAACGGCCGCTTAAAACGCCCGTCCGGGTTCACTTTGCTTTGTATCTTTGACGCCAGAGTACCATCAGGATTAAAGATATAGGCAACACCCTCCATAGCATCTGCGACCAGCAGTCGACCGTTCGAATCCAGAGACATACCGGCAGGTCGTTTGAACCCCCCTGCTGGTCCCCAACTGTCGACATAGTTACCTTTTTGATCAAGAACAAAAATCTGCTGGTGTCCCGCATCGGCCAGGAAAACCCGCTGGCGTTCATCGTCAACAGCTACTCCAATCGGCGATACGAGTCGCAGACCAGAAAACTCCTGAAAATAATCGATTTTTCGACGCTTCAGATCCAGACGATAGAGCATGCTCGCGCCATTGTCGGCAACCCAAACCAAGCCGGATCGACTTACCGCAACGGCGAAAGGGCTGAGTAGTGAGGGGCCTTCTTGCTGATCGCCAAGCATCCAGCTCAACACTTTGGATGTTCGAGTCTTCTTTTTGAAATCTTCGGGACCGTACAAACTGCGAAGATAGCGTATACGCGGTTGATCAGGTGGGTCAGGCCAGACGAGATCAATCGTCTCTTCCTGCCGGGCAATCGGTTGTGAGATCGACCCTGCACAGCCTGTAAGCAAGGTCAGGATAAGACAGCAAGAGATAAAGATTAACAGTCTGATCATATATGGTCAACTATTGGTCAAAACGTTCAAGCGAATATTTTTCTTTGAGTTTCGCCATCCATTGCTCATAGAGTTGTTCACGCTGGGTCTTTTCAAGATCGACACGAATTTTTGCGGCAACCTCGTCAAGCGCTAACTGTCGCTCATCATCCACTGCGTCAAGCTTGATCACGTGAAAACCATACATAGTACGAACCGGACCGACGATATCCCCAGGTTTCATGGCATGAATGGCCGCATCAAATTCTGGAACCGTCTGGCCTGCGTGAAAAGAACCCAAACTTCCACCCACGTATTTACTACGATCATCTGACTCATAGTAGGCAAGATTATAAAAGTCCTCTCCAGCCTGAGCCCTTTTCATAAGTTTTTCGGCTCTGGCCCTTTTTACTTTCTTTTCTTCAGCATTGTCAGAAGGATCAACCTTAACGAAGATATGACTGGCCGTGAACAGCTTTGGACGGAAATACTTCTCCTTGTTCTTCGCATAGTAGGCAGCGACCTCTTGATCAGTAACCGTAATCTTTTCTTCTACAGCTACCATTTCTGCTTTACTGGCAAGCATATCAAGATAAAGATCCGCTTTGATCTTGCTGGCCTGAGCGGTATGTACATTGTCTGCCAGACGTGAATTTTTACTGAGCTTATTTTTCCATTCGTTCTCAAAATCAGTCGCATCAATGGAAATTTCACCGTCAATTGCATACTGTACCTTGTAGGCACGACTAATCAGTTCATCAAGAGCATTTTGTTTGATCTCGGCGACTTTCTCCTTATCAATGCCACCGTGAAAACTAACCTGCATCGGCAGAAGCTTTTGCGCCCGACGATCGATATCTGTTTGCGTGATAATCATATTCCCAACCTTGGCTATCCTGGTCACGACTTGGGCGTTTTGACCAGCAATGACGACAGGCTGAGGCCACGAAAACATCAGAGCTACAGCGACAAAAAAGACTCTACTCAATAAACGCATCAAAACTTCTCCCTGGCTTCCACCCCGAGACATTAGGGCGAGCCAACTTCAGGCTTTAGAGGTTGATTAATGTTTGAATGTATAAAAAAACCGCCTCAAAGTCAATCTGACCAAAATGAATCTTGCAGAAAACAATTAAGGCGACTCCTAACAACAGGAATCGCCTTAATTCAGTCTGGCGGGGCTGACGGGACTTGAACCCGCGACCTCCGGCGTGACAGGCCGGCGTTGTAACCAACTCTACTACAGCCCCTGAACAAATTGTAATTTGGTGGGCGAAGCAGGGCTCGAACCTGCGACCCTCGGCTTGTAAGGCCGATGCTCTCCCAGCTGAGCTATTCGCCCAAATTTTAAATGGCGGGGCTGACGGGACTTGAACCCGCGACCTCCGGCGTGACAGGCCGGCGTTGTAACCAACTCTACTACAGCCCCGTAACAGACAGAAAACAGGAAACGCGGAACAAGGGAGACCCTCTTTGACGTTTCCTATTTTCAATATCTTCTACAATTGCATCAGGATGACCTTGAGGCAACTGTATTTTTAAACAGCAATTAGTTGATGGCGTCTTTCAAAGCCTTGCCAGCCTTAAACTTGGGAACCTTAGCAGCAGGGATGTTAATCTTTTCGCCAGTCTGGGGATTTTGTCCCACACGTGCAGCACGATCACCCACACTGAAAGTACCAAAACCAACCAGAGAGACCTTCTCGCCAGCTTTCATGGCATCGGTAATAGCATCGGTAAATGCCTTCAGTGCCTTCTCTGCTTCGGCCTTGGTCAGGCCAGCTTTTTCTGCAATTGAATTAACCAGATCGGCTTTTGTCACAGTACACCTCCACGCGTAAAAGAATGATATAAGCCCTGCTGAAAACGGAATTATTTATAGCAGACGCTTCAAAATTGAGTCAAGTAATAAGTGGACAAAAGGGTCAATGAGGCAACGATTTTCCCGTGGTTAAGGCATAATCGGCATTGTCTACACTAGCCCCAGGCAAATTCCCTAAGATTGCTTCGTCGAGGACCTCGTCCATATGAGCAACAGGAATTACTTTCAAAGATCGGCGAATAGTTGCAGGGACTTCCTCAATATTCTTTTCATTTTCCTGTGGGATCAGAACCCGATGGATGCCAGCACGTTTGGCAGCAAGTAATTTCTCTTTGAGGCCACCAATTGCCAACACTCGTCCACGCAAAGTAATTTCACCAGTCATCGCCAAATCCTGATCCACAGCAAGCCCGGTCAGTGCTGAGGCCAAAGCCGTTGCCATGGTAATCCCAGCGGAAGGTCCGTCTTTCGGTATAGCCCCCTCAGGAACATGAATGTGGATGTCGATATGATCGTAAAAATCTTTCTCCAGGCCCAACTCCAACCAACGAGAGCGTACATAAGTAAGGGCAGCGTGGGCAGATTCACGCATAACTTCACCGAGCTTGCCAGTGACGGTCAGCTTGCCTTTACCAGGAACAACCGTTACTTCTACATTTAACAATTCACCACCAGCTTCAGTCCAGGCCAGCCCATTGACCAGACCAACCCTGTGTTCTTCCTCGCGGACACCAAAGTTGTAACGCGGCACACCAAGATACTTTTTAATCTGTAGAGACCCAACCTGGAAGCGCCGTCCAGCCTGCCCGGCTTTAACGACCTCACGGGCAATCTTGCGAAAAACATTGGCAATTTCACGCTCCAGATTACGCACTCCGGCTTCCCGAGTATAGCGACGGATAACCTCAAGCAATGCAGCTCCTGAAAACTTGATTTGTGCTGCCTTGAGGCCATGCAACTGCAACTGTTTCGGCAGCAGGTAGCGTTCGGCAATATGCACTTTCTCTTCTTCGGTATAACCTTCAATACGAATCACTTCCATGCGATCAAGCAGTGCACCAGGAATAGAGTGCAGTGTGTTGGCCGTGGCAATAAACATCACCGAAGAGAGATCATAATCAACATCGAGAAAATGGTCAGCGAAGGTATTATTCTGCTCTGGATCCAGAACCTCAAGTAAGGCTGACGAGGGATCACCACGGAAGTCCGTACTCATTTTATCGACTTCATCAAGCAAAAAAACCGGATTACGCATACCGACCTTGCGCAACCCCTGGATAACCTTACCGGGCATGGCCCCGATGTATGTACGTCGATGACCGCGTATTTCTGCTTCATCACGGACACCACCAAGTGAAACACGAATAAACTTGCGGCCCATAGCCCGCGCTACCGAACGTCCCAGCGAAGTTTTACCGACGCCAGGAGGGCCAACCAAACAGAGGATCGGTCCCTTGATTTTCTTTACCAGCGCCTGCACTGCCAGGTATTCAAGAATTCGCTCTTTAACCTTTTCGAGGCCGTAATGATCCTCATCAAGAATTTCTTCTGCCTTGATAAGGTCAATCTGATCTTTGGTGCCTTTTTTCCAAGGTAGTGATACCAGCCAGTCAATATAGTTACGTACCACCGTGGCTTCGGCCGACATGGGTGACATCATCTTAAGTTTGCGTAGTTCCGCAGCCGCTTTTTCAGATGCCTCTTTGGACATGCGCGCCTTGGTAATCTTTTCCTCCAGTTCGCGCAGTTCCTGCTTGAATTCGTCTTTTTCACCAAGTTCCTTCTGAATTGCGCGCATCTGTTCATTAAGATAGTACTCTTTCTGGCTGCGCTCCATCTGGTTCTTGACACGATTGCGGATCTTTTTTTCGATCTGCAGTATCTCAACCTCACGTTCCATGAGTGCCAGCAGTTTTTCCAGACGCTGCAGTGGACCCATCTCCTCAAGAATCTCCTGTTTGTCAGTAATCGGTACTGTCAAATGAGCGACAATGGTGTCAGCGAAGCGACCGGGCTCTTCCACACCGGCAATCGAGGTGACCATTTCTGCAGGAATTTTCTTACTGAGATTGGCGTAGGATTCAAAGATATTGCTAACGCTACGCATTAAGGCTTCTTGCTCAGGAGATTCACTATCCTGATCAGGTAAGTGTTGCAAAGAAGTAAAAATGCATTCGTCGGTATATTCCAAATCAATCAACCGTGCCCTGACCTTGCCTTCGACCAGCACTTTGACGGTACCATCTGGCAGCTTCAACATTTGCACAACTTGCCCGAGCGTACCCATGTTGTACAAGTCTTCTGACAATGGGTCGTCTGTCTTGGGGTCTTTCTGAGTGACGAGAAGCACCTGTTTATCATGCTCCATCGCCCACTCCAAAGCCTGGATGGACCTTGGCCGACCCACAAAGAGAGGTGTCACCATGTGCGGGAAAATCACAATATCCCGCAAAGGCAGAACCGGGAATGTCTCAGAGTTCAATGATTCAGGCAGGAAATCATCAGAGAGTTCTGTCATATTAATATCTTTCAGCTGAGCGGAAGTCTGACCAAGATTCTGTCAGGCCGACTCAGCGCAATCGTAGATAACTAGTGGGTGGACACCCTTGAAAATCACATCTTCGTTGATAATAACTTCTCTGACGCGATCCTGGGATGGAATATCATACATAACGTCAAGCATGGCATTCTCAAGAATAGAACGCAGCCCACGCGCACCCGTTTTACGCTTGAGAGCCTCCTTGGCCACAGCAACCAGGGCGCCATCGGTAAACTTGAGGCTGACATTTTCCATATCAAAAAGTTTCTGATACTGCTTGACCAGTGCATTCTTTGGTTCACAAAGGATTCTCACCAAGGCATCTTCATCTAACACATCAAGGGTGGAGACAATTGGCAGACGACCAATGAATTCCGGGATCAAACCGTATTTGAGCAGATCGCCAGACTCAACCTGGCAGAGGACCTCACCTATCTGTTGATCAATATTCTGTACCGGTTCGGCACCAAACCCCATGGTTTTTGCACCAACCCGCTGATTGATAATTGTTTCGAGACCAGAAAAAGCACCACCACAGATAAAGAGGATATTGGTCGTGTCTACTTTGAGAAACTCCTGCTGCGGATGTTTACGACCACCCTTCGGCGGAACACTTGCTGTTGTACCCTCGATAATCTTGAGCAGGGCCTGCTGCACACCTTCACCGGAGACATCCCTGGTAATCGATGGTGAATCAGACTTGCGGGCAATCTTGTCGACTTCGTCGATGTAAATAATCCCTTTCTGGGCTTTCTCCAGATCATAATCTGCGGCCTGCAGGAGATTCAGGATAATATTTTCGACATCTTCACCAACATAACCGGCTTCGGTCAGATTGGTTGCATCAGCGATAGCAAAGGGAACATCCAAGACCCTGGCCAGGGTCTGAGCCAGCAGGGTCTTGCCACTACCGGTAGGACCGAGCAGCAGAATATTGCTCTTCTGGATTTCAACATCTCCAGCCTTTTCTGCAACCTCGACACGCTTATAATGGTTGTAGACAGCAACAGCCAGAACCTTCTTGGCTCGTTCCTGTCCAACAACAAAGTCATCCAGGACATCCTTGACTTCGACCGGCTTCGGCAACAGGCGACTGCCTAAAGGAGCCTCCTCGAGTTGCGCCTCTTCGGCGATAATATCCTTGCAAAGCTCAATACACTCGTCGCAGATATAGACCGCCGGACCTGCAATAAGCTTTTTCACTTCCTCCTGCTCTTTGCCGCAGAAAGAACAAGTCAACTGGTCGCCATGTCCACTCTTTTGTGTCACTACCGCACCTCCCGGGAAACTCGGTTCTTAATCGTCTGATGGTTTCCTGGTTACTATGTCGTCGATGATACCATACTCTTTTGCTGCTTCGCTACCCATGAAGAAATCACGCTCCGTGTCGGCTGACAACTGGCTGATTTTCTGACCTGAGTGCGCGGCCATAATGCGGTTGAGTGTATCTTTGAGTCTCAGGATTTCCTGAGCATGGATACTGATATCAGTTGCCTGCCCTTGGAAACCACCCAGAGGCTGATGAATCATGATTCGTGAGTGTGGTAAAGCATAGCGTTTACCAGCTGTCCCCGAAGCCAGCAGTAGCGCACCCATACTGGCAGCCTGACCAACACAAATGGTCGACACCGGGGCCTTGAGGTACTGCATGGTATCGTAGATCGCCAGACCGGCAGTAACGATGCCACCCGGTGAATTAATGTACAGATGGATATCCTTTTCAGCATCTTCCGATTCAAGGAACAGCATCTGGGCAATGATCAGATTGGCGACATGATCATCAATGCCACCGCCGAGGAAAATAATCCGGTCTTTAAGCAAACGCGAAAAGATATCGTAGGAGCGTTCACCACGACCGGTCTGCTCCACGACCATCGGGATTAGATTCATACGTCCTCCTTCTCAGTTTTTTTCGCAATCTTCTTTGCCACTTTTTTTTCAGTCGTCTTTTCAGGCTTCTTCGGGGCGACTTCTTTTACTTTGGCACTCTCCAGCAGAAAACCAACAACTTTTTCTTCGGCAATCTGTGCCATCAACCCGCTGCGGGCCTCAGGTCCAGCATAATACTTTTTTACCGTATCGATGGGAGCGTTGGCCATAGTGGCAATTTCTTCCAGCTTGGCATCAATCTCTGACTCTTCAGCAACAATATTTTCCTGGCGACCGATTGCCTCAAGAATAAGATTGCCACTCACCTGCTCAATAGCTGTCGTTCGATAGTTTTCACGGAAAGATTCCGGTGTAATGCCCAGCATTTCCGGTGACATACCCTGTGACTTCATGCGATTGCTGATGTTCTCGTACATGTAATCAAGCTGTTTGGCGATCATCGCCTCAGGCACCTCAATCGGGTTACGTTCAATCAGAGTACCGACCAGCTTCTCCCGCAGTTCGTTTTCTATCCGGGAGGTCTCCTGGGTTTCATAGCTGTCCTGCAACCGCTCTTTCAGTTCATCAAGCGTATCGGCCCCAAAACCTTTGGCAAACTCATCGTCAAGTTCAGGGACAACTTTTTCCTTGATTTCTTTCATAAGGACCTTAAAAACAGCTGGCTTACCAGCCAGTTCCGCCTGCCCATAATCTGCGGGGAACGCAACCTCGACAGCCTTGTTCTCTTCCCGCTTCATGCCAACTACCTGGTCTTCGAAGCCGGGAATAAAAGAACCTGAACCGAGTTCAAGGACATGGTCTTCCCCTTTGCCGCCGTCAAAAGCTTCGTCACCAATAAACCCTTCGAAATCGATCACTACCGAATCGCCTTTACGGGCTTTTTTGCGTGTAGTCACCTCGAGTTGCGCCTTGGAGGTACGCATTTCTTCGAGTTGCCCTGACACCGCTTTGGGGTCAGCAACAAACTTTTCTTTTTCCAGTGACAACTTAGTGTAATCCTTGGCAGTCACTTCCGGTTTAATCTCGACCTCAGCCTCATAAGTAAAAGCTTCGCCCTTATTAATGCCACTGCTCTCGACAATGCTCGGTTCACCTATAGCCAGGATGTCATTCTCCTGTAAGGCCTTGAAATAGGTGTCGTTGATCAGGCTGGTCAGAACATCCTGCTCCATCTGCGCACCATAATATTTTTCCAGGACTGATTCAGGTACCTTACCGGCCCGGAAGCCCTTCACTTTAGCTGTTTTGCCAATTTTCTTGTAAGCTTTAGTGATTGCCTTGTTGACCTGCTCCGAGGCAACCTCAATAGTCAGTTTTTTCTTGATGCTGCTAACATCTTCAATTTTGACACTCATATCGATTGCTCCTCGCTTAATCGCCCGGTTCCAAACAGACACAACCCAGCAACTGGCAACATCTTCAGGTTGTTTTTTAGACAAATGGTGCGGGTGGAGGGACTCGAACCCACACACCTTACGGCACTAGATCCTAAATCTAGCGTGTCTACCAGTTCCACCACACCCGCAAATATGCATACTAAACCTGGCTCACCAATCTAATCACAGAGCCAGGACACAAACAATTAAGGCCCGCTTTTCCCAGAATAACCGCCACTTATCGGAGGGGTTGACGGGGAAAGGCAGGCCCGGAAATTTATGGGGTGAGTGACGGGGCTTGAACCCGCGACATCCGGAGCCACAATCCAGTGCTCTACCAACTGAGCTACACCCACCACAAACAAAAGTAAATCTTAGCCAAGGCCGGAAAGCGTTGTCAACAAGAAACTTCGCCTCCTCTAATGCCGTATAAGTGGCGCGCCAGGAAGGGCTCGAACCCTCGACCCACGGCTTAGAAGGCCGTTGCTCTATCCAGCTGAGCTACTGGCGCAAAAATGGTCGGGGAGACAGGATTCGAACCTGCGACATCCAGTTCCCAAAACTGGCGCGCTACCAGGCTGCGCCACTCCCCGAAGGGCGATTTTCTAGCATGCCGAAGACAAGAATGCAAGACTAAACCACACTTTATTATCATTGATGAGAAGAAAAGTTATTTCTGGAGTCAGTCATAAGCAGCGGTAAGACCCGATTTTGACGCGTTCAGGCTGACTTTCAGTCATCCCTCAGGCCTCAGCTGCCCTCAAGACGAAAGCGAACCGGAATTCTCACCTGACTCTCAACAACCAATCCAGCGCGCCTGGCCGGAGAGAATTCCCAGCGACGGACAGCTTGGCTGGCAGCCTTGTCCAAGACTCGATAACCGCACGATTGTTCAACCTGCAGATCTTTCACCAATCCTTCAGCAGAAACATCAACTAATAGCCAGACTACACCCTGCCAACGTTTCTGTCTGGCCATTTGAGGGTACTTTGGCAAAGGGTTACTGCGATAATTGGGAAAAGCCTCGATTAAAGGCTGCGTCATAGAAGTCGGCAAACCACCTTTATCAACAGCCTGTGATGACACCTGCTGCTTCCCGGTTGATACATTATCTATTACCGTGTCAGGCTCAGTCAGTGCATTATCAAACCAGGGCAAGGCAGGATCAGGTTGGCTGTCTGCGAATAATTCAGCCAGGGACTCCGATAACTCGGTCTGATTTTCGCCAATGACTTTCTGCGGTGCCACACATGCCAACTCAACCGGCACTATCTCTTTTAGTGGTTCATCAGCTGCAATTGCAAGCAGAGGGCTCATTGGCACAAGCAGCGGCTTCGTTGGTAAAGCTTTCGTGGCCGTAACTTTGGAGGCCAAAGATTTAGTTTGTGGGTCAACTCTGGGTTTCTTGGCTGCAACAACACGGGGCATCGAACCAGAGTTTACTGTTTCCAGCGGAGCCTGAGACTTCTCTTCCAAAGCAGGTGCAGCAATGTCAACGGCTGGCAACAATGAAACTTTTACAGGTGCGCGTACCTGTCGAGACTCGGCAGGTGACAGCCCTCCATCATATAACACCAAACCACCATGCACGCTGGCTGAAAGGAGCAAGCAAAGCAACAATCTATGGATGGATGACAGCCCGTTGAACATCGTTAAATCACCAGAGAGTTTAATTTAGGAGCTTGTCCGACAATTCATGCTTGGCTGCAACCCCAGCTGTTTGGCCCATATTGTCGGACAAGCTCATGTTACGTCAGCGAATTTTTTCAATTAATACAAAAATTTGATGCGAGGGTAAAGAGAATTAAATGCTTTTAGGTTGACACTCTTTTGCGAAAAATTCAAGAATGTGCTCTTTAGTTTTTATTGCCCACCAATGATTCACAAGAAAAACCTGCAAATACCATGACTTACAGAATCACAATAGCCTTCTTATTCGTCATGTTGGCAGCACCGTTCTCTCCGGTGTTGGCCGCTGACACCAGTTCTTCTGGTGGAACTGATACCGAGCAAGTAACCACGTCTGCTGAAAACACTATTGCAGATATCCCCACACTGAAGCAGGTGACAGTGGTCGGGCAGACCGAAGATCAAATCTCTGGAAAGTCGGGAATCACAGGCGAAACCCTTCATCAACTCCCCAAAAAGAACAGCAGCCTTACAGAAACTATCACTATCCTGCCCCGGGTCCAGATCGGTGAGCAGCAGCGTACCTCGGAAAACGCCGGTGAAATTCTGCCACCACTGATTTCTATCTCCGGCGGACGTGCCTATGAAAACAATTACACGATCGATGGGATCAACCAGAACAGCATCCTGGATCCATTGGCCAGTAATAGCGTTGCTGAAAGCATAAGAGGCATTCCAAGTCACCCGCAACGTGGTTTCATTCATCAGGATCTTATCGACAGCGTGACCGTCTATGACAGTAACATTCCTGCCAAGTATGGTTCCTTTGTTGGTGGTGTCGTCGATGCTGAGACTCGACTGCCGTATCATGAGTTTGGTGGTCAGTTCAGCTTCCGCACAACACAGGATTCATGGACGCAGTTCCATATAGATTCTGAGAGAAGAGATGAATTTTACAACTCCAATGAACAAGATTTACAACCTCGTTTTACCAAATATGATGCCGGTCTTGTACTTGATGTACCTCTCAACGAAGAAATGGGATTGCTTGCTGCATACAATATTATCCGATCTGACTTGGAGATTTTCAATATAGATAAATGGAAAAACAACAAAAAGACCCTCGAAAACTACTTTCTGAAATATGCCTGGTTGCCTGTGACACCCTATGCGGTGGAACTTACCGCCAGCTATACACCCTCCAGGGAAGAGTTCTTTATCGACAAGACAAGAGACAGTGATATCGAAATAGCTCGAGGTGGCTACAGCTTCAGCGGTAAGTTGACCGGAGATCTCCAGTTTGGGTCCCTTGAAGTCTCCTCAGTATACCTCACGAATGATAACTCACGAGAGGCCCAAACCAACCATTTTTTCTGGCCAGGAGATACTCCCTCCAAAAACTGGGGTGAAATTTACGACCTTCCATATAGCGCAGAAGGAGGCTACGGCGATATAGACAGTGAGGAAGAAAGTCTTCAGTTCCGGCTCGACCTGCTGTTTAAACCTTTATTAATCAATCGGCTTACAAACACTTTCAATATCGGATTAGAAGCCAACCATGACAAGGGAACATACGACCGCAAGCAAATAACCTACGAGCATGCCTTGAACAGGACCGTCAAGGACAACACGGTTAATTGTGCAACAGGCGACTCCGCGTGCATTGACAATGAAGTCTACTTCCGCGAAAGACGAATCTATAGTGCTGAAAAAGAGGAAGCGACCATCAACAGCTATGCAGCTTACCTGGAGGATTTGGTTGAAATAGGTCCTTTCAGTTTCAGACCAGGGGTGCGCTTGTCTCATGACGACTACATGAAAAACACCAACTTAGCATATCGTTTTGCCGGCAGTTGGGATCTCTTCAGAAATGGCAAAACTGTCTTTGTCGGGGGCTATAACCGCTACTACGGAAACCCTTTATTGACTTATACGCTGCGTGAAGCCAGGACACCTTACCAGAAGCAAACACGTGTAAAGAAAACCGATGGTTCAAATGAATTAACTGAATGGGAGCCGAGCAGCTATCAGCGGTTTTTAAGCTACAAATATTCAGAACTTGATACTCCGTACTCAGATGAATGGAATGTTGGTATCGTGCAGCAAATCTTCGATGGAACCCTGGAAATCAACTATCTTGCACGTGACAACAAGGACCAATTCTCCAAAGAGTTGTTCACAACCGTCATTGATGGCAGCACACAGCGTGGTTGGGAACTTAACAACAATGGTTCAAGTGAATATCAAAGTGTCAAGGTGGCCTGGGTACGGCAATGGTTTAAGCACTACCTGAACATCAATTACACCTATAGTGACCAGGAATCGAGCAATGAGTCTTATGATGATATTTTCGATGAAGATGATTTGGAGGAGGAAGTCTGGTATCAGGGTAGTCTGACCGCCAAGACTGACCTGCCGCGACTCGATTACATCCGTGAACATATGCTGAATATCATCTATGTCGGCAGGCTCCCTTGGGATTTCACCTTTACGAATGTCACCAGTTACTTCGGCGAATATCAGGACAGAGACAGACTGAGTACTGCAGAAAAAAAAGAACTGGACATTCCAACCAGCATAACCGCATACAAAGAAGTGACCCGCCCGGATTACTGGGTTTTTGACTGGCGTTTGGACTGGGAGAAAGCAACATATAAGGGCCAGAACATTGTCCTTTCTCTAGAAGTTAACAACGTCTTTGATCGTACGCCACCAGCAGGTGACTCCGATGACACTTACGAACTTGGCCGCCAGTTCTGGCTCGGCATGAACTATAGTTTTTAGCAGACTGCACTCTTGGTTAACTTTGCACACGTTTACTGAACAGTAACTTTCACTTGTGCCGAAGTCCTCTCATCATAAAGATGGACGTATTGTTCCTTTTCAACGCTTTCTATACTAACGCGCATCTCACTCTCGCTGATAACATGCAGATTCTGTAACCGCTGCGGCAAGGGCAACGTCATTGTGCCCCCTGGTTTACCACTGACAATCAGGCCCTTCTCCGTCACAGCAATCTCTACAACACGCAATGGTGTCGGCAAACTACCGATAGGCAAAGCGTCATTGCGATTCTTGATGTCGATCATAAAAACACCTTCAATTCCATCAGCAATCAGCAGAAGATTATCATAGATAACCATGTTTTTTGCAGAACCAGGAGTGTCTATTATCTGCAATAATTCTGGTTGAGACGGAACACTAACATCAAGAACCTGCACACCTCCTGCACCCTGCGAGATATAGACACGCGAGCCGTAAGCCAGTACATCCTGGACGATATCAGTATTCTTCAGGTGTTCTGAAACACCCTGATTTGCGACCTGTATCAGCTTATGCGGATCATTGACATCCACGACATAAAACCCATTTTCACGAGTGGTGACAAGTAAATATCCAGAAGTCAAAATCTCAAAGTGTGTGGGAGAACCAGCGAGCTGCAGATCACTGGTTTTGACTGGATTCCCAGATCTAGTTTTGGAGAAAACCTGCAATCCATCCTGATTGATTATATACAAGTAATCATCCCGAGAGATGACCTCTAAGACACCTTCTGCGAAGAGCAACGAACCAACTCTTTGCACGTAACCATCTTCACGTTGCTCGAAGAGACTGCTCCCATCTCTATCGGTGATGGCCATAAACCGGCTTTCAAAGTCAGGACCTGCTGAGATCTCTTTGCCAAAATCAACCAGGTTCATGTTGTTGTAACCATATACGTGGCTATTCCATCTCTGCAGTTTGTAAGAGACCGGATCGATTATGGCTTCCACTGCGAGCTTCGACAAATCTCCTTTTTCAATCTCGTCAAGAGAAAAGGCTTCAAGCCCACGATAGCTTGCACCGTAAATTTCCCCTGACTGCGAGGCTAGTGCCAGGAAAGTTCTGGGTGACTTAAGGTGCCCGGTAAAAACCGGCTTTCCCGGCTGGCTGACATCAATCACACTCAAACCACCGGCAGACATACTGACAGCAATTTGCGCTTTTCCCGCAATAGGTTCAAGCTGCCACGGACGACCAGGCAACATCAATTGCGCGGGCTTATGCAACTTCGGCCATGAAGATAAGTTGTACCCCTCGAAGGAACCATCGGAAAGTACGACAGAGAGCGCCTCTTCAGTAAAGCCTAGCCCCCTCACATCAACCGGATAGTCAAGACTGCCGACGGCAACCAATTGCCCCCCTGGAGAGATATCAAAAAGAAACACACGCCCTTTCAGGGTGCCAACAACCAGCCTTTTACCCTGTAAAGCAACTTGCCAGGAGGATTTCAGTGAAATAATTTTTTCCGGAACAGGATCTTTGACAGTGAGATCAATTCTGAAAAGACCTTCGTAGACATCCGTAAAATAAACAGAACCTTGATCAGCGACCATACTCGAAATCAAACCATCCACGGGAAAGTGGCTAACAAGTTCTAAGGCTCTGGGATCTTTCAGATCGACGAGTGAAAGACCTGCATGACGGCGCATTCCGACCAGCGCCTGATCACCGACAATCTCGATCTGTTTAATTGTATTGGGCAGTTCAATTGAGCCCAGGAACTTCGGATCGGCTCCCTGCTGGAGATCAATACTGACAAGCTTGTTTCTATGGCTAGAAACCAGAGCAAGCTTACCTTCAATATCGATTGCTCTTACAGGAATATCGACAAGCCGATGCCATTGCAAGGCATTTTCATTAACCAGTCTCTGTGTTAAAACACCTCTGATGCCGAAGTGAAAATCATCACCATAAAGGGATAAAGAAGTAAATTCTTTTTGCTTCTCGACTGTGGCCTCTTTTTTCTCAACGGAAGCATGCGACAGGGAAAAAAGTTGGTCACGTTGATTTTCACGAACCAGCAGAACCATCAGAACCACAAACGTGATGAGGTAGCACAGAACAAGCAGGTACCTTAACGAAAATTTTCGTTTAATGGCTACCATGTGTTGCTCCTGCCTCCCGGCGGCCAGAGATATGTGGAAGAGAGAGGATTCCCGGGATAGTTATCACGCCATGATCGTTGAACAAGTTAAGCCTATATCGATACGGTGAAGCTTGCGTTCGCGTTGTACTGCTTTCAATTTCCAGCGTTTCGAACTCTCCAGGCAGCACAAGACGTGGAGAAGGCAAAGGGAACCAACCCTTGCCCGGCACATAGCCAGCCCAGAAATCAGGATCGGCCACGGCAAACCGCTCCACTCCCGGGAAGTCAATTTCACCTAGGTTTTGCAAAGAATCGCCATCTCGAATGTCGACAATATAAACACCCGTTTCAGTCGATACTAGACAGAGTCCGCCGACAACAGCAAGTGCACGACTGGGCAAGGGGAAATCAAAAACCCCATCAAACAGGAACTGCCCATGGTCATCCAGGTTGCCACTCAACAGACCTGCCTGGCCAGCAGCAATAAGCACTCTACTGCCTCCTGGAGAGGCTAATTGTTGCACATCTACCAGGGACTCGAGTTGCTGTGGAAGCATCCATGCAGGGCTTAGCTCTGGACGATCCGGTTGCTCAAGAGAAAAGCACAAAAGCCCGTCTTTGCCGGCAGCAAGGCATAGAGTCTGTTGAATCACGAGGCCATCCAGGGATTCTTTCCCAGCAAGTCCAAATTGATCCGACAAGATAAAATGTCCATCATCACTTTTTGCAACAATGTTAACCATTGATTCACCACCGACATAGAGACGTTCACTGGCTGCAGCCAGCCAACGCTGCGCTGAGGGAAGCTGCAGGCTTTCCTGAAGCATCAGTGAGGAGTTTTCCCCTTGCCGAAAGAACTGGATCAAACCAGTGTCATCAAGAACAATCAGAAATCCTTTCCAAGTAAGTGTATCGATGATTTTTATCTTGTCAGTCAGAGTCATGACATCTGTAACAGCTGTCGTCAATGAGCCTTGAAGCTTGCCCAACAGCAAGAAACCCGCTCCAGTTCGCAACGATACCAATTCACCGGCAAAACCGGTTGCCCTCTTCTCACTTTTAGCCATACTATCAAAAGGCTTAACATCAAAAACTCGCAGGTATCTATTCATGGTAAAGTAATATGAGTAAGCACCATATTCCACGAAATATGCAGGATGATTCGCCTCTTCAACAACTGTCGACAAGAATGGATGCAGAGGGTCATGCAGGTCGATTACGTAGATCTGATTCTGGGAGCCCAGGGCAAACACCATGTCACCACGTTGAGTGAAACTTCTGATATGGGCAGGAAAATCAAGAGATGCGACCACAACAGGCTGAAGCGGATCACTAAAATCACAGACATGCACTCCGGCATGATCGTCAGGAACCAGTAGATAGCCTTTATGTTTAAGAAAACCGTTTCTCAGTAACGAACTCCCTGCGCGACCAAGAGAAATAAGCTGAAAGTCGGCTGTCAAGTTGTACAGATGGATGAAATAATCCTGTTTGTAATCTTTGGTCGTCGTATAGACAACCAGCTGACGGCCTGAAAGGTAGAAGGACATCGTCCATTTCGGCAAGCTGATCCGGGCGAGTTCCAGAGGCTCTTGGGGGCTCCCCAGGTCAACGATAACCAGCTTGTCATTCCGTGCTTCAGGGCGGCTGAGCAACAGATAAGCTATATCCCCCTGCATCTCCATATCTTTGATCCCTTGATATGGCAAAAACCCGGCATTTTTCGGCTGACGTGGATTTTGCACGTCAATAATCTGAACCTTCCCCCGGGCATTCAAAAGCAGGAACGCATCGCCGCGACGAAAGACTTCCAAAGGCACCCCGGCGAGGAATAGCTCAGCTATTGAATCTCTGGAAAAATCAGCAACGTTTTTGACGGTCTGCAACCCATCAAAACCATCGACATTCCTTCTTGATGGATCAGCTTTCCCTGCCTTTAGGTATTCATCCCATAGGACAGGGATGCCCGGCAATCGGCCATCGTCAGGCCCTAACGGCAACAGTATTCCTGAAATCCCGTTGGCTGGAGTCACCCGGTTGATAAGCGACTGAACGCTCTCTCGACCACGAGAAGCGGCCGCCGGAGATTCAATCATAGAGGGGGCCAATTGAACCGTGTCCAATACAAGCATCCTGCTAACAACAGCGGCAAGCAGCAAACCATATATCAACAGGCCGCTCCCCCACAAAATGATTTTGCGAAGACGTTTTTTCATAAATCAGTGAGGTGTTCTGAAACCTCTTCACCAAGCCATCGAGCGAGGATACCTCTCAATTCGGACTGACGAAACGGCTTGCTGAGAAAGTCGCTCATGCCAGCCGCAAGGCACTGCTCTTCATCTTCTGCACGAGCATAAGCAGTCAAAGCAATGATCGGCGTTGACACCCCCTGCTCCCGCAATTTAGCGGTTGCTGCAAAACCATCCAGTTGCGGCATCTGACAATCCATAAGAATCAGATCAACCGTTTCCTTAGCAAGAAAATCAAGTGCAGACTGACCATTATCGACAATCGTCAGTTCAATACCCATCTGCTGTAGCAGAATTGAAATCAAGGTTTGTGTCGTTGGGTTGTCCTCAGCAAGCAGGATATGCCAATGACCGTCTGATGCTACAGGTACAGCAACAGAGGCTGCCAACACACAGGACTCCTGAGGCCTGGATTGCTCAGTAGCCATAAGGAGAAGCTCCGACGGCTTGGCCAGCACCATTGGTACGTAAACGGAAAAGGTGCTGCCCGCACCTGGTCTGCTGTCGACAACAATCTGTCCCTTCATCATCTGGACCAGTTGCTTGACAATAGCCAGTCCCAGCCCTGTCCCGCTGGATTTTCTAGATGTACTAGTGTCACCCTGATCAAAGGAGTCAAAAATCTGCATCTGAACTTCTTTCGGGATACCAATGCCCGTATCCTGAACCACAAAGAGACAATCACATATATTTTTATCAGGGTGGCTTGTCGCAGATAGGGTGACAGTGACTCTCCCGGACTCAGTAAACTTGATCGCATTACCGACCAGATTCAATAGAATCTGCCGCACACGAACTGGATCCCCCATGACAACAGGCAGATCCTCCGGCGCTTTGAGAAGAACTTCGATGCCCTTAGCATGAGCATTTACTTCCATCAGACTGATCACATCTCCAGCCAGGCTGGCAAGATTAACAGGCACAACTTCAAGCTCAAGCCGACCAGCTTCAATCTTCGAAAAATCGAGAACATCATTAATAATGGTCAGAAGGGCTTCGCCCGACCTATAAATTGTTTCAACCAGCTGTTGATCTTGTGCCTCTAGTTTCTTTTGCCGTAAAAGTTCTGCCATACCAAGCACACCAATCATAGGAGTGCGAATCTCATGGCTCATGTTTGCCAGGAAATGAGACTTAGCAACTGTCGCCTGCTCAGCTTTTTCTTTTTCTGCCTCCAGTGCACGGGTCCGTAACTGGACTTCCAGTTCAAGGTTCTTGCGGTGGCGCTCCAGCATCTGATCACGATCCTTCAAGGCCCGCATCATTTCATCGAAACCATGGAAGAGCTGCTTAAACTCATCGTCAGTCTCTTGGACCACAAAACCAATCAAACGTTTATCTCTGGAGACTTGGCCCATTCGTGAGACAAGCTCTTCAATCGGACGAGATATATGCCGCTGCAAACGTGCACTTAATAAGTAGATGACAAGGACAGCGGCCCCCATGGACAGAAGCCAGCCAAGAGCTAGGTGTAGTTGATGTTTTCGCAAGTCAATGAGTTCCATGCTGAGGTAGTTATATCCAACATGACTCCCCTCGAAGGTGATAGGCATAAAATATGCGAGTCGATCACCATCTTGCCAGACCTGTTCTGTCCCTGAGCGTATGCCCTCTTCGATCTGTCGAGCCTCAGTCTTGAGAAATTTCAGCTCCTTAGCCGAATCTCTGCGAGCATGACCAATTTGTGAATGGGAATAACTGGCCATCGACTGGCCATTCGGAAAAAGTAGATACGCGGAGACAACATCTGTACGAGCGGACAGCGAGGCCAAAACACTCTCAGCACCGGTATAATCCTTGATCGTCAGGGAGAAGCGAGCATTGGTTGAAATCAACTTGGCCAGGGAGCGCACGTCATCTTGTGCGATCGTCTGCATACGCTGCAGTTCGAAAAAAACAAACTGCAAGGAAGTCAGAACTAGTACCAGCATGCTGACCAGAAAAATGATAGCCGTCATTTTCTGTTGAACGGAAAGTGTTTTGCGATGCAACATGGATTATATGGCCCCCCCCGAGCCTTGCAGAGATAAACATTCCGGCAGAGATAAACACCTCGGTAATTTTATCAGCTAAGAACTCGCATTAAAAGAAAAACCGGAGATGTTTATTCCACACAGTAGAAACACTGACAACAAAGCCAGGAATCTGTCCTGGCAATCCATGATTGGCTGCAAACCTAGCTGTTTGGCCCATATTTCAGCTCCTTTTTGATCAATAGCTATGGCTGTTACTCTCAAACGAGCCAAAATCTGTTCGTAAACTTCTGAGTTTTCGCTTCGACCCTTATTGTCGGACAGACTCCTAGGATTACAATGGTAATACAAGAGGAATCGTGTCACCATCCAGCCCCAACTTATTATTTTCAGCGACGGCTATGAATCAGACGACTGTACGTTACAATTAATCATCGTAATGAAACCATATCATGGAGTAACAGATGAATAACGACACCCCTTTGCCAGGCATACGGCTTGGCAGTTTTCTTGTTCAGAACAACCAACCTGTGCCGGAATTGAACCTAACCGCCGTAACTCTACAACACGAACCGACCGGTGCTCGCCTGTTGCATCTCGCCTGTGACGACCCAAACAACGTTTTTGCCATAGGTTTCCGTACTCCACCACCGGACTCATCCGGTGTTGCGCACATTCTGGAGCATACCGTCCTTTGCGGCTCGCAAAGATATCCGGTCCGTGATCCTTTTTTTGCCATGCTCAAACGCAGCCTGAACACCTTCATGAACGCCATGACGGCTGCAGACTGGACTCTTTATCCTGTCGCAAGCATGAATCGCAAGGATTTTTACAACCTGATGGGCATCTATCTTGATGCCACCTTCTTTCCCTTGCTGCGCGAACAGGACTTCCTCCAGGAAGGTCATCGGCTCGACCTTGCCAACCCGGATGACCCTGCAAGCCTGATGATCAAGGGGGTGGTCTTCAATGAAATGAAAGGGGCCATGGCCGACCCGTCATCATTGCTGGGGCGATGCCTCAATGCGGCGCTCTTTCCGACCACCTGTTATGGCCAGAACTCCGGCGGAGAACCACTTGCCATTCCTGAACTGACCTGGGAGCAGCTACGCGCGTTTCATAAGAGCTACTATCATCCAAGCAACAGCTGGATCTTTACCTACGGCAACCTGCCTCTCAAGGAACATCTGCATAATATCGACAAACTGGCCCTGAGTCGTTTTGAGCGCCAGGACGTTGCCAGCGCCATTCCCCTGGAACAGCGCCTGACTAAACCAATACACAGCACGCAGACCTTCCCTGTTGGCCCTGATGACGATTTGCAGCAATGCAGCATGGTACAAATGGCCTGGTTGACCTGCCCGATTGAAGACACCTTTGAACGTGCAGCCACCGGCATTCTGGCAAACCTGTTGCTTGGCAATCCGGCCGCCCCCCTCTACCAGGCGCTGATTGAATCAGGCCTGGGGCGTAATCTTTCTCCGGGGACGGGTTATCACGATGACTATCGCGACACTTTTCTGGCGACCGGCCTGCAGGGAACAGATCCGGAGAAATTGCCGGAGATTGAAAAAGTAATCCTCGACACCCTTACCCAGGTAGCCAAAGAGGGTTTCCCACAAGAGCGTATTGATGCGGCCCTGCATCAATACGAATTTGCACATCGCGAAGTGACTGGTGATCAGTATCCCTACGGCCTCGGCCTGATGATGCGACTGTTCGGCCCCTGGTTGCACGCCGAGGATCCAATCAGCATGCTGATGATTAATCAGAACCTTGGCCGACTCAGAACCGCCACAGCCGACCAGGAGTTTTTCCCACAGATGATTCGTCGTCATCTGCTTGATAACCCACACAGAGTCACCCTGTTACTTAAGCCCGATCCCGAACACAGTCAGCGTGCAGAACAGGCCTTTGCCGATCATCTGCTCAAGACGCGTCAGAAACTCGATGATGCAGCTATTGCAGAGATCAAGGCAAAAGCGGCCGAGTTACAACTCAGCCAGGAAGCTTCGGAAGATACCAGCTGTTTGCCGATCCTGGAACTGGCCGACATCGATTTGGAAGAGCAGACGACTCTATTTCGTACGGAAACTATTTCGGGATGTAACATCTTCTGGTTCAACCAACCAACCAACGGCATCACCTATTTGACCATGCAGTTCGACATAGGTGCCCTTGATGATTCTCTGCGGCCTTACCTGCCGATCTTTTGTGCCCTGCTGCCACAGATCGGCGCCGCCGGAATGGATTATCTGGCCATGTCGCGCCGCATCACAGCCGCTACCGGTGGTATTCGCCTCGGCACCAATCTGCTCGAGAGTCCTCTTGATCTCGACAGTATGAGACCGGTCCTGGAGCTCAAAGGCAAAGCCCTTGATCGTAACCAGGGGACGCTTTGCGAAATATTAATCGATATGCTGACCACACCGGACTTTACCGACCTCAACCGTCTGCGTACGGTCATCGGCCAGGTCAGGACGGCCATGGAGAATTCGATCCCCGGTGCTGGCCATTCTTTTGCAGCAAGAGCCGCAGCCGCATCGCTGACCCCAACAGCTGCATTGCGCGAAGAATGGGGAGGCATGACCCAGATACAGATTATCCAGCAAGCCAGTGATCTTGATGATCAAGGGTTGATTGAGCTGGCAGAAACTTTTAAAGTGATCGCTGCAAAACTCCTGATTGCAAACCGAACAACCCTTGCAGTTACTGCGGAAGAGTCCTCTCATCAGGGCATAGCAGCACCCTTAGCTGGGTTGATTGCTGCTCTTCCACGCAGTTCCGGCACATCAGAGAATCAAGCTACCATGTTCACCAGCCATGCCAGTTCAACGGGCTGGTATTATAATCTCCCGGTGGCATACGTTTCACGGATATTCCGCACGGTTGCTTACACCCATACAGACGCCCCGGCCTTAATGGTTCTGGCCAAGCTGCTACGTGCTGACTTCCTGCATCGCGAGATTCGTGAAAAAGGTGGTGCTTACGGCGGCATGGCTGGGTTTAATGCCGAAGGTGGCCTTCTTTCCATGCTCTCCTACCGCGATCCTCATCTGGAACGGACTCTTGATGTTTACCGTCAGGCTGTTGAGTGGACGTGTCAGGGAGAATTCAGCGATGAGATGGTTAAGCAATCGGTCCTGACCGCTTTTGCTGAGCTCGATCGCCCTCTCTCACCAGGCGGCAGAGGTTACCGTGAGTTTGTCCATCAGCAACAGGGGATAACTCACGAAATGCTGCAGGCTTTCCGTAACGCCATTCTCGCTATGGACCAGAAGAAGCTGGTTCATGTGGCACAGACCTATCTGGAGCAGGGATTTGCCTCCAGTTCCGTCGGGATTCTTGCCGGTGACGAGATGTTCAGTAAAGCGAAAGAGACTCTGACGAAGATAAACATGCAGATGAAACGCCTTGGCAGCCAATAGTTTTTTTAAAACGAGAACGACCATGATAATAAAAAACCAGTTTGCCAGTGACAATTACGCTAGCCTCTGCCATGAAGCCTGGCAGACACTGCAGGAAACCAACAGCAGCGAGGCGGATATTGCCTTGCTGACAGACGACATTCGGGAGATCGTGGGGTGACAGAGACGGAGAGCAAACATCCCTTCGGAACCTTGACACCCAGCTTCATTATGGATGCTGTCGAGAGTTGTGGCTTCCTCTGCGACTGCCGCACCTTCGCCCTCAACAGCTATGAAAACCGAGTCTATCAGGTCGGCATTGAGGAGGATAAACCACTGATTGCCAAGTTCTACCGACCAGGACGCTGGAGCGATGCACAGATTCTGGAAGAGCATCGGTTCTGCTTTGAACTGGCGGAACAGGAACTGCCGGTGGTCGCTCCAAGTGTCAATGATCGAGGCGAAAGTCTCTTCCATTTTGGTAGTTTTCGTTTTGCACTCTACCCACGCCAGGGTGGCCATGCTCCGGAATTCGACAATCTTGACAATCTGCTTATTATGGGCCGAACCCTCGGGCGCATACACGCGATCGCCGCCACTAAACCCTTTGAACATCGGCCGAGACTCGATTGCGCAACCTTCGGCCATGCATCTGTCGCCCTGATCAGCGAAAAATTCATAATTCCTGAGTACAAGGCAAGTTACGACGCCCTGACCCATGACCTGCTACAGACAATCGACGAACTGCTTGCCGATGCTGCTAGCACACCATTCATCCGCACCCACGGCGACTGCCATGCGGGTAATGTACTGTGGCGCGAACAAGCACCTCATTTTGTCGATTTCGATGATGCTCGAACAGCCCCGGCAATCCAGGATATCTGGATGATGCTCTCAGGTGACCGCCCACGGCAAACCGCACAACTGGCAGAGATAGTTGAGGGCTACAATGAGTTTTATGATTTCAGACCGAGTGAACTACGCCTGATCGAAGCATTGCGCACCCTGCGTATTCTACACTATTGCGCCTGGCTGGCGAGGCGTTGGGATGACCCTGCCTTTCCACACCACTTCCCGTGGTTTAATAGTGTGAACTACTGGGGAGAACATATCCTGCAGTTGCGTGAACAAATGGCGGCATTGCAGGAACCTGCACTGGAGATCAACTAGCAGCCTGTCGGGCTATCAGGGCTGATGCGAAAATTTGGATGTTTAAGACCAGATTTTAGCTCGTTTGAGATTAATAGCCATAGCTATTGGTCGAAAATGAGCTGAGATATGGGCCAAACAGGTGAATTTGCAGCCAGCTCATTGATAGTCCGACAGGCTGCTTGGGATGTCCGTTTTTATTCGTCTGTGGACACAGACGAAGCTGAAGCAAGCGGCAACGCTATAGTCACAATCGTGCCTTTGCCTGGAGAGCTTTTTAGATTCACCTTCCCGGCCTGGGCTTCCACCAGGTGCTTGACAATCGTCATGCCCAATCCGGTTCCGGAGATTGCAGTATTACTTGCATCGGCCCGATAAAACTTGTCATAAATCCGCAGCACTTGATCGAATGTCATGCCGATGCCCTGATCACTGATGGAGAGCAGACACATACCGTTTTCAAGCCGACTGGAGATTCTGATCTCACCACCCTCTGGAGAATACTTTATGGCATTGCTGATCAGATTTTCCAGAATTTGCGTCATTGCATAGCGATCAACATTCACATCGGCGATGGAGGATGGTTCAAAGTCGAGGGCGAGAGTATGATCAGATGTCTGCAAACGAAAATTCCTGACAACATCCTCACAAAGCCTGTCAAGGCGGAGGGGTTTCAGATTGAATTGCAGCCCCTCACCTGACTCGATCCGGCTGATATCGAGCAGATTGCTGACGATATCTCCCAGGCGCTCCGCTTTCTTCAGAATGTGTTGAAGGTATTCGGCCTGTTGTTCAGAGCTGAAGTCATGGTCCATTGTCAGCAGATCAGCGTAGCCGATAATCGTTGCCAATGGCGTACGCAATTCATGAGCCGCAGTTGAAACAAATTCGTCTTTCATACGATCAATCTCACGCTGCTCGGTCACGTCGTGCAGGAGCGTGATACAACCGTTGAATTCGTTCTCAGAAGAGTTAATAACTGTAATCCTGGCTTGGCAGACACACGGCAAGTGCCCCAATGGCTGGAAGGTGAGATCCTCACTGAATGTCTCCTGATCCATTTGCGGAGCCTGGAGCAGCAGTTTGACCAATTCCTCATGAGGGATAACATCGATTTTTATATCGGAGCCTTGTTCATCCAGAGAGAAACCGATCAACTCCTCGGCCCGGCGATTGATCAGAACAACCTTATTGGCGGCATCAGTCACTATAATACCGTCAGCGGCAGAGCTCAGGATACCGTAAATCTTGGCATTCGCCTCCTGGGTCTCGCTGAGTGATTGCAGCAACGCACTCTGTGCATTCTGAATTTCATCGTGGGCAAAATGTAGTTTCCGATTGGTTTGCTGAAGATTTTCCAGGATGTGTTGAAAGGTTTCAGAAACTATACCGATCGGGTCAAACTCAATCAGGCTGCGATCATCTAACGCCTCGGGACGCAGACTTTTAGTACCGATAATTTCAAGCAAAGTATTAACTTTAGTACGGATATAATTAAAAGCTTCACGATTGATCTCGACCAGGCGTGCATTCTCTTCACGCAACAGCTCGAGCTCACTGCGACCCTCTAACCTTCTGGTAATTTCCTGACCCTGCGGCAACATTAGTTCCGTTTTCCTCTAACATTCTGCTGTTGTGTCGTTATGCGATAATATTTGTCAACCTTTTCAACGACAGCATCAACGCCCATGTTGCGAACAGCCTCCGGAACCGTTCCGGTCGCCGCGCGGTTATCCGTGAGAATCACAATGCACAGCTGACCAGATATCAGCTCCTGATGATGCCGATTGATTTCACGTAGAACCAGTAGCAGGCTGGAGGGGCAAACCTGGCCACGGATATCCATTTCCAGAGTTTTCATAAAAAACCTCTTTAACTACTTTCCAGAAACCAAAACCTGCTGGAGAACTTTTCCGCCAAACCATGCTCCAGGGAACAGCCCAGCGACAAACAACAGGCTCTGCATGGTCAATAACGGCAATCCTCCCCATAGGTGCCAGACATTGCATCCAAAAGACATGCGAGCCCCCAGAGCCATGATGACACCGCCCGTAAAAACCATAGCAACCTGCTTGATCGGAAGTTTCCAGATAATCCGGAATTCACCGAGCAATTGTGCCGATAGCCAGGAGCCGCCAATAATACCGAGAATCAGCGGAAGCTGAACTATTGCCACAATATCGAAAGTTGCCCCGGCACCACCGCTACGCATCACTCCGTCAATCGGTAGTGCATTGTAACTCGATATTGCCGTAAAATATGGCAAGGTGGCAAGATGACCAGGTATGAGCCAGGATTCTACTAAAGCAGCACCCTTGGCATAAGACGTCGTCACACCCATGGGAACGCCGCACAGAAAAACCACCAACACACCAAGTACGGCTAATCCAACCACCGTAAGCCACAAGGGGATGAACCCTTCCGCTTCATTCGTGTCGATCCAGTCTCCAGCTCGTAACCAACGCCAACAAAAGAAACCACCAACAGCTACGAGCACAATGATCGGGGCAATTGGTGAGACACCGATCCATTGTGGCAAGGTGACGGCCTTTGTGGCAAAGCTCGTCTGCTTTGCCAGCGCCATCCACCAAGGATGGAACTCTGCGTATAGTGCACTCCCGGCCAACAATCCAACGAAGGCGACAAGTGCCATCAGGCTGCCGCCACCCATCTTGTAAAGGACTCCAACAACACAACCGCCAGCCAACACCATACCGAGACCGAACACCATACCGCCAAAGAAGTTAACCCCGACCGGCGGAGAAAACCACGGAAAGGGATAAGCCGGCAGAATACCCGTGAGACGACAGAGTTCGAACAAAAGCGCGCTCAGGGTGATCAGCAGAACAAGAGCACGGAGGAGTCTGTAGCTCTTGAACAGAAAGACATCTCGAAATGCACTGGCCATGCAAAAATCGGAGCGGTGCATCAGGAAACCGGCAGCTAAACCGATGAGCGACAATGCTACCATAACGACCCACACTGAGAAATCCACGGTCACAACTCCACTCCACAATTTAATACTAACGCAAGTCTATTAAAATTTACAAATCAAATCGCATAGCACAAGGGATTATTCTTACATTCTTATATGTGGATTTTGTGACAAGAGACGGTCTGATTCAACAAACCATAGCGAGTAATTGCCCCAGGAAGGGCTTTTGAAAAAGAATCAAGCCAGACGGATAATTTCAACAAGTAGCTCAACCACATGCACCATATCGGCAACCACAACAAACTCATCATGAGTGTGGACTCGTGTCATGCCGGTAGCCAGAATTATCATTTCAGTCCCATGGGCATTGAAAATGTTGGCATCACTACCACCACCGCCCAAACGCACTTTAAGATCATGGCCGACAGTAGCCGCAGCCGCTCTGGCCAGCTTCACCACCGGGGCATTCTCGGCAACTGACATACTTGGAAAATCGAGGCGGACATCTGCGCTGATCTGAGGACGCATAAGACTGCCGTTGATTTTACGCGTCATCTGCTCGGCAGCAGCTTCGAAACAGTTAAGCATATGATCTGTCTGCTCCTGCAATTTTTGCGCATCATGACTGCGAGCCTCGCCAATAATAGAGACGCTTTGCGGCACGATATTGCTTGCCACACCACCCTTGATGCAACCTATATTGGCTGTTGTTTCGTGATCAATCCGGCCCAAACGCATCTGGCTGATGGCCAAGGCTGCCGTCTGAATAGCCGACATCCCCAGTTCAGGTACCATCCCGGCGTGTGCAGCAAGCCCGGTTATTTTGATTCGCAGATGATTCGCACTCGGCGCCTGCAGAACCATACAATCGATGCCTTCTGTATCCAGAGCATAGCCACGCCGCGCTTCGACCAGGCTGTAGTCAAAATGTTTCGCCCCAACCAGACCTATCTCTTCAGCTATTGTGACCACAACTTCAATTGGCCCGTGTGGGATATTCTGTTCGCGAACCACCTCTAAAGCTTCAATAAGCTCAGCGATTCCGGCTTTATCATCAGCGCCAAGCACCGTATCCCCAGCGCTGTAAAAAACCCCGTCACGCAAGACCGGCTCTACCTGCCCACCAGGCTCAACGGTGTCCATATGCACCGAGAAAAGTATTGGTTCCGTGTCCTTATTCACTCCTGCAAAGTATGCTATAAGATTACCAACCTCCCCACCAGTCGCTTCAGCAGCAGCATCGAAACGGACTTTAGCGCCCAACTGTTGCAAACGTTCAGCCAGGTAAAAAGCGATAGTGCTCTCTTTCAACGGGGGACTGTTGATAGATGCCAAACGGGAAAATTCGTCACTGAGGCGCTGCTGGTTAATCATATATATCTCCTCTACATGGGATACACCGAGTTTATTGATAGCTCGATAATCTGTATGTGGCAAGTAAAACCAGCCAAGAGTCTCTCAAAAACCGAACCCTACGGCCGATAAACCTACACAGATTTGTAGACAAATCATGAGCGATCTTGCTATTATTCAAGGATATTATTTTTCGCAAAGTCAGTGATTACTCCCAAACAGGAAAAAATCCTTGGATTTCGATTTTCACCCCCCAAAACATGCAATGACCAAGCAGCGAAGATCACCCTCGCGTTTACGTATCTGGTTAGGTCTGGCTACCATCACTGTGTTGCTCGGCGCTCTCTTGCTACGCTCAGCAGTCACCAGTACCGAGGCAAACATTGTAGCATTGGAGGCACCGCAACCACCACCTGTTCCGGAGGTCCATAAAAAAACCATCAAAGGGACCGTTGCCCCGGGGGACACCATAACCGGCCTGCTGGGTGACTTCTTCTCTGCCGCTGAGATTCACGAACTTAACCGGCAGAGCAAACCGGTCTTTCCCCTTTCCCGTCTCAGCGCCGGCCAAGCGTACCGACTCAGCCTGAGCGACGAGGCTTTCGAACGCTTTGAATACGATATTGACCATAACGAACAGCTGATCATTACCCACGCAGCAGATGTCTTCTCTATTGAGAGGCTGCCGATTCCGTACACAATAGAAACAGCACGCGTGCGGGGAACAATTGAAAGCAGTCTTTTTGAAGCGGTTACCAGCACTGGTGAAAACGATGTTCTGGCAATGAATCTGGCAGATATTTTTGCCTGGGACATCGATTTCATACTCGACATTCGCAAAGGAGATTCTTTCCAGGCCCTGGTGGAAAAACGTTATCGCGAAGGCCAGCCGGCTGGTTACGGTCGTATACTGGCAGCTGAGTTCACCAATCGAGGGACAACTTTTCAGGCGTTTTTCTATCAGGATGGCGAGCACCGTGCGGATTATTACGACGCCGACGGTCAGAGCCTGCGCAAGGCTTTTCTCAAAGCGCCTCTGGCCTTTTCACGCATTTCATCTGGATTCACGACCCGTCGTTTTCACCCGATCAGCAAGAGGTGGAAATCTCATCCGGCCATTGATTACGCCGCCCCGACCGGCACTCCGATCAAAAGCGTCGGCGATGGCATCATCATCAAAAAAGGCTACACCCTAGCCAATGGGAATTACATCAAGATCCGTCATAACGGCAGCTATGAAACCATCTACCTGCATATGAGTGGTTTTGCCAAGAAGATCGGCAATGGCAAACGGGTTGCGCAGGGACAAACAATCGGTTACGTCGGTAGCACCGGCCTGGCCACCGGGCCACACCTCTGCTTCAGGATGAAAAAAAATGGCGCGCCTGTTAACCCCACCAAAGTAAAAGCTCCTGCTGTCAAACCCATTTCCACAGCTAATATGGCAGACTTCAAGACCAAGGCGAAAGCCCTCATTGCCCAACTAACCGACCAGACAATTATCAAAACAGCTAAAGCTCAACCGACCGAAAACAGGTCTTCACAATAATCATTATATGGAAACATCATGGCCACTCGGATTCATACCCTGGAGGGAAGAAGGTCTCACGGGTCCGATTGAAATACCCGTATTGCAGCCTGGGAAAGCACGCCTTGTGCTGCTTAAGCATTTCCAACATGCCTACCCCCTTACTGGCAACCTGCAGAGAATCAAGGTAAAGGACCGGATCAATACTCAGATTGCGCATCTGAATCATGTCAACTCCCACCAGATCAATCAGCTCTGCCATAGCTTCAATTTCGTCACTTCGATCACTCACCCCAGGGAATACCATATAGTTGAGCATGAGGTAAAGACCGGCAGATTTGGCCCGTTTCATAGATTCGACGACATCGACAAAACGATAGCCACACGGTCGATAGTAAGCATTATAAAGTGATTCCTGGGCTGAGTTGAGAGAGACACGAATCGATTCAACGCCAGCAGCAGCCAACTTATCAATAGCGTCAGGCAAAGAAGCATTACTGTTGAAATTGATCGTGCCGCGATCAGTCTGATGCCGCATCTCACGCACCGCCTCACTGATAACATCAGCCTGCAGGATCGGATCACCTTCACAACCCTGTCCGAAAGAAACGATTGCGTTCTCCGCTTCCTTGAGATGTGGCACAGCCACCTCACAAAGTTCCTTGACTGTCGGCACAAATGTCAAACGCTCCTGGCTGGCGGGACAACAGTCTGACTCCTGTTTGGAAATACAACCGACACAACGGGAATTACAGGTGGGTGAACTCGGCAGAGGTGCTTCCCAGCGCCGGAAGAACAGGTTCTTGGCGGCAAAGCAGTGATAATCAAGAGCACAACGCGAGAGTTGCTCGATCAGGCGATTCTCGGGATTGGCTTGCAGGGACTTGCGTACCAGAGGATCAAGTTTGCGATCATCGAAGTGATCGGGCTGCCATTGACTGTTACGATCTACCTCGACGGCTGCCACATAAAAGCATTCTTCCTCAACACACCAACCAACGGCAGTATAAGACCAGAGTGGCAGAGTCTGCTTTTTACGCTGGTAATCGGCCGCCGGCAACAGAGTTCTTGTATAGCCTGGAGTCAGAAAGGCGGAGACCGCCTGAATAGCCCCACCACCCCACTGTCGGGGGAGGTTATCCGCTGTTATTTGCTTTTTGCTGCGCCGGTCGAAACCAATGGGTGGGGTCTGCGGTATGGTGAAGAGACGGCTGCCCTCAGGCATGGGAATCATCTCTTGCGGCAGTGGCCGCACCGCATCTCTACCATTCATCCCCGCCAGCAACAGATCCGGATGCTCAAAAACCTCGCCACTCTCATCGGCAACCACTGCCAGTATGGTTTTGCTTTTTGTCACGTGTTGCACCTCTGCATTAAAGCTTCTGTTACATTTTAGAAGTCAGCCTATACAAGATTATCACAGGATGAGGTTTGGAAACAATTTCTACTTATTATTAAAACCCTGGATTTAATGTATTTCAACCCATCCCGCTTTCTACTACTACTTACAGTATTTTATTTTTACCATAAATATCTTGACACTGTTGTTTACTTATATTATTCCTTAGCTATATGGTCAACAAGCTTTCAACTACAGGAGAAAACCATGCAGTCATTCAAAAAGTTCACTATGCTCACCCTTTTGCTTCTAGCCGGGCTACCAACACTGGCAAGTGCCGCCTTGGGAGATTTCTTTGTACAAACAGAGTGGGTCGCAGAGAATCGCTCGCAAGTTGTGATACTCGACGCACGTCAAACCCCGATCTTCCTGATGGGCCATATTAAGGGAGCTTATCATCTGCCACGCAGTGAATTTCTCGACAAACGCAATGGCGTCAAAAGCCTGGTCCCAACCACCACCGACTTTGAGGCCTTGATGGAAAAGTTTGGCATCACCCCTGAAACCACCGTCATTACCTACGCTGAAGACGATAATCCTTATGCCGCACGCCTGGCCTGGACTCTACGCTACCACGGCCACGACAAGACACTGGTTCTTGATGGCGGCTACGAGAAATGGGCTCAGGAGGATCGCCCAACATCGTTATTTCCGACAACAGCAGCAGTGCCAAGCAACTATCGTGTCTCTGTTCCCGGCAAAGCACGCGCCGAAGCAGACTACGTACTGACCCAACTTGGTAATCCTGCTGTCGTTATCTGGGACACCCGCACCACTGAAGAATATGATGGCAGCAAAGTTCGCGCTGATCGCGGTGGACATATCCCCGGTGCGACCCATCTTAACTGGACAGAACTGCAACAGGAGGTTGATGGTGTCAAAGTGTTAAAGAGTGAAGCAGAAATCCGTGCCTTGCTCATCAGTTATGGTATTACGCCCGACCAGGAGATCATAGCCCATTGCCAGACCGGTATCCGCTCCTCCTACGCCACTTTAGTACTGCAAGGATTAGGTTACAAACAGGTAAAAAACTACGACGGCTCCTGGATAGAATGGGCCAACAATCCGAGTTTACCGATTATTGAAAATGCAGAGGCTACGCAACACGAAGAGATTGCTTCGCTGCGTAACTGATCAACCACTGTTCTCCTGAATTTGAAACCTATGTCCCCATCTGAAGTTCCAGATGGGGATACTAGTATCTATCACTAAAAATGACTATACTGAGTTATTCGCTATTCAGTACAATCTCACTTATTTACCAAAGATTCTGTCATCCCCGAATGATTTTATCGGGGATCCATGATTTAAAAGCTGGATGCCCGATTACACCCTCGGGAATGACCGTATTTTATAAAGCTGAACAGCTACAGCTATCCAATATCACAGGAGAATGCCATGTCGTTAACCAGCCGATTTAAGAACCGCTTAATTGCCAAAGTTATCACCCGCTATCCGAGCCTTGCTCAACGCTTTATCTCCGCTTACGAGCCATGGGAATCGGGGGAGGCCGTGCCCTGGGCACCACCACAAAAGCCGTTAAGCGAATGCAAGCTGGCACTGGTCACCACCTCTGGTGTCCACCACACCGCACAGGAACCCTTCGATATGCAGGACAGTGACGGTGATCCGACCTTCCGGACTATAGATGGTGCAACCATCACCAACGGCTACAAGATTACACACGACTACTATGATCACAGTGATGCAGAAAAAGATCTCAATATTATATTCCCACTCGACAGAATCATGGAATTGCAGCAAGAAGGAGTGATTGGCCAACTGGCCGATACCCACTACTCATTCATGGGCCATATCGACGGCCGGCATATTGCCACCCTGATTGGACAAGCAGCAAAACAAGTCGTGGAAAAACTCAGGCAGGACCAGGTTGACGTCGTCCTGCTCACCCCGGCTTGAGGCATCTGCAATCAGTCCGTGGGACTGATACAAAGAGAGATCGAAAAAGCTGGAATCGCTACCGTGGGAGTAACAATCGTGCGTGAGTACACGGAGAAGGTACAGCCGCCACGCAGCGTTCACCTGAAATGGCCTTTCGGTCACCCGCTCGGCGAACCGGGAAATATGAGACAACAACGCACAGTTGTACTGGAAGCCTTTAAGGCCCTTTACACGATAACCACCCCGGGCGAAATCATCGACCTGCCATTCAAGTGGCGGCGCTACGACTATAGTACCTACGAGGATCCGGGACCCTTTGAACCGAGGAGCTAACGCTGAGGGTCGGTTATTTTTTACAGCTACATCACAAGAAATCAACATTTCTTCTTTATCTCGCACCGGCCCTTGGTTATGCTTGCTGCATGCGCACCACACTTGCCACACTGCATAGCAAATTTATCCACAACAGCCTGGCCCTGCCTTGTCTTGCCGCCTACTGCGACAACCATTGCGGTGAGGTGCTGATCCGCGAGTTCACCGTACATGAACCACGCGAATCGATTCTGGCTATGCTGCTGGGTGAAGATCCGGATGTCATTGCCTTTTCAGTCTATATCTGGAATCGATGTACGACTCTGGATTTGCTAGACGCTCTGGCGGTTGCCCGTCCGCAATTACGCATAATCTTGGGTGGACCTGAGGTTTCTTTTGACAGCACGGAACTCTTCGATCACCACCCCGGTCTTACCGCGCTTATTCAGGGAGAAGGAGAAGAACCTCTACGCACCCTGTTGATGACCTGGCAGCAGGGGCAACAACCAGACATCATCCCACGTGTGCTGTTACGTAAAGGTGATAAGCTCATCAGCGGGCCGGACAGCCATCCCCTTGTCAACCTGGATCAGGTTCCTTCACCATTACGGATGGGCCTGACGGATCTTGACCGTGGTTTTGTCTACTACGAAACCAGCAGAGGCTGTCCATTCCACTGTAGCTTTTGCCTCAGTGCCCGCGACAACCATGTGCGCTCCTATTCCATGGAACGTATCTACAGTGATCTGCTCTACCTGATGGAGAACAGGGTCCCCAAGGTCAAACTGGTCGATCGCACCTTCAACTACAATGCTGAACGGACCAGGGCGATTTTCCTTTTCATTCTTGAGCACAACCAATCGACTCATTTTCATTTTGAAATCGCCGGACATCTCCTTGATGAGCCAACCATGGAACTGCTAACCAGGGTGCCGCAAGACACTTTCCAATTTGAAATCGGTGTACAATCCACATCGAAGAGCACCCTCGAATCCATCGACCGCAATGTCAACCTGGCAAAGCTCGAGAAGAACATACAACGGCTTCGTAAAAGCAGTCACATTCATCTGCACCTAGATCTGGTTGCTGGCTTGCCTGGTGATAGTTTTGACAGCTTCCTCGAATCAATTGACCGATTGATAGCCCTCTTCCCCCACCACCTGCAGATTGAACCTGTCAAGCTGCTCAAGGGTTCACCACTACGCGATCAAGCGGCAGAAAGACAACTTCGTTATGATCCAAATCCTCCCTATACAATCCTGACCAGCCAGGAACTTTCCTTTGACGAAATACAGCGATTGCAGGAGATCAGTCGACTGATCGACCTGACATACAATAGTGGCAACTTCCAAAGTTTTCTTACTGAATTAAGCAAGACCACCGGCTCTTTTGCAAAGGGGCTTGCATGGCTTGCCGGAGAATGGCGAAGACGCGGCCTGTTCCGTTTCCCGATGAACCGCCAGGCGCTCTTCCAGAACATCATCAACATTGTTCAAGAGCGTGAAAACGCTTCATCAAACAGAAAACTGCTGGAGAGCCTTGCCTACGATTATGCCCGCTGCGAACGCATAGTCATCAATCGCATCCCGGACTTTTTCGATACGGAGCTCGATTCAGTTGAGCAAGAATGGGTGCAAAAGGCTGTTCAGAGCAAAACCGAGGAGATCAAGGGACATGGGATCAAGTTGCAGTACTTTGCGACCGTTTTCACAACCCTGCACAGCTCAACACAAAGGACTGTCTACCTCTTCTGTTACCTCACGGCAACTGGGCAGAAAATGAGAGTTGTGGAAGATTATTTTATCGGTGAAGATTAATAATCCGCCAGGCGGATGATCAGTCCACCGACAAAGCGTGGATCAATATCCTCGAAACCAACCGAACAGAACTCTTCTTCCCAGATATCCAGACAATAACCGGCAAAGACGCCGCCGTCCGGCAGGAGTGCATCGAGCCACTTAAGCGTCTCTTCACGGAGTTGAGGGTGTATCTCACCCGACTGAGAGACCATACCATGCAGACCGGCAAGCTCCTCCTCAGCAATTGGCAGAGGTTGAAAATCCCGCCCCAGCAGTTTGTTGGCCAGAGAAGTCAGAAAAAATTCCACCAGAGTGACCTCATCCGCACTATCCGGCTGACAGCCGCTGAGATCAAGCTCTGCAGGCTCCGGCAGAACGAATTGCAACACCTCTTCGAAAAGTTGCTGCTGAAGCTCAATTCTCTCGAGCCATTGCTCAACCGCATGGATTTCGGCGAGGCACGCAAAGAGTCGAGTCCCGCCCCGAGTTGACTCGCCAACGCCTTCGAAATAATGTGGTGGGTTCTGGTTCAAAGCCGCAACACATGCCTGAGCGTTGGCGTCGAGATAGGGTGCAACCGTTGACTTGCCGACCACAGCAGCCCGACGCTGCAATCTCAGGGTCAAGCTGTAACCGAGGCGAAACAACTCCTCAGCGTAGCAATCGTTAAGTGACTGCCGGGCGACAGCAACGTCATCACCGGCCAGCCATTCAAGCGCCAGATTGAGATAAGAATCTACCTTGCTGATCACACCACCGACTTGCTCGAGATTCCCCATGTCGATGCGATCAGCCATCATCGTCTTGTTGACCACGTTGGCCATCTCCCAGGCCAGATTTTCATCCAGACCCTCAGCCAAAACCTCAGCCAGCAGCCCTTTTGGTCGAACCAGCGTTAGAGTAAAGCCGGGTGCACTACCTCCGCAAGAGCCGGGAGCAATTTTAAGCGGGCGCTCTTGACGATACTCTTCCGGATCGATCCATGAGTAAACCTTACGAGCAGAAAAAGAGTCCGGGATACCAATATCCTGCAAGCGCCCGGTGCGTTGTTGATAAACGCTTTCCTCGATCATCCCCATGGTTTCGGCCCGAACAGCTTCCAGGAGGTAGACGAAAAATTCCGGTTTATAGCTTTGAAGAACGTCAAGGAGTCTACCAAACAGCTTGGCACCGTTTTCACTGTGATAGGAAATCTCGTAACCACCATCACGTTTGATTGCGTCTATACGGGCGTCATCGTTCTCATCCGCCTCCGGCCCCGACAGAATCTCCATTTCGGACTTGAAGATCAGGATCAACTGCTCGAAGTTCATCTCTATGAGCGCAGTAAAGACCGCTTCTTCTTCTCCCTGCAGGAGAGCGATGAGCCAGCGATGCGTCCTGGCGGAAGCAAATTGGTCGCCATTCCAGCAATCAAGATCAATGAACCCGCTCCACTGCTCAGGAGTAGCCAGACTCAGAAGTTCCGGCAGATGTTCAGGTCCTTGCTCTATGGCAAGCAGATAAACTTCCTGCGCCGACAACCGGGCCATGAGTTCGGCACCGTTCGGGGCATCAATAAGCAAGCTGATCTTCTGCCGGGACTCCTGACAGCGCAGAACATCAAGTTGATCAGCAGGCGACAGACGGGAAAAATCATCTGAGTTAACTCTGGACATCGCAGGTTTAATGGGCATTTTCAAACTCCACACGCGTTAATGGGGAGCACACGTTAATCGATGTTGTTGTGTGGGTCAAGGTAACAAAGCTGTAAAAATGAGCATAAAGGAGTACAGGTACAGAGGTACCCTTACGTTGTCTGTCTTCTTCACCCTTGAACATTTAGATTGTCTTTTAGCGTTTGTGTCGTAGAATAGCCGATCATGTCAATGATAGAGATAAAAAATCATCCATATATACTGCTGACTCTAGCTGTGCTTTTCTGGGCTGGCAATTTTATCCTGGGCCGGGCCTTTCAGAGTGACATCCCCCCCGTCGCACTAGCTTTTTGGCGTTGGGCCTGTGCATCGCTATTGATCATTGGCCCGGCATTAAGACATTTGCGCCGTGACTGGCCGGAAATTCTTCGAAATTGGCCCACTGTACTCCTGTTGTCTATCCTGGGCATAGCCACATTCAACACATTGATCTACAGTGGCCTGCAGTATACGCAGGCCATTAATGCACTTCTGGTGCAATCACTTATGCCGGTCTTGATTGTTGTCCTTTCTTTTATCGTTTTCAGCGAAAAGATTCGTATTATTCAAGCTATCGGTATATTGGTCTCATTGAGCGGAGCGGCAGCAATTATATCCCGAGGTGATTTTGGTAACATCTTGTCTCTGCAATTCAATCGTGGGGATCTACTGGTTTTCTCAGCTGTCATCTGTTATGCGGGTTATTCAGTCATGTTGCGAAAACGACCTAACATCCATCCGCTATCCTTCATTGCCGTAACCTTCTGGCTGGGAACAATAATTATTTTCCCACTCTATCTCTGGGAGAGCCTGAACGTCCGAGTCATGAACCTGGAGATTTCTGTTTTTGTTGTCATCGCTTATGTTGCTGTTTTTCCGTCAATCCTTGCCTATCTTTGTTTCAATCGAGGAGTTGAACTGATTGGGGCCAATCGAGCCGGTCTTTTTATTCATTTGATGCCTGTATTCGGTAGTCTGATGGCAATTATTTTTCTTAACGAAAGCTTTCTGTGGTTCCACGCGACGGGAATCGGGCTAATAGCTGCTGGAATTTATCTTGCGACTTCGGTAAAACTGGCTGCTGACAAACAATAAATGGCTAGGAGGCTGTCGGACTATACGGGCCGAAGCAAAAATTCGGAAGTTTGAGACCAGATTTTAGCTCGTTTGAGAGTAATAGCCGTAGCTATTGGTCGAAAAGGAGCTGAAATATGGGCCAATCAGCTGGATTTGCAGCTGGCTCATGGATAGTCCGACAGCCTCCTAGCCGAAGTTGACTCGGGTAGCCATAAATTGTTGTTTAAAAAGCCGTTTTTTGATGTTCCAGATGTGACCTTGTTACTGAATATTATCTTCCGTAGATTATCCCCGGCAACCAGGTCGCCAATGCAGGCCAGAACCACAAGATAACCAACATAAGCATCTGCAGACCGATAAAAGGGATAACTCCCTTGTAAATCTGCATGGTTGTGACCTCTGGTGGGGCAACGCCGCGAAGATAAAAGAGCGCAAAACCAAAAGGTGGTGTCAGGAAGGAAGTCTGCAGGTTCAACGCTATCATCACACCCAGCCAGACCGGGTCCAGGCCCATCTTCAATAAAACCGGGCCGACAATCGGCACCACAACAAAGGTGATCTCGAAGAAATCGAGAAAAAAACCCATCACAAACATTAATATCATCACTGCCAGAAACGCCCCCGCCGTCCCTCCCGGCAGGCTGTTCAACAGCTCATGAATAACCTCGTCACCTTCAAACCCCCGAAAGACCAAGGAAAACAAACTTGCTCCCAGAAGAATGATGAACACCATGCAGTTCACATGCGTGGTGGTGACGACCACCTCCTTGAGTATCTTCAAGCTCAATTTCTTTTTCAAGGCGGTGAGCAGTATGCCACCAATACAACCGACAGACGCAGCTTCCGTTGGTGTTGCAAGCCCGCTTAAAATTGAACCCAAAACACCAATGATCAGGACCAACGGTGGGACCATGACTTGAAAAACTTTAACCCAGACGCCACCTTTTGCCAGCTCTTTCAGACGTTCGGGTGGAATCGCCGGGGCCACTTCAGGCTTCAGAGCGGCAATAATTCCAATATAGACGATATAGAGTCCAACCAGAATTAAGCCGGGGAAGATCGCACCGACAAACAGGTCGCCAACAGATACCGAGGAAGGTGAAAAGTTCCCCATTTCCAATTGTGCCTGTTGATGGGCAGAGCTGATGACATCTCCAAGGATGATCAAAATAATACTGGGGGGGATAATTTGGCCCAAAGTTCCTGAAGCAGTAACGATCCCGGCCGCAAGCGAAGGAGAGTAATTGTATTTCAACATTGCCGGCAATGAGATCAGGCCCATGGTAACGACCGTTGCACCGACAATTCCTGTCGAAGCCGCTAAAAGTGCGCCAACGAGACAGACGGAAATCCCCAGGCCACCACGTACTTTTCCAAACAGCATCCCCATGGTGTCCAGTAGTTCTTCAGATATTTTTGCGCGTTCCAGCATGACTCCCATAAAGACAAACAGGGGAATGGCAATCAATGTCTGGTTGCGCATGACACCAAAAATGCGTTCGGGGAAGGCGCCTAGAAAAGTAAGGTCGAACACATCCATATACACGCCGAACAGCGCAAATATGATGGCAGACCCAGACAAGCTGAAAGCGACCGGATACCCCATCAGCAAGATGGCGACGGCGAGCCCAAACATTAGCAATGGATAAATTTCGTATGGCATAAGATTCAATCTATGTGGTGGTTTGCGATTTGTCCGAATTGGTTAAGATGAGGATGGAACGTAGCGATTTGGCGAGCCCTTGTAGTGCTAACAGAACCGGGAATACCAGGATAATGGTTTTCAGCAGGTAAATGCCGGGAAGCCCACCTGCTTCCATGGATCCTTCAAGAACCGCCCAGGAATTTTGAACGTAAGGAAAGGCAAAATAAAAAATAACAAAGCAGGTTGGGAAAAGCAGAAAAATGGTCCCCAGCAAGTTTACGATCGCTTTTTTTCGTTGTGACATCGGATCATAAAATACGTCAATCCTTACATGCTGCCCATGCTTAAGCGTAAAGCCACCGGCAATCATGAAGAGTGCACCATGCATAAAGATTACGGATTCCTGCATCCAGATCCAGCCCATATCAAACACGTACCTTAAGATGACGGTCAGAAACATCACCACTGCCATCGCCAACGATAACCATGCAATTTTATTCCCGATCCACTCATTCATGGCATCTATCGTATCGGCAATTTTGCGAAGCATAAAAACGATCCTTTAAAAATGATAAACGAGCATTCAGCGCTGCTTTAAAAATGGATGTCAAAACAAGGGGACATGTAACAGTTACATGTCCCCTTGTTACTATCAAGTGGCCAGATAATCAACTAAACTGATTGATCATCTAGGTTTTTATTTAAACGTTAAGCTTCGTGCCAGGCTGTATCCTGCTTCTCCAATTCTATTCCAGTTAAGTGATTGTTTTCTATAAGCATTAAAGGATTTGTAGACCTTGCCCGACATCTTATCTTTGGCCGCAACTTCTTCCACAACCTCCTGGCTCAATTGCCCCATTTTTTTCAAGACATCATCGGAGAATCGCTTCAATTTCACGCCATGCTTATCAACCAGTTGCATTAAGGCTGCGTTATTTTTGGTAGTAAATTCGGATAACATATCCACGTAAGCGGCCTTCATAGCATGGTCGACAATCGCACGCAGATCAGCTGGCAGTCCTTCATAGGCTTTTTTGTTCACAAAGCACTCCAAAACTGTTCCCGGCTCGTGCCAACCTGGCCAATAATAGTACTTGGCGGCCTTGTAAAAACCAAACGCCAAATCGTTGTAGGGACCAACCCACTCAGTCGCATCAATCGCGCCTGATTGCAAGGAGGTAAAGATCTCACCACCGGGAAGAGATACCGGTGTTGCCCCTGCCCGCTTGATCACTTCGCCGCCCAGACCGGGCATGCGCATTTTGAGGCCTTTATAATCACTGATCGTGTTGATCTCTTTGTTAAACCAGCCGCCCATTTGAACGCCGGTATTTCCAGCAGCAAAAGCTTTGAGGCCAAACTGAGCATAGAGTTCATCCCAAAGTTGCTGGCCACCACCATGATTTATCCAGCCAGCCATTTCATCTGCATTCAGCCCAAAAGGAACGGCAGCAAAAAACTGAGTGGCTTCAGACTTGCCCTTCCAATAGTAGGCCGCACCGTGCCCCATTTGGGCCGTTCCTCGGGAAACAGCGTCAAATGATTCAAAAGCTGGGACCAGTTCACCGGCACCGTAGACTTTAACCGTTAGCCGCCCCCCGGACATCTCAGTGATGTATTTTGCTAAGTTATTTGCACCTGTCCCTAATCCCGGAAAATTCTTCGGCCAGGTTGTGACCATTTTCCAGCGGATTGTTTTTGCGGCATGAACCGCTGGAGCACCTGCTAAGATTGTTCCTGCGGCCAGTGCTCCAACACCTGCGTTCTTGATAAACCCTCTTCTGTCCATGAATCTCCTCCTGTCGGTAAAGGGAATAGGAATAGAAAGAAACAGTGTTATTGTAGCGAATATTTCATTTTATTCAAACAATAACTTATTCAAACAAACATATATTCCTACTAATCAACTCGCCACAGCCAGCGGTGCCCAAGAAAAGGTACCAGTTTTATTTTTATATTGAGTTTAACTAACCCCACAGCAGAGAAAACGCTGTTGAAGCTGGCCAGGAAAGAGCGTGCTCTAATGGGCACCTTTAAACCCTACAAGAGTGATCAGAGCAGGACGATAAAGTACTGCCATGAGGCTGGCTATATAGGTGACAGCCTCTTGGTCACAGCCTTCTATTCTTCCGCTTTGAAATCGTTGTAAATGTCATCGATTCTGGTCTGCAGCCAGGCCGGATCGAACCATTCCGCTGGTTCGACAGGGACGTCGGAGATATAAATGGTAAAATGGAGATGATCTCCTCCGGCCATACCGGTGTTGCCGGAGCGGCCGACAACTTGTCCCTTAGCAACAGTCGTGCCCGGAGCGACATCTATCTGCGATAAGTGGGCATACATGGTAAAGACACGGCCACCATGGTCGATGATGACACAGTTGCCATAAATCCCGAGATTCTCGGCAAAGATCACCACTCCGTTGTTGGCGGCCTTGATCGGCATCTTCGCAAGACCGGCGATATCGATACCGTAATGGGTCTGGTGATCGATCACTTCCTTATCGAGCAGGTAGGTACGACGTTCGGCAAATTGCGCCTTGGGTGCGCCGGGGTTGCGGTAAAAGGCCCCGGTCCATAAGGGCTCGGAACTCAGGGACGCCGATGTCACCGCTATGATTCTGGCTCGGCTTTCAACACGCATGGTCCTGTTCATCTCAAGAAAGGTCTCCTTGCCTGAACCCTCCTTGTTGAGCATCTCCAGAGATTTTCTTTCGATAAAGGAACGTGGAATGTTCAGAGTGTCCTGTTTGAATTGGCGATCTCTGGTGACGGTGTCGACAAGCAGACGACGGATGTTGCCGGCGCGATCTTCGATTTCGACAACTGGTTTGAAAGCGGACACTTCAACGTCGTAAGGATGGGTAAAAATGGCAAAATGACGAGTACCCTCCGCATTGCTGATGAAACGAAACTTATATTCACCAACGCTTAAACGGATGTTGTCTTCGCGCTCCGGCGTCGAAACAAACACTGCTGCGCCACCCCCCCGCCGCATGTAGCGGGTTGCCGACTCCAGCACAGCCTTGGGCGGGACCTTGTCGAGGACGTAACTCTGGCACTGACTTACGCGATTGGGAAAATAGAGGTTCGCGTCTGCGACCTCAACACAGACTTCATATTCACCATCGGCAAGTGTCGACAGATCAACTTCCAGCTTATATGAAGTCGCACCATCTGCGTTGACACAGGACTTTTCATCGACCTTGCCGTTCAGGTAGGAACAGACCTCACCAAGACCGCGATTATCGCTCACCATGGCAACCACACTTTGATTGACATATGTTGCTTCTGCCATCTTGATAGCCGGTGTCTGCCAGTCTCTGGAGAACCCAAGGAAGGCCGCGCCGACAATCAGCGCCAAAACAATAATCAGTAGTAACATTTTTTTCATGTCGTAAACTCCTATATGAACTCAAAACATCTCAGTAAACATAAAGGATTGTCTACTTAGGAGCTTGTCCGACAATCCATGATCGGCTGCAAACCCAGTTGTTTGGCCCATATTTCAGCTCCTTTTCGACCAATAGCTAGGGCTATTACTCTCAAACGAGTCAAAATCTGTTCTCAAACTTCTGGGTTTTCGCTGCGACCCTTATTGTCGGACAAGCTCCTAGACTGCCGCAAGCCAGGGTAGTGCTACTATACCGTTCAGCCAATGATAAGGTTGGGCAGTTCGTCGGTATCGTCTGCTTTCACCGGAAAATTTTCCTCGAGGAGTTGGCCACAGTTGTCGATAGCAGTACAGAGCGCATTGCAAGTCTCGCCACAATGGATGCCCTCGGTAATGGTACGAACAATTCCATCCCAGGTATCGGTAGGAACGACAGCGTTAATACCACGGTCGGCCAGAACATGCACCCGACATTCGAAGAGAGAGATAAGAATGAGTATTCCGGTTTCATCACGGGTGTGATGAAGGCCGTGTTCAAGAAAAGCAACCATTGCCTTCTCTTCAACTTCCTCGCTGATCTCAAACGGGTGAATGAGACGTCTTCGCAGAGAAGGTAGGCTACGAACAAGGATTTTAAAGGGGATATAGCCAAGCACAAAAAGCCATAGAAAATGCCATAGAGATTCACCAAAGAAGGCCCAACTGAGAGTCACTGCACTGGCCAGGGAAAAAAGTCCTGCACCCAGGATTTCTGCCCGCGGATAATCACAGGACTCATCGACCACCATCGGTACTATCTCGCCACTGGTACGTTTCTCCGCCTTCCGTACCGCCGCCTCAATACGTTGTTTTTCCTCTTCAGTAAAAAAGTTTTTTGCTGTTGTCATACGAAACCTTTACGTTTCCATGTTGAACTGTTGAATCGTTGAACTGGTGACTGGCGCAAAGACAACCATGTTACCCACAGGCTTTCACCATCCACCGGAAGAACCGCCACCGCCAAAGCCGCCACCGCCTCCTCCAAAGCCACCGCCACCACCGCCAAAGCCACCGCCACCGCCACCGAAGCCGCCGATCCAAAAGCCACTACGGCGATGTCGGCCTCGTCGGCCACCACCACCAAGAAGCATCAAGCCTGGCCCCAGAAATATAAGCAGAGCCAAAGCCCCCAAGGGGTTACGTTTTTTCTTTTGGCCAGAATTGCCAGTACCTTGATATTCACCACGCACAGCTTTGGCCATAGCTGTTATTCCGGCAACGATTCCGCCTTCGAAATCACCAGCCTTGAAGCGTGGGGCGATTTCATTGTCGATGATCCGTCCAGTAAGCAGATCAGTAAGCCTACCCTCAAGACCATAGCCAACCTCAATGCGGATCTTTCGGTCTTTCTTGACAATCAACAAGAGTGCGCCATTATCCTTGTCTTTCTGTCCGAGTTTCCAGCTTTCGGCAACCTTCAGGCTATACTCTTCAAGAGACTCACCATCAAGAGAATCGATAGTCAGCAGCACCAACTGAGTCGAGTCACTACTCTCGAAGCCACGCAGAAAATTCTCTATTTTCAACTCCGTTGCCGAAGAAATCATGCCAGCATGGTCATTGACATAACCGGTAACTTTCGGTACCTCAAGCGCCGCAAGATTTAACGGCAGGAGCATAAAGAACAGAATATGCAGGATAAATCGACGTATGCGCATAGCTTAAAATTTCACTGCAGGGGCTTTCTCAGCACCAGCATCGGCCTTGAAAGGTTCCTTACGCTCAAGATTGAGCAGGAAGTTGTTGGTCAAGTTGTTGGGAAAAGTACGTATTGAACTATTGAAGATTTGTACAGCCTTGTTGTAACGTTGACGGGCAACATTAATACGATTTTCGGTCCCTTCAAGCTGATTTTGCAAATCACGAAAGTTTTGGTTGGCCTTCAGGTCAGGATAACGTTCAACAGTCACCAACAGCCGGGAAAGTGCACCGGACAGGGCACCCTGGGCCTGTTGGAACTTCTGCAAGGCAGCAGGATTGCCAAGATCACCTGTATTGACTTGCGCCTTGCCGACACTAGCGCGGGCCTCGGTAACAGCCTGTAAGGTCTCCTTCTCATGTGCTGCGTAAGCCTTGACAGTTGCAACCAGATTAGGAATCAGATCGCTACGTCTCTGGTAAGTCGCTTCGACATCAGCCCAGGCAGAGAATACAGCTTCTTCGTTCTTCTGGATCTGATTATAGCCACAACCGCTCAGAGATGGCAGAATTATCAACACGACAAGCAACAACATGGCAAAACGTTTCAACATAATTAGGGGAACTCCTTTAAAAGAATAGTAACACTGAGAGACCTTAAACACCCTATCAATATAGTCACCACAAAAAAAAATTCAACCTGAGACCCGTATTCCCTGGTTTTCTGCTTTAATCATAAAAAGGGGATGCCCCAAGAGGCATCCCCTTTATCCTTTGCATTTGACGCTGTCAGCTTAGATACCGGCAGCTTCTTCCAGCATAGCCGTGGTAACCGACTTAGGACGCTCGATAGCGTAACCAAGAGCGCGGTCCCAAGTGATGTTAGCGAGGCAACCAAGTGCACGACCAACACCGAACAGCACGGTGTAGAATTCGTACTGAGTGACACCGTAGTACCACTGGATGACGCCAGACTGTGCGTCAACATTTGGCCAGGGGTTCTTGGCTTTACCATGCTCAGTGAGCACGCCAGGAGCAACTTCGAAGATCATCTTGATCAACTGGAACAGTGGATAATCTTTGAGGCCTTCGGTCTTCATGCAGAACTCACGCTGTGAAGCGTAGCGCGGGTCGGTCTTGCGCAGAACGGCATGACCGTAACCAGGGATGACCTGACCGCTGTTAAGAGTATCCCACAGAGCCTTCTTGAGACCTTCTTCGGTTGGAACTTCGCCGCCGAGTCTTTCCATGAAAGCCTGGGTCCAGCGGAGAACTTCCTCGTTGGCCAGTCCATGCAGAGGACCAGCCAGGCCGTTGATACCAGCGCTGTATGAATAGTAAGCGTCGGACAGAGCCGAGGCAACCAGGTGAGTGGTGTGTGCGGAAACGTTACCGGACTCATGATCGGAATGCAGGATGAAGTACATACGTGCAACGTCATCATAAGGAGCATCGATACCCATCATGCGAGCGAAGTTACCACCCATGTCCAGATCGGGGTCAGCTTCAATGTGAGTGTCGCCCATGTACTTCATACGGTAGATGTAAGCGCCGAGAGGACCAAGTTTGGCCATCAGGTTATCACAGTCTTCGAACATGTCTTCCCAGCAGGTCATCTTGTTGAACTTACCAGCCGCATAGTTGCTGGAGAACACCGAGTCACGCTGCATGGCCAGGATGCCAGCAGAGAACATGGTCATCGGATGAGAGTCGCGAGGCATGGCACGCAGCACGTCGATGACATACAGAGGAAGCTCAGCTTTTGCCTTCCAGGCTTCGACAACTTCCAGGGTCTGCTCCATGGTCGGCACATCACCGGTCAGCAGCAGGTACCAGAAGCCTTCCACGTAGGGATAATCGCTGCCCGGGAATTTTGGCAGTGCATCAAAGGTTTCAGGGATGGTCATGCCGCGGAAACGAATGCCTTCCATCGGATCAAGGTAGGATATATCCGTGACCAGGCTCTTGATGCCACGAGCGCCGCCAATAGTCTGAGCAATGGTAACGTCACCCAATTTGACATCACCACACTCTTTGACCAGCTTGGTAATGCGGGGGCGATGCGCTTCAATCTTCTTACGTAGGACTTCTTTCAGTGTTGACATACTCTCTCTCCTTTTGTGGAATGAAATGGAGGCAGGCTGAATACCCACCACGAGTAAAACTCGTCCCTTGCTAGTAAAACAACTGTCAAATGACAAAACAACCCGCCAACAGCCCAGACCAGATATGTAGAACCCATACCAGAACAGAAGACCAGACACAGCAGGAAAAAATCAAATTGGAGCAAATCAAATCACTTTTGTGATTCTTTACCTTTTCTCATATTCCAGACTACTTTCTAACAAGTCACCCATAAAGTGTCAAGTCGATTTTGTATTTTGTATACAGTATGCGATTTCTTTTTTCTGTAGCGGTCGTTATTTTTATTTGCACAAAAGACCTGTCATGCTAAAATGCACAAAAAATAGGCAAATAATTCATGAATATTGGTACACTGAAACTCGATAATCCAATTATTTCAGCACCTATGGCGGGCATTTCAGACCTGCCCTATCGTCTTATTATGAAGCGTCATGGTGCCGCGCTGGTCTTCACTGAAATGATCAGCGCCAATGGCCTTTTTTTTAATGGCAAGGCAACTCGCGAATTGTTGAAAACCCATTCTGAAGAACGGCCTCGAGGGGTGCAACTCTTCGGCGAATCTCCAAAGCGTCTGGCAGAAGCAACCAAGTTGGTTGAAGATTGTGGTGAGTTAATTGATCTCAACTTCGGCTGCCCGGTCCGCAAAGTCATCCGCTCGGGAGCCGGCAGCGCCCTGTTGCGCGAGCCAGACAAGGTTGCTCGTATTATAGCTGCCGTCCGCAGCGCAACCACTCTGCCTCTGACAATCAAATTCCGCTCCGGCTGGGATCACGACTCGATCAACTTTCTTGAGATTGCTCGCATCGCTGCTGAGGAAGGAGTGGATGCCGTCACCTTGCACCCACGAACGCGTTCCCAGATGTTCGCTGGGCAGGCAGAGTGGCAACAGATCAAAATGCTCAAAGAAGCCCTGTCGATCCCAGTTATCGGCAGTGGCGACCTCTTTTGTGCCGAAGACGTTAAATCCATGTTTGCACAAACCGGCTGTGATGCTGTCATGATTGGACGTGGTGGATATGGCAATCCCTGGATTATAAGCCAGGCCCTTGATCTACTGGCAGGTCGGCCAATCGTCCAGCCAACCTCTGCAGAGCGACTGGCCGTAGTTCGAAATCATTTCAAACTAAGTCTGGAGACCTTTGGGCCACAGAAAACCCTTGGCCAGATGCGTAAGCATCTCAGCTGGTATGTACGCGGCATGGAAAACGCGGCGGGGTTCCGCGCACAGATTAATCAAACCAAAACGATTGCCGAAATGAGCAGCCAGCTCGAGGAGTTCTTTGCTGATGCCGCCTGAAGCTGTCAACCAAAAACCCGCTGCGCCGACCAACAGCGGCTCGGCTCTCTATGCCATGATTCTGGAGAATATCGACCGGGCAGTGATAGCTTTTAATCAGGCAGGGCGAATTACACTCTTCAACCCGGCCGCCGAAGCACTGATGAAACGATCATCACGCCAGATGATTGATCAGCACTATCAGGGTCTGTTCAAAGACCAGAAGACCCTGCTCTATCTAGTTAAAGTTGCCCTTGAAGAGGGTCGCTCCATCACCGACGATGAAGGCCTTTACCTACAAAGATCAGACGCTGCGCCATTACCGGTCAATGCTTATGCTGCGCCAATTTTTGCCAACGTGGGCAATCAGGATGGAGCAGTCATAATCCTTCGCGACCTCTCCCAGATCAAAGAACTCGAAGGGACTCTGCGCCGTGCCGACAAGCTGTCTATACTGGGTACCCTGGCCGCCGGATTGGCCCATGAGATCAAAAACCCCTTGGGGGGGATCAAAGGAGCCGCACAGCTACTCTCCATGGAACTGGGCGAAGAAAGTGGCTTACAGGACTACACGCAGATCATGATCAAGGAAGTAGAACGCATCAATTTCATCATCGAAGAACTGATGGACCTGGGCAACCCACGATCACCGGAGATCGATAATGTCGATCTATCCCAAATTCTGGGTGATATCATCCTCCTGCAAAGAGAAGCAGTACGAAGTCAAAATATTAAGTTCACATTAAAACTCGATCCAAGCATTCCGCCGATTCAGGCAGATGGGGACCTTTTGACCCGCCTTTTCCTCAATCTCATCAAGAATGCCGGTGAGGCCATTAGCAATACTGACAATCATACCGACAGCCATACGGGTGAGGTAACCGTCGGAACCAGGATTGCCAGCAATTACCATATAACCAGTCCAGGTGGACGCCCATCACCAATGGTAGACATCACAATCAGTGATACAGGCTGCGGTATTGCACCGGAAGAAATGGATCGAATATTCACTCCCTATTTCACCACCAAAAGCAAAGGGAGTGGCCTTGGTTTGGCAATCTCCCAGAAAATTGTTGAAGACCACCATGGCTTACTGAAGATTGAAAGTTCCCCTAAAAAGGGAACGAGCATAATTGTTTCATTGCCACTGCACTGTTAATGCAACTGTTAATATAAGATATTTTTCCAGGAGTTTTTTATATGTCGATAAAACGGATTCTGGTTGCGGATGATGAAGAAAGTATGCGCTGGGTACTCTCCAAATCACTGACCAAACAGGGCTATCAGGTTGACCTGGCCAGCAACGGCCGGGAAGCTTTACTTTTGAGCAGAAAGCAGACTTACGACCTGGCAGTTCTTGATATCAAAATGCCGGGGCTCTCCGGGCTGGAGTTGCTCAGCAAGTTCAAGGAGGAATGTCCGCAAGCTCTGGTCATTATCATGACAGCAGAATCATCTATGAAAAATGCTGTTGAGGCAATGAAGCGTGGTGCCTACGATTACCTGACCAAACCGTTTGACCTGGACGCCCTTGATGCCATAATTTTCAAAGCTCAAAAGACTGCAGATGTCTCAGCTGAAGTGTCACTTCTCAAGCAGGAGATCAAGGATAATTACCAGCTGGAGCGCACTATTATTGGCCAGAGCCCGCCAATGCAGAAGCTTTACAAGATGCTCGGCAAAATTGCTCCTTCCGATGTCACCGTTCTGATTTATGGTGAAAGCGGCACCGGCAAGGAACTGATCGCTCGAGCCATTCATTTCAACAGTTCACGTCTCGGTAAACCGTTTATCGCTCTCAATTGCGCTGCGATCCCCAGGGACCTGCTAGAAAGTGAATTGTTCGGCCATGAAAAAGGAGCTTTTACCGGAGCAACGGAAAGAAAAATCGGCAAGTTTGAACAAGCCAAGGACGGCACCCTCTTCCTTGATGAAATTGGCGACATGCCTCTTGAACTGCAGGCAAAGCTACTGAGGGTCCTGCAAGAGAAAGAAATAACCCGAACAGGTGGCAGTACAACCATTCAAGTGAACACCCGCATCGTTGCAGCGACCAATCAGGATCTTAAGGAGAGAGTTCAGAAAAAAGACTTTCGCGAGGATTTATACTATCGTCTGAATGTGGTTCCCTTGGATCTACCGCCACTGCGCGAACGTCGTGAAGATATCCCGAAACTGATCGATTACTTCCTAACCAAAGCTGGCAATGAATATGGAACTCTGGCTTCCGGGCTCACCAAAGAGGCAATGGAGCTGTTATGCAATTACGAATGGCCTGGTAATGTCCGCGAATTGGAGAACATCATCCAGCGGGCAGCACTGCTTTCTCCCGATGCACTTCTTAATGCGGCAGATTTTCCCAGCCTGATCATGGGTGATAATAACGATAACAATGGTGCTTCGCTGGAGGGTCTGATTAACCAGAAGTTACAGAGCTCTCTTGCTCAGATTGACTTGCAGGACATGAATAATCTTTATGAAATGGTCCTTCACCAGATGGAACGCCCTCTGATCAATATTGTGCTGGCAAAAACTCGCGGCAACCAGGTTAAGGCTGCAGAAGTTCTGGGGATAAACCGTAACACTTTGCGGAAGAAGATCCAGACTCTGAATATTACTGCCAGGCGCAACTAGCCTTCTGCCCTTGAATAATGTTGATAAAAACAGACCCAAAACGGCAATCGCAGATCCCTGAAGTAGCTATTATTGTCGCTATGACCAATGACCTGGTCATTGGATCTGGCGGCACTATCCCCTGGCATCTGCCAGAGGAGTTACAACTCTTCAAGGAGCTGACCATGGACTGTACGGTCATCATGGGACGCAAGACCTATGCGAGCATCGGCCGACCGCTGCAGGGAAGACACAATATTGTCCTGAGTCGCAATCAGACTGAACTCCCTGGCCAGACAGAACTACCCGGTGTACAGCTCTGCGAGAGTTTCATATCGGGGCTGATTGCTGCGGCTCAACATGGGCAGCCCATTTTTATCCTTGGCGGGGAATATGTATATCGCAGAGCATTGCCAATCGCCACAGAGTTACATATTTCATGGATCAAAGGAGATTTCAAAGGAGATCGGTTTTTCCCGCCCCTCAATTTTTCAGAATGGGACATCCGCACAGAGGAAGACTACCCTGACTTTCATTATGTTTGTTATAGCTCGGTAGGGTGCGCATAGCCCCACCATGCGCACGCGGTCAAAAATCACAAAACCACCTGGGTATCTAATCATGGCGTTCCGTGTTCAGCTCCTCTCCCCCTGTTTATAGAGAGGATTGAGGGGGGGGGTAAGCACAACATGTTCCGCGTTCGCAAACGGTGGGGCTGTTTG
>JAMONP010000060.1 GCA_027065695.1 Desulfuromonadales bacterium | reverse complement strand
TATTGTTGTCAGAGACGTTAACAAGTGTATTGGTATCACCAGACACCGTGTTGTTGTCACTATCATCCAGGCGGTTAGTATCACCCGCAACCTGGTTGTAATTACTGTTGATCAGGTTGTTGCCGGTGCCGACAACCGAGTTACCGAGGCTTGGATCTAGGAAGTTATTATCACCAGCTACAAAGTTATTGTGAGAACCATCTATGACCTGGTTTGAGTCGCCGGTCACAACATTGTTATTGCTGTCAGTAACCGTATTACCTGTACCAGTCACATCATTAGAACCTGATGTACCATCAACCGTATTGTCAGTACCACTTACCTCATTGGCAGTCGCAGTGTTATAAATAGAGTTTCCGGAACCACCGAGGATTACATTGTTATCGCCTGTACCTGACAGCACATTGGTGCCATCGCCGCCAAGAACAACATTCCCGGAGCCGGTGTTATCAACTACAATATTATTGCCGATGGCAACATTGCCATCGCCTGCCACGCTACTGTTGCTGCCTATGGCAATCGTATCCGAACCAAGCGCCGAGCTGTTGTAGCCCATAGCGACCGAACGAACACCTGCCGCAGTGCTGTCAGTACCTGTGACGGTTGCATAGCTTGCCAAAGCAACACTATTGTAGCCCGTCGCAGTTGAATGCAAACCAATTGCCGCACTGTCAGTCCCTGTCGCCGTAGCATAATTGGCTACGGCCAAGCTGTTGCTACCGGTAGCAGAAGAACCTGCGCCCAGAGCCACACTGTTGTAACCACTGGCAAGAGAACTGGCTCCCGAGGCCATACTTTCCGCCCCACTTGCAACCGCATAAATATTTAAAGCGGCGCTATTGTAGCCGGTAGCAGAGGAACGAGCTCCAGCCGCCAAGGCATTGGAGCCTGTCGCCGTGGCATAATTAGCCGTTGCCTGACTACTGCTGCCAGTAGCGGAAGAGCCAACACCAAGAGCCGCACTGTTATAGCCGGTGGCCGTCGCTCTGTTGGCCGCAGCAATGCTGTCAGTACCGGTCGCGACTGCGTGAATATCCAAAGCAGCACTATTGTAGCCAGTAGCTATCGAACGCGCCCCACTGGCGGTACTATCGGAACCAGTCGCCACGGCAAAGTTGCTGGAAGCGACACTTCTGAAACCACTGGCGACGGAACGGATTCCGCTGGCACTGCTTTGAGTGCCGGTAGCAACAGCATAGACGGCAGAGGCAGAAGCATCCGTGCCCACGGCAAGTGCGCTGTTGGCAGTGGCCGCAGCACGAGTCCCTATTGCGGTCGCATCGTCTCCAGTAATTGTGACCGTATCACCCATAGCATTATTGCGATCACCGGTCACCGTAATATCATTACCACTGACAACATTGCGGTCGCCAGTCACGGTGGAATCATTTGCCGTTACCAGATTATCCGTACCAGTTACAACATTCGGGTCACCGGCAACGAAGTTACTGTCCCCATCAACCGTATGACCATAACCAAGTACTGTATTCATGGTCCCGCCATTAACAATCGTAATGTCGGCACCAACAGCGGTATTGAAATCGCCACTGCCGGTCGCGGTATTGTAACCAACAGCAATATTCGCCAGGCCACCAGCTGTGGAACTGTCGCCAACAGCGACAGAGCTTCGACCACTGGCCGTGCTGTCACGGCCAACAGCACTGGCACGCAAGGCGGTTGCGCTACTGGAAACACCGACCGCAGTTGTCCCGGTCTGACCGGCAATACTGTTAACACCCAAAGCGGTACTGTTCCAACCACTGGCTTCGCTATTATCACCAAAGGCAGAAGAGCTCTCGCCATCAGCCAAGCTGTCCACGCCAACAGCCGTACTGCTGAGTCCGGCAGCTACACTACCTTGGCCAACCGCTGTGGAATAACTATCACTAGCAAGACTATCAGCACCCAGAGCCAGGCTATCGTCACCGCTGGCTTCAGCCGCATTGCCCACTACAGTACTATTCACACCGGTGGCTTCAGCTGACTCGCCCACAGCTGTGGCAAAACTAGCATTAGCACGACTATCGGCACCCAGAGCCAGACTATCACTACCGGTAGCTGCGGCACCATAACCTAGAGAAGTCTGGCCTGATACGTTGCTGATCAGATGATTTGTCCCGGAGCCATCTTCGTAAACCCTGATGCCAGCATTATCCAGAACCTGTGATGTGGAGTTCTGTCCGCCACTCAGAGTCGTACTGGTTTCACCGACCACCAGACCATGGGTGTTACCAAGACTATTAGTGTAAAGTAAACTCGCACTGTTGCCATCAGCAAGGAGAAGAGCTGCATTACCATTATTACCACTATTCGTTTCCATAGTGGCATCACCACCGTCACTGACCATAGGTCCGGTGTTGGTGATACCATTGGTGGTGGTCGCGCCAACCACCTCCAGGGTCCCGCCAACCCAGGTGGGCCCATGGAGGTAAGCATCGCCCACAACATCCAGACCGCCGCCAACACCAACATTCCCTGTGGTTGCGACACCTGTCGAAGCGACTGTCGTCATGGCGCCTGTGCTTGAATCCGAAACATAAACCTGATATGAACCGCCAGGAGACACAAGGTTCAACCCACCGACACCTGCACCACCTAATTGGACCGTCTCAACCGGACCTGCTACAAGTTCAATACGACCGTTGATTATTGTCCCACCATTAAGGTTTATTTCTTCATTAACCCCGGCGAGATTGATATCCCCAGTCACATCCAAATCACCAAGAATTGCGGTATTTCCGGTCACAGTAACGTCATTGACCCCGGTACCAGACGTAACCGAATCGACAACAATATTTGACGCCGCAAAAGCATTCCCTCCCGTCATTAGAAAAACCAGTAGAAATGCCAAACACTTCAAAGAACCACTTTTTTGAATCTTCATTTTGATCTCCCTGAATCAAGCACGAAATAAGAGTATTTCAATTTACCTGGAATTGCTAAAAGTGTATAAGCAGACAAGCTATTACGCATCCGCGATAGATACCTTAATAGACAGTGCATTATCTGATTGGACCAACAGAGATATAAAAGCTGAGATGTCGCACAGACTGGCACGACACAGTATTGGATAAAAATCTTACTGAAAACATTCAGGCTGAGATAAAACAAAAGAACCTGCCACATTTCTTTTAAAGAAGAGGACAGGTCCCGAAGGCGATTCAGAACCTCATCTCTTCGGCGGCCCGACTGTCCCCAACAAACTAAGGATTCGCGGCTCTGCGTCCTTGGGTTACCCCAAGTTTGCTCTTATCGGAGTGACTACTTTTATGATACTCTACTGGTTATATCATGTTGTCAAAATAAATCAAACGCTATTTTGAATAAATTTCCCGGTATTTTACGAGACTACAACCCAAACCACCAGCCTGTCAGCCTATCAACAAACTGGCGACCAGAGAGAAACCATGAAAAACATCCTGATGGCCCTACTCGCAGTCGTGTGCCTTTTCACAACCACTGCCAGCTTCGCATCGAATCAGCAGGCACAAGACACAGCGTTACGGTCATTCCAACCGATACTCACGGAGATCACAAATTTTTTCGCACAAAACCCGAAACTGATGGTGAAAATTTCTCCGCCAGGCAATCCGGATAAATTCGCCTATTTCACTACACATTTTCTTCTCAAGAAGAGCGGCTACGACATTGTCACCACCAACTCGATCGTAAGACCCTATCATGCGGTCATTGATATCGACACCGATGTGTTTGATAACAAGCCATGCGGCAACACCAGCTTTGGTAACGGTGAACGTGATGGCTGGGCAAAGGTTGATAAGGCAATAGAATTCTCCGATAATCAAGGTTGTTTTGCATTACGTACCGGAGACAGCGGTCCGATCCGCCACCGTTTTGTTTATGCCTACCAGGCCCTTGACAAAAAATGGATTTTGACAGAAATTCTTTACAAAAATGGTAAACCCAATGGTAGATTCCTGGTCCTGCTCGGCATCCCATCTCCCTGGTTTCCGGTCGTCAAGGACCTCAAGGTCCGCGGCTTCAATATGGGCTGGTACAATCTGCTTACACACTGACGACAGTGCATAAGTCATGATTGTTAGGCAGCCAGTTCAAGAATTGTCCGGAACCTCCCGGGGAAAAACATTGTTATTTCCCTTACCAAAGCACTATAATCCGACAATCCAGGGTTTTACTGGTAGCGGTTTCAGACAAAAAGGATCCAAACATTAATGTCTGCCCAGGCCCAACAGAAAAGCACTTCTCCCAAACAATTAATCCATGGCAGAAGTTCGAAGGGGTTTACCCTTGTCGAACTTCTGATAGTCCTGGCAATTATTGCTGCCCTGGCAGCAATTTCAATTCCGATATATAGTAACTACGTCGATAAAGCGCAAATAACGGTTGCGATCAGCACGCTTGATTCTGTCCGCAAAAGCTTCGAAATTTACCACATTGATTATCAGGAGTACCCTCCGAAGCCCATAAACTTTAGCTCTGGCATAGATGGCAAGACTCGAACGGCCCTTTCAAGTATGTTGCTGGATCAAATCAACAACGACGTTACTATCGTCAGCTATAATTCGGCCACTAATAACAGCACCTACACCTTGATTGCCAAAGCCAGGAACAAAAATCAGACCATCATCACCTTAACCCCAACAGATATTACAAAGGCCCCGTAATCATGGCCAAGTACAAGAGAAGACGCTACTTCATCGATAAAAAGATACAAACGAAGTACATCATTTTAACGATCCTGCTTCTATTGATTTACACTTTTCTGTTTGCCATAATTTTGTTCCTCCCCTATATCATTCCCCTGTCCTTCGACTACCCGATTGAGGAACAAACCAAAGCAGCCAGAATGCTGCTCAACCTGCATCAAAGCGTCTGGCCTGCACTCGGTGTGGTCATTCTCATCATGAGCACTTTGAGTATCTTTATTACCCATAAAATAGCCGGACCTGTTTATCGTTTCAAAAAGGATCTGGCCGAAGTCTCCGCAGGCAACCTGGACATAACCATCAGATTAAGAGAAAAGGACGATCTTAAGGATTTGGCGGAAGATTTGAACCGGATGATCAAGGAACTGCGGGGTTTTGTACAAACCTTGCAAGGAACTGACACCACCATGTTGTCGTGCATCAATGAACTGGAAGGCCAGATCAAGAATAACCAGATCAGCAGCGAGGAGGGGAAAGAATTAATCGCTACAATACAGGCGAACAGGGCGAATATTGCTCAAGTTCTGGAGAAGCATACTAAAAACTAAGAGTTCGTTTTATCACTTCCGACCGTCTACCTTTCAGGCACTCCAGCATAATCACAGGCCTGAAAACACAGTTTTTGAGTAGCCGCTCCCCAGCGCTTGCGCTCCTCAATAAGCTTTAGCAGAAGCATCCCGTCGTTAACAATACGACCACCCAGAACGTGAACACCCTTCGCGAACAACGGATCTGGAAAATAACCGGCCGTTGGCCCCAATACCGAGATGTGCTCAGCGGCGGTGCATTGCAAAAGAACGTCATCGAGGGTATCGTTCAGCAGCGTCGTACTGGTGCAAATCACTTTATTACAATGGTTCAGCTCGGTGATGTCCAGAGTCACATGCAACTGCGGATACTTGTCGATCAATCGCTCATTTTTTTCTACGATGACAAGCTCAGCCTTACTGTCACGCACATATTTAAGCAGCGGCGGGAAAAAACCAACCATACCCACGCGGTCATTATCCTCAACATTTAAAAGCCCGAGCGAATCAGTGGCAGCGCCTGGCGAACACCCGGTCAGACGCATCACGTGCTGGCAAATAGCATTAATGGCAGCAAGTCCCAGCATATTCCGTAGCGGGTCGCTCCCTCCAAAAGCTTCTGCATACTGCTCGGGTCGAGCACCAATAAACGCTTGGGATTTTAGAGCCCGATACTCTCCTGCGATGCTTTCTGGCAACAGCACATAGCTTATGCCTCCAGCGCCACCCTCTAACGCCATAGCCATGAATTCACAGTCCATGGGTTGGCCGCCCTCATAAAAGGGTGGGAACACAATTCCGGCAATCTTTGGGATTTGCACGCGTGAAGCGAGCCCCAGAGCCATATCCCGCATTTCAGTCATAATTCTCATAAGCTCCTCCATAAACACAGTAAAAAACAGCCCAGTGAAACATCAAACCAGGGCCTGAATCGTAGATGATTAAGCATTCACACGTTCTTGAACTCCACTTTGACGTCCTTGCGATGATCAGGATCAATCTGCCAGAGGGTGCGTTTGGCGAAATTGAAAATCCGGGCAATAATGACATCTGGAAACTGCTCAAGACGGATGTTGTAGATATTGACGGATTCGTTGAGAAACTCGCGGCGATCAGCGATCTGGTCTTCGAGTTCGGTAATCCGGTAGCCGAGCTGTTGGAACGATTTGTCCGCCTTAAGATCCGGATATTTTTCCACTACCATAAACAGCGATTTCAAAGTGTCAGTAAGCATGTTCTGCGCCTGCACCTTCTGCTCATCACTGCGTGCCTGGTTGATGTTGGAGCGCGCCTTGATAACCGCCTCCAGAGTCTGCCGCTCGTGCTGCATATAGCCTTCACAGACCTTGATCAGTTTGGGCAGTTCGTCATAACGCTGCTTGAGGAGAACGTCTATGTTACTCCAGTTGCGCTCAATGTTGTTTTTCAGTGCGATAAAACCGTTGTAGATGGTGATTATATAGATCACCAGGACCACAAGTATAAAGACCAGGACTCCAAGAACAATCCAGCCAATCATGGGCATACCTCCTTAAGTTCTTGACCTATCACGAAATCAGACTTTCACAAATTGTATAAATTTATATACAGCCAGCGCCAGAGCAGCAACACCAGCAGCCAGCAGGGGTAGACTGGTCCAGCCATATTTACTGGTTAAATGATCTTCAGATCCGGTTTCCGCTATAATAAACGGCAGTCGACTCTGTGGCGGCTTGACAATTATAGCGTGTTCTTCCTGGCGTTTGCTGACACCTTGCTCCTGAAGAGATTCCTGCAGTGCCTGTTGCTCAATATCACTGCGCGCAGCCTCCCATTCCGTCTGATCAACCTGACCATCACCATTGGTATCGTAACGACGCATTGCCTGGTGGTCAAGCTTGAGTTGTCGTAACTTCGCCACAGTGCGCTCGCGCAAGCTGATCTTCTCCTGCCGCTGTGGTTGCGCATAACCTAGCACATAGAGTGAGGTTCCTTCGTAAATCACATCCTCAACCCACTTCTCGTCATCGCTGATACTGCCGCCGAAAGCATTAAAAGTCAGCAGCGACTGACCAGGATAGCCAACCTGTCGGACCTTTGCCTTGATAGAAGCGCCGACAGGGTTAATCGAGACTTTGCCAGTACCATCATCAACCTGGAAGGGAACATGGCCGCTGTTGACTTCACGCACCAGCCTCCACTTTTCATTTCTGTCGCGACTATATTTACGCAAACGGTACCAGACACAGGCCGACTGAGTCATCGGTGCTACCAACGCATAAAGCCGATTAGCACGACCATGAACCTCAACCATTCCCATGGCTATTGAACGTATCTTGCTGGTCGGCGTGTTCTCTATGCAGCGTTTGAGACGGATAAAGTAGAAACCGCCCCAGAGCAGAAGTGCGGCAACCATCGCTGGCACAACCCCGGCAGCCATGCTGTATTTTACCAGCCAACGAAACAGCTCATCACCACCACTGCTTACAAGCACAGCAACACCAACCGCACCCCCAAAGATCAGCGGTAAGAACCTGTTTAAATTCATTGACTTATCCGGCATATCTGGAGGCGGCGGTAAATCCTTTGCAACCGCTGGTTTGGCACGCTCCTTCGTAGAGGTATGCGCTTGTTCCTGATCACGCAAAGCCTCGCCAATCTCCTGACTGACCTCAGCAAGCCCCGGTGCTGTCGTTGCCAGACCGTCTGCTCCCAGGACAGATGCCAGTGCCGTTTGTCCGCTTACTACTGCGGCAGCAATTCCGCCAACCTGAGTATCGCCAAGGGCCGCAGGACCAACATCACCCCGTAATTGAGTCAACAACCAGCCGTAATGGTGCAAACTTTTAAAGTTGGATTCAAGTGCGGAAGAACCATCTTCAAGACGTTGAACCTGGCATTTCGGCAATTGACTCAAACCAAAATCGTAGTGCAGACGCAAAGGTTGCGCGTATTCTTTGATCAGTACCAACATAGCTTCGAGGTTACCCCGGGAGCTCATGGTCGCCCTCTCGCCCAAACCCGCCGGGTTAAATCTACCTGGCAACACTCTTACAGCACTCTGGACCTGACCCTGACTATCGAGCAGGTAAAAATCCAGAACCGGCTTGCCATTGAGAATAGTTGGCATCATGGCCTCTCCGGCAAGAGGATCGACAGCGTTACGCCCCCGGTAGGTGTTCTGGGCAATTATGCGTTTGACGTACTTGTCAATCAAACCACCGGAAAGATCCGCAAGTACCGCAACTACACCTGTCCCTCGCAGCAGACGGACTGGTCCATCCTGGCTCTCAAATTGGATATATTCTTGCTGGATTTCCAGGGCAAGCAGACGGGATGGCTTTACCACAGGAGCGCTCGGCACAATCTGCCAACAGCAAAATCCGTGTTGACGAAGCAGATTTGCAATCTTGCCGGTCTTCTCAAAGCCTCCCTTGCCAAGCATGACTAATCCCGGGCCTATTAACCGCTGCCTGGCGGTATAAGCATCCAGACCGTGCTCTCGCTGCAGAATTCGCAGCAGGTCATCCAGCTCGGGATCAGCAGCATGGGTCTGACGGACAATCAACTGGTAGGTTTTTGTTTTGTCAGGCATAGGGATCATGGCGGTTCAGGGCAAAAGGAAACGTTACAAGCTTTGCAGATGACACCAGGCAACAGTCGTTTTTCCAGCTTCTTGCCGCAGCAGCGGTATGTGCGTTCCTGCTATTAACCGATCTCACTCAAAGCTTGTAGCGTCTTTTCCATCTCCGCCCTCGTGCCAATGGAGATACGCAAGCCATGCCTCAGAACCGGATCACTGAAATAACGCACCAGGATCTTGCGCTGGTAGAGTGCATCGTAAACCCTTTTGCCGTTCCGGTCGGAGGGACTGGCAAAAACATAGTTGGCGCTTGATGGGATGACACTGTAGCCAAGCTTGGCCAACTCGGCGGAGAACCATTCACGCGTTGCACAGATACGCTCAATACAATCCCGCCAATAATCATGGTCGATCAAGGCAGCGGCAACCGCAGTCTGTGCGAGGCGATCAAGGTTGTAGTGATCACGGATCTTGTCCAGCGCGGCAATAATCTCAGGACGCGCAATAGCCAGACCAAGTCGCATTCCGGCCAGAGAGTAACTTTTTGACAGGGTGCGGGTGACAACAACATTGGGCTTTTGCCGCACCAGTTGCAGGCAGTTGCCTACAGCAAAATCGGCATAAGCTTCATCCACAACCAGTAAACCATCACACTGATCAGCCAGAACCGCAACTTCTTCGGTTCCCCATCGCAGCCCGAAAGGCGCATTGGGGTTGGTCAGAAAAAACAGTTTGCCAGTGTAGCGTTCAGGAAAACCCTTGATTTCACCACTCTCCGTGAGTGCAAACGTTTTTATCCGAGCACCCTGAACTGCCGCCAGAGTCGAGTAGTAAGAATAGGATGGCTGCAGATAGGCAACCTCCTCGCCCTCACCGACACAAGCCCGGATCAGATTATTGAGCAATTCATCGGAACCATTTGCCATAATCACCCAGTCGACAGGATAGCCATAGAGTTCAGCCGCGGCCTCACGACCGGCGAGACTGGGCGCATCCGGGTATTTGCGTAAATCATCACCAGTTGCCGCCTTGATGGCCTCGATCACTTGCGGCGATGGCGGATAAGGATTCTCGTTGGTATTGAGCTTGATCCACTCGGCCTCATCAGGAGGCTGGAAACCTGGCACATAAGCAGCCATTTCGGCAATATTGTTACGGAGATAAGACATAATGCGCCTTCACTTACATCAGTAAGTTTCTAAAACCTCATACCCTGTTGAGCGACGTGCCGGGACAAATCCGGCATCATCTGCCAGATCGATAATTTCTTCCCGACTCATGCGAAAATCAACGCCAGCGGCAGCTACCACATTTTCTTCCAGCATGGTACCACCTAGATCGTTGGCACCAAAGTAAAGTGCAATCTGCGCCATACGTGCCCCCTGGGTCACCCAACTGGCCTGAATGTTGGCAACATTATCAAGGATCAGGCGTGAAAGCGCCAAGACTTTCAGATATTCAACACCACTGGCCTGCTCACCACCTAGCTCAGTATTTCCTGGTTGGTAACTCCAGGGAATGAATGCCGTAAAGCCACCTCGCTCCTCCTGTAGCTCGCGAATACGAAAGAGATGCTCGACTATGTCTTCAAGCCGTTCACGCACACCGAACATCATAGTCGCCGTGGTCGGCATGCCGAGCTTGTGAGCTTCGCGCATCACCGCAGCCCACTCCTGCCAGCCGATTTTGTCCGGTGAAATTTTCTGGCGGACTTTATCGACCAGAATTTCAGCCCCGCCACCAGGCAACGACTGCAGACCGGCACGATGTAATCGAGCCAGACATGCAGCCATGGAGGTTCCAGAAAGTTTGGCGATATGCACAATCTCGGCAGGCGAGAGAGAATGGATTTGCACCGTCGGGAAACGATGACGGAGCTGGCGAAAGAGATCTTCAAACCAGTCGAGCTTCAGGTCCGGGTGCAAGCCGCCCTGCATCAACAATTGCGTGCCACCACTATCAACCAATCCCTGGACTTTACCGAAAATCTGCGTATAGCTGAGCACGTAAGCATCAGGATGGATCTCATCGCGGTAAAACGCGCAGAACTTGCATTTCGAGGTACAGACGTTAGTGTAGTTGACGTTGCGATCAACAACGAAAGAGACACAACGATCCGGGTGCATGCGCCGTCGCATATTATCGGCCAGCTTGCCCAGCGCAAGCAGATCTGCCTCCGTTAGCAACCAGAGAGCATCTTCACGAGTGAGGGGCTTTTCAAGCTGCAGTTTTTCTTTAATCTGCTCAAGCATAAATGGTTCAGTACTTAATCTGGTAGTAAAATCGATTCAAAATTAATCACGCATTAATAGACTCGCAACTCCTGATAAAGCGTATCCCGCTCCACCGGAAGTTTGCCCGCCTTGCGAATCAAAGCAACCAACTGCTCTTTGCTCAACTGCTGGGGAGAATCGGCTCCAGCATCGTGACCGATCTGTTCCTCGATCACTGTACCGTCTATATCGTTGACGCCAAAAGCGAGTGAGACCTGGGAGACTTTCAAGCCAAGCATGACCCAATAGGCTTTGATGTGCAGGAAATTATCGAGATAGATCCGACTGACAGCCAGGGTCTTGAGTGCATCAACACCGCCAACACCTTTAGCACCCGGCACCCTGGTATTGTCCGGTTGAAAAGCCAGCGGGATAAAAGCCTGAAAGCCACCGGTTCGGTCCTGAAGTTGACGCAACCTGGCGAGGTGATCAACCCGGTCGGCATAAGTCTCAACGTGACCGAAGAGCATGGTGGCGTTGGTCTTCAAGCCGGTCAGATGAACCTGCTCGGTAACTTCCAGCCAGCGCTCACCAGAAATTTTTTCCGGGCAGATCTGCCTGCGCACTTCATGGGCAAAAATCTCTGCACCACCGCCCGGCATGGAATCAAGCCCGGCAGCTTTCAATGCAGTAACAACCTCAACTGGAGATTGCCCGGTGAGACTGGCGAAATAGTCAATTTCTACGGCAGTAAAAGCCTTGATGTGCAATTTCGGACTATCCGCTTTGATGGCCGCCAGGATTTCCAGGTAAAAGTCAAAGGGTAGATCAGGGTGTAAACCACCAACCATATGGATTTCTGTGGCACCGGCAGCAACTGCCTCGGCAGCACGCATAAGGATATCATTGAGCGCCAGAGTATAGCCACCGTCTTCACCTTCATGTTCACGGCTGAACGCACAGAAGGTACAGCGATTGATACAGATATTGGTGTAATTGATATGGCGATTGACGTTGAAGAACACCTTGACACCATTCGTGCGCCAGTTAGCCAAAGCGGCCAGTTCACCCACGGCCAGCAAGTCATCACATTCAAAAAGAGCCAGGGCCTCAGCATCGGAGATACGGGTTCCAGACTTAATTTTTGCGCGAATATTATTAAATAGGTTGATCATAAGATTTTATTGTCCACCCAACTGTTCATTGCTGATTTTCACCCCACCTTGCAACCAGTGAATGTGCAACACCCAATTGATCAAGCACCTTGCCAACGACAAAATCCACCAGATCACCAATCTTTTCTGGGCCATGATAAAATCCCGGCATCGCTGGCAAGATAATAGCACCAGCCTGGGAGAGCCGCAGCAGATTCTCAAGATGAATGGTATTAAAAGGTGTCTCGCGCGGCACCAGAACCAACTGGCGGCGTTCCTTGAGCATGACATCAGCAGACCGTTCCAATAGATTGCCACTCAAGCCAGCGGCAATCCTGCCCATGGTTCCCATTGAACAGGGGATGATTATCATAGCATCGGCGGCAGCTGAGCCACTGGCGGCACTCGCCCAGAAGTCATCAATGGCCAGGCAATCTACGGCAATGCTGGCAAAATGTTCCTGAACCTGGTGACGCTGCTCCTTGATCTCGGCAGACCAGGCGAGCTCGGTTTCATGACAAAGTACCTGGCGTCCAGCAGAGCTCAGAATTAGGCTGACACGTTCACCCGCGCGTAACAATTCACTAATCAGCTTCAAACCATAGACTGAACCTGAAGCTCCTGTTATCGCGACAACAAAATGTCTTATTTCATGGTTTTCAGGCTTCAAATCAGCACATCCGCAAGCGTAAAGAGAAAAATTGTCACACTAATATAACCGTTCATATTAAAAAAAGCTGCATCCAGACGAGTGAGATCGTCAGGGCGCACCAGCAGATGTTCATAAATCAACAGACCAGCCACCACCATGACACCTAGCAAATAAATAAGCCCCAGCCCCTCACTGAAAACCAGCAGCAGCAGCAGGGAGACCATAACAACATGAAACCAACGAGCAATCAGGAACGAGCGTTCGACACCGAAACGAGATGGTATTGAGAAAAGTCCTTTATCTCGATCAAATTCGTAATCCTGCAAGGCATAGAAAATATCGAAACCGGCCACCCAGAAGAGCACTGCCAGTCCAAGCACTATGACCGGCCAGCCTACATCGCCACGCAGTGCGATCCAGGCACCAATCGGCGCTGCTGCAAGGCAGATTCCCAGAACAACATGAGCCATTGATGTAAAGCGTTTACAGTAACTGTACAGGACCAGGAAGAAGATGGCGACCGGTGCCAACTTCAAGCAGAGCGGGTTAAGCATCCAGGCCGCCAGCAACAGCAGTGCAAACGCCCCCAGTACCAGCAGCCAGGCTTCGCCCATGGCAACCTTGCCTGCCGGCAGATGACGCTCAGCAGTGCGCGGGTTGTCTGCATCAATGCGGGCATCAATTATGCGGTTCAGCCCCATTGCTCCAGTACGGGCACCAACCATAGCAAGACATATCCAGAAGACCTGGGCAAAGGTTGGCGCAATGCCACTGGCCAACGAAGCCAGCAGCATCCCCATCAGGGCAAAAGGGAAGGCAAAAACCGTATGGGAGAATTTGATCATCTCCAACAGGATTGTCAGCTTGACCCAGGCACTATTTGTCATTGATGTGTCCATAGGGCAGTCAGCTTACAATGCTTTCGCTGCAGGTTCAAGCAAAGCTGACGGTTATCCATTTCATGGGTTTGTAGTAAAGTTAAACTAAGCAAGTTTAAACTCAGCCCAGATTGGCGCATGATCAGAAGGCTTCTCCATAGCCCGCACATCATAATCAATCCCAGCACCGACACAATGCTCAGCAAGAGCCTGGCTGGCCATAATCAAGTCGATTCGTAATCCGCGCGGCGGTGCGGCTTCGAAGCCTCGACTTCTATAATCAAACCAGCTGAACTGATCCGCTATATCAGGATGACATCGGCGAAAAGTATCCACTAGCCCCCAGTCATAGAACCTGCCCAACCACTGCCGTTCTTCGGGCAGGAAACTGCACTTGCCTGTACGCAGCCAGCGTTTGGCGTTGTTTTCACCAATGCCAATATCCTTGTCTTCTGGGGCAACATTGACGTCGCCGACGACCAACAACCATTCATCAGGATTTTCCCGGCTTGTCAGATGAGAGGATAAGTCGTCATAAAAACGGGCTTTATTCTGAAATTTGACCGGATGATCGCGACTCTCTCCTTGCGGGAAATAACCATTGATCACACGCAGTATCTTGCCATTGGCAAGAGGATAACCGGCAGCAATAAGCCGTCGCTGGGTATCTTCACCATCAGTCTCAAAACCGTACTGCACATCATCAGGTTGATTGCGACTCAGGATTGCTACTCCATAGTGAGTCTTCTGACCAAACCAGACGGCATGGTAACCGAGTGCTTCAATAGCTTGTTTGGGAAAATCCGCATCCTGTACCTTGGTCTCCTGTATGGCGATAATTTCCGGTTGATGTTTGTCTATCACCGCTTTGATCTGGTGCAGACGGATGCGAATACTGTTGACATTAAAGGATATAATTTTCATAAGTGTCCCTTTTATAATTTCGAGGTAGTTTTTTAAATTAAGACAAGGGCCCCAGGTCAAACTATTGCCATCTTTTACCACTTTCTTCAATTTGAGTTTTAAATCGATACAACACATTAAGAAGCCTTGGCGGTATCTTAATAAGTAACAATCATACTGCGCAAGAGATTGAGAACCAAGCATCTTGGACTCTAGTAGACTGTTGTACAAATCAGGGCTGAAGCAAAAACTTGATGTTTGAGATTAGATTTTGGCTCACTTCAGAGTAATAGCCATAGCTATTGATAGAAAAGGATCTGAAATATGGGCAAAACAGGCGAATTTGCAGCCAGTGTATTAATTGTCTGACAGGCTGCCAGCAGTCCATTTATGTTGTACAAAAAAACCCCGACCAACAGGCCAGGGTTTTCTAAATATAGTAATTTAAGGAGAAAAATCTAGAACACTGCCAATTTGGCTAGTTCCATAACGTCTCCAGGAATGATTCCCAAGTAGAAAACACCGATGATGGCGATTACGATCGAGATCACCGCTGCAGCCGGCAGGGAAACCCAGGAATAATCCTCAACGGGATCACGGAAGTACATGTAAACCATCACCCGCAGATAGTAGTAGAGGGAAACTGCCGAGTTAAGCACACCAATGATGGCAAGCCAGATGTAACCGGCATCAATTGCACCGGCAAAGATATAGAACTTACCGGTAAAGCCAGCTGTTGGTGGCAGGCCCATCAATGAAAAGAGGAATATGGTCATGGCGACACCCAGGTAAGGCCGCTTGAAACCAAAACCAGAGAAACCCTCAAGTGTCAGGTTATCTTCGCCTTTTTTGCCTGCCAGTGTCAAAACCGCAAAAGCGCCGATATTCATGAAAGTGTACGCCAGCATGTAAAAGAGGATGCCAGAGTAGCCAATTTCATTCGCGGCAACCATGCCAACCATTGCATAACCTGCGTGTGCAATTGAGGAGTAAGCCAGCATCCTCTTGATATTAGTCTGCTTGATGGCAATCACATTACCGATGATCATAGTCATCACAGCGAGAACCCATAGCATTGCGGTCCATTCCGGCTTAAGAGTGAAGAAACAGTACTCCATAATGCGCAGGAAGGCAGCAAAAGCAGCGGCTTTCGGGCCAGCACTCATAAATGCCGTGATTGGCGTAGGCGCACCTTGATAGACATCTGGTACCCACATGTGGAAAGGTGCTGCACCAAGTTTGAAAAGGAAACCGATTGAAAGCAGTACCAGACCGGCAAGGGTCATCGGATTGTCCAGCAATGAGCTATGGGCACTCAGGTAGACACCAATCTCAGTTAATTTGGTTGATCCTGTGACGCCATAAATCAGAGCCATACCATAGAGGAGGAAACCGGTAGAGAAGGCTCCCAACAGGAAATACTTGAGTCCAGCCTCGTTAGAACGTACCTGGCCTCTGAAGAAACCAGCTAATACGTAAAGGCTGATCGACATGACTTCCAGACCGAGAAAAATCGTCATCATGTCAGTACCGGAAGCCATCCACATGGCACCGGCAGTAGCGAAGAGAATCAGTGGGTAATATTCATTGACCGGGTAACCTTCACGATGCAGATAGTTATCCGATATCAGAATTGTCAATCCGGCAGCAAACAAGAAGATGATGCTGAAAAAAGCGGCGTAGTTATCCATTGCCACAGCATCATTAAACCCATACTGAGGGTCCCCCCAACCGCTAAAGACAAAAAATCCGGTTACCACAAGGCCGATGATGCTGATCCAAACGGCAGGCCGTGTGGTGCCGCGAGGCAGGAATACGTTAATCAGCAGCAATCCCATGCCGAAGCAGGTCAGTATCACTGACGGCAGGATAGCCGCCATATTTACATTCTGCAGGGCAATTTCTACAAGGTTTTCCATTGAATGGCTCCTCAGACGCTATAAAATCTATCTTTAATCGTTAACCGTAATAAATGTAACGGTTTGGTCCACATCTTCTACCATCATGGCAATTTGCTGCTTACCCTTGACCTGCTTGATCAGATTCTCCACTGATGGGTTCATCTTGTCCAGGAAGGTGTTCGGGTAGACGCCAATCCAGAAGATGAACAGAATCAGCGGCAGCATTATAGCCAGCTCACGAGCTGACAGATCCTTCAAATTTTCGTTCTTTGGATTAGTCACCTTACCCATCATGACTCTCTGGAACATCCACAGCATGTAGACAGCCGCCAGGATGACTCCGAAAGTGGCAACAACTGCGAAGACACGTAGACCACCCTCAAAAGCACCGATCAGGATAAGAAACTCGCCGACAAAACCATTCGTTCCCGGCAGTCCAACTGACGATAGGGTGACTATCATGAAGACTGTGGCGAATACAGGCATGACCTTGCTCAGACCACCGAAATCGGCAATCAGACGTGTGTGCCGTCGCTCGTAGAGAAAACCAACGATCAGGAAGAGTGCACCCGTTGAGACACCGTGACTGATCATCTGCAGAATCCCGCCGGAAATACCCTGCAGGTTAAAGGCAAAGATACCGAGCATGACGAAGCCGAGGTGGGACACTGAAGAGTAGGCAACCAATCTTTTGACATCATCCTGCATCATTGCGACCAGAGCACCGTAAATAATGCCAATCACGGCCAGTAATGCCAGGAACGGGGTAAATTGCATGGCCGCTTCCGGGAAAAGCGGAATCGCGAAACGCACGTAACCGTAGGTACCCATCTTCAGCAAGATAGCGGCGAGTATAACGGAACCTGCCGTCGGCGCTTCTGTGTGAGCATCAGGCAACCAGGTGTGAACCGGAAACATCGGTACCTTGATAGCAAAGCTGAAAGCAAACGCGGCAAACAACCAGGTCTGCAGATTTCCGGGGATATCCATCTGATAGAACTGGATTATGCTGAAGCCGTTCTCGAAAGGAACACCGGCTTTAACCGCAAAATAGTAAACGTAGATGAGAGCAACCAGCATCAGTAAGGAACCAACTGCTGTGAAGATGAAGAACTTAACGGCTGCATAGACGCGGTTCTTGCCACCCCATATGCCGATCATGAAGTACATCGGCACCAGCATCAGTTCCCAGAAGACATAAAAGAGGAACAGGTCAAGAGAGATGAACGCGCCAAGCATACCCGTTTCCAGAAGTAGAGCCAGGGCCATAAAGCCTTTGGTGTTCTTCTCAATTGCATTCCAGGTCGAGAGAATAGCGATCGGCATGATAAAGGTGGTCAGCATGACCAGCCAGAGGCTGATGCCGTCAATGCCGACATAGTAGTTCATCTGGAAATACTGGCCAACGCTGATCCAGTTGACAAACTCTGTGTAGTGCATCGCCGACGAAGTCAGGAAAACATCGTCGAATGCCAAAGGCAAACTGATGAAAAAGACAATGATCGTTACAATCAATGTAACCGTCTTGATCAGTTTGTCGGCTTCCCGTGGCAGGAAGAGGATAATCAACATCCCCACCAGCGGGAAAAAGGTCATCAGGCTAAGAAGATGGTCTGTCATGGTTCCTTGCTCCTTATATCAACGCTTGAACGTACTACCCTTAGTTGAGGATAAAAATGGCCACCATGACCACTGTGCCGAGTACCATAGTCAGGGCGTAATTCTGGAAGAGACCGGTTTGAGTATGACGCAACACTGACGAAAGGCCACCGACCGCTTTAGCAACACCATTGACAATACCGTCGACCACTTTGACATCAAAACCCTTCCAGCAGAAAGTGCCGAGATTCTTGGTACTGTTGATGAAGAGTGAATCGTAAAGTTCATCGACATACCACTTGTTGTAAATAAATCGATGGAACTTGGGAAACTTGCTGGTGAACTTGGCTGGCAATTCTGGGTTTTTCTTATACATGAAGTATGCGACGCCGATACCTACACAGGCAATCAGCACTGACAAAACCATTAAGCTGACTTCAGTACTTGCCGTACCGTGAGCTTCGATCTTGTACAGTTGCTGGGAGTGCTCAAAGACTGGTGCCAGAAAGTGCTCAAACTTGTTAGGAATGTCACCAATTAATTTACCGATTACATGAGGAATACCAACTAAACCACCAACTGTAGCCAGGAAAGCCAGGACAATCAGCGGGACAGTAATCGTCCAGGGTGATTCATGTATATAATCCTTGGCTTTAGAGTTGGTTTTCTGCTCACCATGAAAGGTCATAATGAGGCAACGGAACATGTAGAAAGCTGTCATACACGCCGCAACAACGACAATTGCCCAGACCAGCAGGCTGCCACGACTCGAAGCAAAGGCCCACCAGAGAATCTCGTCCTTGGAGAAAAATCCAGAGAAGAACGGCAGTCCTGAAATTGCCAGACAAGAGATACCGAAAGTTGCCCAGGTGATCGGCATTTTCTTGCGCAAACCACCCATGTTACGCATATCCTGAGGGTCATCATCAAGATGCGCTTTATGCATGGCATGGTGCATGGCGTGGATGACTGAACCTGAACCAAGAAAGAGGCAGGCTTTAAAGAAAGCGTGAGTCATCAGATGAAAGATACCTGCAGTAAAAGCACCTACACCCATGGCGACAAACATAAAACCGAGCTGAGAAACCGTCGAATATGCCAGAACACGCTTGATGTCGTTCTGCGCAAAACCGATGCTGGCAGCAAAGATTGCTGTCAGAGCACCCACCATGGCAATCACGGCCATGGTGGTCGGACTCATGGCAAAGAGTACATTCATCCGACCGATCATATAGACGCCAGCGGTAACCATGGTAGCGGCATGAATCAGTGCAGAGACCGGCGTTGGGCCCTCCATGGCATCCGGCAGCCAGGTATAGAGTGGCAACTGTGCCGATTTACCAGTGGCACCGAGGAAAAAGCAGAGGGTTGCCACCGTAGTCACACCAAGACCCAGGATCATATCACCAGACAGCAGATGAGCATTCTCGCTGATTTCTACAAAATTCAATGTCCAGACACCGTGCTTGCCACCCAGAGTCCAGAAGATAACAAACAGGCCAAGCAGGAAACCGAAGTCACCAACCCGGTTCATGACAAACGCTTTCTTAGCCGCATCACCGGCACTCTTCTTCTCAAAGTAGTAGCCGATCAGCAGGTACGAGCAGAGGCCGACACCTTCCCAACCGACAAACATAACCAGGAGGTTGTTGCCGAGCACCAACATTAACATGGAAAAAATGAAGAGATTCAGATAACTGAAGTAACGATAGAAGCCCTCTTCACCATGCATATAGCCAATAGAGTAGAGATGGATCAGGGAACCGACACCAGTGACCACCAAGAGCATTATGGCCGAGAGCGGGTCGAACAAGAACCCCCAGTCTATTTGCAGGTTACCAACTGTTATCCATGAAGCAACAATATTCTCGTGGGTCTTGACAGAATCACCGAGCAGTTGGAAAAAGTATTTGCAGGAGACCAGGAACGAGAGGAAAACTGCACCGGTGCCTATAGCGCCGATAATCTTCTCATTCTTGATGAACCGCTTGCCAAGCAACCCGTTAATGATACAACCAAGTAACGGGAAGAAGGGTATGAGCCACAGTTTATCGTACATCTATCTCTCCTCCAAACGAAGTAATCTTCTTAGGGTCAGTGTGCGTAAATTGCTCACCATTTCAGCATATTCATATCATCAACGTCGATCGATGCTCTGTTCCGATAAAAGGTAATCATTAGAGCAAGCCCAACAGCAGCCTCAGCTGCAGCAACTGCCATGATAAAGAAGACAAAGATCTGTCCATCCATATTTTGCAGATGCGCTGACAGGGAAATAAAGGTCAGGTTGACCGAGTTAAGCATCAATTCGACGCACATAAAGATGACAATCGCATTGCGCCTGGTCAGGACACCATAGGTCCCCATGGCAAAGAGAATCCCGGCAACGCCCATATAGTGGTAAACGCTAATCATTAGTATGTCTCCCGTAGTCTGCTACGCTTTAAACTTCTTTTTTGGCTAGTACTACCGCACCGACAATAGCCACCAGCAAGAGGATGGAGGCAATTTCAAAGGGCAGAATGAACTCGGTGAACATCGTCCTGCCGATCAATTCCGTATGCCCGACACTTTCGACCATAAACGTAGTGATATCTCCCTCGGCGCCGGTAACACGACCGCGTTTAAGAAAGAAAATCACATTAGCCAGAACCATCAAGCTGGCGACAGCTGACCAGACAATCCCTTGGGTATAACGTTTACGTTCCGCCGTACCGAGATTAAGCAACATGATGACAAACAGAATTAACACCATGATCGCCCCGGCATAGACCATAATCTGGATTGCGGCCATAAAAGGCGCATGCAGCATGACATAAAAGATTGCCAGGCAGAAAAAGGTGTTAACCAAGCCAAGAGCGCAGTTGATAGGACTTTTGCAGAGGATCACCAGTAATCCGGAGACCACAACAACAAACGCAACCAGATAGAAAAAGATTATCTCCATGAGTTTTATGCTCCTCTTGACTTACTTCAGCAGCCGCTGCTTGGTAAACTGAAAATCGTCACGGTTGTAATCGGCCAGTTCATATGCGCCAGTCATTTCAATCGCCTCTACTGGACAAGCTTCCACACAATAACCGCAGAAGATACAGCGCAACAGATCGATTGTGTAAATTTTCGGGTACTTCTCGCCTTTCTCGTTTTCCGCTGATTCAACGGTTATACACTTGGCCGGACAAACTGTCGGGCAGAGATAACATGCAACACACTTTTCGCGGTCCTGAGAAGGAACCAGACGGTGCAACCCACGGAACCGGTCGGACATCTGGAGTTTGACTTTCGGATACTGCACGGTCGTTGAATGACCTGGCAATAAGTGTTTAAAGGTAATGCTCAAACCTTTGGCAAATTCTAGGAACATGATCTTGACCTCTTAACGACTCAAAGGTAACGGGTTATTGCAGAATCACGACCACGAGGCCGGTGATCAACACATTCAGCAGGGCTAACGGCAACATAACTTTCCAACCCAGGAACATCAACTGGTCGTAGCGGACACGAGGGAAAGTCGCACGCAGCCATATGATGAAGAACATCAGCGCGAAAACTTTTGCCAGCAGCCAGACAAAACCGGGAACCATGGTAAAGATGGCGATGTTGAGCGGCGCACTCCAACCACCGAGGAAAAGGGTCACGGTAATAGCTGAGATGACAGTCATGTTCGCATATTCAGCCATGAAGAAGAGTGCATACTTCATAGAAGAATATTCAGTACAGAAACCGGAAACCAGCTCGCTTTCAGCTTCAGGCATATCAAAAGGTGTCCGGTTGATCTCGGCCAGGCCGGTTATAAAGAAGAGACAGAAAGCTAAGGGCTGAGAAAATATGTACCAGTTAGGTACAAACGAACAGACTCCCCAGAGGTCCTGCTGTTGCAGTGAAACAATTTCACGCAGGCTAAGTGTTTCAGAGAGCATGAAAATGGCAATAATTGACAGGCCGGCTGCCAATTCATAGGAAATCATCTGGGCTGTTGCGCGTATGCCACCAAGCAGGGAGTACTTACTGTTAGAAGACCAGCCAGCCAGGACAATACCGTAAACCCCAAGACCGGTAAAAGCAAAGATATAAAGAACACCGATATTCAAGTCAGTAATCTGCTGAGGAATCAGGAAATTACCGATATGGAGATCAGGACCGAACGGAATGACAGCGACCGTGATCAGAGCCGGGATCAAAATCATCAGCGGCGCCAGCAAAAAAGGAACTTTACTGGCCTGGTCCGGAATAAGGTCTTCCTTGAAAAACAACTTCAGACCGTCAGCAATTGGTTGCAAAAGGCCGTGCCAACCTGTGCGCATCGGTCCAAGGCGAGTCTGCATATGGCCGATGATCTTGCGCTCCCACCAGGTTGCATAGGCGACTATGAATATAGTCACACCAAAGACAGCCAGAAGTTTCACCAGCATTACCCCGACAAATATTCCAGGACTGTTAGAGAGGCTCAGCATTTCAGGCATCATGATCTTCCTCTTCCTCGTATCAGATTGATCTTACAGTTGCTAATTCTATTCACACCTGGTCAGGTACCTGACCAGGTGTGCTTAAATAATTTATTTACTGACCTTAACTGCAATAACCGCTTCGCCTTTATAGAGGCGGTTGACCTGAGCCTCAGCAAAATGATAGGGCGCGAAGAGCACTCCCTTCGGCAGACGGCTATCCACTTTGGCTTTCAGTTTCAGTTCAACGCCGTTGCCGGCAACCTTGACCAAGTCACCATCAACAATTTCAAGTTTCTTGGCATCTTCGCGGCCGAATTCAACATAGGCTTCACCGAGTACGGCCATTGGACCTTTTGCTTTGGTCGAAACTGTACCGCTGTGATACAGAGCACTCCCCGTCACTAACTGGAAATCACCGTCGACAGCTGCACCGCCACTAACGACAACCAGTTTACGGTTTGTCGGTTGCAGAGTTTCACCACCCCAGATGACACCCTGTGGGCCGATCTCATTGAAGTTGAATTCAGCATAGGCAGGAGTTTCCTTGCCGATTTCAGCAAAGATCGCTGCAGGGCCAGTAAACGAGAGGCTATTGCCAAGTTTGCCAGCCAGCAAGGCAAATATTGTACCGTCGACCTTTGCTTCACCAGGGCTGGGGATACCACGACGGACCCTTTGGATGCGGCGTTCAGCATTAGTGAAGGTGCCATCCTTTTCTGCGAAAGTAACCGCAGGCAGAACCACATCAGCCTGTTGGGCTGTTGGCGACAAGAACAGGTCCTGAACCACCAGGAAGGGAACGCTTTGCAGAGACTTAGCAATTTTGTCACGATCCGGATAGCTGCTCAGCGGATCTTCGGCAACAATATAGAGTGCATCCAGCTTACCTTCCGCAGCAGCAGCCAGCATTGCCTGGGCACCCAAACCATTACCATGCGGCAGAATACCGAGATCAATAGCGCCCTGACTGTTGGCTTTCTCGCCACAGAGATACAGACCACTACCTTCACGTCCAGGGATGCCAGCCAGCAATGCCAGGTTGGCAACCGCTGTAGCCAGTTCTTTGTTGAGACCTTGATAGGGAAGACCATAGGCCAGCAGAATGGCAGCGTTTCCAGCACCAGCAAGTTGCCGTGCAGCAGTTTGCAAAATTTCAGCATCTACTCCGGTACGCTCTGCCACTTGAGCTGGGCTGAAGTCTGCCAAAGCAGCTTTCAGTTCTTCTATACCCTCTACACCCTCAGTCTTAGCCAGGTCTTCATCAAACAGAACTTTTGCCATGGCATTAAGAACATCAAGCTCCAGGCCGGGCTTACTCAGCAGTGTTTTGGCTCCAGGCAGCTTGTTCAGCTTGCCACGCTTGTCGGCAACCACGAAGAGTTGAGCGTCATTACGGCGAATAGCCTGGTTGATCACCATGCCAACGACCGGATGGGTTTCATAGAAATCAGAACGAATAGTCAGAAGGACATCGGCTTTTTCAATTTGCGGGAAGGTTGCGGTCGACGCCGCAACACCAAGAGTCTCCTTGAGACCTTCAGTGACTCCTTTGTAACATTCACCGCCGGAATGATCGAGGTTCTCCGTACCAAGAGTTTTAGCAAGCTGCTTGAGCATGAAGAGCTCTTCGTTGGTCAGACGAGCACCAGAGAGTATACCTGCGCCCTGCCCTTTCTGAGCCTTTGCCAAACCATCGGCAGCAACCTGCAGAGCTTCGTCCCAATCAGCCTCAACCAGTTCACCATCTTTGCGTACCAGGGGTTTGGTCAGACGATCCTTATGATTGACATAGGAATAACCGAAACGACCACGGATACAAAGGTTGCCATCGTTGACGCCGATCTCGTCATTGAAACGAATTGTTTCAAGCTTGTCACCAATAACACCAAGAGTGACAGTGCAGCCATTGCCGCAGTATCCGCAGACCGAGTCAACTTGCTTGAGCTGCCAGGGGCGGGCTTTGAACTTGAATGGCCGCGGTAACAACGCACCAACCGGGCACATGGAGAGACACTGGCCGCAGAATTCACAATTCAGGCCACGATCGTAGGCTGTGGCAATTTTGGTTTCAAAACCACGATTGATAAACGAGTAGGAACCATAACCGACGATTTCATCACAGACGCGAACGCACTTGCCGCAGAGCACGCAACGGTTCATGTTGCGCTCGATCAATGGGTTAACTTCATCAGTCGGCAGATCAAACTTTTCACCTTCAAAACGGTTTGAGATCGATTCGAACTCATAAGCCAGGTCCTGAAGGTCACATTCGCCGCCTTTATCACAAACCGGGCAATCAAGAACATGGTTGACCAGCAAGAACTCCATGACCGTCTTACGAACATTCTTGATCTCGTCGGAGGTCGTGGTCACAACCATGCCTTCACTGACAGGTGTCGTGCAGGAGGGAATCAAGCGCCCCTTCATCTGCTCGATCTCCACCAAGCAGACCCGGCAGGCACCGTAAGGCAGCAACTTCTTGGCATAGCAGAGCACCGGGATATGAATTCCAGCCTCTTTGGCGGCTTCATAAATCGTTGCCGTTTTGCTGACCGTGATCTGTTTACCGTCGATTGTCAGGTTAACCATCGTGTCCTCTTATCGTCAGTGATAATCTTTAAAAAAATAACTATTCGATCGCCATGAAGCGACAGGCGTCGTAGCAGGATGTACACTCAGTACACTTCTCGCGATCGATCACAGCAACCTGGCCTTTTTCCCAGGTAATACAATCAACCGGACAAACACGCGGGCAGATACCGCACTTCTTACACTTTTCTTCGATAACTTTGAAATGCAGCAATGGTTTGCATGCGTGAGACGGGCACTCCTTATCCCTGATGTGTGCCTCGTACTCATGGCGGAAATAACGGAGAGTGGAGAGGACCGGATTAGGCGCGGTTTGACCAAGGCCACAAAGCGAACTCTTTTTGATGTCGTAGGCCATACTCTCCAGCAACTCCAGGTCGCCTTCGCGGCCCTTGCCCTGAGTAATCCGCTCGAGAATCTCGAGCATGATCTTCAAACCAATACGACAGGGGATACACTTACCGCAGGACTCAACGCGGGTGAAATTGAGAAAGAAGCGGGCGATATCGACCATGCAGGTGGTCTCATCCATGACCACCAGACCACCGGATCCCATCATGGCACCGGCCTTGATCAGGGAGTCATAGTCAACCTCGGCATCAAGGGCTTCAGCTGGCAGACAACCACCGGATGGGCCACCGGCCTGAACGGCCTTGAACTTCCGATTGTTAAGGATACCACCGCAGACATCGTAGATGACCTCTTTCATGGTGGTTCCAGCCGGGACCTCAACCAGACCAGTGTGTTTAACCTTGCCGGTCAGAGCGAAAATCTTGGTGCCCTTGGTGCCTTCCGTACCAATCGAGGAAAACCAATCAGCACTATTATAAAAAATGTAGGAAATGTTGGCAAAGGTCTCGACGTTGTTGATATTGGTCGGCTTGCCCCACAAACCTTTTACCGCCGGGAAAGGCGGACGGGGTCGAGACATACCGCGTTCACCTTCGATCGAAGCCATCAGTGCTGTCTCTTCACCGCATACAAAAGCACCGGCGCCAGCCTTGATGCGCATATCGAGAGAAAAACCCAAGCCCATGCAATCCTTACCGAGAAAACCTTTCTCGTAGCAGACATCAATGGCTTTTTGCAGGCGTTTGATTGCTAATGGATATTCAGCCCGACAGTAGACGTAAGCGAACTGGCAACCAATCGCATAGGAAGCGATCATCATGCCTTCGATCAGACCATAGGGATCGCCTTCAAGAACTGAACGGTCCATGAAAGCGCCTGGGTCACCTTCGTCAGCGTTGCAGATAAGGTATTTTTCCTCACCGGGAGTGGCTTTACAGAATGACCATTTGACACCGGTAGGGAAACCACCACCACCACGACCGCGTAAACCGGATTTCTTGACTTCTTCGATGACCTCTTCGGGCGTCATGATCACGGCCTTCTTGATGCCTGTGAAGCCTTTATGCGCCAGGAAATCGTCAAGGCTCTCAGCATCTATGGTGCCACAACGAGAGAAAATAATACGCTGCTGCTTATCGAGAAACTGGTGGTAATATTTGCCAGCTACTTTCTTGGCGACAGGCTCTTTTTTGAGCATGTGCTCTTCAACAATTTGTGGTACCAGGTCAGGGGTCACAAAATCGTAGGTGACAGCCTCTTGACCAGGCAGGACGATATCAACCAGCACATCGTTAGCACACAAGCCCCGGCAACCGGTCTTCTTGATATCGCAACGGCTACCTACCTTGCCTTCGACACCCTGCTTCACGAACTCAGCTTCGAAGGCATCGATAACACTCTGAGCGCCTGAGGCGAAGCCACCGGTTCCAGTGCAGATAAGTATTTCAATATTTTCAGATGTTTCAGCCATAAAAACCTCGGTCAGTTATCAATCCATCTGCTGGTATTTTTGGATGACTTCGTCCGTTTTCTGAACCGTCAACGAACCATAAGTTGCATCGTTAACCATGATGACCGGTGCCATACCACAGGCACCGATGCAAGCCACGTATTCGGCAGTGAATTTAAGATCATCTGTGGTTTCAGCATGGGCAACTCCCAGACGATTTTTGATGACATCACCTATGCGGGTCGCGCCCTTGACGTGGCAGGCAGTCCCCATGCAAACACGGATAATGTACTTACCACGCGGCTGGAGATGAAACTGCGCGTAAAAAGTCAACACGCCATAAATCTGGCTGGTATAGATATTCAGACGTTCGGCTGTCAGATGCACGGTCGGTTCAGGAATATAGCCATAAAACTCCTGAATCTCCTGTAGAGCTGGCATCAGGGCACCATGAAAATCAACATACTTGTCGAGAATTTCATTGGCCCCGGTCAGATCTATGTCTTGCTCTTCTACCTTGGTTTCGACGGCTTCACTCATGGCTGGTTCCTTATCCTCGCAGCAGATTAGCGGTCGATCTCACCCAGGACGATATCAAGGGTACCGATAACAGCCACGACATCGGCAATCATCGAACCTTCGCACATCTTGGGCAAGGCCTGGAGGTTGACAAAAGAAGCCGGACGAATCTTCATACGATACGGCCGGGGCGACCCGTCAGAAATCAGGTAAAAACCAACTTCACCTTTCGGGTTTTCAACACCGACGTAGACTTCGCCTTCTTCGGGTTTAAAACCTTCACTAACGATCTTAAAGTGATGAATCAGGCCCTCAATGGTGTTGACAGTATCCTGCTTGGACGGCAAGACAATCTTCGGTGCATCGGCCAGAATCGGACCGGGCTTGAGCTTGTCAAGCGCCTGATGGATGATTTTGCATGACTCGCGCATTTCATCCAGGCGGCAAGTATAGCGAGCCCAGGTATCACAGCCGTCATCAACGATGACTTTGAAATCATAATTTTCATAACCTGAATAAGGATCATCGCGACGCAAATCCCAGTCGACACCGGAGGCACGCAGACAGGGGCCGGTTACGCCAAGGTCTATGGCATCTTTGCCACTAAGGACACCGACGTTCTGGATCCTCTTTTGCCAGATCTTGTTACCGGTCAGCAGGCCTTCGTAAGTCTCGAGATGACCCGGGATATCGTCAGCAAACTTACGAAGATCTTTTTCAATGCCGTCCGGCAGGTCAGCCGAGAGGCCGCCGACGCGGAAATAGTTGGAGGTCATCCTGGCACCGGAGATCCTCTCGTAGAAGTCCATGATCTCTTCACGCTCGCGGAAGCAGTAGATGAAGATGGTCATGGCACCGATATCGAGCGCATGACAGGCCAGCCAGACAAGATGGCTTTTGATGCGAGTCAGTTCGGCCAACAGGACACGGACCACCTGAGCCCGCTCGGGGATTTCATCAGTCAGCCCCAGAAGTTTCTCCACCGCCAGCACATAACCGAGGTTGTTGTGCATCGGTGCCAGGTAATCGAGCCGGTCGGTCAGGGGCAGGATTTGATGATAAGTACGATGCTCGGAGAGCTTCTCAATACCACGGTGCAAAAAGCCGATATGCGGGACAGCCTTCTTCACTACCTCGCCATCCAGTTCCAGAACCAGGCGCAACACCCCGTGAGTCGAGGGATGCTGGGGACCCATATTGATGGTCATGGTTTCTGTTGTTGCCATAAATTCTGCCTCGTCTTTATATTTCTTAAGCTTGAGTTTTTCTGAACCTGAGTTTTTCTTAGGACAACTCTATCGCAAGCGACCCTGGTAAGGTTCACGGTCGGGACCCTGTACCGGATAATCCTTGCGCAACGGATGACCTTCCCAATCATCAGGGAGCAGGATACGACGCAGATCGGGGTGATTATTAAAGCTAATCCCCATCAGATCGTAACATTCACGCTCGTGCCAGTTGGCCGTCGACCAGACACCGCTCACAGTATCGATACAGGCATCGCCCTCTTCGACCGGAGCCTTGACGCGGAAACGCTGGTGGGTACCGATATTGTAGAGCTGGTAGACCACCATAAAACGGGGCGCTGTGCCCAGATAGTCAACGCCACAGAGGTCAGTCAGAAAACTGAAGCCAAGTTCGTCCTTAAGGAAAGTACAGACAGCAACGATCTCTTCTTTCTTGACTACCACAGTGACTTCACCCCGGAACTCTTTCTCATTGAGTACCGTGTCTCCGAACTTGGCTTTCAGCTTGTCAACAACAGCCTGTAAACTCATAACAGTTATATCCTGTTCTGTCTGGGTTGATATTATCGAGGGAATCAAACTTCGCTGGTACGCTCACCCACGCCGATCACTGCACCGAAGGAGTTCTTCTCATCCATGATCTTCTCCTGCAGTTTCATGATGGCATAGAGCAAACCTTCCGGGCGAGGTGGGCAACCGGGCACATAAACGTCGACCGGCAAAAACTCATCAACACCCTGCACCGTACTATAGGTATCGAAGATACCACCCGAGCAGGCACAAGCGCCCATAGCAATCACATAGCGCGGTTCCGGCATCTGGTCGTAAACAGTCTGGATTACCGGCACCATTTTCTTGGTCACGGTCCCGGCGACAACCAGGAGGTCTGCCTGACGCGGCGAAGCACGGAAGAGCACACCGAAACGGTCCAGGTCAAAACGGGCAGCACCGGTGGCCATCATCTCGATAGCGCAGCAGGCCAGACCAAAAGTCAGAGGCCAGAGAGAACTGGCACGCGACCAGTTGACGACTTTGTCCAGGGACGTGGTAATAAAGTTATTACCCAGAGGTTCCTCTACTCCCATTCCAGAGCTCCTTTTTTCCAAACATATATGTAGCCAACCAGAAGAATCAGAATAAATGTACCCATCTCAACAAAACCAAACAGGCCGAGCTGCTTAAACATAACAGCCCAAGGATACATAAAAACCACCTCAATATCGAAAATGATAAAAAGCATGGCAATAATGTAGAACTTCATCGAAACCTGCTCACGAGCCGAACCTACAGGAGGCATCCCGCACTCGTATGGCGCAGCCTTAACTGCCGACGGCTTACGTTCTCCAATCAGACGCGAAAAAATAGACGCTCCAAGACCAAAGCATATTGCGATAATGATCAGGGTGATAATCGGTAGATAGGTATCCAGCATCAATACGGTCCTCCTGCCTGGTGAAACTACATAATTAATGGCCGCAGTTGTCTCTTTACAGCGCTTCGACCGACTGCAAGTTAGGACAAAAGCCGTGCTTTGTCAAGGGAAAAATACAGTATACTGTATGCAGTTCAGTCGGCCATAAACGCCCAACCTTTGCGGCTTTAGAAGTATTTTAGTCAAGAATTACAAAAGACGGGAAAAGCTGTGGGAATTGGCTATCTTAGAGATGGTTAATCCCCTAGTTGGGCGTGTTGGAAAAGGGATTAAATGAAAATAATTGTTTAGCGCCTACGTGCGTCTAACAAGTTCATTGCCGCCAAAAGAAGGCCCATGGCAATAAATGCTCCAGGGGGCAGAATCATCAGTAGCAGCGGTTGATAGCTCGATCCGAAAACAGCATAGCCAAGAAGGGTGCCTGAGCCGAGCAATTCGCGCACCGCGCCGAGCACAAATAGAGCCAGGGTAAAACCAAGGCCCATCCCCACCCCATCAGCGACAGCCGGAACCAGGCGGTTCTTGGAAGCAAAGGCTTCGGCGCGTCCGAGAATCAGGCAGTTAACGACAATCAACGGAATAAAAATTCCCAAGGCCTTATAGAGATCATAAACGTAGGCTTCCATGCAGAGCTGTACCACGGTCACAAAGGAGGCAATTACAACAATAAAGGAGGGGATGCGTACCTTGGGCGGGATAACCTTGCGCAGAGCGGACACCACGATATTGGAACAGACCAGTACAAACGTGGTTGCCAGACCCATGCCGAGACCGTTCTCGGCGGTGGTGGTCACAGCCAGAGCCGGACAGAGCCCAAGCAGAAGCCGGAAGACAGCATTCTCTTTCCAGAAGCCCTTACGAAACTCTTGGCCCAAGGTCATGGCTTGTCTCCTTCAGCCTTAGCCTTTGTTTCAGCCTTAGCCTTTGTTTCAGCCTTAACCTTTGTTTCAGCCTTAACCTTTGTTTCAGCCTTAACCTTTGTTTCAGCCTTAGCCTTTGTTTTAGCCTTAGCCTTTGTTTTAGCCTTAG
>JAMONP010000059.1 GCA_027065695.1 Desulfuromonadales bacterium | reverse complement strand
TGAAGATGGACAAGGCCATGAAGATGGCGGCCCAAGATGGTGATTTCGTAGAAATCGGCAAGGACACTCAAGAGGGCGTCGTCGCAACAGTTAAAGTCAAGACTTATGACGAAAAGACCCTGGCTTCCATGAAGAAAATGGGCATGAACGCCACTCATCACGTCATGGTGTTCTTTACTGACGAAAAAAGTGGTGCTGCCGTTGCCTCAGGCAAGGCGGCTATCAAGATCAAGGGGGAGGACGCTAAACCTGCTATGATGATGCAGATGGGAGCAGGTTTCGGTGGTGATGTTACTTTGAAAGGCGCTATGTCGACTTTTGAAATTGGCACCAAGCTTGAAGACGGTAAAAAACGTCAATTTTCAGTTATGTTTCACGACATGTAACCAAATCTGGGGCCGCCAGAAGCCTGCCTGACAATAATGGCCGAAGCGAAAACCCTGTTGGCCGGGCTTCTTGGTGGCCCCAGATAATTTCAGTCCAGAAGACGCACCTGAAAGTCTGGCGGACTTTGAGAGGAGAATCTGATGAAGACCTTAACATTGATAACGGTGTTCTTTGCGTTGATGTCAGTTCCCCTTGTTGTTGCTGCAAGTGGCCAGCATGAACCTGAAGGCATGTCTACAGACGGTTTGATGTTTATAGTCGGCAGTATGACCAGCAAGAGTGTCAGGGGGATGGCCCACCTCAAGGACGTCTCTGAAGCCATGGCCAAAATGGGCATGAAAACAACGCACTATTTCATGATTGCGTTTGTCGATGAGGCTACTGGTGAGCAGATTGAAAGCGGCACCGTCACTTTGAAAATTACCAATCCTGATGGCAAGGTTGGCGAAGCGATAGAATTGATAGGTATGCAAGGGCATTTTGGCGTTGATATTGCGCTTGATATGGAAGGTGAGTATCATTTCAAGCTCGCTACAAAGTTGGCTGATGGTGTGAAGCGCAAGTATCACTTTCATCATGTCAACAAGTGATGGTTGTGAGGTTCCAGGAGCTTGTCCGACAATCCATGACTGGCTGCAAGTCCACCGTAAATTTGCTCGTTTACAGTGTCAACAAACAGAACTGGTAATAGGGAGAATGTGATGGCAGACACAGACAATAAAGGCTTTTCAACCCGCTGTATTCATGCTGGCGAGTCTCTTGATGTGCAGGGTGGTATCCACATGCCACTGTACAATCATTCAACCTTCGCGTTTAAAAATACCGAAGATTTGCTCGATGTGGTTGAGGGGCGCAACCCTGATGGCAACCTTTACACCCGCTACGGTCTCAATCCAACCATCCGCAGCCTGGAGAAAAAAGGCACGGCTCTGGAGGGTGGGCAAGGCTGCCTGGCCTTCAGTTCCGGGATGGCGGCGGAGGCAGCGACCTTTCTCGCTCACTGTAATGCTGGTGACCATATTATCTGCATCGGTGATGTCTATGGAGGCACCTTTGATCTGCTCAACGAGAACCTGCCAACTCTCGGCATTGAGACAACCTTTGTTCTTGGACATGAATTGGCCGACCTGCCACAACAATTTCGCGAGACCACCCGGCTGGTTTTTTTTGAAACTCCTACCAATCCGAACCTGGAAGTGTTGGATATCTGCAAAATAGCTGCGGTGGCCAAAGAGCATGGTGTGTTGACGGTTGTCGATAACACCTTTGCGTCTCCGGTCAACCAACAGCCTCTTGAACTAGGGGCGGATATCGTGGTGCATAGTGCGACTAAATATCTGGGCGGGCACAGTGACCTGACCGGTGGTCTGGTGATTGCCAGCGGTGAACTGCTCGAACCGATCTGGGTCTGGCGTAAGAATCTTGGTCAGATGATGGCTCCGGAAGTCGCTTTCCTGTTGGCCCGCAGTCTACGCACTCTGTCGGTACGGGTGAAGGCTCAGAACCGGTCCGCGCAGCAGGTGGCCGAATTTCTACAGCAACAATCACAGGTGCTGTGTGTGAACTATCCGGGATTGAAAGATTTTGCCGGTCATACTGTCGCTAGAGAACAGATGAGTGGTTTCGGCGGCATGTTGAGTTTTGTTTACGATGGTGATGCCGCGGCAACGGCAGCTGTCGTTGATCGACTTCAGCTTTTCTCGATCGCTGCCAGTCTCGGTGGAGTTGAAAGCCTGGTGACTCAGCCGATCACCACCACCCACTACTCTATGCTTCCTGAGGAGCGAGACCGACGTGGTATCGCTGACGGCATGGTGCGGCTCTCCATCGGTCTGGAAGATACCGATGATCTTATTGCGGATCTGCGTCAGGCTCTCAAATAGAGCCACAGGGCGTTAAAAATCATAATAACGTTGCCGCACTATTGCATTAAGATGTCTCTTCAGCACAATCTGAACTATTGGTAAAATGACAATCTTTAATCGTGAACTGAAGTTACGTACAATCTCGGCTTGGCACTCCCGGTTTGCTGCAACCTGCAGGCTTGACCTTTATCGACATACCTTAACCGTTCACAATCAGCCGTACAGATCACCAGCCTAAAATACGTGTCTGGCACGGGAATGCCTTGAAGTATATCAACTTGATTGGCCGTGCAATAGTCTGCAAAGCATGGGTAATATTCTGCAAATGCACAACAAATCCCTTGTGAAATTCTTGAATCAAAAATGCAAATCAAGCAATATCAATAGCTTATAGATTTATTTAAGGTTTGGCACGAAGAATGTATTAATAGTATGACAAGATTTGAGAAAAAATATTTAGCAGCCCAAAAAGTCTTTTTATCCGCAACTCTCTTGAAGGTAAAGAGATAAACTACGACCCGAACTTAAGGAACGGAGGTTTGTCATGTTTAAAAAAAATGAATTTACCATTGGTATATTAGCTCTTTTGTTGAGTTTCGGCCTGGTTGGATCAGCTTTTGCGAGCGACCGGAACTATATTGAGCTCGATGAAAGTGATTACGGTGAAATCAACAGTGGCTTCGAAACTAATGCTGATCAAACGAACAGTGCCGTTAATGCTGAAGTCGTGCAAAACGAGACCCAAGTGCCTACTGTCGCAGGCTGGGTTAACCTGATTGAACTCGACGAAAGTGATTACGAATACGCAACACCTGGTAACACCTCGAAACGTGTGCTCTGTGCAGGTACCGGTTCAACAGGTCAGATGAACGGTTGCTGATATTGTCCGCCATATGTGAAATAGTCATAATAGTAAGCCCGGCTTGAAGCAAGCCGGGCTTTTTCATTATGGAGTTTCTGTTGCTCTATAGTTCATATTGTGCTGAATAGTTACAAAATTACAAAACACCCGCAGTTGCAACCACATCGGTTGCGTCTGCGGTACCGACACCGCGGAGGCGACCGCCAGTACGCCAGACGCGACACCTCTTGATGTCCCCACTGCCTCTCTGGTTTGGCTTAACAGCAACGGCGATCATGGCGGAGAACTGGCGCTTCTATCTACTGCCGGTGTAACCCTCTATAGCTTGCAGGGCAAGCAGTTGCAAAAACACTCTGTCACGCCGCCGCCCAAAAAGGGATTACGGCTTCTCACGCTCAGCTACGGAGATGTTGATGGCGGCGGATCATTTGAATTGGCTACCGTCTGGGCTGAAGATATTTACAGTATTTACGACGGTACAGACAGCAATATCTGGTCGCAACTGCTTGCTGTTGACCAGGGGAAATTGACCCCGCTTGGGCCTCTTCAGGCCGGTTACATACGTTTGACCCATTCCGGGGGGTTGTTCCAGCAACGCGGTACCTACAGCGCCTTCTCCGGGCCGGTCAAAAAAATGCTTTATAAGGAGGGGAAGTTTTCTCCCGCTCAGTCTCTCCTCTGGGGTGTCCAGAACATCTTCTTTATGACCCCATGGGATAAGGAGATCGGGCTGGCATGGCAAGAGTAGGACCATCTGGCAATGGTTGATATGAACACTGGGGCACTGCGTCCAGGGGGAACCCTGCTGAAAGATTTTGATCCCTTTAAGGTTTCGGAAATCGCCGTCCGCCTGAAAGAACCGATCTACCGTGGCGGGTTTGGTAAGGAGGAGCAGATCTTAGAAACCTACATTACTCTGCCGCCACGCCTCGTTCGTTACGACAATAATTCGATGTTCACCATCCAGCGCGGCCGTACCCCCGCAAGGCTGATACTTAGTCAGGCCAATGCTGTTACTGCTTAATGAAAAGGATGACGCTAGCGGCCAGGCCTTTATCCTCTATCAACAGGAGATCTCTCCATAGCCGCCCTGTGCGTTAATTCACAATTCCCCCGTTGCCGTCTACCTTACGACAGGCTGTTTCATAGTCTCGACTTTCCTTGTCTCCGATAAATAATCCCCACCGCAAGCGGCGGGGATTATTCGTTAGCTCTAAGACTTTCTCCATCAAAAAAATATGGCAACGGTAAACCATTCAGGCTGTCGTACGTCTAAAGTAAATCAAAGGACAATAAAGCAAGCATTCGTTCATGTCTTCACCTTGACGAATGAAGGTGATGTGGATACGCTTTTAGAATGGATGCCGCTACGGAAAAAATAATTCTGGACCGGATTTGTGACGGAGATGAGGCCAGTTTTGAAGCTCTGGTCAGAGCGCATTCCGCTCGGGTTATTGGTCTTGCCTGGCGCATGGTTGGTAATCGGGAAGATGCAGAAGATATTGCCCAGGAAGCATTCATTCGTCTCCACCGCAGCCTCGCCTCTTTTCGTGGCGACAGCAGTATATCAACTTGGCTGTACCGGACTGTAACCCGTCTGACCATAGATCATCATCGGCGGCAGAAGCTTAAGCGGAAAATCTTTTTCTTTCGCCATGCTGATGCGGAATATGATCCCTACGAGTTGGCCGCAGATCCGGCAGCATCTCCTGGGGATCAGTATCTTGCTGGAGAAGCCGGACACCGATTATCCAGAGCCGTAGAAAAGCTTTCTGTGCAACAGCGAGCAGTGTTTAACCTGCGCCACCATGAAGATCTGCCGCTCAAGGAGATTGCAGCTGTGTTGAAACTCGAAGAAGGAACTGTCAAGAGTCATCTCCACCGTGCCGTTTGTATCTTGCGCAAGGAACTGAAGGACCTGCAAGGGGGGCTGACATGAACGATCAGAGACAGGCATTATCTTGCCAGCCACAACAGTTACTTCTCTACTATTACGCTGATCTGGAGGCAGAAGACCACCGACAAGTTGAACAGCATCTGCAGAGTTGTACTGTCTGTCGTGCTGAGTTGAGTGAGCTGCAGAAGTTATTGGATGCAGTGCCTGTCTTAACCCCGGAACTTTCATCTGTAGAACTGGATCGCTTCAGTGCTCGTGTTGTGGAACAGGTTCAACCGCAGCGTCGTTGGTTTGTACGCCCTGCACTGGGTTTGGCACTGGCAGGTGCCTCTGTACTGTTGATTACCTTGAACCTGCACACATTGCTCCCGGAGTCTGCTCCTGAGCATAAGAGTCCTTTGACGATGACTGTCGATCAAGATGTACTGCTCAACCTCGATCTCCTGCAGAACCTGGAACTGCTTGAGGATCTTGAATTGATGCAACAACTTGAGCGGCTGGGATGAGCGCATGAAAAAAATGTTTTTTATGTTATTGCTGATGGGCGGTTCCCTGTTGTTGCCGGCGGCCCAACTGCTTGCAGAAGAGCAAGCCAGCGTCGAACCTCCCAAGTCCGAAATCGATATTAGTATTGAGGATCAGAAAGTCATTGAATTAATGGACCTTTTGCAGATGCTGGAGCTGTTGCAGGATTTCCAGGTGATGACCATTGAGGAGAAAAAAGAATGAAAGTTATACGGGTAATTGGCGTCTTTGTGCTTTTGCTTCTGGCGGTTAGTGCCGTCGCGGCAGAAACTGCCTTGTCAGGGACAGAGTCTGGAGTGGTGTCTTCCGTGCAACTAAAACCGGAATCATTACAGCGTTGGCAACAGCTTTCTCCGGATCAACAACAAACTCTGCGTGATCGATATCAACAGTACCAGCAGTTGCCGACGGAGGAGAAACAACAACTGCGGCAAAACCTGCAACGCTTCAAGACCATGCAACCCGAACAGCAGCAACGTATCCGCGAGCGCTTCAGACAGTGGCAAAATTTGCCACCTGAACGCCGTGAGCAGCTGCGACAAACCTTTCAGCGTTTCAATGAGCTACCACAAGAGCAACAACAGCAATTACGCCAGGAAATGCATCAACTTAAAAAACTGCCACCGAATGAGCGCAGCCAGCGTCAACATCAGTTGCAGCGCAACTACTTTGCTCCCAGCCGTGGTACGCATAAACCGATGCGTCGCATGTCTCGTTAAACCGATGCTTTAATTGTCATTGCAACCCTTTGTCCCTATGGAGAAACAAATTAATGAACAAGTTGAACAATATGAAAGTTTGCTGGTGGTTGATTCTGGGTATGGGTCTGTTCTTCTGCCAGGTCACCACTGTTCTCGGCGCAACGGCGACGCCATTTTCTGTGAGCCTCGGTTTTGATTTTGCCAGTGGTGATTACGGAACCGGTGAAGATACCGAAAGTATCAGGATTCCCCTGACCCTTGGCTATGTCCCCAACGACTGGCTCGATTTTGAGTTAGTCATCCCTTATCTCTACCAGGATAATGATTCGACCGTTAATCTTGGCGGTCAACGTTTCCCTCGGCACAGTTCAGGTTCGGGTGGCTCTGGTGGATCGGGCTACTCTGGCGGCATGGGTGACGAGACAGAGATTTCAAATGCCTCACAAAATGGTCTTGGCGATGTTACCTTGACGGCAGGCTACATTCTGCATCAGGAAACAGAAACCCTGCCCATGTTCAGGCCAATTGTCTATATCAAAATGCCAACAGGTGATGAAGACAAGGGCTTGAGTACTGGCGCTTTCGATTTTGGTGGCGGCTTAAGTCTGGGTAAGGGCTTTGGTGACTGGTTCACTTACGCTGAAGCTATGTACGTAGCCCCTGGCACAACTTCAAGTTACAAGCCAGATGACTATTGGACCTATCTGATGTCAGCCAGCTATTCCCTGACTGAGCAACTCGCTTACGGCATCGACCTGTCCGGGGCTACTGCTGCCTTTGATAATGGTGACGACGCGCTGGCCGTGGAGTTTAATGTCAATTATTGGACTTCACAATATGGCCGAATTGGTGGTTATGTTGCTAAAGGATTAAGTGACGGTAGCGCTGATTACATGGTCGGTTTCTCCAGCATGATCAATTTTTAAACAAAGGTAGAGTTTCTGCTACCCAACCTTACAAAATATCTATTCCTACCAGGCTGTTAGTCTCCTTTTAAACCCATTGATTTACGGTTCTATAATCCCAAAAAGATTTACGCAGAGTCGCTAATAATACAGAGAAAAAGCTCTCAAATCTCAAGGAAACATCTCAATCATAGCCATTACTCTCTGCGCCTCCGTGTCTGGTTCGTTACAATATCCCACATTCTTAATGTGTAATATCCTACACTTTAATGTCGTTTGCAGAGACCATAGCTGTCAACATAAGGTAAATACAGAGATTTTTGTTGTGGCATAACATTTGCTAATTAGATAGTTAGGGACGAGCTGTAGGTGGGGTTTGTTGGCTTTGATCTGGGCTATGCAAAACATATTCGTCAGTGAACTAAATGAAACGGCACTAAATGAAACCACAAGGAGGAAGATAAATGAAAGAGATTAAAGCCTACATCAGAACCAGCCATTTAAACCAGACCGTTGAGGCCTTGAAAGATAAAGGTGCACCCGGAACCACTGTAGTCTCAGTTCAACCCGTCGGGTACGGTTTTAGTTCCCGCTTTACGCTCTGCGAAGTAGATATTACTAAAAAATATTATGATGTAACCAAGATTGAGTTGGTGTGTGACAAAGAAGATCTGGATATATATGTCAACGCTATTTTGGATAGTGCCCACACTGGCAGTGCCGGCGATGGTCTGATTTTTGTTTCTGATGTTGAAGAGGTCTACAAAATCAGAACTCGAAAAAAAGGCTCCAAGATCTCTGTGGTGTCTGGATAGAATAAAATGTCAGAAAGGTGATAATTTCATCAACTTCTGCTAGATTTTTCTTCAATAATTTGAATGATGTAGGAACCATGTCCACCGTTTGTGACCGATCTCGATTTTCGGTTGTTATGATCTGAAGTTTATTGACTGTGGTGTGGGAGAAAGAACATGAGCCATATTTTTTTTGTTCGTCACGTTTTTTCGTTAAAAAGCTCCTGGCAAAGAATGCCATTGCAAAAAGTCTCAGGCCACTTTTAGCATAAACTTGCCGATTTGCAGTTGTGCCAGCAAGCATAGATCAAATTTTGTGTGTAAGACATTACGTAAACGTTCAAATTGTTCTTTGACAGCAGTAAAAAGGTTTTTTAGTGATGGCACTGCCCCCTCATTTTCATTTTTCAGCCTTCT
>JAMONP010000058.1 GCA_027065695.1 Desulfuromonadales bacterium | reverse complement strand
TCTCTCAGTCCTTCCTCGGCAATTGCCATGTTGTAATCGATCTGACTCTGCAGTAGATCGCCAACCTCTTCGATATCCACAGTCTCTGCAAACTCAAGGATATCTCTGATATTTAAAGTGTAACGGTCAGTCAGGTTTGAAATTTCAACTTCATCACACCCTTGATTTTGATATATCGTTTCATCGTTTTTTGTGATCAGGATAATGTTCGTATGATAATGGCAAATTCTGACACTGGCATTTAATCCTCCGGCAAAAACAGACACAACCAGATCAAAGGTTAAACCGCTTTCTGATTCGTTGACTATGATTTCTTTACAATTCAGAAAATCCCTTAATCGCTCACGTCCTGAATCATCGATAGAAGAAATTACTTCCAGTACTTTATCCGCATTGCCGGCAACAATTCCTGCCGCAGCAGAAGCTTCAATTCCTCTGAGATTTCCAGTATTAGGGACAACGACACTTTTTACGTTTTTTATGATATTTCTACTTGCTTCGATTACGACACGTTCCGGCAGAATACCTATAACTGCGCGTGCGCGCGCTGCGGCATAGGCGATTGCAATCGGCTCTGTACACCCCATAGCTGGAATCAGCTCTTCTCTTAAGATGGCCAGGTATGCTTGATAACGTTTGTCTTCAGGCTGCATTTCTATCTCCGTTTGTGAGATTTTCTTTCGTTATGTCTATATCCACTGGCTTTTTCATGATACCTTTAATCCTTGTCCAAAACCAGTTGGGCCGGAATATTTATTCAAACATAATTAAGGATAATTAACCATGAAAGCCATTCAAATCTTATGTTTTTCTTTGCTACTGATTGCTGCTCCAGCGTTAGCGATTGATCATTTGAAATTGGCGACTACTACCTCCACTGAAAACTCAGGTCTGTTGGCCGTACTGCTCCCCCCCTTTGAAAAAGCCAATAACTGTCAAGTCGATGTTATTGCCGTTGGAACTGGTAAGGCGCTCAAGCTTGGTGAGGGTGGAGATGTCGACGTAGTGTTGGTTCACGCCCGTAGCAAGGAGGACAAGTTTGTCGCCGACGGCTACGGAGTTGATCGCCGCGATGTTATGTACAACGATTTTGTCATCCTTGGACCGGCTAATGATCCCGCCGGAATTAAAGGCATTAAGGATGCTTCTGAGGCCCTGAAGAAGCTTGCTTCTGCTCAATCGATCTTCGTTTCCCGTGGTGACCAGTCTGGAACCAACTTCAAGGAATTGGAACTCTGGCAGGCTGCCGATGTGATCCCTGCCGGGGATTGGTACCTGGAGGCAGGACGAGGCATGGGAGAGGTCATCACCATGGCGACCGAAATGCGAGGATACACACTGGCTGATCGGGGTACTTACCTTGCCTATTATGATAAGACAGACTTGACGGTTATGGTGGAAGGGGATAAGCGCCTCTTTAACCCCTACGGCGTTATGATCGTCAATCCAGAGAAGCATCATCACGTGAAGTACAAGCTGGCCCTGGCTTTTGTCAATTACCTGATTTCAAATGAAGGGCAGAAGATTATCACCGATTATCGCAGAAATGGGGAACCGCTGTTCTTCATTTACGAACAGTGATTGGCTTTTCTAAGCTCACAGGTTCGGATCCTGTACTGTCCGACAGGCTCCGAGTTGCGAAACGTATCGTTGCTGAGGCTCGTCAAGCTGCCGGGAAGAGTGTGAGTCTTCTCAGGGGTTCTTAGCCCAACCCCGTCAGATCTGTAGGCGTTAGAAAATAATAATTGACATCGGCTTATGAAATGCTTAGCCTTAGCGTGATTTTTGTAATGTTGACTTTTGTTATTTGGGAGGGGGCGCCCATATAAAGTTTGCATTTTCGGCTTGTAGTTAACCGAACCGTAGACTTTTCTTTGTTCTGTCAGCCCAGACTCCCTTGGAGTCGGGCTTTTTTTATATCCGTTCTTCGCTGTTGTGCGAAGCGGACATGTGTCATGGAGGGGTGTTGTGAGGGGAAAATCTATTCTTCAGCTGTTTTCTGTTGTACTCCTGTTTTTGCTTGTGAGTCATGTCGCTTTTAGTGCAGAGCTGGAAAGAGATGTTCGGGAGCAGTTCATGCAAGCCAGAACCCTTGCCCGACAAGCTGTTGTCAAGCTTGATAATGGCTTGTCCTCTATTGAGGAGCTTGGAGGCCTCGGTGAGCTTGCGGAGAGTCTTCAGGTTGATCATCTGCTGCTGCAGGCACGTTTTGACTCCCGCAGTGAACGGATCGCTGAGTTCTCAGGGGATATCCAGCAACGCCAGCAGAGCATGGAGCATTTTTATGCGCAAAATGTGTCTGTGTTACTCGCATCGATTTCGTCTTTGTTATCTGTTGATAATCCGCTTACCTCTGACTTTCAGGGTCTTGTCAGGCTGATAGATGAAATCCTTCCGGCTAAAAAGTATCCTCTGTTTGGCTCATTACCCTATCAGAATCTCAATTGGTCGTTGCGTCAGCCGATTCTCACAGATGAAGTGATCCCTGCTTATCTTGGTGGAGACACGGGCGTCAGCGTAGCGGATACGGCAAGTTCGGCCTTTGCCATGATTACCCCGGAGATTGCGGCTCTTGCCGAAAGCCTCGATTGGAATCCGGTGCAGATTTACCAGTGGGTCAGCGCCAATATTGCAATTGAATGGTATTGGGGGAGTATGAAGGGTGCGGCAGAAACGCTGCGGCAGAAAAGTGGCAACGATGCTGACCAGGCTGCGCTTCTGATCGCTCTGTTGCGGGCCGCTGACTTTCCTGCACGTTATGTGCGCGGTGTAATCGAATTTTTTCCGGGAACACAGGTGATTAGTGACCTGATCGGGATTGAAGACCCATTGCAGCAGATAAGCTTTTTCCAGAAAGCTGGTATCCCGGTCAAGCCGGTTATCTCCGCGGGCCGGATTGTCAATCTGCAGATTGAACATCTCTGGGTAGAGACGCAAGTGCCCTATGCCAACTACCGGGGAAGCATGCTGGACCCCCTTGGCAAGAGCTGGCTGGCGCTGGACAGCAGTATCAAGCCAGCTGGTTATCGCTGGGATGAGCCGCTTGACCTCGATAGCAGTTTTGATCTGCCTGCCTGGCGCGATGCTTATCTGTTCAATCCTCAGGCACAGACACCACTGGAATTTCTGCGTAATCGCATCAGTGACCAGCTTGCTGACAAATCTTCTGCTGCGTCCTATGAAGATTATCTGCGAACCAAGGCCATAGAACACCATCCCCTCAATATTCTGCCCGCCAGTCTGCAATTCAAGCCTGTGGCAATCACTGGAGAATTTACTGCCTTGCCGGATCAGCTTAAACACACAGTCACTTTTACAGCAGAAAAATCAGACGGCACTCCATTATTCTCCATTACCTACAATGTCGCAGATTTGACCAGCCGCAAGCTGTCGCTGTTTTTCGAAGCTGAGTCACTGGCAGATCAACAACTGATCAACTCCTACGGTGGCTTGCGTAACACGCCCGCATATCTGGTGCGTCTGCGTCCGCTGCTTATGGTTGATGGGCAACGCAGCATTGTCGCCGAGGACGGTTTGCCCATGGGGGCGGAGTTTACCTTGAAGATCGAATTGCGTTCGCCTGGCGGAACAGAACATTTCAGCAATCAGCATATCGTCGGTAATCTGACGGTGATCGGACTGGTTGCCCAGCAGGCTGTGTTGCCTGAAGAAATTCCTTTAGAGCAGAAAGACGCTGAACAGCTGCTGTTTGCAGAGGTCTTGCGCTATATCGATCGCTGGAATGCTGCTGAAGACGAGCTGGCCAGCTTGTTCAAGGTAGCCATAAGCCGACCTGTTGCCACACTGGTTACTGTTGGTGGCGTAATTGATGTCACCTGGCTGTTTGATACGCCGCATGATTTTACCTGGCAAGGCGTCTTCATGGATGCCGGATTACGCCGGGTTGAGGTGGTTGCCAGGGCGGGACGGCAAAATGATGCGCGCGACTTCATGCGTTTTTCAGCTCTGCAGGGCTCTGTTCTCGAAGGACAGGTTTTTGAGGATGACTTTCAGGTCGCGTCGATTTCTACCGCCAAACTGCTGGGACTGGCTGCACAGAGTTCGGACTCACTATTGACTCTTGATGGCAACAATATTGATCTGCTGGAGACTCTTGACCTGGCGGAAAATGTCAGGCAGGACATTATTAACGCCGTCAACCAGGGCTTGGTCGTCACCCTGCCAAAGACTGAACAGAGCTATCATGACTGGAGCGGTACGGGTTACCTCAAAGAGAACCCGGCCAGCGGTGAGGCGGGCTACATGCTCTCCGGAATGATCGCCGGTGCCAGCACGGCGGCTAAAGAGTGGGCTCTAATTTTTATCAAAGAGGCTCTGGACAGCCCCTTTGGTGCTGAGAGTAACCGTGATCCTCTAGCTGCTACTCTTATCACTAAAATCCCGGTAACAGACTATCAGATGCAGGCGGTTGGAGAAGAGTTGGCCGAACCGCTTTATGTCCTGGTCACTGATATCAATGGTCGACCGGTCCGAGGCGCAGAAGTGACCTTCAGGGTTGTCTCTGGTGGCGGTGGCTTCAAGGATGGGCAGAATAAAGCGATGACCGGTATTGACGGTATTGCCGAAATCAGGGCAGTCCTTGGCGTGAGCACGTCAAGCTTTGTAGATCCGCTGACCCAGGAAGCGATCGCCGTTGCAACGGTTTACAAAAGAGCTGAAGATACTGACAAATATGTGGCGCAGATGGGTGTGAATAGCTTCTCTGCGACAGTAGAGAGTCATTTCGGCACCATCGACATGGCACAGACATTGACTGCCTTTGGACGGCCGGGCCCTGCCGAGAAGCTGATAAAGATTCTTGGCGATGGTTTTGTCGGTCTGGTCAATACGTCACTCGGCAGCATTATGGTCGGGGTTGTTGATCACTATGGCAATCCGGTTGCCAATGAAAAAGTGACTTTCAAGGTTGTCAAAGTGCTGGTGGATGGAGCAGAGCCTGATGGTATTACGGATTTCAGATCATTGAGGTTTTTTGACGGCGATGAATGTGGCATTGACAACCCTATTTTTGATGATTGCGGTTTGACAAGCAAGGCCGAAGTTGAGGTTGAGTCCCGTCGTATCGGCGCGGTGGTTAATACGTTCTTCGGCAATACCATGAATACGGAATACCAGTTGCGGGCGACTCTGGCCAATTACGATGCGGATCTTAACCCTGATGGTCAGGTGACCCTTGTGCAAAAGACGGCAGGAAATCTTCAAGCAGGCGAATACCTGCCGCCTCAACTGTTCATCAACAAGCTGGTCGATGTTAACGAAAAAGGTGATCCTGTCGCTGCCGCGAAAGTGGACAGTCAGTACGGCAAGCCACTGACCGCCAGTCTGATTATGATCTCAAATGACTATACCATGGGGCCTGGGGAGGTCTGTCAGGAGCAAACGGACCCGAGTCAAACTTATCCTTGTTGGCGAATTATCGGCTCTCCTGTCGTCAAGACCAAAAAAGTCAATGGTGGAACGGTCAAATTCAAAGCTGTCCAGGGTGGCGGCAATACGCAATGTGGTAGTAGTGCTAAAGCCGATGCAGATGGCTGGATCAGCTGTCAAGACCAGACGTCGATAGATGCTGTCAAAGATGGCTTGTATCGCTCAAAGTTTACAACCGGGGCGGATGCACTGCTTAACTGGATTGAGGCCAAAGGCGAGGTTGTCATCACTGTTCCCAAGGTCTATTTCGAGGATCCGTTAACAGGTGACGCCCGAGAGAGCGGCTATCGCACAGATACTCTACCAATGCAGGAAATCACCCTTAAAAGTGGACAGAAAGCGGTGTTCATCCAGAGCAGCGGAGAACTGCGTGCCAAGTCGGCAACGAGTGTAACTTTTGGTGTTTACGGCATCGAGCTTGATGGCAGTATGGCCAAAGAATATCTCCTGCTCAATTCTGTCGGTAGGGTCGCGGGGAGCAGCGATGAAACTCTCAAGATAAATAGCGAGAAGGTGTTTTTCAACTATAACATTTCGCCACCGGCAAATGGTGCTGATCCAGCTTACGAAGCCTATAGCGCGCAAATTGATCTGTTTATGGATGACAAGTGGTTTGGTTTTATTGTTGGCGATACGCTCTTGGGAGCAGGAACTGCGCAGATTGACTCTCTCCAGTGGCAACTGGGCAAACAATACAGCGCTGAAGTGGTTTTGAATCGTGGTCATGACAGTATTGAAATTCACAGTGATAAATTCCCGTTGAAACTGCTGTTGGCCGATCTTGATGTTGACAGTGATAATAATGCTGGCTGGAATAGCGATGGCACGCATTCTCTGCCAGCCAGGAACCTGTTGGAGGATCAGGCAGAAGCCTTGGCTGGTGCCACGGGGAAAGTCTTGCGTGCCAATCTTCTTGATATTGATGCTGATGGCGTGCCTGGCTTTGCCGACGGTATAGACAAGTTCGAGAATCAAGGCACCAACGCCAGTGCGCCTTTTGTGCCTCTCATCCTTGAAGTTGCCGGTGATATAGACCTGACGCAGGTGACAGTCAGTTTCAACTATCTCGCCTCCGACCCTGATGCGATCATCCGCACAGGAGACCAGACAGCGGGCTACAGTTATGAACCGGCACCGGGCGCTTTGCGTTTATGGTCCAAAGATGGTGGCCAGAGCCGCAGCGTCGCATCAATCAGCGCAGGTGGAGATTTTATTGCTGCAGGTCAGGATTATTCTTTGAACGATCTGGGAGTAAAAACTGCCGAGGGATATTGGCTTTTCTGGCTGGAGGGAGTCAGGCCGACAATTGATCCTGAACAGGGGCAAATCAGTATCGACGTCAAGTTGTCAGGCAACCTTATCGCCAGCGACAGGGTGCAGACCATAGTGCGTAGTCTGGCTTTGGTGCCTGATTATAATCATGATCGCAAGATTGATGAAGAAGATCGTAAACGTGCTCTGGCTGGAGATACCTACTATTTCTGGATTAACGATGATGATGACAGTGGTGAAACCGGTGGCAACGATATCCCTGGTTATGCAACCAAGCCAAACGGGACCAATAAATCTATTGATGGTGTCCGAGATTTAATCGATTTCTTTCCTGTCTATCTCGATATTCACGAACTTATGCAGATTTTCAGCCCAGAAAGATACGTCTACATGCTCTCCAATCAGGATGCCGCGCTTAACTTTACCTATAGTCATCTGGATTATGGCCCGGAAGGCAATGTCGGTGATTATCTGACCGATGTTGCCACAGCAAGAAATTATGGCAACAAGGAGGTCTATAAAGTCACGCCAGCAGGTGTCAGCTTAAAGAAAGATTTTCTGCTGATTGCTGAGCAGGATGAAAATAAGGGCGTGTTGCTTTTTGAAGGGATTAAAAAGACGGTCGAGCCATTGATTTTATCGATCTATGATGGTGCTGGTAAACAGGTGTTTCGTCAGTCGCTTAATCTCAGTTTGGATGGGGTTGAGCAGATGTTTCGGCATAAGAATTTGATTCGCTATGGCTCCTCAGGTGCACAGGTACCAAACCATGGCACGCTTTGGGGAGAGCCTGATCGATTTATTGCTGCTGACGAAGAGCCAGTTAACTGTCCAGACAAAGAATGTCTTGATACTAATGATACGGATTTTGTTTTTGTTCATGGCTACAATATTGATGGTCAGCAGGCGAGAGGCTGGCAAACAGAGATTTTTAAACGCATGTACTGGAGCGGATCAAAGTCCAGATTCTGGGGTATAAGCTGGTACGGATCACAAACGCAGCTTCTGGATCTGGTCACTGTCAATTACCATACGAATGTTGTCCATGCATTCAATACGGTTCCTAGCTTCAGGGACTTTTTAAATACTGTCCCAGGTGGAATCACCATTGCCGCACATAGCCTCGGGAATATGTTGGTCAGTGCTTGTCTTAACGATAGCAGTTTGCAAAATACTCCAGTAGAAAACCTGACTGCTGATATAAATAATTACTTCATGATAGATGCTGCTGTTGCTATGGAAGCATATATTGGGGGTGCAACGGCAAGTTTTTTGTCAGATGAGAACCCTATGGTTCATCCGGATTGGTACGGTTACAAAAAGGAATTAGCTGCGAGTGAGTGGTATGCACTTTTTGATGATGGTGATGCGGCAACCATCACCGATTATCGTGAGACCTTGACCTGGAGAGGCCGTTTCAGTGAACTCCCTGAAACAATTAATTATTACAATTACTATTCCTCTGGAGAGGAGATTCTGGCGACACATCCGAGCAACAATGCCCCTGGACTGCTCGACATAGTCAGTTCCGGGAAAGGGAGGTATGCCTGGACATTGCAGGAGAAACTGAAGGGCCGAATGATTACCGGATGGGTGTTAGGCAGCAACTACGGTGGCTGGAGTTTTAACGTCA
>JAMONP010000057.1 GCA_027065695.1 Desulfuromonadales bacterium | reverse complement strand
GTCGACCGGTTTGAACACACACTTTTTTCTTGCCGACCAAGCTTGCTGAAGATCGAGATCGGAGAGGAGGGCACATGCAGGAAGCGTTTCATCGAGAAGGGTCTGCTCGGTAGCTGACAGCGAGAACACGGCCCTTTTCTCAGGATCCGACCAGAGCACCAGCCGTCTTTTATCGGCAAGAAGTCCATAGGCGTGTGGGTTGGGGGACAAACAAACCTTGCTAGCCAGGTACGCCGCTCGCAAGCCAGCTATACATTCGCTTTCCAGGTAAAAATCGCAGTGGCGATTGTAAACCAGGTCGACGGGTTGACCATCAAGCCACACGCCCTCCGCAGAAGCATCCAGTTGCTGAGGGTCGACAATGTCAGCAGACACACCCCAGGCATTAAAAAGATCGGCGAAGGCACGCATCTCAGGATAGAGATACTGTTGAGTTGGATCCTCATCGACAATCACAATGCGCTCCGGCCTGGTTTTGCTGCCAGCGGAAAACTGACGCATCTCTTCGGCAAAGGACAGCAGCAGGCGTTCTTTCAAACTCGCTTTGAGCGATTCAGGTTCTATTGGCAATGACGGCTCGTGTGCCAGGTAGGCAAGCAAGCCACCACCGGCATTGGTATTGACTTCGATCAGCCGTGGCACATTCCCGGCGAGATGAAAATCATAGCACATCATAACTGCGTCGTGCCCTGGATCAAAACGGGCAACATCCGGCAGTTGCGGGTAAACCTGAGAGCGATACTCGGGGTGACGGCTCAATCGGTCGAGAAGGCGTACCAGCTTGAGCATGCGCCGTAAAGCACCTGCAGGCAGTTCGACAATGGCGCGGCTGAGATTGTTGTGCAGACTGGACATCTGTCATTCCTTGCAGGTAGCTGATTTAGCTGGGGTCATGGATAAATGGCGAAGCCAGATCCTCTATTATGACAGACAAAGCCTTTCTCATGACAAGCTTTCTGCCAGCAACTCTATCGTGTGCTTTACGCGCACATCGACTTCTTTCTTCTCCAGGCCACCACGTAGCTGCAACATGCAACCGGGGCAATCTATGGCGACGCAGGTTGCGCCGCTGTTTTCAATATCTTTGACCTTGTCACCAAGGATTTGCTTGGAGATGTCGGGATGACTGGTTAACGAATAGGAACCGCCAAAGCCGCAGCAGCGATCTGCGTGGTCCATCTCGACCAGCTGCCGCCCTGAAGTTGTCAGAAGTTCACGAGGCTCTCTCCAGACGCCGGCACCGCGTTTGAGATGACAGGAATCATGATAGGTGACTTTCTCTGGAGCGGAGAGTCCCTTGAAGACTTCGGTGGCACCAAGCTGGTTGACGATGAAGCCAGCAGCATCGATGGTGATCTCGGCCAAACGTTTAGCCTTAGCGGCCCAGACCGGGTTGTCCTTGAGAAACTCGACGAAATCCCGCTGCAGCGCCATGGTGCAGGTCGGGCAGGTGGTAAGAATGAAATCGGGATCGTCTTCGAGCATCGCCGCGACATTCTGCTCGGCCAAAGCAACTGCGGTCTCCTTGTCCCCCGAGTAGAGTGCCGGGACCCCACAGCAGTTCTGCTTCTGCGGGTAAGAGACCTCGACGGCCAGCTTATTCATCACTTTGATCAAGTCGATACCGAGTTCAGGATAAAGGAAGTCATTGGCGCAGCCGCCGAATAGCGCAACTTTGTAACGTGGCTTTTCGATCCGCTGAGGGATCTTATCCCACTGGTCGCGCAACGATTTTTCGGCGACCGCCGGCAGGGTTCGCCACTCGGTCAGCGAAGAAAAGAACAGCGGCAGGTGACGGATCGTGCGGCTGCCGCCGGTGACCGGTCTCTGCAGCAAGGAGGCAGCGCGGATCAGGCTATGGAACAGCTTGCGGTTGCGCATTACCTTGCGGAAGACAATCGACTTACCGAGCCCAATTCCTTCCTCGTGGCCGATAGTTTCGCGCAGGCTGAGAATGATGTTTTCCAGGTCGATGTTCGACGGACAGACTGTGACGCAGGCGCGGCAGCCGATGCAGGCGCGAACAATCTCGGCGGCTTTGTCGAGGCCGTGGAAGAAGGCGGTCAGAATGATGCCGATAGCGCCGATGTAGACATGACCAAAGACATGACCACCAACGGTCTGGTAGACCGGGCAGACGTTAGCGCAAGCGCCGCACTTGATACAACGCAGTGCGTCCTTGCAGTGGGGTGATTCGGCCAAGGCACTGCGGCCGTTATCAAGCAATACCAGGTGTAGTTCCTTCTCTTCATCGCCGCAGGGGACCGCACCACGAATCCAGGTAACGTAGGAGGTCAGTAACTGGCCGGTGGCGTTCTTCGGCAGAGTTCGTATGATCGTTGCTGCATCCTCGATGGTCGGTACGATCTTCTCCACCCCGAGCAGGGCGACATGAATCTTCGGCAGGGTCGAGACCAGCCGGGCATTCCCCTCATTGGTGACCAGGGCAATACCGCCAGTTTCAGCGACCGCGATGTTGGCTCCGGTGATCCCCATGTCGGCATCGAGATAGCCCTGGCGTAACTGCTCGCGGGCGACCTGCACCAGGTGAGCAATTTCAGCGGGTTCTTCAACGCCAGTCACTTTGCTGAACAGTTCTGCGACCTCCTCCTTAAACATATGAATCGCCGGCATCACCATATGGCTGGGACGCTGACCGGCAAGCTGGATAATCCATTCGCCAAGATCGGTCTCGAGGGCTTCGATACCGGCACTTTCTAGAGCACGGTTGAGATGGGTCTCTTCGCTCGCCATACTTTTGCTCTTGACCACTAACTTGACCCCTCTGTCCTGAGCCAGCTTAGCAATATAGGCATTGGCGTCGTCGGCAGTTTTGGCCAGGTAGACCGTAGTGCCGGCCGCTTCGGCATTGGTGATGAACTGCTCAAGATATTGCTGGCGATTTTCTGCTACCTCATCCTTACAAGAGGCTATCTCCTCGCGCAGCGCCTCAAAATCGTAATCACTGAAGGCTTTCTCGCGGGCAATCAGGAAAGCGTCGCCGAACTTATGCAGGGCATCCTGCAACTTAGGGTTCGCCAGCGCCTGATCGATACGGCCTTGATATTCCTTGGCGCGAATTTTACTCATAATTTCATCCTTTAGCGGTCAGATGTCCCGACTAGATTTCCAACGGGTCATTGGAGAGACCGGAGAACAACAGGATATGTAGCCGCTTCGGGCCATGAACACCAATGGTCAGCACCCTCTCGATATCCGCAGTGCGACTCGGACCGGTGATATAGGCCAGGTAGTTGCGCGGGCTGTTGTTATGAAAGGTCCGCAGGTAAGGGACTGCGGCCAGATCGTCAGTGAGAATCTTGGACGGGTCGAGTAACACCACATGATGCTCCGGCAGAGTAGTTGCCAGGCGGATGTCTTCGGCGGTGCTTTCCAGCACCACGGTGCCGGTGGCGGCAAAGGCAAAATTAGCCCCGGTCACTCCGACAGATGCCGTGGCCGCTCCTTGCCGAAGATTGGATTGTGACAGCGCGACTCCGCCCGCTTTCAGGGCTGTGGCCAGACCGAGGCGCTCGCCAGAGGCAAATTGCGGTATCATGACTGGCCCGGTCGCGAGCGGCTTGACATAGTCTACCACCGCTTTAACATCGGCAACGAATGTAACCTCGGCACCAACGGCTTCAGCCGCCGCACAAAATGTTTTTTGCAAAGCTGTTTGGCTCATGTCTTCCCTTTGTTGGTATGACCATTAATTGGTCTTATCATGTTGGCCGCCTAGGAATCAAGTCAAGAAAAAGTTAATAGACTAAATTTATGAACTTTATCAATTTGAATGTGATAAAATTTTCCATTAACTTATATTAAAACACAAGATTGTATTAATGGTTCGAATAAAAGGAGGAAGTAAAACATGAAACCGATTTATACCGATCCAGTCAAGGCCCTCGAAGGTATCATCAATGACAACATGACCATTGCTGCAGGAGGCTTCGGCCTCTGCGGTATTCCCGAAAATCTAATTACTGCCCTGCGTGACAGTGGGACCAAAGAGCTGACAGTCATCAGTAACAACGCTGGTGTTGACGAGTTCGGCCTTGGGCTGTTATTGCAAACCCGCCAGATCAAGAAGATGATCTCTTCCTACGTTGGTGAAAACGCGACCTTTGAAAAACAGTTCCTCGATGGCATATTGGAGCTTGAGTTGACTCCTCAGGGGACTCTGGCTGAAAAACTGCGTGCTGGTGGCGCAGGAATCCCAGCCTTTTTCACCCGTACCGGCTTCGGTACGACCCTTACCGAGAACAAGGAAACGCGCGAGTTCAATGGTGAAGGCTATGTTCTTGAAACCAGCCTGACCGCCGATCTTGCCATCATTAAGGCCTGGAAGGCCGACAAAGCCGGCAATCTGGTGTTTCGCAACACGGCCAACAATTTTAACACCGCCTGTGCCAAGGCCGGGCGGGTAACCGTTGCCGAAGTCGAGGAGATTGTCGAAATCGGCAGTCTTGATCCCAACCTGATCCATATCCCCGGCATCTATGTTGATCGCATCCTGCTTGGTACCAGCTTCGAGAAGCCGATTGAGCAACGCACCCTCGCCGTTAGCGACAGCGACGGCGCTTCGATCAATCCGCAACGGCAATGGATGGCCAAAAGGATCGCCACCGAACTACAGGATGGTGCCTACGTCAATCTTGGCATCGGCATGCCGACCCTGGTTGCCAACTACATTCCGAACAATGTCGAAATCGTCCTCCAATCGGAAAATGGTCTGCTCGGTATAGGTCCATTTCCCACCGCAGAGCATGTTGATGCCGACCTGATCAACGCAGGCAAGCAGACCATTACCACCATCCCCGGTGCCGCTTTTTTCGATTCTGCCGAATCTTTCGCCATGATCCGTGGTGGCAAGATTGATCTCTCGGTCCTCGGCGGTATGCAGGTCAGTCGTACCGGCGACCTCGCCAACTGGATGATCCCGGGAAAAATGGTTAAGGGTCCCGGAGGAGCCATGGACTTAGTCTCCGGTGTCAAGAAGGTTGTAATCATGATGGAGCACTGCGCCAAGGACGGTTCGCCGAAGATCCTCGACCAGTGCGATCTGCCGATTACCGGAAAACAAGTGGTCGACCTCCTGGTTACCGAAAAAGCAGTCTTCACGGTCGACGCTGAAAGGGGATTGACCCTGACAGAAGTCTCCCCCTTTTCGAGCATCGAGGAAATCAAGGCCGCCACTGGCTGTGACTTTCAAATCGCCAACGATTTGAAAACCGGCTGAACAATTATAGTGAGCCAGTGCATGAGGGTAAAATGATTCGGCAAAAAGTGATTGAGCAATTAATTCACGAGATTGGCCAGGAAAACGTTTTTACTGCGCCGGAAGACCTGCTGGTGCTCGGTTACGATTCAACCCCAGGCCTGCACTCTACTCCCGATCTGGTGGTCTATCCGACCAGTAGTGAACAGGTGCAAACCATCGTGCAGATTGCCCGTGACCATAACCTGCCGATCACTCCTCGCGGCAGTGGTACAGGTCTTTCCGGCGGCAGCATCCCGGTCAACGGTGGGATTGTCATCTGCCTGAACAAGCTGAACAAGATCCTCGAAATCGATGAGGAGAACCTGACCGCCACCTGTCAGGCAGGCGTGATCACCCTCGACCTGTTTAACGCCGTCGCCGCAAAGGGCCTCTTTTATCCGCCTGATCCAGGTTCTCAGAAAATTTCAACTCTGGCTGGCAATGTCATGGAGGATGCGGGCGGCTTACGTGGACTCAAATACGGAGTGACCCGCGATTACGTGATGGCACTAAAATGTGTTCTGCCCGACGGCAGTCTACTGACAACCGGCGGCAAGAGCGTTAAGGATGTCGCAGGATACGCATTTAAGGATCTGCTGGTTGGCAGCGAAGGCACTCTGGCGATCATCACTGAGATCACCGTCAAGCTGATCCCGCCACCACAGGACAAGCGTACCCTTCTCGCTTATTTTGATGATATCCGCATTGCTGGCGCGGCGGTTTCTAAAATCATCGCTGCTAAAATCATCCCCTCAACGTTAGAGATCATGGACAAGGCGACCATCAATTGTGTCGAAGATTACGTCAAGATCGGCTTGCCGCGCGAGATGGCAGCATTGCTGTTGATCGAGGTCGACGGTCACCCGGCGAAGGTTAGCGAAGAGGCCGAGGCTGTCGAAGGAATTCTCAAAGAGGTTAAAGCGGCTGAAGTGCATGTCGCTAAAGATGAAGCCGAAGCAGTCAAACTCGCCGAAGCCCGGCGTACGGCCCTGTCTGCTCTGGCGCGGGTTTCGCCGACAACACTCTTGGAAGACGCTACCGTGCCACGCTCAATGCTGGCTGACACCTTTGCTCTCATAGAACAATTGACAAAGAAATACGGCTTGACGGTCGGCACTTTTGGCCACGCCGGTGATGGTAATCTGCACCCGACTGTCCTCTGTGACGAACGGGACGCAGAAGAAATGCAACGTGCGCATGCCTTTTATGATGAGCTGTACGAGCAGGTTCTCGCCTGGGGTGGCACCGTCTCCGGTGAGCATGGTATCGGTGTCGCCAAAAAAGAATACCTGGCCCGGCAGATCGGTCCGGGTGGCGTAGCGGTGATGAAGCGGATCAAGCAGTCCTTCGACCCGCAGGGGATTCTCAACCCGGGCAAAATCTTTGCCGACGATCAGGAGTAAAGTCATGGCCGAAAAAGAAAAACTCGGCAACTTTACCCGCGAGGATGCCCCGGAATATGAAGATGTGCTGCAGTGTATGCGCTGCGGCTTCTGCCTGCCAACCTGCCCGACTTTCGTCCTGACCGGTCGAGAGCGCTCTAGTCCACGTGGTCGGGTGGCCATGGCCCGCGCCGTTGCTGAAGGCAAACTTCCCTTCAGTGAAGCAATGAAAGAAGAAGCCTACTTCTGCCTCGATTGCCGTGCCTGCACCACTGCCTGCCCTTCCGGGGTCAAAGCGGGGGAAGTTATGGAGGTTTGTCGTTCGCAGGTGCATCAACAGCAACCGCTACCGAAATGGCAAGCTGGGTTCCGCAACTTTATCCTGCAGAAAATGCTCCCCGACCCAAACATGCTGGAGATTTCAATGTTACCGGCCCGGCTTTACCAGAAACTTGGTATCCAATGGTTGGTGCGCCACTCGCGCCTCCTTAAACTGGGGCCGGAGTGGATGGACAAAGCTGAGGGGATGTTGCCCGAACTGCACCCCCCACTGCGACCTCAACTACCGGACGTGGTTCCGGCCGTCGGTGAACAGCGCGGCCGTGTGGCCTTTTTTCTCGGCTGTATCATGACCCTGATGTACCCTGAAGTCTCGCGACAGACAGTCAAGGTGCTGACTCACCAGGGTTTTGAGGTAATCACTCCGAAAGACCAGAAATGTTGCGGCGCTCCACACCTCAACGAGGGTGACCGCAGCACCACCCGCAGCCTCGCTCAGCACAACCTTGATCTTTTCATGGCACTCGAAGTCGACGCGATTGTGACCGATTGTGCCGGTTGCGGCGCTACCTTGAAGGAATATGAAGAATTGCTTGAAGAGGTGGGTGAACATGACAAATTGACTGCCTTCCGCAGCAAAATCAAGGATGTCAGCGAATTTTTGGCGGAGCAAGGGTTAAGAACAGCAGGCTTGAAACCAGTCGACAAGATTGTCACCTATCATGAGCCGTGCCATCTCTGTCACGCCCAGGGGGTCAGCAGACAACCACGTGAACTGATCAAATCAATTCCCGGAATAGATTATCGCGAACTGAACGAAGCCAGCTGGTGTTGTGGCAGCGCCGCGACTTTCAGTCTCAAGTACACCGACGAGAGCCAACAGATCCTCGACCGTAAACTTGATAATGTCCAATTAACCGGTGCAGAGCTGCTGGTCACCGCCAATCCCGGTTGCCATTTGCAACTGGCCTGGGGGCTGAAGCAGGCGGGGATGTCGCAGGAGGTGGTGCATATATCGGAGCTGTTGGGAATGGCGACACCGAGCTGAGAGATGTGGAGATAGACAAAAGTATCACGACGCTCATTCGAGATACACCTCCTGCTGTCAACAAGTTGTTGAGGAACGGTGATGTATAACAGTGTGAAATGGGCCCTTAACCCAAGCTTAACAAGAACTTGAAGTTTTCAGCTAATTTCGGCGCATTTTGAAAAACAATACCGATGATATCAATATGTTATGGTTTTGATGTCGTTTGTAGTGCCATAAAATATATTTAGGGGTTGACTTCTAACACCGTGGCTTCATGTATATTCGTCAGACTAAAACAAGAAGTTCTGTATCGGGTGATGATTACTTCACTTTTCGCTTAGTTGCTTCAGAACGGGTTGACAACAAGGTACGGTAACGGACCTTATTGAACCTGGGGAAGAACTTTTCATTGCAGAAAGAGCAATGGCCCATGCTCTGTGCGAGAATCGAGCAGATTCTCTCAGGGCAAGGGTCTTTTTTGCCTGAAGTAGCCAAGGTAGA
>JAMONP010000056.1:52500-89499 GCA_027065695.1 Desulfuromonadales bacterium | reverse complement strand
ACAGAGGACTTTAAACTAGATTAGGGACTTTAGTCCCCAAGGAACCTATGCACTTTAGTGCATAGTGGTTGAGTTCTTCGGTATCGGCAAGTGGATCCGAAGTCAGCTGTTCGCCATATGTGAGGGAGAAGTGATGAGCACATACAATCTGACATTCACGGTGACCATTGAGGACCAGGACGACCCGGCCGCTAGAAAGCATACTGAGGGCATCATTGAGGCTTTAGGCTAAGCAGATAGGGATCGAGGTAACGTCGCATCAAGTGCATCAGGACAAGCTGCCGAGGGGTGTGGCTGGGGTGAGACGTTATGTTGCCACTATGCCTTACTAAATAGGGCTTGCTGAATAAGTACATTCGCGGCCTACAGCGTCGCACAAGGCGCGTGGTCAACCCAACGAATACGAGCGACCGGTCAACAATAGACGGCCCATAAAAGTATGCAGGACATGTAAGGACCACTTTGTCGATAGCCGCAAGCGCCATAAAAGAGTAAAAAGAAGCTTTTGCAGCCACTTCTCCAGATTCATTACGATGAAGACGATGGCGATGGCTGTTTCACTGGTATCATCCAGTTTGGTCATGACCCGGTTCAAACTGAAGCGGCGTTTACTCTGACCAAACTTCCCTTCAATGGGAATCCGGTCAAGTTCATCTTGGCGCTGTTGGAGCTTTTTATTACGCAGTTCTTGCGTGTTCTCGGGGGTTTTCTTCGGAGGACGCCCCAAGGGTGGCCCAGACATTCTGATGTCGTATTTTTTGCAAAACCGCCGGTTATCACGTGTTCGGTAGATAGCATCGCAATGCACTGATTCCGGATAGAAGCCGAAGCGTTGTTTATAGGTTTTGATCTGCTCAATAAGATCACCGGACTCGTTAAAAGGATCCCAGTCAAGACGATCCAGAAACACGGAACCATTGACTAGGCTCGCTGAGAGTTTGGCACCGAATTCCGTCGGTGCAGACGCTTTGCCGCGAACAATCGGACGGACGTGTGGTTGGCTGATACTGACAATCCGACCGCTGATCCGACGGCAGCGATTCTCATACATCCACTGTTGTTGGCGATAAAGTTCCTGAATCACCAGCAGGTTCTTGTATTGACGGCGATCAAGCAGGGTAAGCGACGTCTGGTCGGCAAGTTGTCCAATGGTATTGAGGTTACGTTTGAGAAAACGCAACTGTTGACCCAGGACTTTACGAATCTGCCGTGTTGAACGCTTGCGACTTTTGCTGTACGCCAAAAACAGGCGACGCGCTTTTTTTCGATAGGTACGCGGCTTGCGTTGCTGACCTTTCAGCGGCTCGAAAAGAATATCGATGATTTGCTCACTCTTCTCTCGGGCTTCGTTGAGCAAGCTGATGTCAGTTGGATAACGGATGTCAGCGGGAGTGCAGGTCGCATCGACAATCAGTTTACCGTTGTTGCTCTTTGAAGATGTGTTCCCATCCGAATCATCATCTTCGGGAGGTGGTTCATCATCACGCTTGGCTTCTGTTTGCTCGGCACGGACAAGCGCTTCATTGATCTGGTTGAGTTGATCCAGGTTGAAGCGATGGCGGAAATGAACAAACATTGACGAATCGAACGGTGCCTCGTCGCGGAATTCATGGAACCCGAGAAAGTATTGCAGATATGGGTTCTCACGAATCTGCTCCACCGCTTCTTCATCGCTGACACCAAGGCGCTCCTTGATGATCAGGGCGCCAAGAGCAACACGAGCAGGCTTGGCCGGAGCACCTTGACCGCTTTGAGCAAACTGTTTTTCATAAAAGGCCTCGGCGGTGTCCCAAGGAACCATACGCGCCAGGAGAACCCAGCGGTTATCGCTCCTGAGCTTGCCACCGAAAGGCAGGTAGAAGTCTTCAAAGGCCAATTGATTGTCAGGTGTCGTTCGATACATTTTTTGACCACCTATGTGCAAGGGTTTTAAAGCTAACCACCTGTTTTCCTTGCACATATTAGCACAAAAGAACGAACTTTGTCTAATGTTTTCAACAGGTTGCGTATTTATCAGCAAACCCTGATTAAATTGGCAAAATCAACACCATACAAGTTATAATTAAGGCACAACAAATGCAAAAGATGCAGGGTAGTAACTGCAAAGCTGCAAATTTCTTACAGGTCGAACAAGGGGATAAAAGTTATTATCAAGAAAAAACTGTATTGAACTTCTCCGACAAGAGCAAAACCAGGGAGACCTGGTGACGCAGAGCCAAGGGGCCGTAATTATAGACTATTACGGTCAGTCTAGCCGCCGAAGAGGGACGAAAAGTCTGGACAAACGCGGCAAGACTCCACGGTCTGGACCAATAGGCACCCAATTTCAGCCAGGAAATCGGGTGCTTTTTTTATTTAAAGCGGCAGGTAGATAATGCGGCAAGGTCTCAATGTTGACAATAACTGTCCCCATTCGCCGCAACTAAGTGACGTAAATTTTACGCAATCGGCTTTACCGGCTAAGACAGGCAGACCATGAAATATAAAAATCTAACCAATTCAATGCTGCTGGTTCTGCTGACATTCACCCTTGTCTTGACGCCGACCACATCTCAAGCCATTGTCATCAACGACGTCGCCAATGATGGCGTGACAACCGCACAGATCACCGCTGCGTTACAAGGAGCAGGAGTAACCATCAGTAACATGGTGATCGTCAATAACGGTTGCGCTAACCGTACCCAGGCAGTCGGCCTGTTCAGCCAGGGGACGACTCCGACCGGACCGGGACCGGTTCTCGGTGACCCCAGCGGAGTCGTTCTCAGCACCGGCCCACTCAAACCAGCCGACCCAATGGTTTCTCCAAACAACCAGACCAACTGGACAAATACCCTCTGCGGTAATGTCACCGACGCCGACATGATGCTGCTTGAAAGTCAGACCTCCAACGGCGAATACATAGCCATAGAGTTTGACATTATTCCAACTTTACCGATCATGACAATTCCGTTCCAGTTCGGTTCGGATGAATTCCCGGAATACGTCTGCACCGCCTACAATGATGTCACCGGTATTTTCGTCAGCGGTCCAGGCATCAAGGGCCCTTATTCCAACAATGCGGAAAACTTTGCCAAAACTCCGGGCGGCGACCGGACCTCCATTAACTGGGTCAACACTGGTGTGATCGGGGTTAACGGCACGGCAGCACGGTGTGGTAGCCTCAGCAACAGTGCCTACTACACCGACAACAGCAACGGTAATCTAAACGGCGGCAACGCCACCGTCGCCACCACCAACAGCAATCTGGAGCTCGACGGCTGGACCAACTATATTTACCAGTCAATCAACGTCGTCCCCGGCCAAAGCTACCACGTTAAAGCGGCTATCGCCGATGCCGGTGACCGACTATGGGACTCGGCCGTCTTCTTCCACCTGATCTTCAGCTCCGGCACCATGCCCGGTTTTGATTTCGGCGACGCACCCGACAGCTATCGCACTTTGACCGCCAGCGGCGGGCCGCGCCACGGTATCAGCAACAACATCTTCCTCGGGGCCATTCTGCCGGACAACGAAGTAACCGGGCAACCGACAGCAACTGCCGACGGCGACGACACCACAGACACTGACGATGAAGATGGGGTTGGTAGCTTCCCACCCTTATCCACCACGGACAGCAGTTATTCGGTGGACGTAACGGTCAACAACACTACCGGTAGCAGCGCCCAGCTGCTCGGCTGGATCGATTTCAACGGCAACGGCGTCTTTGACAACGCAGAAGGTACATCACTAAATGTCCCGACCGGCACCGTAAACGGCAGCACAACCTTGACCTGGAGCGGCCTTTCAGGGTTGCCCGGTGGCACAACCTACGCGCGGTTCCGCTTGACCACCGACGCCGCAATCACAACTGCTACCCCAGGCGGCACTGCAACTAACGGTGAAGTCGAGGATTACACTCTTGAAATCACCATCCCACCAAATGTAACTCTGGTGAAGATGGCCCAAAACATCGGCACAACCGGCTACGACATCCCGGGGGAGATCGTCCGCTATACCTTGATCGTCAACAACTTCGACTCACGTGCCATTGACAACGATACGATCATCCTGACCGACCCGGTCCCGGCTAATACTGACCTGGTAGTAACCGAACCGGCGGTCACTGTGACCAACCCGGCAACAACCGGCCTGACCCTGAATTACATCACTATCGATAACAACACTGACCATGTGGAATTTTCAACTGATGGCAGTGACTTCAGCTATCAGCCAACCGACGGCGGTACCGGGATAGACAGCAGCGTTACCCATATCCGTTTTGTACCAACCGGCTCCATGAACGCGTCGAGCAGTTTCACTGTCACCTTTAAGGTGAGGATCCAATAGAGGCAGATCATTTAGATGAAACGACACCTGATCATACTCTGTACTCTACTGCTCCTGGCACTTCCCGCCAGCGTGCTGGCAGTTGGCGTTACGGCCGGCACAGTGATCACCAACCAGGCACAGGTCAGCGCCATGCTCAACGGTAATCCAGTTAACAAGCTAAGTAACCTGGCGACTTTTACCGTAAATGAGATCCTCGACCTCACTCTAACCTGGCAGGATGCCAACAACATTATTGTTCATGAGGGCGACACCGGCCAGATGCTCACGTTCCTGCTTGCCAACACCGGCAACAGTACAGAAGCCTTCAACCTTACCATCGACAATGCCATCTCCGGGGACCAGCTTGACCCACAAAGTCCGACAATCTACCTCGACACCAATGGCAACGGCAGCTACAACCCGGGGATCGACCAGCCATTCGATTCGAGTACCAACCTGCCGACTCTTGAAGCTGACCATGTCATTAACCTGTTCGTTTTCAACGATATCCCTAGCGGACAAAATGATGGTGACCTGGGGATCAGCCGTTTAATCGCCGCCGCAGAGACCGGCAGCGGCGCTCCGGGCACAGTATTCCCGCCAGCATCTCCCGGCGATCCACATGCGATCATCGGTGCGAGTGGTGCCCGAGCAAGCGATAACGGTATCTATGAAATCACCAAGTCTACGGTCACCTTGAACAAGTCGGTTAAGATCGACGACCCCGATGGCGGCGACCAACCGGTCACCGGTGCCATCCTGACCTATTCAGTGCTGGTTGAGGTGACAGGCACCACCACTAGCCTGGTCGTAAGTGACCAGATTCCAGCATACACCACTTACCTGCCGGGCAGCATGACCCTGTTCGATGGCAGCACCACAAAGACACTCACCGACCCGGTTGACGCCGATGAAGGCACCTTCATTGAGAACCAGGTCGATTCAGAAAAATTTGCTGTCACCTACAACCTTGGTGACCTGACCAATACAACCCGAACCCTCACCTTCCAGGTGACCATCGACTAGGAGGAATCAATATGAATCGAACGATCCGTTTTACACAAGCGCAGCCGACAAGGCTGATGCTCACACTTCTGGCCATGTCGCTGCTGTTCCAGGGCGTAACCTTGGCCGCCGCAGAGGACAGTCCGGTCAGCATCGTCACCCAAGCTGTAGTGGAAACAAAGGTTGCTACTGAGGATGGCCGTCTGGTTGTGCAGCGAATCCCGGCAAGCAAAGTTCTGCCCGGCGACACGGTGATCTTCGTCAATACCGTTACCAACAACAGTGACAGTGCCGCAGAGAACGTCGCTGTCAGCAATCCAATTCCGGCGAGCATGCTGTTTGTCAGTAGTGCGGCCACTGCAGAAAAAACCGCCATCACCTTCTCGGTCAACGGGGGCGTGAATTTCGACCGCCCCGAACGTCTGCAAGTACTCGGCGATGATGGTAAACCTCGGCCAGCTACCCCGGCCGACTACACCGATATTCGTTGGTTGTTCAGCCCCCCCCTGCCAGCAGGAGTCACCAAGCAGGTTGAATTCCAGGCCCAGGTCAAATAACCAGACCTGACTAAATAATTACGTTCGCAAAGCAAGAAAACCGCAAAGAAGGCTATCGACATGGATGGAAACAGAAGGAGAAACATTAACCCCAGTTCTGGTCTATCAGATCCAGTGCAAACTGTAAACAGCAAAAGAGGAGAAATAATCATGAGAAGACGAATCAATCTGCTGGCGATTTTTATCGCTACGTCAATGGTACTACTCAGCACCAGCACAGTCTGGGCACTCGGCACCGCCGATGATCAGACCATCTCCAACCAGGCGAATGTCGAGTTTACCATCGGCGGCACCACCACGACCACCCCCAGTAACATCGAGACCTTCGCAGTAGACACCAAGGTGCGGCCGATCGTCACCAACAACAGTGACAACAATGTGGTCGCCGGAGTCGCTGGCTTTGCCCTGCCTTTCACCGTCACCAACGAAGGCAACAGCGCAGCCGGTTCCGAGTACTTCAACCTCAGCTCTGAAGTCACGGCCCAGAACAACTTTACCATGACCGACATACACATCTACAACGATGTCAACGGCAACGGCACTTACGATACAGGGGATACCCTGGTCACAAATCCGGTACAGATCAGCAACGTCAGCGGCTCCAACAGCGCCCTGTTCCTGATTGTCGGTGACACACCGACCTCCAACGGCAATGGTGACGCCACCGATACTGGCGTAGGCGGCAACACTGTGACCTACAGTCTGATTGCCACGGCAGCGGATTCCGGCGGCACTCCGCTGGCTGCCGATAGTGACGGCAATGACTCGACAATCGCTGAGATCGTCTTCGCCGACGACACCGGCACCGCAACTGGTGACATTGCTCTCAACGGCTTCCATTCGGACAGCGGCATCTTCACCACCCTGGCAACTCTCGGCGTCGCCAAGACCGCCACTGACGGCACCTCGGGCTACCACCTCCCGGGCGACACCGTAACCTACGACATCGATGTAACCAATGGAGACACGGTCTTTGCGGCAACCAGCGTCGTCGTCACCGATTCGATCCCGTCGCAGACCACCTACGTGAGGATTACCAGTTGCAACGGCGCACCGGAATGGTCGACTGACAGCCAGGCAACCTGGGAAACACCAGAACCGGCTGCGGCTACCGTGACCGACATCCGCTGCACTATCGCCACAATTGCAACCGGTGCAACAGAAACAGTCAGCTTCGAAGTCACTATCGATTAACCCTTAACCCGAGACGCGCAAGGAATAAAATTTTCCATGCATAGACTGCTTTCCCTCATCCCGGCCTTCAGGCCGTCCAGAAACTCCGGCAACCCTGCCGGGGTGGGGGAGAGGTTCGTCTCGACCATCCATGTTTCAGAATATATCGGGCAGGCGGCGGGCTGTTGCGAACGACAGCCTGCCGTCACAAATGAGACGACTTCACCACCTCCAAGCCGGAGTCGTTTCAGCCGATCTATCTTTACCCTTTGCGTTTCACTGTTGATGCTGGCCATGCCGTTTGCCGCTTTTGCGGCAACGCCTGCCGGCACCCAGATCGACAATATCGCAACCGCAACCTTCAACAGTACAAACACTGCAACCTCTAACCTGGTCAGCATCACCACTGTGGTGCAGCGGACCCCGTCAACCATCACGTTCCTGCAGTATGCGCCGACAAACCCGCCCGGGAGCCAAACCCTTTCGGTACCGGCAACCGCCTACAGCACCAGCGGCGACTTGACCAGTCCGGCACCTTTCCAAGCGGTCGGGCCAAGCGGCATGCCGGATACCCTGCCGTTGATCAAGGCCAAGGAGTACCATGCCGGCAGCCCCTTCTACATCAGCTTTGAGGACCAGGACCAGAACATTGACCCGACAGTACGTGAGACGGTTCTGATAAGAATCTCCTCTGTGGAGACCGGTGATGACGAGCTGCTGCTATTGACCGAAGATGACATCGACAGCGGCGCTTTCCTTGGTTACGTCCTCTCCGAATCTGGCAACCAGGTTTTGCGCAACGGCATATTGTCTATCTTACCTAACAGTACACTCGACGCCTACTACGTCGACACGGGTGATAGCCAGGATGAATCGCTTGACGATATCCTGATTGACCCTTACGGTTTCGTCTTCGACAGTGCCAGTGGCGCACCTGTTGACGGTGCTCTGGTCTCGCTGTTCGACGTCACCTCCGGACAGCCGGCGACGGTCTTCTATGATGACGGCAGTCCCGGTTATCCATCGACGGTCACCAGCGGTGATACAAGTTTCGGTTTTCCGACCGGCGGTTATCGTTTTCCACTCATTCAACCGGGTCGAACCTACCGACTTGATGTGCTGCCGCCTGCAGGATACGGGACACCATCACAAATTCCTGCGGATGTCCTGCGCGACCGATTCGGCAGTCAGTACGCTATCGATGATCAAGCCTCCTTCGCCGGAGGTTTTCCTATCAACCCGGGTCCGATCATCCGGGTCGATATTCCTGCGGATCCTGCAGCATCTGGATTGTGGCTGAGCAAAGAAAGCACTCATGCGGTTGTCGCCATTGGCGACTTCCTGCAATACACCCTAGCCCTGGAGAACCTGAACAGCTCCGGGATCGCAACAGATGTGACAATCGACGACCACCTGCCGACCGGCTTCCATTACCAGAAAGATTCTTTAGAGATCAATGGCAGCAAAGCCGACAACCCGGTCGTCTCAAGAGATGGTCGGGCCCTCAGTATGACCCTGGGTGACATCCCTGCTGGCCAGAACGTCACGCTTACCTACGTGGTCGAAGTCGCTGCCGGAGCAAAGACCGGCGATGCAATCAACCGTGCCATCGCCCAAGATGTGATCGGCACAACCTCGAACCTGGCAACCGCCAGAGTCGTCGTCAGAGATGATTTCCTCAGTAACCAGGCCTTTATCCTTGGCCGGGTCATGATCGGTGCTTGTGAAAGCCCGGATACCGAAAAGGAAGGTTTGGCCAATGCCCGCATCTACCTGGAAGATGGCAGCTACGTAATCACTGACAACGACGGCAGCTATCATTATGAAGGTGTCGAACCGGGCATCCACGTCGTACAACTTGATCTTGACACCGTTCCAGCGGCTTATGAGGTCCTGCCGTGCGAAGACAATAGCCAGTTCGCCGGACGCTCTTTCTCCCAATTCGTCGACTTGCAGGGAGGCACCATCTGGCGTGCCGACTTCTATGTCGATCTCAAACCGAAGCCACGTGGAAAAGTGAGTATCGAACTGTCCGGTTCACTCTCTGGCGAACGTGCGACCTTCCGCGTGCCAATTAATGTGGGTGGTGTCAACTTGGAGAATCTGCGTCTTAGCGTTATTCTGCCGCAAGGACTCACTTACCAGCCCGGACAAAGCACACTCAATGGCCAAGCCACACCCGACCCGGAGACACGGGGGCCGGTACTGACCTATCGTCTCGATAGCCAACAGGCTGGCTGGCAAGGTGAAATCATCCTGCAGACACAGGTAGCTACCGAGGGCTTCGGTGAACTACCGACCAAGGCAGTTCTAACTTTTGACGCACCCGGACAAAAAAACCAGCGGACGCCGATGGCTGAGAATCTGCTCCTGGTAAAAATTGAGGAATCCCGCACACCAATCACACGTTTTGAGGTTCGTCCCAACTTCCCAATTTTTGTTACCGAACTTTCTGCTGCCGACAAGGTTTTCTTCGATCAACTTGCCGAGCAGTTACAGGATTACAAAATCAACCGACTCTATGTAATCGGGCACACCGACAATACGCAGATTACTCCACGCAGCCGCAATGTTTTTGCTAACAACTATGAGCTCTCTTCGGCACGTGCCAAAATAGTGGCCCGCTATCTTGGCGACAAGCTAAACCTGCCCCCTGCTGAGATCGTGGTGACCGGTCTGGCTGATACAGAGCCAGTGGCTGACAATACGACTGAGGCTGGGCGTAGCCTGAATCGTCGGGTTGAGATACGCATCGAAGGCGAGAAAATTGATCGTGACTTGGTTCTTGACCTGGTTAAAGATCATAGTGGACCACAATCAGCAGCAACCATGGGTATGCAACCTGGAGCCGAAAACCTCATCCCCATTAATGCGGAATTGTCCGAAGAGCAACCCGAATATGACGAAATCTGGCTCGCTCATGCAGAAGCTGGACTCGAATGGCTTTGGCCAATAGAGGGTTCCGTTCCAGACATTCCAAGTATCAGGGTTGTTATCAAGCACACGCCAGGACAAAAATTGACTCTTACCCAGGATGGCGAAGCAGTCAGTCCTCTCTCTTTTGAGGGGACAATGGTCAACTCGGCAGGCACCGTGGCATTGACCCAATGGCGTGGTATTGGCATCCAGGATGGTGACAATCAATTTGAGCTGCAAGTGACTGACGCTCAAGGAAAAACAGTGGACCGTATTACTCAGATAGTCCATTACTCCTACGCTCCAGCTTTTGCAGAATTTCTCCCCGAGCAATCACAGTTGCTGGCCGATGGCCGCACTCCGCCAGTGATTGCGATCCGTTTCACTGATCGTGACGGCTACCCGATCAGTGCCGGTATGTTTGGAGAATTCGATGTCACTCCACCATACAGTCCTTACTTCGATATGGCCGAGACTGATACTGAGATTACGGAACAAGGTCGACCCAAATTCAGGATTGGCGCTGATGGTATTGCCCGAATCCTTTTGGCTCCAACTCCACAGAGTGGTGAAGCCCTGCTGACCTTGCCCCTTGAAGACGGCCTTGCAGAAATTCCGGTATGGCTCCAACCCGCCCCACGCGACTGGGTTATGGTCGGCTTCGCCGAAGGCACCCTCGGCTACAACACCTTCTCTGGCAATGAAGTCAGTCTCGAAGAAGCAGGCATAGACGAGCACTACTATGATGATGGCAAGGTAAAGTTCTTCGCCAAAGGTGCCATCAAGGGTGATTGGCTATTGACCGTAGCCTACGACTCCGACAAAACGAACCGAGATGGCGATAGCCTCTACCAGAGCATCGATCCCGACACCTACTATCCCCTCTACGGAGACGGCACCTACCAGGGCTACGAGGCGTCAAGCGCCCACAAGCTCTTTATCAAGTTGGAGCGCGAACAGTTCTACGCGCTGTTCGGCGACATGAATACCGGACTGTCGCAAACCGAGCTCTCCCGCTATAACCGCAGCATGAGCGGCTTCAAATCGGAGATGCAGGCGTACAACTTCAGTTACACCATGTTCGCTGCCGACACCAGGCAAGCCTTTATCAAGGATGAAATCCGTGGTGATGGCACCTCAGGACGCTACTACCTGACGCAAAAAGATCTGGTTATCAACTCCGAGCAAGTAACCCTGGAGACTCGCGACCGTTTCCGCAGCGAGGTCATTATCGACACCCAGACCTTGCAACGTCACATCGACTACGACATTGACTATAATAATGGCAGTCTCTTCTTTAAACGACCGGTACCGAGTAAGGATGACAAGTTCAATCCAACTTTCATTGTCGTGCGCTATGAGACCTTTGATTCCAAGGATGAGAACTTCAATTATGGCGGTCGAGCAGCTGTAAAGATGCTCGATCAGAAAATCGAAGTTGGGGCCAGCTATGTGCACGAGGAACGCGGCTCAGGCAAAGGCGACCTTTACGGGACCGACGCCACCATCAAATTAACACCACAAACAACTATGCACCTCGAAGCCGCCAGAACGAAAAACGAATTCTACGACGAAGATGAGACCGACGACGCTTACCTGGCCGAGATCAGCCATGATGCCAATCGCATCAAAACACGTGTCTACTACAAAGAACAGGGCAAGCATTTCGGCCTTGGTCAGCAGAATATCAGCGAAAGTGGAACTCGCAAGTACGGCGCAGAAGCCCTCTACCACCTCACTCCTAAGTTCTCAGTGGCTGGCCTTGCTTATCATGAAGATGTGATGAGCAGCGACAACAAACGGGATGTGGGCGAATTGGCTGCCAGCTACCAGGCCGAGCGCTACGGCCTCCATGGCGGTTTCCGGCATGCGCAGGATCGTTTGGGCAGAGGTTCAACCATGCGTAGTGAACAAATTCTGGCAGGAGGAAACTGGATTAGTGCCAACACCAAGCTGAATCTTCGCGCCGATCACGAACAATCGCTCAACAGCAGAAACAAGAACGTTGACTACCCGACTCGCACGATCCTGGGGCTCGATTACCAGATCAATCCATGGATCAGCGCGTTTGCCGAGCAGGAATTTACCTGGGGTAAGAAGGAAAACACCGAAGGAACCCGTCTCGGCTTCAATGCTACCCCGTGGCAGGGCGGCGATATTCGCACAACGGTTGAGAGACAAATGAATGAAAATGGCCAGCGGGTTTTTGCAATTTTTGGTCTCGGCCAGAACTGGCGTATCAATGAGAGCTGGAGTGTGGATGCATCTCTTGATCGCAGCTACACGATCAAATCTAACCAAGATTATCAATTTAACAATAATGTACCGGCCGCCCAGGGTAGTGACGACGATTTTACCTCGGTGTCCATCGGTTCAACCTATCGCAAAGAGAAATGGACATGGTGGAACCGTCTCGAAACCCGCCAGGCCGATAATGAGGACAGGTACGGAGTCAGCACTAACATCGTGGTGGAACCTCAGGATGGTATTGCTGTTGCAGCCAAGGCGCTCGCATTCATCTCCGAGGTGTCGAATGGTGTGCGACGTACGGATGGTAATATCAGGATGGGTATAGCCTATCGTCCAACAGAAAGTCGCTGGATTCTCCTTCATCGTCTCGATTTTTACTTCGACCGCGAGGATCACAGCACTACGGAATACAACAACTGGCGCATCGTTAACAACCTGCATGCCAACTTACGTCTCAATCGAAAACTACAGATGTCGTTCTACTACGGCGTGAAATACGTTCGAGATAATTTTGATGGTAGAACGTACAGCGGCTATACCGACCTGATTGCTTTCGAGTCGCGTTACAACATCAATAAACGCTGGGATATTGGCGTGCATGGCAGTGTGCTGCATTCGTGGAACAGTGACACATTCGAATACAGCGCCGGGGCAGATGTCGGCTACTCACCGGTAACCAACATCTGGGTCAGTCTAGGCTACAATCTTGTCGGCTTTGAAGATGATGATTTCTCATCAGCCAGTTACACTGCCCAGGGTGCCTACATGCGCTTCCGTGCCAAATTTGATCAGCAATCGGTTCGTGAGGCAGCAAAGTGGATTAACCAATGATCCGGGACGAGAAGGTCAACATCATAAAACCAAAGGAAAGAGGGCCGAACGCATCAAGCATTCGGCCCTCTTCTTATATGCTATTTGTTTTTACGCGTCCCGCGGTCCTCGCAACGCGTCCCTAGTTTACAGCGTATCAGAATTATCCTTCAAATAAGAAGCAACCCCAGCAGCATCAGGCTTCATACCGTCGTCACCTTTGTTCCAACCAGCCGGACAGACTTCACCGTAATTCTCAGTGAACTGTAGAGCATCAATCATCCGCAGCATCTCGTCAACGTTACGGCCGAGCGGCAGGTCATTAACGACCTGGTGACGGACAGTACCCTCTTTGTCGATCAAGAAAGAACCACGGAAGGCAACCCCGGCAGCCTCGAACTCAACATCGTAGGCCTGACAGATCTGGTGTTTGACATCAGCAACCAGAGGATATGTAACCGCACCGATACCTCCTTCATCAACAGCTGTATTACGCCAGGCGGCATGGGTAAACTGAGAATCGATTGAACAGCCGATGACCTGAACACCACGATCTTCGAACTCTTTAATGCGCTTGCTGAAAGCGATCAACTCTGTCGGGCAGACAAAGGTGAAATCGAGTGGGTAAAAGAACAGAACGACATATTTGCCTTTAAAGTCCGAGAGAGAGAAGTCGTCTTTCATGGAACCGTCAGCCAAAACGGCCGTTGCGATAAAATCAGGGGCTTGCTTGCCAACCAGTACACTCATTAGTAAATCTCCTTTTTGACATTGATTAGTTACGACAAATTATGTGCACCAGTGTACCGACTAAACTCAGACTGTCAAGACAAATATGACCACTTTAGTCGTTTATGCAAATTTAACCGGTCCACAGTCTCCAGCCACAGACCTCATTTCTTCTTACTACGAGGATGAGCCTTATCATACACAGACATCAGATGGTCGACACTGACCTGAGTGTACTTCTGGGTGGTGGAAAGTGAGGCATGGCCGAGTAGTTCCTGGATGGCACGCAGATCAGCACCGCCATCAAGCAGATGGGTGGCAAAAGAATGTCGCAGGGCATGAGGACTGATATCTTTGATCAGTCCGGCTTTAATCAGACGGGCTTTGAGGTTGCGTTGGACACTGCGGGGAGTCAGACGGCCGCCTCTGGCATTGAGGAAAAGAGGGTCTTCTGCTCCAGGGAGACCTCGCGCTTCGAGATAGGCAAGCAGTGCTTCGCGCGCCTTACGACCAACCGGCACAATTCTCTCTTTGCGCCCTTTACCGAGGACACGGACGAGGTTCTCACGTAAATCGAGTGAGCCAACATCAAGACCGGTCAATTCGCTGACACGCAGGCCGCTCGAATAAAAGAGTTCGACAATCGCGCGATCACGCAGATCCAGTAAACTCTTGCCATAACCGCGCTCCATCAGAGCTGCGGCCTCGTCAACCGAAAGTGTTTTCGGCAGGTAACGACTCAGCTTTGGTGTCGACAAACCTTCGGTGGGATTGCTGGCAAGAGACCCTTCTCGAACCAGATAACGGAAAAATGTCCGTAGGGCAGAGAGCTTTCGAGCGATTGAAGTCCTCTGGTTGCGCTTATGCAATTCAGCGAGATAGCGCCGCAACAGTAAACTGTCAACCCTGGCCAGGGCGACCTGTTCAGAGCCGCAGTGTCGTTTGAGAAAGGCCTGAAACTCGCCCAGGTCTCGCAAATACGCAGACCTGGTATGCGGCGACAGATTGCGCTCGTCAGAAAGATATCTGGAAAACTTCTCAATTAACGCCTGCATCAATTTCACCTTGATTAAGTGCCCCAAAAACAGGATACAGTATGAAGGAGGAGAAAAAAAGCTACAATCTCTAGCCTCGAAGTCTCCGTGTCTTTGCGGACTTGGGACAGCCCCCGAGAAACAGGGGCGATCCCTCTACATCTTTATCCATATTGACGACTCCATATCGCATGAGATAATCTACCAGGTATGGCAACTTTATTCTGTATCTTGCTCCTTCTGATAAAAATCACGATTGGCGTGGTCGCACTGACCGTGCTGTTGAGCTACACCATCGCCTGGTATGAGCGAGCCAATTCTCGGCCAGACTTGATTGACCGACGTTTTACCACCCGTGGTGTCGGCATCGCCATCTGGCTTCTGGTCGAGGAAACAGCTTGCCTGCTTCTAACGGTTCTGCTACGGCCATTCGGTTGGCTGCAACCACAGCTTCCTGACGCAGGGCAAGATGTACACCCCCCTGTCATTCTTCTGCATGGTCTGTTTCAGAATCGCAGTTGCCTCTTCTGGCTGCAACACCGATTGCGCTCTGCAGGCTATCAGCAGGTCATCAGTATCAACACTCCACCCTGGCGGGATCTGGAAACCCTGACCGAGGGTCTGGCCAGGAAAGTTGATGAACTGCGGATCAAGCTGAAAGTTGACAAGGTCATTCTGGTCGGTCACTCCATGGGCGGAATAATCGCCCGCAACTATGTCCAGAATCGTGGTGGCTCTGCTTATGTGCATGGCATGGTTACGCTCGGCTCACCACATCACGGTTCTAAATTGGCACCGTTTGCCCTGTCAACCATGGGTAAAAACCTTCTTCCGGGCTCTGCGTTTCTCCTTAAGTTCAACGGCGTCACCTGGCCCGATGAGACACAGGCCATTTCCATTTACACCCGTTACGATAATATCGTCCTGCCAGCAGAGTCGGCTAAAATGGACGGTGTCCAACAGATTGAGCTTGATGGCATGGGGCATACTGCCCTGCTCTTCCATCCCCGTTCGCTACAGGCTGTCATTGATGCTTTGAGTAACATCAACAAATGAACCTGCCGGTATCCCTGCAATCTCTTCAAGATTATGACCCGGAACGAGTTCAGAACGCCTTACATCTCCTGCTTGAACCTCTGGGCGGCATTGGTCACTACGTCAAACCAGGTCAGAATGTCCTGATAAAACCAAACCTGCTTGCTGGTAAAGCCCCTGAGAAGGCGGTCACAACTCATCCGGAGATTGTTCGCCAGGTTATCCTGCTGGTTCAGAGTGCGGGTGGCAATGTGAGCGTAGGTGACTCTCCCGGTCTGGGGAAACCAGAAAGTGTTGCCCGCAAATGCGGTATTCTTGATGTTGTTGAGGAGACGGGAGTCCGTTTTGCTCCCTTTGAGGAGTCCGTACCGATCAGCTTGGAAGCCGGAACTTTTCACCACCTTGAAGTTGCCAGAGAGGCGCTGGAAACAGACGTTATTATTAATCTGCCGAAGCTCAAGACTCACCAGATGATGGGCTACACCGGTGCGGTCAAGAACCTTTTCGGACTGGTAGTTGGCATGCGTAAAGTACGTCTGCATCTGCAAGCAGGAACCGACAAGGCGTTCTTTGCCCTGATGCTACTTGAACTCTCTGAACGATTCAAACCGGTCCTGTCGATTATGGACGCAGTGGTCGGCATGGAAGGCAACGGCCCTGGCAATGGTGACCCAATACAACTTGGTGCATTACTCGCATCATCGCATCCTGTGGCGCTTGATACGGTTGCCACAAGCATGGTCGGCCTTGCAGAGAAGAACGTTTGGACGCAAAAAATCGCCAGAGAAACCGGGCGTCAGGGTGTGTCCCTGAAAGAGTTAAAACTTCATGGTGTCCCCCTTGCATCATTACAAACAAGCCGTTTCCGACCCGCAAAGAATTCTGATATCAATTTCGGTCTGCCGATACCGGTCAAAAACCTCCTTAAGAATGCCATTACTGCACAACCTGAGATCACTCGGGCCTGCCAACGCTGCGGTCATTGCGTGACTCATTGTCCACCAGAGGCAATGACCTTGGATCCAACCAAAGCAGGAGCTCTGGCATCTCAGGGTGTCAGGATTGATTATGGCCGTTGTATCCGCTGCTTCTGCTGCCAGGAACTCTGTCCTCACGGTGCAATCACAACACGTCAGGGAATATTGTTGCGGCTATCCGACTTCATATCCGGCCACAAAAGCAAATAGCCCAACATGCCCCAACTACTTCAGCCGAATATTTTCAAAAAAAGCAAAACGGTGTTTTAATTTTCCGGATATTAAGATATAGTGCGCAGAGATTTCCTACACTGATCCCTTGTTTTGCTGACTTAAGGAAGGTTAACATGCTGTTTGTCTGGGATGATACTTGCAAAACCGGCATTGTCGAAATTGATCAGGACCACAAGGGTTTGGTCAACTTGATCAATGACCTCTATGAAGCAATGCAGGACGGTAGCGGTGGTGCTCTTCTTTTGCCAATCTTCTCGGCGCTCAAACATTACACAGAGATGCACTTTGCCAAGGAAGAGCGTTATATGCTCAGGTGCGATGCCCCGGATCAGGAAAAACACATCCAGGAACATGAGTTGATGGTGGCAAAGCTTGCCGACCTGGAAAAGCGACATCGCAATGGTGAGGCGGCTATTTCCTTACAAGCCCTGACTTTTTTGCGTGACTGGCTGAAGAACCATATTTGCGTAGTTGACAAGGCGATGACTGCCCAACCAAAAGATAAAGGTAACGCTCAAGGCGAATAGATCCAGGTTTTCGCTTCGACCCTTATTGTCGGACAGGCTCCTATTCCGGTGCCCCGTAAATATCTTTAGTGAGTCAGTAGATAATCAGACCTGGACTACCTCTTTGACTTCAGGCATTTTCTCCATAAGAGTTCTTTCAATACCCATTTTCAGTGTCATGGTAGACATCGGGCAGGAACCACACGCCCCGGTCAGCCGAACGCTGACAATGCCATCATCAGTGACATCAACCAGTTCCACATCACCACCATCAGCCTGCAAAGCAGGGCGAATCAGCTCCAGGACTTCCTGTACCTTTTCTTTCATCGAATTGTTCTCCTTATAGTTTTTAGTTCTTGCCAGACAAAAGTATACTACAATTGTATTCTTTTGGTAAACATAGGAGGCTGTAATTAAAAAACTACCTCTCGTTCTCACACAAAAGGGATTGATCCTATCGCCCGGTTGCAGAGCAATTCCGGGGTGCCGACGTTCTTTCCCTGAATGAGCATTTTGAATGTTTCTCCCATCCCGGCTTCCGGCACAATCAGATTCTTCAGTGTCAAACGCAGGGCACGCGCCTCATTCTCATCGGATGCAGCAGCCTCCAGCCGAAGCAGTTCTTCAAAAAAACCGAGCCCCAGCAAAAAGCGATACTGCTCACCGAACCAGAGCGTCTCCAACCCGGCTTCACTGCCAGCCTTCCGCAGGGCAGTAAAATCGACATGGGTTGTAATATCCTTTTCGCCGACACTCTCGTATGGATTGTCATCTGCCTGATGACGGTGGTAACACATCAGAGTGCCTGCCCGCCGATGAGGCGCATAAAGTTCTTCAGCCGGATAGCCGTAATCAATTGTCAACACAAAACCCTGCTCGATACGTTGACCGACCTGACGCATCCAGTCCGGAGCCACCAGGTTAACCTCGGCCCGGTTTCCTTCAACGGGTCCACATCCCAGCCAGGCAAAGTGTTCAGTCAGGCGAGGATTCGTTGACTCGCGCACTTCCTCGGCAAAGCTACCCTCGTGACTGACGACAAAAACCTCCTGAACTACCCCGGAATGTTTCTCGACAACATGCACCGGAAAGGCATCAACCAATTCATTTGAAACAAAGCAACCAGACGTTATCGACCAATCATTTTCAGCACACCAGGTAACCTTGCCGACATGAGCATTAAGATTATGGCGCTGGCGCTGGCAATTGTCCGGACTGACTTCGACCAGGGTATAGGTTGATCTGGCGTAGAGTTCAGGTGATTCCTCTGCCAGAGCCTCCAGAATATCCAGAGCCAGGTGCCCTTCACCACCCCCCTGTTCTACAATCTGGAAAGTTTCGGCAGTGAGCAACTCAGCCATCTGGGCCAACTGACGTGCCACCAGATGACCGAAGATTCTATTGACACTGCTGGAAGTAAAAAAATCTCCCGACTTACCGATCCGGTCACGTGGCGCGATGTAATAACCGTACTGTGGATGGTAGAGAGCCTGGGCCATGAAATCCGCAAAGCTGATTCCACCTGCCGTTTGAACCTGCTTGTGCAGCAATGCGGCCAGTTGCGAAATATTGGTTTGGGGGGGGATTTGTTGTGTCATTTGTTTAAATGTCTCCAAAATTGAGCGGGCAGTTTAGCGCAGCGATCTCTGGAGTACAAGAGTCGATTACGGCGCAGGGACAAGACGACGAAAAGCCGATCGAAGAGCAGCTGGGTCATTGCTGAAGAACCCTGAGACACCAGCCCTGACCAGACTTCTGGCGACACGAGCCACATCAACGGTCCAGACAAATACGGGTAGACCTGTTTGCACACAGGCAGCGATCATAGGACGGTTCACAAGGTTTACGCCAGGATTGAAGGAACAGGCAGACAACTCCTTAGCAAGGTTAACTGCATGGCACCAGTCACCTGAATCGAAAAGAACAGCCAGCGGTATGTTACCGTCTACAGAACGCAAACGATAAAGCAGATCATAATCGAACGAAGAAACAACAATGTCCGCAGATGGGTACTGGCTGAGCAACTCAAGTACGGCCATCCCGGCATGAAACTCTTTCAGCTCCAAGTTAAGGCGCAGTCTACCACTGAAAGTCCTCAGGATCTCTTCAAGTTCCGGGAGTGGCTCTCCATAAAACTCAGGGGAGAACCAGCCACCGGCATCAAGTTGTTGTAATTGCAGCAATGCCATCCCGGCAACGGGCCCACAGCCATCCGTAGTTCTTTCCAACGTCTCATCGTGAATAACAACCGGAACCCCGTCGCGAGACAGGTGGATATCCAACTCCAAACCATCAGCACCACCCTCAACAGCAGCAGTGAATGCCGCCATGGTGTTTTCAGGAGCATGATATGAGGCCCCGCGATGAGCCCAAATAAAGGGACGTATCATGATTAGCTATGGTCCACCCTGCAAGACCGGATAACCCTTTTGCGCCCACGAATATATTCCGCCAGACAGATTGTAGATCTCAGGATACCCCTTCCGCGCCAGGTAATTAACGACCTGAGCACTGCGCGAGCCAACGGCACAGTAAACAAGGATCGGACGATTCTTCGGCACCTCTGCAAGCCGCTTTACCAGTTGATCGATTGGAATCAGCCGAGCACCATCGAGCCTGACTTGCTGGTATTCTCCGAGAGTGCGTACATCAAGCAGGTAAAGATCCTTGCGTTGATCAATTAGAGAAGACGCTTCCTCGGGTGTCAGGTTACGTGCAACAGCGGCATCTGCATAAACCGGCAGCACGACCAGAAGTAGAATAAAAAAGAAACCAAATTGACGTTTCATGACATGCCTCTTAATAAAAACCTATCGAGTTCAACAAAAGCAAATGAGAAGCATCAAACCCGACAGCTTCCTAGACCATTATATTCAAAAAGCAATATCATTACACCCCTAAAAAGATTTGTCTTTACCCATAAAAACTGTCATCATGCTGAGTGCTGTTTGACAGCTTTCCCATACGAAAACTGGCTGCAAATCAGGAGGCCTTGGATGGATCGCAATCTTGCACTGGAACTGGTTAGGGTCACTGAAGCCGCAGCCCTTGCCTGTGGTCGATGGGTTGGCAAAGGCGACAAAATATCAGCAGACGAAGCAGCTACTGGCGCAATGCGCCGTACGCTGGATTCGATTGAAATATCCGGGACTGTCGTTATCGGCGAAGGCGAGATGGATGAAGCGCCAATGCTCTATATTGGCGAAAAGCTTGGGCGTGGCAACGGTCTGGAAGTAGATATCGCAGTTGATCCTCTGGAAGGCACAAATATTTGTTCCAAAGGTCTCAACGGCTCGATTGCAACCATCGCCTTAGCACGCAGGGGCTCCTTTTTGCATGCCCCCGACATGTATATGGAAAAAATTGCTGTCGGACCTACCGCCAAGGGATTCATTGACATTAATGCCTCACCAACGACCAACCTGCAACGGGTTGCCGATGCCAAGAAATGTTACATCGAAGACCTCACTGTCGTCATCCTTGACCGCCCGCGTCATGACAAAATCGTGGAAGAAATTCGCCAGGCAGGAGCACGCATCCACCTGATTACTGATGGAGATGTTGCCACAGCCATCGCTGCAGCCGTGGAAGGCAGCGGCGTTGACATGCTGCTCGGCATAGGCGGTGCACCTGAAGGTGTGCTTGCTGCAGCAGCACTAAAATGCATGGGCGGCGACATGCAGGGACGACTGGTTTTCATGAACGACGAGGAACGTGATCGGGCAAAAAGTATGGGCATTGATGATTTTGACAAAGTCTATCAATGTGATGAAATGGCCAGTGGCGATGTTGTCTTCGCAGCAACCGGCGTGACTAACGGCGACCTGCTGCGCGGCATTCGCTATTTCTCGGGCGGTGCGGAAACCCACTCGATTGTTATGCGTTCCAAGACCCGCACCATCCGGTTCATCGAAACCCGACACAGTTTTGATTTCAAGCCTAAATATTAGAGTAAATGTTCAGGTTGCAATTAAAGATTGTCATTCCCGAGGTTGTAATCGGGAATCCAGACTTTAAAAGATGGATCCCCGATAAAACCATTCGGGGATGACAGTCATTTTACCAATAGTTCAGATTGTGCTGAGTAGTTACATATCAGCTACATATTGGGCCGTTTTGCGTCAGGTTAAATACTCCTACCATCCTTTGACGAGCAACAGGGCGGCTTTAAGCTTGTCAGATTGCTGCTAAACTGATAGTATTGCTCTAGTTTTTATCACACACGACGAGGTTGACACATGGCAATTATCACGATTTCCCGAAAAATGGGTAGCGGCGGCATTCCAATAGCCCACAAAGTTGCTGAGCAATTGGGGTATCGGCTGATCGACGGTGAAGCGATTATGGCGGCGGCCGAAACTTATGGTCTCTCTCCTGAAGCCGTGGAGCAGGCAGATGAGAAACCTCCCCATTTTGTCGACACTCTTGACTCGAAACAATTTCTGGACCTCCACCTGATTGAACTGATTATTCTTGAAGCCGCGCTGCAAGGCAATGTAGTCATCTATGGCCGTGGTGGGCAGGATCTCCTCCAAAGCATCAACAGTGTCCTGCGAACCCGTATTACTGCACCTTTCAAGGTTCGGGTCGAACGTTGGGCTGAGCGTGAATGGCTTGACCCGGATCGCGCACACTACCTGGTGCGCAAAAGTGATCAACAAAGAGCGGGCTTCATCAAGTATTATTTTGACCGGGACTGGGAGGACAGCGTTAATTACGACCTGACTATTAACACTCAAAGGCTTTCTGAAGACATGGCTGTTCAGGTCATCTGTGCCAGTGTCAAAGACGAAAACCTCGAAGGCATAAAGGCGAGCTGCAAGAAAATTCTCTCCGACCTGGTCCTGCGTAAACGTGTTGAGATAGCAATCCTTTCGTCAAACAATGTCGATGCCTATTTACTCGAAATTGACGCTGAAGATGGTGTTGTGACCTTGTCAGGACAAGTACACTCAAGCGAAGAGCAAACGGCAGCAGAAAAGCAGGCCCGTTCGGTTGAAGGCATCAAAGGTTTGCAAAACAATATTCAGACTATTGGATATCGAACAAATCCAGCAGAGCATTAAAGTCTGCAGGTACTGATTCTATAAGAGGCCGGCCCATAAGGCCGGCCTCTCTGTTTCCTCTGGAGCCTTGTTCCTCGTCAAGTCTCTATGCTAGGATAAACCTCATTTTACACGACAGACGCTAATTAAGGAGTCAGGCAATGGCCGGACATAGCAAATGGGCCAACATCAAGCACCGCAAAGGCGCTCAAGACGCCAAGCGCGGCAAGATTTTCACCAAGGTTATTAAAGAGCTTACGGTTGCTGCCCGCATTGGCGGCGGAGACCCAGACGCCAACCCACGCTTACGCACTGCTATCGACAAGGCCAAACAGGCCAATATGCCGAAAGACAACGTCGACCGGGCCATCAAAAAGGGCACCGGAGACCTGGATGGTGTCAATTACGAAGAGGGCATATTTGAAGGGTATGGTCCTGGTGGTGTCGCCTTGATTGTTGAGTTTCTAACCGACAACCGTACACGCACTGTGGCTGATGTGCGTCACATCTTCAGTAAGCTTGGTGGTAATCTTGGCGTCAGTGGTTCTGTGGCCTTCCTCTTTGATCGCAAGGGTCTGATTTCCTTTTCCGCAGAAAATGATTTCGACCAGATTTTCGAGGTTGCCCTGGAAGCAGGGGCGGAAGATGTTAAAGATGAAGGTGACGTTTACGAAGTGATCACCGAACCCGCCGATTTCATCGAGGTCCGGGAAGCCATGGCAGCAGCAGGCCTGCAGTGGGAAGTGGCTGAAACCTGCATGATTCCACAGAATCAGGTGCCTCTCAAGGGTAAATCTGTGGAGACTATGCTGAAATTAATGGATGCACTTGAGGACAATGACGACGTGCAGAATGTATACGCCAACTTTGATATCAGCGAAGATGAGCTGGCTAAAATCATGTGACACTGTGGCGCGAACATTTTTCATGCTTTTCTCGCGACGCGCTACTCGCCACAGACTATATGCGAATCCTCGGAATAGACCCTGGCACCCGAATTACCGGCTACGGCATTATTGATGTTGAAGGTAATCGTTTGCGCCATGTTGATAACGGCATCATCAAAACACGTAGTAGTGACGCCTTGCCCCTCAGATTGAAAGTCATCTACGACGGACTGACCTCGGTTCTTAAGATGTTTTCGCCTGAAGCTGTTGCCATTGAGCAAGTCTTTATGGCAAAAAACCCGCGCGCGGCTCTAACTCTAGGGCATGCCCGCGGTACAGCGGTCATCTCGGCCGTGAATCTGAACCTGGAGGTTCATGAATATTCGGCATTGCAAGTCAAAAGCGCCGTTGTTGGCTATGGACACGCCGGAAAACAGCAAGTACAGCACATGGTTAAGGCTCTTTTAAACCTGCCGGAAGTTGCCCAGGAAGATGCTTCTGATGCCTTGGCTGTTGCCATTTGTCACGCCAACAGCCGAACATTAAAACAAGCCGTCAGCAATTCCAGTCGGCGGCAATAAACGCATCATTACTCACATAGAGGGTAACCCTTAGATGATCGCCTTGGTTCGCGGCACATTGGCTTATAAATCGAGCAATCATGTTATCATCGACGTCGGCGGTGTTGGCTATCGGCTGTTCATTTCATTATCAACCTTCTATTCACTCCCGGAAACCGGCGAGGTCAGCCTCTTTACGCATACCCATGTTCGGGAGGACGCCATGCTGCTCTATGGTTTTCTGAGCCTGGAAGAAAAAAACCTGTTTGTCATTCTGATCGGGATTTCCGGCATCGGGCCAAAAGTGGCAATCAACATCCTCTCGCACATACCTGCAGGAGAGCTTAAAAGAGCAATAGCTACAGGCGATGTCAAACGTCTCACCGGGCTGCCCGGCATCGGCAAAAAAACCGCTGAACGACTGGTCCTTGAATTGAAAGACAAAGTCGGCCCGCTTGAAGATCTCCCTGGGGCGCTTGATTCTTCGTCAGCAACCGGTGTTCCGGCCGGTGATTTACTTAACGATGTTATTTCCGCACTGGTCAATCTTGGCTACAAAGAGAATCATGCCCGCAAGGTTCTGGAGAATATGAAACTGACTCCGAACCTGCCGATGGAAGAAGTCCTTAAAGGAGCGCTGAAAGTCCTGATCCGATAACTTTCAGTTCTGAACGCTATGGAAGACCGTTTGATTACAGCTGAAACAACCGGAGAGGACGGCTCTTACGACTTGTCGCTGCGGCCAAAGGTTCTCACCGAATACATCGGGCAGGACAAAGTTAAAGCGAACCTCAAGGTGTTCATCGCTGCTGCCCGCGGTCGCGGCGAATCGCTTGACCACGTGCTTTTCTACGGTCCACCTGGCCTGGGCAAGACGACTCTTGCGCACATCATTGCTGCAGAGATGGGGGTCAGTATCAAAAGCACATCGGGACCGGTTATCGAGAAGCCCGGCGACCTTGCCGCCGTTTTAACCAACCTGGAGCCAGGCGATGTCCTTTTTATCGACGAGATACATCGTCTATCTCCTGTGGTTGAAGAGATCCTCTACCCGGCGATGGAGGACTACCAACTCGACATTATGATTGGCCAGGGTCCTTCAGCACGGACAATCAAACTCGATATCCCACGCTTCACCCTGGTCGGCGCGACAACCCGCGCCGGGTTACTCTCTTCGCCATTACGAGACCGTTTTGGCGTTCTGATCCGGCTGGAATTCTATACCCACGAAGAACTGGCAATAATCACTACGCGCAGTTCAGGTATTCTAGGCGTCTCTATCGACGCAGCTGGCGCTGGCGAAATCGCCAGTCGCAGCCGCGGTACGCCACGCATAGCCAACCGCCTGTTGCGACGAGTCAGGGATTTTGCCGAAATTGATGGCGACGGATCTATTACTCAAGCCATGGCTAACCAGGCACTAGACCGTCTGGAAGTGGATCAACTTGGCTTTGACCAGATGGACAGGCTACTTCTGGAAACCATTATAGACAAGTTCAGTGGTGGCCCGGTCGGCCTGGACACTCTGGCGGCGGCTATCGGTGAAGAAAAGGATACCATCGAGGACGTTATAGAACCCTTCCTGCTCCAGCAGGGATTCATCAATCGGACTCCCCGTGGCCGCGTGGCAACCCATCAGGCCTATACACATTTGGGACGCACTCCCGGGGCATCTTCTCAGCCAAAAACTCTCTTCTGAAGCTGAGTCCGTGGGGGCTCAACTGATTTAGGAACCTGTCCGACAATTCATGGATTGTCGGACAGGCTCCCAGGTTAAAATATCCACTGGTGGTGGAATTTCCTTTGTCACCTGGTCAAATCTTGTGATAGCTTGAGTTTATTGGGGGTGCTTCTAGCAATTTGCCCTGCTGATACACCCCGAGGGCCGTCATGGTGACGGCCCTTTTTATTTCTATGCCAGGAGGCTATACGGACTATCGTCCAACAGCTTCCCAGAATTACTTTAAAACTCATGGATCCAATCCTGCTACAACAATTCCGGCAACAACTGGCCGCTTGGATTGAGACACGTCTCGAATCACAGCGTCTGCCTTTTCAGAGGCTGGAAATCTGCCCAGACACTCTGACTGACCAGGGAACTCTTGTTCCTGACCTGGTTCTCTGGATCAACCGTGACAGCCAGTTGGCCGGCAGCATGATTCTGTTGCCCGACGTTATCAATGATCAGATTCTCGCCAAAGGGATCTCTCTATCCAAGGCCATGGGTCTCGGGCATTTTACAACCTGGGCAGCACAAGAGGTCTCTATCTGGGAGATTACTTCAGGAAACCCGATCCTGCGAGAGTCCTTTTCACTACCACCTGTAAGTCAAGTCACCCCCAGTGACTTTCAGCAAACCCTTGATGAGCTCCTCGAACAGCTAAAAATAGTTACCGTAACCTGCGCCCCCCCCAGAGCAGAGCACTCAATACATTATTTCGCCAACCTCTGCCTGCGTACCCTGCAGGAACTGGCCCCGGGATTGACAATCAGTGCTCGTATGGCAGCGGGGCAAACAGCTGCAGATAAGTGGGTAGAGCTTGCCCCCCTGGAAAAAGCCTGGATGAGTTTATGGCGTATGCTTTTCCTGCTATGGCACGAACGGCTACCGCCAGGGCTGCAACCGGAAAGGCTTGAATTTGCCTTCCGTTATGCCCTTACAGACCTGACCAAAGGGCAGCTTTCATGGCTTGATATCCAGGACAGCGAACCTCCTCTTGCCGAAGAAGATGCTGTCCGTTTACATCATCTTGCCAGTAGACTCAACCAGTTAGGATGGCCGCATCGCTATGAGCATACAGAAAGCTTTATCGACCTTTTACTGGCTGAAACTGCGAGTAGTCTCGACCTGAAACCCACGCGTCTACCATGGTCTACTGACGAGGTAAATTTGTGTGTTTCTTGCCAGCCTATTCCGCCTGTAGAGAACTGCTCTTTGATAGCACCACGTGCATATCTTGCTGGGTTGGCATTCAAAACATCATTACAAAAGCAAATAGCAACCGACCGCTACTCTGAAACCCTGCAATCATTAGATACCACAAGAAATTTAACCGGTGCCATTGCATTGCTGCAGGACACTCAACAACTAAACCGTAAAGACCGTGACGCTAACTTGATTCTGTTACGCCAGGTCTGGCCAACCCGACGCTTTGACCTGCCACGCGAGACTCCCGTCTGGCTATGGGATGCGCTGTACCTGATCGGCTTGGTATCTGACAACCTCTCACTGACTCTGCCACAGAGCTGGTATCGTGCTCCTGGCATTTTGGCCCTCTGGACTCTACTCGCAGAACGCTATCACCTGATCGAGATCTTCATTTCTGAATCAGGAATGCAATCACTACATTTTCTTCGCTCCGCAAAAAACATAACATCTGTTCATGTACATCGAGGCAACCAAAAGACCGAAATCCCTTGTGACATCCTGGCCTCACAAAAACCAGGAACAACACAAGTATGGCTAAAGGGCAGTGAGCAGGTTCTAGACCTTCTGTGCAACCAGGCATTAACCGTGGTCGGCAGTCATTGGCCGGATTGGCCGGAGTCACAAACCTGGGGTGCCTTTATTTTTCTACAAACGAACCTGGGGAGATATCTTTGGGATCTTTGCAGCGACCAGTCAGCACGACCAGAACTCGCCTCTGTGAAAGAAGCCATTCTGACCTTCGGAGTGCCAATACCAAATGAGATTATTCTCTCTGACCTGAGCCTGATCGGCTCAGCTAACAAAGTCACCGTGCCAGAGCAAGAACTCCTGGAAAAGGAATTTGCCAGTATTTTTGGACCCGTTCCAAACCTGCCAGAAAGCTCTGTTCACATCATTTCTGATATACCAAAAATCCGCCGGAAGAGTAATGCACAGGCCGACCAGATTGCATCCAAAGTATTCATTGACGGCATCCCGCACTTCCCGGAACACTACTTGATGAACATCTACCGGCCTGGTCTCACAGGTTATGATCTTCTTGGCCCGCTTGAGATTGTCGAAGAATTTTTTGATCGGATATCACTACAAACCATCAACCATGCACATACCATCGAGGTCTCAGGAAAGATTGTTGCCGAAGCACTGATCCTTGCTTCATATGCTGGGAAAAAAACTGTTTCCCTGCCAGAGGAGGAGCCTGTCCTTGAAGAAATTGTTTTGCGCTACAGCTCTGACCTGGAGCGCCTCTGGGATAATCTCACAAGGGAGTGCCGTCGTTTTGAACCACACCGGCAGGTTGCTATCAAGCTGGCCAGAAAGATCTGGAAGCAACAGGGTCTGCCACCTGAAAGAGCTTTCAAGTGATAGGCTACGAGGAGCCTGTTGGACAAGCTCCTAGCCTTTTTATCCTAACCATATTAGAATATTGGAATCACTGTTTCAGAAAAGGTTTGTCTTATGAAAGTTCTACTGCATATGTGTTGTGCCAATTGCGCCATCTACCCAATTCGTATTTTACGTGAATCCGGGCACGACGTCAGTGGCTATTTTTTCAACCACAATATTCACCCTTACCAGGAGTATCGCCGTCGTCTGCAAGCAGTTGAAGATTTCGCTGCCGCCAGTGATCTCCAGGTCATCTACAAAGACGAGTACCTGCTCGAAGACTTCCTGGCCCAGGTTGCCACTGAACCAGCAAGTCGCTGCACCTATTGCTATCAGTCACGCCTTAAGCAGGCAGCAAAATATGCTGCGACTTCAGGATATGATGCGTTCTCCACAAGCCTGCTCTATTCCCGCTACCAGAGCCATGAACTGATCCGCAAACTGGGTGAAGAACTGGGACACCATTATGGCATTGAGTTCCTTTACGAAGACTACCGGATTGGCTGGCAAGAAGGGATCAAGACTTCCAAGGAGATGGGCCTCTACCGCCAACAATATTGCGGATGCATCTATTCAGAGAAGGAACGGTACCACCCCAGAAGTAATAACTGAGGGACAACTGCCTGTTCCTTGCCAATGGAACCTGTCTTATGCACAACTCACGATCCAGACCAATACTGGGCCTTGCCCTGGGTAGCGGAGCCGCCAGAGGCCTTGCTCATATCGGTGTACTCAAGGTCCTCGAAGAAGCCGATATCCAGATTGACATAATAACTGGGACCTCTATAGGAGCCTTTGTCGGTGCCATGTATGCCGCCAGAGTACCAGTAGAGCAAATGGAGCAGGTCGCACTGGAAATCGATTGGCGCAGTATGGCCAGATTGCTTAACCCGGTTCTCCCAACATCTGGATTAACTGACGGCAAAAAGCTGGTTGCATTCATGGCAGACGTATTACCGGCGAGAGATTTCAAGGATCTGCGTCAGGCACTGGCTGTTACTGCAACTGACATCAACACTGGCGAAGCCATTATTATCAAGCAAGGCGACCTGCTTGAGGCACTTCGCGCCAGCCTGGCGTTTCCCGGTATTTTCCCACCGGTCCGCTTTGGGCAACGCTTCCTGGTCGACGGAGGCCTTTGCAACCCTATACCCACTGTAGCTGCCAGCCATCTTGGAGCAGAAAAAATCATCGGCGTTTGTACTATTCCAACGGTCACCAAGCAAACCCCGGAGGCTTTTCTGCCCAGCAAACATGGACGCTCCAGAAGCATCAAGCGCTGGCGTGACTTTTTCAGTACCCGCAGAATAGAGCAAGCTTTTCGTTCCGCTCTGGGTCAGGAGGCCGAGGAATCACACGATGATGAACCAGCCAACCTGAAGACACCGAACATTTTCCGTGTCTGCGCCCAGAGCGTCGCTATCATGGAAAATGTTATCAATGAACTGCACCAGAACCAAAGCCCGCATGACCTGATTCTCAGACCACCACTCGATGGAATCACCCTGCTTGAGTTTCATCGTGCAGAAGAAATCATTGCCGCAGGAGAGGCTTCAACAAGAGCCGCACTACCTGAGATCGAATATCTTCTCAAAACAGCTTGAAAGGCCTCATTGCTCTGCTAACATATTGATATAATTATTTCATTTCGGCCACAAAAACCTTAACTCAAGGAGGCAATCATGATCGAACTATTCGAAAAAACCTTATTAACAGCTGTTGGAGCCATGACCCTTACGCAGAAAAAAGCAGAAGAACTACTGTCTGAATTGCGCGAAAAGCTCAACATAAGCGAAGAAGAAGGCAAGGATTTTCTGAAGAAAATTCAGGAAGCTGCAGTCCAAAGCCAGGAGAAGATGCAAGAGCAGGCACGTGAAGAGGTCAAAAAAGCTTGTGAACGTATGGGCGTAGTCACCAACGAAGAATTTGACAAGCTGAAGAAAAAGGTCGCCCAACTGGAAAAAAAGCTGAAATAGACATCCCCTGAGATGCCCCGGACATCGCTATGCTGCCAATTCTCCGCATCAACCGAAATATCCGCACAATCCGTCGCTACAGGACCATTCTCGGGGTTCTGATCACATATGGCTTCGGTCATTTCGTCGAACAACTCAACATCGATTACTACCTCGAACTCGGCAAGCGAATTGTCACGTTCAACAAAATGCCTAAAGAGTTGGAACGTCTCAGCCAGGCACAACGCTTACGCCTGGCCATGGAGGAGCTTGGGCCGACCTTTATCAAACTTGGCCAGTTGCTCTCAACCCGCCCTGACGTTTTAGGCAAAGAGTACATCCACGAATTCAGCAAACTTCAAGATGAGGTCCATGCTGTTTCTCTCGATGAAGTCAATGCTCAGATCCAGCGTGAGCTAGGCTATCCGGCCGAAGAACTTTTCGCTGAATTCTCCAAGCAACCGATTGCTGCAGCCAGTATTGCCCAGGTTCACCGTGGAAAGTTAAAGAGCGGAGAAGACGTTGTTTTTAAAGTCCGACGGCCAGGTATTGTCAAAATTGTTGAAACCGATATCGATGTCCTGATGGGTCTTGCCTATCTGATTGAACAGCATATACCCACTGTTGCCCTGTACAATCCGGTCGGGCTGGTCAAAGAGTTCCGCCGCAATATCCTGCGGGAAATGAACTTTACCCGTGAGGGTCGTACTGTTGATAGGTTCGCTGCTAATTTTGCCGACAGCTCAACTGTCTATATTCCAAAAATCTTCTGGGAATATAGCGGAGATATTGTCCTGACCATGGAGTATGTTCCTGGAATCAAGATTTCTGAACTGGACGAACTCACAGCACAGGGCTATGACCTCAAAGAAATTGCCCGCCGTGGTGCTGACTCATTCCTCAAGCAAGTTCTGGACTTCGGTCTTTTTCACGCAGACCCACACCCTGGCAATGTTTTCATCCTTCCGGACCAAGTCATCTGCATGCTCGATTACGGCATGGTTGGTCACCTCGGTCAAGACCTTAAAGATCAGTTGATCGACCTATTACAGGCACTGCTTAATAAAGACGTGGACAGTATCATTTCTCAATTGCTTTACTCGGGAGAATTGTCAGATAACTCCGACCTTAAGAACCTGAGACGCGACCTGCATGACTTTATCGATGACTACTACGATATAGTTTTACAGGACATCAAGGTCGGCAAGCTCCTCTCAGAATTCATTGAGATTCTTACACATTATCGTATCCATTTCCCTGCAGATTTCATGATGCTGGCCAAAGCTCTGATTGTCATGGAGGGAGTCGGTCTCCAGCTTAATCCAGACTTCAATATGGTTTCCTACATGCGGCCCTATGTAAACAGGCTGGTTTTGGAACGTTACAACCCAAAAAACGTGGCCACGCAAACAGGCCGCATTATTCAAGCATACTCATTACTGGCCAAGAGTCTGCCTAATGACATCAAGAAATTCCTCAACCGGATCAATCACAACCAGTTCAAAATCGATCTCGAGCATCGCGGTCTGGACAAGTTGGCAACCGACCTGGACCGCTCCAGCAACCGGGTCTCTTTTGCCGTTATCATCGGGTCACTGATTGTCGGTTCCTCTCTGGTCATGCAGATCGACAAAGGTCCCATGCTTTTTGGATTTCCCGTACTGGGAATACTGGGATATTCTATAGCTGGCCTGCTTGGTCTGTGGCTGGCAGTAGGTATCCTACGATCAGGACGTTTATAGGAGTCTATTCAATTCAACAAGAACCTGATCCAACCTGTCAACCCGGACTGTGCCCTAGTTACCACACTCGTTGTATTAATAATATCTCAGTAGCAACATAGGCTATGCAAGAGAAAGAGTAACTCCTGCAATTCCGGACATTTAAGAGCTCATCTCTATTGGCAAGATAATTGCATTAACCATTGGTGCGTTTTTATTTACATACATTGAAGGACATCAAAATAATGACTTTGATCTGCCAGACAACAATTGCTCGTCCAACAGCTATCTCAGGCATAGGCCTGCATACCGGGCAGCGCATTAATATGAAGTTGCGTCCTGCAGAAGCTAACGTAGGCATCGTCTTTCACCGTAAGGTTGACGATCATACGGTCGCTATAGAAGCAACGGCCGCAAATGTTGTCGATACTCGCATGGCAACGGTCATCGGCAAGGGTGATGTTCATGTTTCAACTGTTGAACATTTACTGGCGGCGCTTTCTGCATATGGAGTTGACAACCTGCACATTGACATCGATGGCCCAGAAGTACCGATTATGGATGGTAGTGCAGCACCTTTTGCCTCAATCATCGAAGAGGCTGGTAGATATTGCCACCCACAAGGCCGCAAATTCCTGGCCATTCGCAAACCGATATCTGTTATTGATGGCGAAAAACGGGTCAGTATCATCCCTTCTCGCTTCTTCCGCATTACCTTTGACATTGCCTTTCAACATCCATGCATAGCGTTGCAGCAGCGCTCAGCCAAGGTCACTGCTACAGGTTTCCGACGTGACCTGGCACCTGCACGCACATTTGGCTTCCTCCGTGACGTTGAAATGCTTAAAGCAGCAGGCCTCGCTCGCGGGGGTTCCTTGGATAACGCTATTGTTGTTGATGACGAACGAATTCTTAATCCAGAAGGACTTCGCTTCCAGGATGAGTTTGTTCGCCACAAAATCCTTGATGCAATTGGTGATTTCAGCTTACTTGGTTACCCGATCCTTGGTCATATCCGTGCTTTCAAAGCAGGACACGATGTTAATCACCAACTGGTTCAGAAGATTCTTGATACACCTGAGAATTGGCAACTGCTTGAATTCAGCGAGGATGATCTCCAAAAAGCACTGCAAATGGCACCACAAACTTTTGCAACCGACCTGGCTTTTGCCAAAGTATAATGATCCACTTCCTGGCAACATCAAGGCAGCCCTCAGGCTGCCTTTTTTATTAGAATCAGTAATCACCGGTCTATGATGTATTCTTGGTTGCAATAAGGGCCATTTTGCGCCTAAAATTGCAAATCAACAGATATTCTTATGCCTGACCTAAAAACGACCAAGACATCGAACACCCCGAACACAGAATCTCGGAAACGCCGCCGTGAGTGGCTGCTCGTCGTGGTTATTGTCGGCCTTGTTGCACTGTCACTACGCTACCAGGCGCAACTCTTCGACCTGACAACAGAAATCCCCCTTAGCGGCAATATCCTCGTTCTGGCACTGATCAACCTGAACATTCTGCTGATCATCCTCTGTCTTTTTCTAGTTATGCGTAACATCTTCAAACTTCTGCTTGAACGACGACGTGGGCTTCCCGGAGCGAAACTACGCAGCAAACTTGTTCTCGCCTTTATCGCACTATCTCTAATTCCTACAATGCTGCTCTTTTTTGTTTCCGCCGGGTTTATAACCAACTCCATTGAAAACTGGTTCAATAGTCAGATTGAAGAATCTCTCAAAGAGTCTCTGGAGGTTGCACAAACATATTATAAGAACTCAGCAAGCAACGCACTCTACTATGCTGAGCAGATATCCCAAATGATTAAAGAGCAGAAATTGCTTAACGAAGACAATCTACCCGTTCTCGAAGGGCTTATTAACCAGAAGCAAAAGGAATACAACCTAGGTATAGTTGAAGTTTTCTCCGCGACTTTAGAGGAACTTGTGCGTGCTGTTAATCCACGGGTTCCGGCGGCAGAGTTCACAGACCCTGGCTCAGACAGCATCCGCGAAGCCCTGCAGGGCAACCGATTTACCCGCATCAGCCCGGTAGGCCGTGCCGATTTAATTCGTGGGATTGTACCGGTCTACTCAAACTGGAACCCGGATGACGTCGTTGGAGTGGTCGTCGTCAACTATTATGTCCCCTACTCACTGGTTAACAAGATGAAGGAAATCAGCAGTTCGTTCGAACAGTACAAATCGACCAAACTGCTCAAAAGCAAGATACAGAAAGGGTACGTTCTTTTCCTGCTCCTGATTGCCTTAGTAATCATCTTCCTTTCAACCTGGGCGGGGTTCCATCTTGCCCGCAGCATTACAGAACCAATTCAAGACTTGGCGATAGCGACCAATCGTGTTGCTTCTGGAGACCTGAATGTCACTCTCGACAGTTATAGCGATGATGAAGTGGGTTCGTTGGTTGAAGCATTCAACACCATGACAGCAGATTTACGCAAAGGACAAAAGGCTATTCGTCGCGGCAACCGCAAGTTACAAGTATCCAATATTGAGCTTGAGCAAAGACGTCGTTACATGGAAATTGTTCTTGCCAATGTTACTGCCGGAGTCATATCCATTGACAGTCGTGGCAATATTACAACCATCAACAAATCAGCGGAGAGGCTGCTCGGGCTAAAAACACCAAAGATCATCGGACGTAATTTTCGTGACGTTGTAACCCCTGATTACCTGCCTATGATTAAGGGAGTTCTCAAAGAACTGATCGCTTCCGGCAAGGACTCGATTCGCAAACAGATTACTCTTCCTGCAGGAGACACAAAGATTGTTTTGCTGGTCAATGTCACTACCTTAAAAGATGAAAATGATGAGTTTGTGGGTACGGTTATCGTCTTCGATGATCTGACCCAATTGCTTAAAGCACAGCGGATGGCTGCATGGCGTGAAGTTGCCAGACGCATCGCTCATGAAATCAAAAACCCACTGACACCGATCCAACTCTCAGCACAACGCCTGCGACGTCGCTATCTCGACAGATTCGCTGATGACGACTCAGTCTTTGACGAATGCACTACAATGATCATTAAACAGGTTGATGACTTGAAAAATCTGGTCAACGAATTCTCCAGTTTCGCACGTATGCCTGCCAGCAACCCCAGTCTCAACAATCTCAATGATGTTCTCAATGAAGCTCTTATGCTTTTTCAGGAGGGACACAAAGAGATTGACTTCCAACTGCAGCTTGAACCTGATCTGCCTATTTTCAGTTTGGACCAGGAGCAGATCAAACGGGCAATCATCAACCTCCTCGACAACGCTGTTGCCGCAGTTAATGGTGAAGGTAAAATCGTTATGAAGACCTCGTACAATAAAGATCTGGACATGGTAACGTTAAGAATCAGTGACAATGGCTGCGGCATTCATCCTGAAGACAAATCAAGGCTTTTTGAGCCTTACTTCTCTACCAAGAAGTCTGGGACCGGTCTGGGGCTCGCTATTGTTTCGACGATCATCTCTGACCATAACGGCTATATCCGGGTGCGCGACAATGAACCACAGGGGACCCATTTCATTGTGGAACTGCCAGTAACAAAAGAGGCCTCTTAGAAAGTTGTAAGTCTCTTATATTCAAACACATCTGAATACACTTTAGAGTAGATAGACAGGGGAAACATGCAATCAATCCTGATCGTTGATGATGAGAAAAGTATTCGTGATAGTCTGACTGGGATTCTTCAGGACGAAGGGCTTTCGCCGGTATCAGTTGAGAGTGGAGAAGCCGCCATCGTTAAAGTCAGCGAGGAGAAACCAGACCTGATCCTGCTGGACATCTGGATGCCCGATATGGATGGCATGGAAACTCTGACCAGGATCCGTGATATTTATCCCGACCAATTGGTGGTCATAATGAGCGGCCACGGAACTATCGAAACGGCGGTCAAGGCTACCAAACTGGGCGCCTATGATTTTATCGAAAAACCGCTCTCTCTGGAAAAGGTCCTGCTCTGCATTCAGAATGCAGTCAAGGTAGGTCAGCTGGTGGCAGAGAATCGCGAGCTCAAGGCGCAGATCAACAAGGAACATCAAATGATCGGCGACAGTAAGCCGATCAAGGAATTAAAGGAGCAGATTAAAATCGCAGCACCAACCTCAGGCTGGATTCTCATTACCGGTGAGAACGGCACAGGCAAGGAGTTAGTCGCCCGCGCTATCCACCTCAACTCGAAGAGAGCCAACAAACCCTTTGTTGAGGTAAACTGCGCAGCAATACCTGAAGAGCTGATCGAATCAGAGCTCTTTGGACATGAGAAAGGCTCTTTCACCGGAGCCACAACCCAACGCCGTGGCAAGTTCGATCAAGCCCACCAGGGGACACTCTTTCTTGACGAAATCGGTGATATGAGTCTGAAGACTCAAGCCAAAGTACTACGTATCCTGCAGGAACGAAAATTTGAGAGAGTTGGTGGCAACAAAACCATTGAGGTTGATGTTCGCGTAATTGCCGCAACCAACAAGGACCTTGACAAAGAAATTGCTGAGGGCACTTTCCGCGAGGACCTCTATTATCGGCTCAATGTCATCCCATTCCATGTCCCGCCCCTGCGCGAACGTAAAGCTGACATTCCGCGTCTTGCTACCCACTTTCTTGAGTATTTCTGTAGCAAAGAAAGCCGTGAATCAAAAACTCTGGATGACGAAGCAATGCAGGTAATCAAGAACTACTCATGGCCTGGAAACGTACGTGAGCTAAAGAACCTGATTGAACGACTAGTGATTATGTCACCAGGTTCTACAATCACTTGCAATCAGCTACCCCAGTCAATCAGCTACAAGCATCAACCAACAGCCATGGGTAAAGGATCAGTAGTCGTGCTGGCTGACACCTTCCGTACCGCAAAAGAGGAGTTTGAAAAGTTATTCCTGCTTCAGAAGCTGGAAGAGCACGATTGGAACATCTCACGTACTGCGGAAGCAATTGAAATTGAACGCTCTAACTTGCATCGAAAGATCAAAGCGTAT
>JAMONP010000056.1:0-45000 GCA_027065695.1 Desulfuromonadales bacterium | reverse complement strand
AGCCCCATCCACTCACTGTTAAAAACGATCCGGGTCTTCTCTGGGTCGAGGATCTTAAATACCTGCTCCTTATAGGTCTGGGCGTTCTGTAAAACCTGTTCCTTGGTTAACGCCTTGCGTGTTTCATTCTTGCCGGTTGGATCGCCGATCATGCCGGTAAAATCCCCGATCAGAAAGCAAACTTCATGACCGAGGTCTTGAAACTGTTTGAGCTTCTGGATCAAAACGGTATGGCCAACATGGAGGTCTGGAGCGGTCGGGTCGAAACCGGCCTTAATACGCAACGGCTTGCCGGTTTTAACTGCGCTTGCCAGTTTTTCCTCAAGCTCCTTCTCCACTAGAATCTCAACAGCGCCCCGACGGATTATATCCATCTGCTCTGCAACAGGTTTCATCTCATACTCCTACAACCTTAATTCGTTCGATGCTTTTTGCCAGACCACTATCTTCATCAATTGAGACAACAACACCACAGAGTACAGGATCTTTTTTGGCGATCTCGTAGCGAACTGGCATCTGGGTCATGAATCTCTGCACCGACAATTCCTTGCGAATCCCGATCACGGAATCACGCGACCCTGTCATACCGGCGTCACTGATAAATGCCGTCCCCCCAGGCATCACTCTTTCATCGGCAGTCTGCACGTGAGTATGAGTACCGACAATTGCACTGACCCGGCCATCCAGATAGGCGGCCAGGGCACCTTTTTCACTGGTCGCCTCGGCATGAAAATCAACCAGAATAATCCGTTGAGCGGGGCCGAGTTCTTTCAGGATGGCATCCGCCTTACGAAACGGGCAATCCAGGCTCTTCATAAAAACGCGACCCTCAAGGTTCACGATGGCGACAGACAACCCTGCGGCAGTCTGAAAGACACCAACTCCGCGACCCGGAGTTTCAACGGGATAATTTGCCGGACGCAATAAGGCGGGCTCCTGTTCCAGGCAAACCAGCCCATCCCGTTTATCCCAGACATGGTTGCCTGTGGTCAGAACATCAATCCCCATATCAAGCAATTCCGCAACCACATCAGGAGTCAGCCCGAAACCGGCAGCGGCATTCTCGCCATTGGCAACCACAAGGTCGATCATGTGCTGATCAACCAGACGAGGCAGCACATCACGGACCAGATGTCGCCCCGGGCGACCGACGATATCACCGATAAAGAGAATTTTCAAAACAACACCCCAAACGTCCCTTATTTTGCGTAATCAGTCGCTCTTGTTTCCCGAATGACATTCACTCTGATCTGACCTGGATAGGTCATCTCATTCTCGATCTTGCGGGCAATGTCCTTAGCCATAACATGTGACTGATCATCGGAGACCTTCTCGCTGGAGACCATGACTCTTACCTCGCGACCAGCTTGAATCGCATAACAGGAAGTTACCCCATGAAACGATGTGCCAATTTTCTCCAGGTCTTCCAGTCGCTTGACATAGGTTTCCATCATCTCACGACGAGCGCCTGGCCTGGCTCCGGACAAGGCATCAGCGGCCTGTACCAGAACAGCCAGGATTGTTTCCGGCTTTTCTTCTTCGTGATGAGCGGCAATAGCATGCACAATCTCGGGCGGTTCACCATGCTTTCTGGCCAGATCAGCACCAATTATCGCATGAGAGCCTTCGATTTCATGATCAACGGCCTTGCCGATATCGTGCAGCAGGCCAGCGCGCTTGGCCTGTTTGATGTCCAGACCAAGCTCAGCAGCCATAATGCCACAGAGAAAAGAAACCTCTAGAGAATGCTGCAGAACGTTCTGGCCATAAGAAGTCCGGTAACGCAAGCGGCCAACCAGCTTGACAATCTCCGCGTGAATCCCGTGCACACCGACATCAAAGGTTGCCTGTTCACCCGCATCACGGATAGAGCCCTCAACCTCCTGTTCGGCCTTCTTAACCACCTCTTCAATTCGGGAAGGGTGTATTCTGCCGTCAGTAATCAAACGCTCAAGAGACAGACGAGCGACTTCCCGACGAACGGGATTGAAGCCTGAGATAATGACCGCCTCAGGCGTATCATCGATAATCAGATCAATACCGGTTGCCGCTTCAATCGCGCGGATGTTACGGCCTTCACGACCAATAATTCGGCCTTTCATCTCATCGCTGGGCAAGGCTACGGAGTTAATGGTCTTTTCCGCGACGTAATCGCCAGCATAACGCTGAATCGTTAATGACAGAATTTTCTTGGCTTTTTTGTCGGCGGTCTCCTTGGCTTCATCCTCGATCTGCCGGATCCGCTTGGCAGCATCATGACGAGCTTCGCTCTCCATCGTCGCCATCAGTCGCTGCCGGGCCTCTTCTGAAGTCATCCCGGAAACTTTTTCCAGCTGAATGCGCTGCTCGGCAACCAGGGCTTCAACCTCTTCAGTACGTTTTTGTAGATTACGATCACGATCCAGCAAAGACTGCTCCCGGCGAGTCAGGTCCTCATCTTTACTGTCCAACTGAACGGTCTTGCGGTCAAGGTTCTCCTCTTTCTGCACCATGCGCTTCTCCTGGGAATGAAGATCCCTTCGAGCTTCACGCACTTCTTCTTCCCAGTCGGCCTTCGCCTTAAAAACCACATCTTTGGACTGAATCTCTGCTTCTTTACGAACCGTAGCTGCTTCTTTTTTCGCCTCTTCGACGATTTTCGCAGCTTCGCGCCCGGCGTTGGCAAGCTTGGATCCCGAAGACTTGGCGCGGATAATCGTGCCAATGAATCCACCAACAATCAAACCAGCAAGTAGTAGCAATATCATTTCTGTATTCAAAGCCGTCACCTCCCTAATTGGCATTATTTTTTTGTTAAACGCCTCCAACTACAACAGCAATCGTCAGGCGATAAAGTTTAATGTCCGGCTTTCCGTCATCAGCACAGAAAGCGTCTTATCATGTTCTAGCGTTGGCAATGTTTCGACTAACTGAAAGCTGTACGCAAAACCAGTCGTTACACAATCAACCCGGCACGCTGCCAGCGTACGATCATAGAAACCGCGACCATAGCCAAGGCGATGGCCACATTGGTCAAACACCACACCAGGAACAACGATGAGGTCAAGCTTCTCAACCAGCACCGTTTTGTGCCCTCGCGGTTCCAGCACACCAAACGCCCCGGGGACAAGATCGGCCGGGCTCAAGACTTCAACAAACTCAAGGGCATCACCTTTGACTCGCGGATAAACCAGAGTCTTACCGAGCTCAATGGCCCGCATAGATACCGTATCAGTCGAGACCTCGTTATGAATGGCGCTGTACAAGGCCAGACAATTTGCCTCACGAAACAAGTCCGACAGCAGAAAACGCTTCTGGATCTCCACGCTTAACCCGATGCAGGTTTCAAGCGGACGTGATTTACGCTCGGCGAGAAATTGTGCCCTAATGGATCGCTTTGACATGTGGAGAGATCCCGTGACTCGAGACCTCCGGACGGAAGGGTTCAGATAGAAGGGTGGTATATACGATGCAAAACCCGCATCAAATCATTTTTGCAGAGGGTTCCCCACGCAACACAAACACAGCTATACTAAGCTGGTGATCATATTGAGAAAGATATTCTGGAGTTCCTGGGCTCATACATTTATGATGCGACCTGTATCACGTCGTCCTTTTTAAACGCCCACCAGGGGCGGCAATACCATTGACCAATCTATCGTAAAATCCCCGTACGGAGACACTATTAGCTAAATCCATTTTCAACCTGTCGGCAGTTTTGACCTGACAACAGGAAATTACAGATCATTTACTTCAAAGCGGCTTCTATCTTTTCAACCAACTGATTTAAGCGCTGGCTCTCAGCTTCAAAACTTGTCGATGAAGGCTCTCCTTCGAGGTGAGCAGCTGAAACATTGAGCAGTGCCAACATTGCCGCCTGAAGAGAATCGATGGCTCGACCGCTGGCGGTTACCTGAGAAATCTGGTCTTCAACAAACCTGGCAACACGGTGGACCTGTTCGGGGGATGCATCGCTTCTGAGATTAAACTGCTGACCGAGAATGGAAACTTGGATACTCTGTTTCATTGAGCTCCCTCTCCCGTATGAGCTTTCTCTCCCAGGCCTTCCAGTTTACCCAGCAACTTATCAAGCTCGTTGCTAACTCTGGAGCGGTCATTAATCAGCCGTTCACATTCTGCGGTGAGTTCCCGATTGCGATCCTGCTGTTCGATACGCTCAGCCAACAACTGATCAACAAGTTTTTCCAGCTGCGCAATCGCTTCCAAAGTCACTTAAAGCTCCCCCTTTAATACTGACTTTCAGCCTAGGTCAAAGAATACAAAAAGTCAAGCGATCTCAATTGTTAGCAAAGAGTGCTGCAACAAACTCATCAGCATCGAAGGGTCGCAGGTCTGCGACACCTTCACCAACACCGATCAAACGCACCGGGAGATCAAGTTGTGAGTTAATGGCCACAACAATACCGCCCTTGGCAGTCCCATCCAGTTTGGTCAGGGCGATACCGGAGACAGCCACAGCATCCTGGAACATGCGCGCCTGAATCAGGGCATTCTGACCTGTGGTTGCATCGAGGACCAACAGGGTCTCGTGGGGTGCCCCCGGAATCTCCCGGTCAACAATTCGGCGGATCTTCTTCAGTTCTTCCATCAGATTGACCTTGGTGTGCAATCTACCGGCAGTATCAAGAATCAGAACATCGGCTTTGCGCGCCACAGCAGCTTTGGCAGCATCAAACACCACGGCACCGGGATCAGAGCCTTCAGTATGTCGGATAACCTCCGCCCCGGCACGTGTCCCCCAGATCTCAAGTTGCTCAGCTGCGGCAGCACGGAAGGTGTCACCGGCACCGAGAACCACCTTCTTACCCTGGTCAGCGAATTGTTTGGCCATCTTGCCGATCGTTGTTGTCTTACCGACACCGTTGACACCAACCACCAGGATCACCAGAGGGCCACTCTCCGGGACTGGCCACTCCGTATCACTGGTCTTCAGGCGGGCGCGAATTTCCTCTCCGAGCACCTTGTGTAATTGACTGAAGTGTAATTGACCGGGTTCACTCTGATCAATCTCCTTGAGACGTCCAGTCAGCGCTTGCACCAACTCCTGAGTTGCCTGCATGCCGAAATCTGCAGTAATAAGAATTTCCTCCAACTCTTCGATGAACTCATCATCAAGGCGGGCATGACTGCCCAGCAAAGCATCCATCCGGCCGACCAGGGAACTGCGAGTTTTGGCCAACCCTTGCTGCATACGCTGAAACAGGCTGGCCGGCTCATCGTCGGCCGGCAATTCAGCTGGAGCAAGTGAAGGTTCCGCTACGGGGATCTCTTCAACTTCAATCGAAGAGACAACACGTTCCTCCCCGGCAACCAGCCCCGCATCTTCATCAATTACTTCTGGCTCTTCAACAGCCAGCTCTTCAGCTGTCTCTGTCGGTGCATCTTTACGGCGGAACTTTCTCCGCAACAACAGCAGGACAATAAGCAGAGAGAGCAGAGTCATGCAGAGGAAAACCAAGCCCAGGGCCGCGATTTGGCCCTGATCAGGAGGAACCCCTGCTATAATCAGAAAATCAGCAAGGTTATTCAGAAGTTCATTAAACCAGAGTTCAAAATCCATAATACATCCTAAAAAATATTTTCAAGGCTGTAGAGCTTCAAACCTTACAGCTACATAACTTTATCTTACGCAATTTCCCGATAAAGAGCCTGGATACAGCGACGCGATTCCAATAGTGCCCGCCCCAACATATCCGAACGGTCAAGAGTCAGTACCAGATAATAATCTCTGGTGACCGGCAATATCAACGTTTGCGCCTGCTTGGTGGTAACTACAATTTCCTTGAGCTCATCATTGCCGAGCCGGTCAACAACCTCACACATATTGTGAAGAATAACCCCTTTATGGGCACCTATCACCTTGAGATCATAATCGTCCATGATGCCAACCTGCTCAACGGCCTCACCCTCCCAGTCGGCAAGAATTGCACCCTGGGCTCCAGGAACACGCTCAACAAGTGAATTCAGCAGGTTCTTAAAGGGCACGAGCTAAGCAACCTCTTTCATACACACCGACACAAGCTTGGAAATTCCGGGCTCTTCCATGGTAATGCCATAGAGATTGTCGGCAATTTCCATTGTCCGTTTATTGTGGGTGATGATGATAAATTGTGAAGTTTTTGCCATTGTCGCAACGATCTCGTTGAAACGGCCGATATTGGCATCATCCAACGGCGCATCGACCTCATCAAGGAGACAGAATGGTGAGGGTTTAATCAGGAAGATAGAGAAGATCATGGCGACAGCTGTCAACGCCTTTTCTCCTCCGGAAAGCAAGGTCACGTTCTGCAGTTTTTTGCCAGGGGGCTGAGCAACGACCTCGATTCCCGTCTCAAGAAGATCATTTTCATCGGTCAGACGCAACTCAGCCTGACCGCCGTTGAATAATTGCGGGAAGAGCTCACGGAACTTGGCGTTGACCAGATCAAAGGTCTCACGGAAGCGCTTGCGGGTGGTCCGGTTGATCTTGGCAATTGCCGACTGCAGTCCTTCCAGAGATTTATTTAAATCTTCCTGCTGCGAAGTCATGAAAGTATAGCGTTCCTCAAGCTCCTGATACTCATCGATCGCCATAAGGTTGACTTCACCGATATCGTTGATACGATTCTGCAGGTAATCACGACGTTCTGTGGCTAAAGCTTCATCAAAACCACTGTCAAGCTTACCAGCAACCTCAGGGGCAGAGAGATCGATTTGATAGCGCTTCAGGAACGCTTGCAACGTATGCTCAATCTCCAACTGCAGTTCACGAGTCTGCATCTGCCAGGAAGACAGCTCGTCACGTAAGTGTTGGGTCAGGACGCGAGATTGTTTAAGTTCTGTTTCACGCCGCTCGATGTCCTGGCGACTTGCTTCGAAACGTTCCCGCAACCCGACGAGTTTTTCTTCCTGCTCAACCCGCTCACGGTAAAGAAGCTCCATCTTCACTCTAAGCTCTTCAGCTTCTTTACGCAGTACCGCCTGGTTTTCGACAGCTTCCATTGCATTCTGGTTTAACATCACCTGGCGCAGTTGTAGTTCCTCACGCAAGCTCAACAGGCGCTCCAGGGTGTTGCGACTGCTCTCTTCACGTTCACGCAGACTTGCCAAGCTGACCTTAAGGCTTGTGACACCCTGGCGCGCTTCATTTGCCCGCTCGCGCAGAGCCTGAAGCTCCTCCTGTAAACGCGTCACCAAGGCTTCCAGATTACGTTTTTCTCCTTCATTCGATTCACGTGTGCTGGACGACACCTGCAAAGTCTGCTGCAAGGCCTCATGTTCTTCGCGTAACTGCTCATCTTCCAGGCCAAGCACCTCGATACGTTCCTGAAGACGGGCCTCTTCCTGTAACAATCCGTCAAGGTCCTTGCGACTATCGACGACACGAATTTCCTGCTGGTGCAGGTCTTGCTCGGCCTGGCGCAAAGCGACCTCCGTTGTCTGAGTTTCCTTCCTCAGAGCTTCACGCTGTTGGTTCAGTTTAGCAACCTCACCGTCCAGGCTCTTAACCTGCTTCTGCAGGTCCTTCATCTCCCGTTTCTTATGCAGCAGGCCTTGGTCGAGAACCTGACGACCGCCGCCTGTCATTTCGCCACGATACGTCAGAGTGTTGCCGTCCTCGGTGACCAATGTGACACCGAAGGGCAGCTTCTGCTCAAGATATCCGGTCAGATCATCCACCAGATAGACTCCGGAAAGGAGGCGCGACACCGCATCCTGAAAATCTACACGGCCAGACAGGAGGTCCGCCAAGGGCTTGCCTCCAAGCATATCTGGAGCCTCAACTACCGGGCATTCAGGCAAGAGGAAGGTACAGCGCCCCTCATTGTCACGTAAATAAGCCAGTGCCTTCTGAGCATTCTCGAGATTATCAGGTAGCAGAGCCTGCACACGCTCCCCAAGAACGGCCTCGATAGCCGCTTCATAACGAGGTGGCACTTCGAGGATATCAGCGACCAGTCCCTTCATGCGCGCTTTGTGCCGCTCATCAGAGAGCAGCGTCTTGACGCCGCGGGCATAGCCCTCAAGGTTGCGTTCCAACTGCTGAAGAGATTCGAGACGCGAACGCTGGCGGCTGAGTTCTTCGCGACGCTGCAAGAGTTCAATTTCACCCTGCTCCACCTGTCCCTTAAGGCCAACCTGACGCTCCTGCAACTCATGGCACTTCTTAACAAGGTCACCGTGTGTGTTTTCTATCGCTTCAAGAGTACTGGTCAGGCTGCTGCTGCTATTCTGTAAACGCTCGAGCTGTGCGGTCACTGCCAATGCCTCTTGAGAGTTACGTTCACTCAAGTCAGCCAGAATTGCAAGCCGCCGGTCTGCCTCCTCTTGCTGACTGCTCATGCGTGTCAGCTCAGTAAGCAAATGATAAAATTTCTGACGGGCCTGCTCCAGTTGTCCACCCAAGCTGTCTTCCTGTTCGGTCAGGTCCAGCAGTACCCCTTCACTTTCATCCAGGCGCAACTCTTCTTCGCTAAGCACCTTGGCCTGATCCTCTCGGGCCTGGCACAAAGACAACTCTTCCTGATCGGTAGTTTTCAGACGACGGTCAATCTCTGCCAGTTCTGCGGCAACCCTTTCCTGCTGACGATCGAGAGACTCAACCTCCTTGACGCCAAACTCAAGTCGGCTTTCAATCCTCTGGATTTCACCGGTAAGGTGGAAAACTCCAGCCTGCCCCTGAGTGGTTTCTTTATCGCGCTCGGTATGGTTCAAGCGAGCCTGCTCCAGTTCAAGCTCTGCCAATTCGAGTTGTCGAGTGACAACATCAACCTGTCCTGTTTGCTCTTCTGTAGAACTGCTGGCCTGTTCAACTTTCTCCTTCAATGTCATATATTGACGCAGACCGAACTGCAATTCCAGAGCACGAAGCTCTTCGCGAAACTCCCGGAAACGCTTGGCTCGTTGAGCCTGCCGTTTCAGGCTGTTCATTTGACGTCGCACTTCACTAACGATGTCACCGAGACGCAGCAGGTTTTGCCGGGTCGCATCAATTTTACGCAAGGCGGTTTTTTTGCGCGCCTTGAACTTGGTGACGCCCGCGGCCTCCTCTATCAGGCTACGGCGGTCCTCGGGCTTGGCATTGATAATCATGCCAATCTTGCCCTGCTCAATAATGGAATAGGTACGGCTACCAACCCCGGTATCCATGAACAATTCAGTAATATCCAGGAGACGACAGGACGTTTTATTCAGCAGATATTCACTCTCACCATTACGGTAGAGTCGCCTGGTAATTTGGATTTCGGCATATTCACTAAAGGCAGCAGGCGCCAGGCTGGCCGTATTGTTCATAATCAGAGTCACTTCGGCCATGCCAAGGGGTTTGCGGCTCTCACTTCCCCCGAAAATAATGTCTTCCATCAATTTTCCGCGCAGGTTCCGGGCGTTCTGCTCCCCCATCACCCAGCGAATCGCATCAACGACATTGCTCTTGCCGCAGCCATTCGGGCCGACAATCGAAGTAATGCCATCATCGAAGCCGAGAATGGTGCGTTCGACAAACGACTTAAAACCTGTAATTTCAATACTTTTTATTTTCATCGGGGATAGGCGCCAAACAGCAGGAAACCTGCTCTGATTTTTACTCAAGTCACTACTTAGTAGCCGGTGATGTTAGCAAGCCCTGACAATGCTGTAAAGGAGATTTAATGCATACACTACTGAGACTTTTACCCTTAGACGATTACCCCCAAAAGCGGTAACAGTTATGTTATGAATACGATTATGAATGAGTGGAAAGTAAATGTTCGCGAGGAAAACCATCCTCTGCTTGAGGCCCTTTCGTTAAGAGTGCCAGCAGCTCCACGCGCCTTCCTGCGGCAGCTTTGCAAAAAGCAGCGTATTACTGTTGACAACCACATTGCCGAAGCAGACAGATGTGTCCATGCTGGCGAGATTATCACTGTCAAAACATCCCGGCGCTGGCTGGAGTGTCTGGAGCAGTCACGTCTGCACCCCGAACAGCTTCTCTATGAGGATGAGCAGTGCATTGTGCTCAACAAGCCAGCGGGGCTTGCCATACACCGGGCCCAGGGACATGACGATAACCTCTTGTGGCGTGTGCAGGACTTTTTGCGACTGCGCAGCGAAACCTTTCGGATCGCACCGGTTCATCGGCTGGACATAGGCACCTCAGGCGCGGTCCTGTTCGGCAAGGGACATGCAGCAATCAGCCAGTTGGGAAAAATGATTATGGCTGGGCAAGCAACCAAGCGTTACCTGGCATTGGTCAGCGGTTGCATTACGCTACCGGGTGAATTGAATTCTGCCGTTCCGGCCAAAGGGCGCACCAAGGAGTCTTTGTCTCGATTTCGACCTATTGACTCTACTGACGAGTTCACCCTCCTTGAGATGGAACTGGTTACTGGTCGGCATCATCAGATACGTCATCAACTGGCAATAGCTGGCTGGCCGATTATTGGTGACACCCGTTATCAGGGTAAAATGGTGAACGGCATGAACCGCCCCTTCCTGCACTGCCATCGTCTGGCATTCCCACGACCGACAACCGGTGCAATCATTGATGTCCCCTGCCCACTTCCGGAAGACTTACGGAGACAGTTGAAGGCCCTTGGCTTTCCTGAAGATAATTTTCAATAACATGCTACACACAATTGCAAATCCAAGTATAATGATGAGTAGTTTACTACCCTTACATGCAGGTATCATCCCACCATGTTCGCAACTGACCAACGAGACCTAAGAACTCCACGCAAACACACGGCGGTACGCACCGTCGTCTTTTACGTCATCTTTGCCAGCCTGTGGATTTACTTTTCCGATACACTTCTGGCATGGTTCCTTAGTGACCCGGACCAACTGACCCAGGCCCAGACCTTCAAGAACGGGTTCTTTGTAGCGGTTACGGCAACATTGCTCTATCTCTACCTGAGCCATTGTCTCCAGGTACAACGCAATTGCGAAGAAGCAATAGAAGAAGAACAGGACAAAACTCAACAGGACATACGGGAACGCTTCAAACAACTCAGCACTTTATTCGATTCGATGAATGCAGTTGTCTATGTTGCAGACTTTACAACCTACGAATTGCTCTACGTCAATCAATTTACAGAGCAGTTTTTCGGCCAGGACTGGCGTGGACGCAAGTGTTACCAGTATCTACAGGAGGGGATTAACCATCCCTGCGATTTCTGTACAAATTCGCAACTCATCATTAACGGCGAGCCGGGGAATCCAGTCGTCTGGGAATTTCTCAACACCAAGAATAACCGTTGGTACGAATGCATTGATAACGCAATCCGCTGGACAGATGGTCGCCTGGTGCGACTGGAAGTCGCCCAGGACATCACCGAACGCAAAGAGCTTGAAAAAATCAAGGATGATCTGCTCTCCACCATGAGCCATGAAATGCGAACTCCCCTGACAGCTATCAGTGGCTTTGCTGAACTGCTTCTTAACGAGCCGGAAGTTCCTGAGCAACAGAGACGACATGTTGAAATCATCTACAACGAAGCAGAGAAACTAACTGAACTCATCAATAGATTTCTGGATGTGCGCCGCCTTAAATTTGACCGAGCACGTATTAATTACGAGTATCTGTCCGTTCTGGATCTCATGGAAAAAGCGAAAAATGGCTGTCGGGACTGCAAGGCACATCACCATATCAAGATTGAGTGTCAAGCTGACATACAGGTCTATGGTAACCGCCAGGAGCTAACCCAGGCCATCACCCAGCTTCTGGAGAATGCCTGCCGCTATTCACCTGAGAGCGGGAGGATTTCTCTCACAGCCCAGAGCAGCAATCGTGAAACCTCGATTTGCGTGGCCGACCAGGGACTTGGCATCCCGAAGCACGAATTGGAGTCGATATTCAATCCCTTTCACAGAATTGACACTGGCAATACTCGCAGTACTGGGGGCGTCGGCCTCGGCCTCTGCCTGGCAAAAGAGGTTGTTACTCTGCATGGCGGGAAGATGCAGGTAGAGAGTATCTCCGGTCAAGGCAGTACCTTTACAATAGTACTGCCCAAACCTGTCGACAGAAACAACACCCTGAACGTCAACACCAATGACGCCAGGCAATTATGACAAGCCACACACCAAAACCCACCTCACGCAAGCGCCTGCTGCTTTTCACCATATCGTCCGTTGTCATCCTTGTGGCTGCCTGGACTACCTATTTTCTGCTTAATTTTGATCTCAATAACTACCGACAACAGGCAGAGGAGAAGCTATCCTCCCTGCTTTCTCTCGACGTGAGAATAGGCGAAGTTAATTACAGCTTTCACGACACCAGTCTGGCCCTGCGCGTTACCACTCTACAGATTGGTGACAAAGATTCGATCATTCAAGTCAACACTCCGGAGGTCCTGTTTAACCTGCAATGGCGGGGGCTATTTGAACGCAACTTCGAGTTTACCAAAATCAGCCTGGTTCGACCGCAAATCTGGGTGCGGCCTGCCGTTAATAGGCAAAACGACAAAGACAAGGTTCAGACAAAAGACTCTCCCCTGATGATTGACCAGATGTTACTGCAGAAGGTCAGCATTGATAATCTAAAAATTATTGGTGGCGTTGTCGAGATCGAAACGTCTCATCCTGATCAGCCGGCACAGCAGATTGAAATCACAGAACTTGATGGCGAACTCGTCAATATACGCCTTAACGACACTTCTCGGCTCATCATGAAGGGTAATCTGCGCCTCCCGGGGCAGGAGAAAAAAAGTCCGTGGCAGATTGAGGGAGAAGGTTCCCTGGAACCAGATGATATCAAAGGGCTGATTCCACGCTTCACTCTTGACCTTAAGGTTAAAGCCCTGGATCTAAGTGTCCTTGAGGTTGCTTTTGCCAAACTACCAGACGACTACTCTGTAGAAGGCACCAGCGACATGGCCTTACGTATTGAAAGATCACCGCTTGGGAGCATCGACTTCAAAACCGAACTCTCGCCAAACAACATAGCTTTGTTCATAGGGCCCGCCTACTCCAAACCCTTCCGCTTTAAACAGTTGTCAGCCAGTGGACGTCTGCAGACTCATGGTGAACATCCCGGGATCAAGAATCTGTCGTTACAAATCGACAAATCACGACTGGCAGGCACTATCGGTTGGGCGCCACAAGGCCAGCAATTCTCGGCAACCATCACTCTCCTTAATAGCAATCTGAATGTATCTCAGGTCAAGCAATGGCTCCCGGACGACCAGGAATTATTGTCACAGGTTCGGCAAAGCCTTCTGGACCAGGGTTCTATTCAGATAGAACGGGCTGAGTTCACTCTGTTCGAGAACGCGAAGTCACAGAAAAAATGGCGGCTTGGCCGGTTAAAAGGCAAGATCCAGGAAGTCGCCATGGAGCTTGAAAAAGGCCCTGCCGTGGAAGTCATTTCGTTGGCATTCAACTTTGCCGACAATCTTTGGCAGATCAATAATGGCCAGGTAAAAATGGGCTCTCACCAACTCTCAGTCAATGGCAAGGGAAAGCTTAGCGAAGGAGATATTATATTTACATCACTTGATTTCAGCAGTGAGGTTCTCCCCGCCAAACTCCTTGAAGAGTGGCATATTCCACCACCACAAGCGCTTACAACAAGTGGCAAGGTAATCATTAACGGGTACCTTGAGGGGCCGCTTAACAAGCTCAACATGGATATTATGGTGGACCTGTCTCAATTCAGCATCAGTCATCCAGCTGGCCTGAAACTCACCCCAGCCCCAAAGGACAAACTGACTCTACACGCCACATTGACGCCCCAAAAAATCAGCCTTGATCATGGTTCCATCAAATGGTCCATTGCAAAAGGACATATCTCAGGAGCCTACCTCAAGGAAGACCCTGACAGCTTTGCTATCGACGCCTTGCTGACTATTAACGATTTGGCCAGACTTGCCGAAGCCTTGCCTCCCTTGGAGAAATGGCGACTACGTGGCCAGGCCGACTTACGTTTCAGTCAGATGGGATCGCCTGAAAAAAATCGTCCGGAGATGACTCTTACTTTGCGCGATGCCGGCCTTAAAGCAACCAGATTCATCGCTGACTTGAACCAGATCAACGGCCGGGTTCAATTGACACCAACCGGCCTGACTGCCGAGAATCTGCGGGTTCATCTGGGGGAATCTCCCCTGACTGTACAGGTGCAACTCGACGACTTTACCAATCCAAAGCTGATCCTCGATGTCAGAGCACCATCCATCCGTGCAGATGAACTGATTTTCTCTTCCAACAAAGCCATACTTCGCGACGTCAACGGACATCTGGAGATCGACAAAGACGGCCTCTCCTTCGCTCCGGTCGATGTTCGTCTCGACGGTGGCACCGATGCATCTGTACGCGGCACGATTTCTTTTCATCCTCCGTTTGATGTACGACTCGACATAACTTCTGAGTTTGCCCGAATCAACGAAATTGTAGATTTATGGTCTCATTCATCCGGGACGAAAAAAAAGCCCTCCAGATCTGAACCCACGGTGAAGGCAAAAAGCAAACCTCAGACAAGCATTATAATTAAAGCCAAAGTCAAACGCGGCGACCTCTATGGTATGAGCTTTCATGATGCTTCCGGCGTTATTGTCCCAACCCGCAAACTTCTGAGTATTGACCCTCTTGACTTCTCGGTTGGCGCGGGCTATTGCAATGCTAAAGTCCTCACAGAGTTTTCAACTGGGGCTCCAACTATACTACGCATTTCAGGACAGGCGGAAGACGTAGATGCTCTGGAGGTCTATCGCGAACTGCTCAATCAGAAGAACATTGTACGTGGCAAGTTGCGTGGTGACTTCTCCCTGTCTGGAGAGATCGGTCCCAACTATCTGCCCTCATCTTACGGCAATTTCAACATTCAGATCCACGATGGCGTGCTACATAAGTTCCCGGTCCTGAGCAAAGTTTTCTCTTTACTGAACGTATCGCAGATATTCGCCTTACAGATACCCGACATGGACCTGGAGGGGATGCCATTTGACTTGTTGTCAGCAAACTTCCAACTGGACAAAGGCATTCTCAAGAGTGATGACCTAAAAATTCAGAGTGAAGCAATGAATCAGGAATACAAAGGGTTGTTGAACCTGACAAACAAAGAGGTTGATTTTATATTAACGATACACCCGTTAGGGACCGTTGATAAGGTCATCTCGCACATCCCGGTAGCCGGGTGGCTATTGACTGGTGAAGACAAGTCGTTATTGACTGCGCACTTCGCCGTTACAGGACAAACTGACGACATCTCTGTCTTGCCCCTGCCGCTGGATACTCTCACTAAACCAACGCTTGGTCTGCTCAGGCGAACTCTGGGACTTCCCTTCAAGCTGTTCAAAGACCCGCAGATTCTCTGGGGAGGGGACGCCTCTGATAAGGTTAAAGAGTTAGAGGATTGAGTTGGGGACAGCAACGGTAAAGATCTGACCCTACGCAATATCGCCCCGTCTCTTCGACGAATTTCGACCTCCTCTCTTTGGGCAATTTGACAACTTGGTTGAGATTAATTTTGACAAAAACCCGGAAAAGGCTCGTCTGTTTGCTGATAAAGATATCAACAGAGCCCTGGATCTTTTGCAGATCGATACCGGTACGGAAATAACCCCCGGCAAAACCTTGCTCTTTTTTGATGAAATTCAAGCCGCCCCTGAAATGTTGCCGTTGCTGCGCTATTTTTACGAAGAGCTGCCAGAACTGCATCTCATCGCCGCTGGTTCACTGCTGGAATTTCTTTTGGCCGAGCATATTTTTTCGATGCCGGTGGGACGGGTTGAATATTTGCACCTCGGGCCAATGAACTTTGAGGAATTCCTGCTGGCACAGGGCCAGTGGCGTCTGGTCACCATGTTAAACGAATATTCTCTGAATGAATCTATACCTGAGCCGATTCATCGTACACTTCTCAATGCAGTTAAACTCTTCTGGGTTGTCGGAGGAATGCCGGCAGCGGTGGCGCAGACGGTCACTACAGGGAAACCTGATGCCGTGTCACGTGAACATGTAGCAATTCTACAAACCTACGAAGACGACTTCAGCAAGTACCGTAAAAGGATTTATCCGCAACGTTTACGCAAGGTTCTCAGGCGGGTACCGGCACTTATTGGTCAAAAGCTCAAGTATGTGAACCTTGACCCTGAAGAGCGCTCACGCGAACTTGCCGACAGCCTGAATCTACTTGAAATGGCTCGCGTGATCTGTCGGGTCAAACACAGTTCCGGCAATGGTGTCCCCCTGGGGGCCGAAGTTAAAGAGCGTATTTTTAAACTGCTTTTCCTAGATATTGGTTTGGTGACGACTTCGCTAGGCCTCAACCTGCCAGAATTGGAGATGGCGGAAGACTTGCTTATGGTTAACAAAGGCGCTCTTGCTGAACAATTTATCGGCCAACATCTTTTTTTCGCACACCCCAGCTATGAGACGCCACGGCTTTTTTACTGGCAACGAGAACAAAAAAGTTCCAGTGCGGAAGTCGACTATCTAATGGCGTATGGCAATAAGATTGTCCCTATCGAAGTGAAGTCTGGTAAGACCGGAACCTTAAAATCATTACAACAGTTTGTGACTGAAAAAAAATGCCCAGTGGCTTTGCGCTTTAACACCATGCCACCGTCATGTTCCCGACAAGAGACCACAATCGCAGGAAAAGAGCGGGTTCCATTTCTCTTGTTATCCCTGCCACTCTACCTGGTAGGGCAGACTCAGAGGCTGTTGGAAAAAATATAATCGACAGGCCTGATAATCCCGCATATCCTCTACTCATTTCTTGCCAGTATCTATCATTTAGCAAGATGATAGCGGGTGATTTACAATGGTTTTAGAAAATCTTCTTAAAGTATTTCAACGGGATGCACTGGCAGGAGATCTCGTTTGGTCATCATATTAAAACTCCTCAAGACCAGACCGTCTGATCGACCTGTTCATCCAGCTGTGCCTGTAAAGATTTGACCCTACGCAGTATGATTGATTTTTCTGCAGCTAACGGCTTCGTTCAACAAGACTGCTAAGAGGCCCATTTCATGTCAAGTCTACGGTGTTTCTTCATTTTTGAGAGGTCATATTCTTTTTCCATGTCATCACCTTTGGTAATGTTTGGCTTCACTCTTTGTCGCTTTGCGAGCCGATATCATCCTAACGACTGCGTCCCCAGTCCGATAACAATGGCAAACCAACAACAATTTCATTGTAGAACTCAAGCCGAGCAGAAGAAAACGATCCTCCCACTCAGAATGTTCATCATCATAGAATTCTACGCCTGATTCATCGTAGCAGACAGTCACTGCCTCTTAAAGCGATATGCCATGCTTGTCCAAATTGGCTTCTGCTTTTACTGGATCCCATTCGAAGTGCAAATCAGTCATAACTACAATGTATTTCTCGGTCAAGAAAACAGCTTGACCGGCATACAGAGATGGAACGCCCTGTCGTTTTGATTGTAGCTTGTCTTTAAAGCCGAAAAGAAAAGCCAGCAAAACAGTTAATCCCAGCAACGGACATGGCGACAATAGGTCCGAGTCAAGCTACATAATGATTTCATCATCAGATTTTATCGAACCTTATCAGCGGCAAAAATGGTTTTATGTTTTCAAGTCACAAGTAATGCAGCCGCAGATAGAATCTGATAAGATCTGATGAAAAACAAAAAGACACCAGGACCAAAGAGGCTGAATAGCAACCGGTCGTTGTCAAGTAACTTGCTGTTAGTTCCCATTAGACACCCTGCTGTGAGCTGTGCTTTGGAGAGAGGGGAGAAGCTAACTCAAGATGGTGGCTATAAGTTCCTCAAACACATGAAATCATGGACGTCCCCTATTTACCCCTCAATATTTAATAAACTTGCTGACCTCGACAGGCGGGAAAGACGTCAAGTCGCTCGCGTGCCAACATGTACGGCAGCGATGCCACCGGTCAGGTCGTGGACTTTGACGTCCACAAAACCAGCCTGCTCCATCATCTCTTTGAAAGTTTCACGATCGGGAAATTCCAGCACGGAATCCGGCAGGTATTGATAGGCACTGCGTTGCGAGAGAAGACCGCCAAGCCAAGGCAGTACTTTGAGAAAATAGAAGTGATAAACAGCGCGAAAAAAACGGTTGCGGGGAGTGGCGAATTCCAGAATGACTGCACGGCCGCCAGGCTTGAGGACGCGTACCATCTCGCCCAGCCCTTGCTGGCGATCAACCACATTACGGATACCAAAGGCGATAGCAATGCCGTCAAAGATCCCATCGGGATGAGGCATCGCCTCACAAGGGGCGTTCACCAGAACAATCCGCTCACGGTAAGGAGAAGCAGCTATCTTGTCTCGACCGAGGACCAGCATTCCCTGGGTAAAATCTGAACCGACGATTTTTACATCAGAGCCAGTCTGACGACCAATTTCCAGAGCCACATCGCCAGTGCCGGTAGCAATATCCAGCACCACACCATCTTTCGGCACAGCCAATTGCCGCACAGCAAAACGCCGCCAGCGTTTGTCAATGCCTAATGATAAAACCCGGTTCAACAGATCGTACCGCGGCGCGATCTTGTCAAACATGTCGCGAATACCGCGACCTTTGTCGGTGAGTTTGGTCATTTGCCTTTATACCCATTAGTGGGAAACGCCGGTTATGTAACATGACGATGGTACTTATGTCAGTAAAAATCCGGGAGCAAGCAGGTCAATCTCTGCGGCGACTGCATGTTAAAGACCACCCAAACGCTTGATTATCGGTTTATCAGCGGGAAGGATCGAGAAATCGGTAAGATCTTTTGGATGGACCCAGCGATGCTCGGCAACACCAATATTACGGATGGTATCTGTTAGAAGCTGGCAACGGTAAGCGAGAATCAGCACAGGACCCCAATCGTAGCGAAAAAAAATGACTTCGAAAATCTCTTCAACCGCGATTTCAGCATCAAGTTCTTCGCGGATTTCACGGCACAAGGCTACTTCTGGACTTTCCCCGGGATCGATCTTACCACCAGGGAACTCCCAGAGGCCAGGGTGACGTTTATCGTCTGGCCGACGGGTGAGCAGGACTCTATCACCATCTAAAATGATAGCTGCAGTGACCAGCAATGGCATTTCAGCATTCTTTGGTTTGTGCATATCGACCATAGAGATCACGATAGCAGATTTAACTTCATAAAAGCTATGGGCGATTAGCAACCATCGATGTCTTTTTCATTGAGAATTATTTCACTCATTCCTTGCTGCAAAACAACGATCAATGATAATTTATTATGATTTTTTTTGATAAACAAAAAACCACTCTTACCTTTAAGGAGATAACCGTGTCGGTTCATGAGATCAAGCACCCGTTGGTACGCCACAAACTTGGGTTGATGCGCCGTGAAGGAATCAGCACCAAGGATTTTCGCGATCTTGCCTCAGAAGTCGCCCGCCTGTTGACCTATGAAGCGACCAGCGACCTGGAAACCGAGAAGAAAATAATTGAGGGCTGGGCCGGGCCAGTTTCAGTCGATACGATCAAGGGCAAGAAAATTACCGTCGTACCGATCCTGCGTGCCGGACTCGGCATGATGGATGGCGTCCTCGACATGATCCCGAACGCCCGGGTCAGTGTTATCGGCCTGTATCGCAACGAAGAAACCTTGCAACCAGTTGCCTACTTCCAGAAATTCACCAGTAACATTGGTGATCGCACTGCCATGATCCTTGACCCGATGTTGGCCACCGGTGGCAGCGTAATCGCTGCGATTGACATGCTCAAGGAGGCCGGCAGCAAGAGAATCAAAGGACTGTTCCTAGTGGCCGCTCCAGAGGGGATTCAGGCCCTGCAGGAGAAACATCCGGACGTGGATATCTACGTTGCTGCAATCGACGAAAGATTGAATGAGGTCGGCTATATCCTGCCTGGCCTGGGTGACGCCGGAGACAAGATTTTCGGCACCAAATAACAAGTGAGGAATTAATGTCTGACAATCAGCAGGAAAACCGCTTCAGCTTCAACCCGAAAGATATGGTTATCGGTGCCCAGATGCTCTTTGTCGCTTTCGGCGCACTGGTTCTGGTTCCGCTGCTCACTGGTCTCAATGCCAATGTCGCGCTCTTCACAGCGGGTGCCGGCACCCTGGTATTCCAGATCGTCACCCGTGGCAAGGTGCCGGTTTTCCTGGCATCAAGCTTCGCTTTTATCGCTCCGATTATCTACGGGGTTCAGCAATGGGGGATTCCCGGCACCATGTGCGGTCTGGCTGCAGCTGGACTCTTTTATATAATTATCAGTTTCGCTATACGTATATTCGGCTCAGACATCCTGCATCGTATTCTGCCACCGATTGTCACGGGACCGGTCATCATGGTCATCGGCCTGGTACTGGCACCTGTTGCCGTGCACATGGCGTCTGGCCGTACCGGCGATGGCACCGCCTGGCTGGTACCGCAACCGACTGCCTATATCATCGCCGGCACCGCCTTGGTGGTGACGGTTCTGGTTTCCCTGCTTGGCAAAGGTCTTTTCAGGCTGATCCCAATTCTCTGTGGTATTATCGCTGGCTTTCTGGCAGCCCTGATTCTTGATACTACGGGAACTTCCGCTTCGATCCAGGCTTCGTTTGATCCCGGCACCTTGCAAAACTGGACCGGGCCGACACTGATCTCGATGCAAAAGGTTTTTGATGCTCCATGGCTGGCAATGCCTGACTTCACTTTGCCGGTCTGGAACCTGGAAGCGATCCTCTTCATCGTACCGGTTGCCATTGCTCCAGCCATAGAACATTTCGGCGATGTACTGGCAATTGGCGGCATCACCGGCAAAGACTATGTCGAAGATCCAGGTATCGATAAGACCCTGCTCGGTGATGGTCTGGCCACCAGCCTCGCCGCCTTCATGGGAGGCCCGCCAAACACCACCTATTCAGAGGTCTCGGGTGCGGTCGCTCTGACCAGATCTTTTAACCCGGTCATTATGACTTGGGCAGCAATAACCGCTATTATGCTGGCTTTTGTCGGCAAGTTGGGCGGTTTTCTCAACTCCATTCCAGTACCAATTATGGGCGGGATTATGGTTCTGCTCTTTGGAGCAATTGCTGTAATCGGCATCAACACCCTGGTCAAGGCTGGTACTGACCTGATGCAACCACGTAACTTGACAATCGTCGCGGTGATCCTGGTCTTCGGCATCGGAGGTATGAACTTTGATCTGACCATTGTCAAACTTGGTGGGATTGGTCTGGCTGGGGTCGTCGGAGTACTACTTAATTTGATTTTGCCACAGGCGCGGCAATAAGAATGGTGGTTTTCACAATCCAAAAGCTCCTCTGGTAAAAGTACAGCAGGGGTTTTGGGTTAGCTTTGATCATCGGTAAAAAAACTTATATACAAGTCTTCAACCTTCAGCTTGAACTCTTCAAGCGTGCCGTCATTCAAAAGGATTCTGTCCCAGTCGTTATATTCATCCAGGGATGTCTCGCTAGCGTGATTGTTCGCACCGTCGAAACCCGGACGCTCAATCTTAACGATCAAGCCACCGTGCTGCTTGATCGCATCCAGTTCGTTCATGAATCGCACATCATCAATGAGAACATGAATATCATCTAGATCGAACTCCTCGATCTTGCGTACCCAGGCCTTGGTCCAGTAATTATAATCCTGGGCTCTTCTATACTCAGTTCCCCACCATTGCAGGATACGCCGCACCGTGACAGCAGTTTGACCAGGCTTGTCCTGAATCTCCTCATGTTCAGAAACAAAATGTGCCCATTGCGGACATTGAGCCAGAGCCTGCTGCTCTTCCACATAAAAAATCTGTACCTTGTCATCCTGACAACCGTAGACCAGCGGTACCGATTCATCGGCACCGATTGCGCGTAAAAAAGCTTCCACCTCATCGCGCAGCACCATCGCCATCGGTACAATTCGGCACTCTTTATCAAGCCGTGACGCCAGATGATTAGCTGCGGCAGTTTTTCCTGTTGCTGCCTTACCGGCAAAACCGAGAATCATAAGTTTTAACTCCAAAAGTGACACTAATTTAGTGTCTGCTAAGCTCCTGGCGTGAGTGTACTTGAATCAACAATTTGCTTCAATCACAACCTGCCTCTCTACATGATTTCTTAGCGAACCAATACTTGACTATTTCTGTCTGTTTTGACCTCGGTCATCTTTTTTTGCGTTATAATCAGTTACTATGCAATCAACAAACCAAAACAGAGGAGCCGGGCAAAATGAATATTCCACAAGGAATTGGCGAACAGGCCATCAATAAAGTCATCGAAGATCACCCGGTTATCGGTGAGATCCTGGAGAAGTACGACATAGGCTGCACCACCTGCGGTGTCGGTATCTGCCTGGTGAAAGATGTGGTCTCGATCCACGCTCTTGGCGACGAAGCTGAAGCTCAAATCGAACAGGAAATTACTGATTATCTAAACACTCAAAAGGTAATAGAAGGAGAAACAGCATGAGTAAACTTGCTTGCGGTTGCCCCAGCGCTAATGTCCGCACCGTTGAAAAGAAGTGTACCGAGGAAACCAACTCAACTGAAAGCCGGCCATCCGAGCTCCGCCAGTGGCCAACCCAGCTGCACCTGGTGCCGCCCAGCGCACCTTTTCTGCAGGACGCACATCTGCTCATCGCTGCCGACTGTGTACCCTTTGCCTACGCAGATTTCCACCGTGACTTCATCAAGGGTCGCGTGTTGGTAAATGCTTGCCCAAAGCTCGATGATACCAGTTCCTACGTTGAAAAAATGGCTGCAATGATCAGCCAGAACAACATTCTTTCCATCACAGTACCAATTATGGAAGTTCCCTGCTGTCGTGGTTTGGGCATGATGGTTCAGGAAGCGGTCAAGCAATCTGGCAAGGATGTCCCGGTCGAGATTGTTATTATCGGCATTGACGGCACAAGGAAAGGTTGAAATGAAAACCAACGTAACCCAAGTGATGATTGACGAACACACTCTGATCTTGCGTATGATTACCGTGGTAGAACATAACACTGCTTTGCTTGAGAAGGGCAAGTTCCGCAACTGGCAATTTTATATTGATGCGGTCGACTTTATCCGCAACTTCGCTGACCATTTTCACCATGCCAAAGAAGAACAGGTGCTCTTTCTGGAGTTGGTCAAAAACGGCATGCCGGAGAAACAATCACCGATTGAAGCGATGCAGATGGAGCATGATCAGGGTCGCGCCCATGTCAGTGCTATGGAAATAGCTGCCCAGAAAGCCCTTGACGGCGAAACCGGTCAAGCAACGATTATCGCTGAGCATGCCAAAGGCTACGCAACCTTGCTACGTAGTCATATTGAAAAGGAGAATGACATTCTCTACCCGCTGGCAGAGCGAGTTCTACCAGAAGACGTGCGTAGCGACATGCGGGATGCTTACAAAAAAGCCGAGGCCCGTGCCCCCGGGCTTAAAGAGAAATATCGGCAACTTGTTGAAGAGTATGAGCAGCAGATAAAATAATAGATCCATCACAAAAAGGAGCTTACCCAATGGGATGTTGTTCAGATAATGGTAGTAACGCAGGGCCCTTTGCCGAAGGCAGGGAACTGGTTGAATTTGTTGCTCAGGCGCATGGTGGTGGTCTGCGCAATCAGGCGATTCCCGGTGGTGGCCTGGAGGCGGTCTGCCAGGGATGTGGGGCGAGTTTCACTTTGGTCACTTTTGTCAGCACCTGTTCGGTGTGTGGCGGGGTTCATGCGGTTTCACCGCCGCGCAGTGGGGATGCGGCTAATATTCAGTTTGCTGGTAAAGGGTATCAACTTTCGGAGGGGTAAATCTTCATTGAGGGCGCGGCCATCCGATTTTGTTTTTGATCTTGATTTCCTCGTTCCGCGCTACTAGCTTTAGACCTTAAAACCGTCGGTCCCGGCCAACAGCCGGGTAACTTTCTTTCCAAAGCCAAAGAAAGTAACCAAAGAACGCTTTGCGCGGCGCTGGGCATTTCTTGCTCGGGGTGGTCGGTGCGTAAACCAGTAACGGTGCTTGATGAATAAGGTTACATGCTGCTTTGTTTTTGCTGCTAAGCTTGTGTGGTAATTGTTGCTTGGTGCTGGGGCTGTTGCAGCGACAGGCAGGAGGGTTGCAAATCAGGCACAAGCCATAAGAATTAGCACCCACCTTTAGTTTGTAGGGTTCAAAAAAGCAGGGATTGGTCTTTGGTGCCACGCAGCACAAACGTATTCATCAACTTTGTAGTTGAACAAAACACCGACCACTGGAAAAAGAAGTGCCCTCCGCAGGAGAAAAGCCTTTTTGCATACTTTTTTGGCGTTGTAAAAAGTAAGGCGTCTGTCGGGACGCGACCCGACGGTCTTGATTGATCTTGGTTGGTCTTAATTTTAACCCTAAAACACAACATCACCCCCCTGAAACAAGCTCCCAATAATTCTCCATACACATCCTCTCAATATCCACCAGCGCATCAAACGCATCCACAAAACTTTCCTTACCAACCGTAAACACACCATGCCCAAAGACAACAACCCCACGTTTACCTTCCATCGCAGGCGGAAGCGTCCGACACAATCCCCTGGGTCCTGTTCCAACTTCGCCAGGAACAATAGGAATATCTCCAATAAATCGCTGTTCGACACACTTCACATGACATTTACCCCGAAATTCACATTCCCGTTTGTCACATATCATCGACATAATCACACTGAACTTCGGATGTCCATGCAAGATTGAATGGACCGGGTTGCCAAGATAAATATTGCGGTGGGCGACAAGTTCACTTGAAGCGGTTATTCCAGTACTGGTGCTGCCGTCCATGGGGCAAGCATCGATACAGCCATCCAATTCATCCAGAGAACTGCCAGTCTGACTGATATAAATAGTGTCCTGATGCCGAAAAGAAATATTCCCAAAGAAGGAATCAACCATGCGGGCATCCACCGTAGCTTGCCCCGCCGGTTTCATGGCATTGATAATCTTTGCTTCTGAATCAAGAACCTCAGCTGTGAGATGCGAGGGTATTTGTTCGGGCAAGAATTGACGGTAAGCCTCCCAGACAACCGGAAACAGCGCCTCCATTTCAGGGTCGGTCTGACGCTTAATTTTCAGGTAGGCATAATCGACAAAAAACTTCACGAAAGCAGAAAAGATAATTGAGCTAAAGACCACAAAGCCCTGTTCCGGGCTCACGGTACCGAAAGTCATAATTCCCTTGCCAGCCACGACCACCCCTTTTCGTTTTTTCAAAAGAGGGACAATGACCTCGTGGTCCAACTCTGCACAAACCGGAATACTGTGCAGAAAGGTCCTGGTTTCCGTATCTTCGGGAACAAACTCACTATCACAACGCGCGGCATGAAAGTCCAGGATCCGCATGAAAGGCTCGGTCGGCTTTGCAAACAACAAGCTGTTAATATTCAGCCCGTTAATGACTTTTTCCAATGCGGCAGTTTCTGGGGCCTGCCGGTTCCAGGTAAGGGTATCATTGAGGCCACCCACAATAGGTGTTCCCGGAGCACACAAACCGTGGCGCACCAGCTTTTCGGCATATTTTGTTACTAGACGTTGCATGTCAATTGCAACGCCTCACATTTTTCCTGGGTGGGGAATCCATTTTCATCCAAGCCTCGAATCTTGTAATAGCTGGCCCGCTCCTGCAGAAATTCACCCCGATTAAGCGCAGGTACATCAAAATCAGCGTTTCCGGACCCTGACTCCTCGAAAAAACGCAGCGGCAAATCATCGTCGGAGGCAGTAAATCCATTTAGCGCATTCATAATGCGGTCATTATAATAAATCCGCTCGCCAATCTGCAAAAGATCCTGAGCCGAGGTCTGCATCCCCGTCACACCTTGTAAAACCAGCGCATATTCCTCCAGTGAAGCGGCAAAAAACAAAAACTTGCAGGCCGTCAATGAATCGATCATCGCATTGGCATCTTCGCTTATCTTGATAATCCTGGCTTTACCACTGAAGCTGAAACGATCAGTTGCCACCGGCTTGCGCAGTATCTCATGAGCTATCGGATAGGCACGCAAATGGCACCCTCCACGTGTAGAGGTCGCATAGGCCAGCGCCATACCGTAGGCCCCCCTGGGATCGTAGGCAGGGAACTCAAGGCCTTTTACTGTCATAGAAGCTTCGAGAGATTGTAATTGCTCGGCATAAGCCCTGCTGCCTTTGCCAAGCAGTTCACCATCACCTTTTCCAGCGACAATATCTTCCAGCAGTTGAATCAATTTATCTGCTGCGATTTCCATCCCGGTAATTTCTTTGTAACAAGCGATAGATGCTGCCGCAGAGATGGTATCCATGCCAGCATCATTACAGATTCGGTTCGCCTCGACGACGGCATCCAGGTCATCATTACAAATCAAGGCACTGAAATGGGACATGGTCTCGAATTCTGGCATCACTTCATTGTTGGCACCTTTTTTCTTGCACAGCACATGGCAGCCCATACAACCAAATTTCCTGGTTTTATACTTCTCCTTATAGACATAGGCATTCATGCCTGGCGATGCGTCAAAGTAGGTCTGGCGAAAGTTATCGGTCGGCATCATGCGCCGCTGACGCATCAGATCATAAAGAGCACCGGTACCGTAATTTGCAATGCCCAGATCCCCCATCAACACTGGGGAAGCAGCGACCAACCGAAAAATCTCCTCTCTGCCCATGGCCAGTTCATCCGCATCTGCCACCGGCGTTTTCTGGCTGCCCTCTACAGTGATAAATTTCAGTTTTTTATCCGCCATGACACAGCCAAGGCCGCCACGTCCGGCAAAATAATGCTCATCCAGAACAATAGAGGCAAACATCACCTGGTTTTCTGCCGCCGGGCCAATCACCGCAGTGGAGACTCCGGGAGTCAGTCGCTCCAGTTCCTGACATGTCTCAGAGACCGAATATCCCTGATATTTTGTCGCATCTGCAAACCTGACACCCTTATCATCAAGGTGAATGCCGACAAACTTTTCACCTTTCCCGGTGATAATTATACCGTCGTAGCCAGCGCGCTTGAGCATAGTGCCCAACTTGCCGCCCACCGAGGTGTCGCCGACAGTGCCCGTCAGGGGAGATTTAGACAGAACAGTCATTCTGCCTGAGGTTGGGGAGGAGGTATTGTTCAGGGGGCCAGTGAAAAACAGCAGAGGCATCTTAGGATCAGTCCAATGCCTGGTCACAAAGGGTTTCAAATAATAACCGGCCAACCCTTTGCCACCGATGTATTGCTCATAAACTATTTTATCTGGATTTACGACTCTGGTGATTTGATTGCTTAAATCTATTTCCAGAACTCGTCCGGTCCAACCATACATAGCCAAGTACCTTGTACATCTTAAAATGCCGCAAAATTGCGCAGGGATTTGGTGTGCCGGCAAGGCGTGATTTCAGTTCCATAGCCGTAGCTATACAACTGAAGTCGCAACGCAGCTGGCGCGACAAATAACCAGCAAGATGCGATAGTTTAAGGTTTACACGGTACTATCCTCAAATTATGGAGACACACACCGTGTGTATCCTCACAGCATAACTAATGTCCCAGTCGCGGGGCAAGCGGGATCAATCGCTGGTAATCAAAATAAGTCAAACTCGTCTGCCAGTGACCACTGAGCATACCGGTAGCCACCCCACCACTGAACAACAGCATCACGATCACCACAAAAGCGAACCCCGGAACAGGCCGCTTCCAAAAAGCCATCGACAGGGCTCCCTTTTCGGGACAGTTGCTGACGCAGGTCAGACAGCCAGTACATTCCGGTGAGTGGATTTGTCTCTTATGCTGCACATCGATCTGCGCCGGACAGTTTCGACTACAGACGCCACAATTGATACAGCGATCTTCGCAGCGAGCGACCTTGAAAGGGCTGAGCATGCTCAGCAGACCGAGCAGTGCGCCATAGGGACAGAGATAGCGACACCAAAAATTCTTGTAAAGCAGCGACAGCAGTGACAACACCAGAATCACCACCATACTGGTGGTCGACATCCCGGTAAAAAAGTGTAACATCTTGACATCGGCAATCGCCCAGTAAGGCGCGGCGAGGAATTCTCTGATCGCCACTATCGGCATACCAACCAGGATCAGTTGGGCAAAAAAGTAAAGTAGCGCGTATTTGGTGAACTGAAGGAAAAGGTCGAGACCCCGCCAGACACGGAAATTACGGCCGAAGAGTTTACGGCCTAATTTCCAGGTCCATTCGGAGAGCGTGCCCACCGGGCAGATAAACGAGCAGAAAGATTTCTTGGCCATCAAGGCCATGGCAAGAAAAGTAAGAAAAAGCACCAGGGCTGCAGGGTGAACCGTGTCAAAATGCCCGGTGAGCAACCAGGCCTTGAGACTCACCAGAGAACCAATCGGCAGAAAACCTTCCACCCCAGGTGGACGAGAAAAATACCCTGCCTGTCCCTGAGTTTCAAAATGGCGGACAAACAGCCAGAACTGTATGCCAAGGAAGATGCACCAACCGAAGAACAGCCACTGGATCACAAGTCTCCATTGGCTTGCTTTTTGCCAATTAATTATTTTGTTCATGATTTTCGAGGATACTCTGAATGAGAGGGAAGGAATATGACTTCCGTCAAAAATATCGGTAGTTTTCACAACAAAGGACAATTCCGGTAATGCCCCAGGCGTAGAGTTAACTGGTAACCGCCCCCCCGAGACGCCGACGAAACCAGCAGAGCATATTTCGCCAACACTCCTCTCTTGTATCGTGTCTCTGGAGCCTGCCACTGCGCCAGTCGCTTAGTAATTTCACCTTCGTCAAGCTTTAGGTTCAACTCACCAGATTCAAGGTCAATCTCAATGACGTCACCTTCCCTCACCACGGCAAGAACACCCCCTGTTTGAGCTTCGGGAGCCACGTGACCAATCATAATACCGTGAGTGCCGCCGGAGAAGCGGCCATCGGTTACCAGAGCAACATCCTCTCGATCGAAGACTCGGGTCGGGCCGGCAAATCTGGCCATTTCCTTACCACTGATTTTCAACACACACCCCTCAGAGGCAAGGTTGCCATATAGAACACGAATATGCTGGTGAGCCGGTGCATAGGGCTGCTCCGGGCTATAGAATACATCCTGATTCTCTGGACGTTGCGGCGCATCAGCCAGGTTTTCAGCAATTGTTCTACCGGTAACCGTCAGACAATCACCATGGAGATAGCCAGCGTCAAGCAGGGTTTTCATCACCACCGGCAAACCACCGATCTTATGCAGATCATTCATCACGTACTGGCCAAAAGGTTTGAAGTTGCCCAGCAAAGGCACCCTGGCAGTAATTAGTTCAATATCGGCAAGGGTCAATTCAACTCTGGCTTCATGGGCCAGAGCCAGTAAGTGTAAGACCGCGTTGGTCGAGCCACCCAAAGCCCAGGCCACAGTCAGGGCATTTTCAAAAGCCTTGCGGGTCATGATGTCGCTGGCCTTAGATCCTGATGCAAGCATTGCCATAACCGCCTGAGCCGCACGCACACAATCCTCGCGCTTTTCTGTCGATATTTCATTGCCTTCATCAACCGCAAGATTAGACGCCGCTCCAAGCAGACTCATACCAAGGGCTTCGATGGCCGAAGCCATGGTATTGGCGGTGTACATGCCAGCACAGGAACCGGCTCCCGGGCAGGCATGACATTCGATTGCATGCAATTCCTCCGTATCGATTTTACCGGCACAGTGAGCACCAATCGCTTCAAAGGCACTGACGATATTGAGTGCTTTGCCATGATATTCGCCGGGCAGGATACTGCCGCCATAGAGGGTCAGACCGGTCAGGTTGTTACGTGCAATCGGCATCAGGGCAGCGGGAATGGTTTTATCGCAACCGAAGAGGGTGATCACGGCATCAACCCGGTAACCTTCAGTCATCAACGCGATCAGAATCTATGAAAATCTATAAAGGCAAAAACTACTCATTCGGGGATGACGTATATTTACCCATAATTCAGACCCTCAATCCCCCCTTGTTTTACAGGGGGGAAGCGAGTACCACGAGCAGGGGAGTGTTCTTAATGCTGTTTAAGTACATGTGCCGAATAGTTACAAAATCAAAAGCAGCACCGTCGGGTCGCGTCCCGACAGACGCCTTACTTTTTACAACGCCAAAAAAGTAAGCAAAAAGGCTTTTCTCCTGCGGAGGGCACTTCTTGCGCCAGTGGTCGGTGTTTTGTTCTGCTGCAAAGTTGATGAGTACTTGAGTGCTGCGTGGCACCGAAGACCAATCACTGCTTTTTTGAACTCTACAAACTCCCGATGGTTTTGACCTTTAAACTCTTGATTTTAAAGGTCTTGTAACCATTCAACTTACCATTTATGATTTGCAAACCGGAGCCTATTTAGACTCAACCGGGTAACCTTTCCTTTCCCATTCGTGCCATCCGCCTTTAAGAGCGTAAATTTTGAAGTATCCCATGCCCATCAATGTCCGTGCCACACTGGCACTGGTCGCCTCGTTCATTCAGGCGCAGTAGAGAACGATTGTCTTCTCCTTGGGATAATTTCCGGCCCACTGTTTCGCGCCACCTGGCTCGACACGCTCCGAACCGGCAATTTTATTATCAGACTTGACCAGAGCCCAACTGCCACGCACATCAAGAACCACAAGATCGACATCACCAAGCCGCGATTTGAGTTCATCGGTGGACATCCGTGGTACCGAGGCGGCGCTCGCAGTGAGGCTTATTGCTAACAGAAACGCTGTGGTTATAATTACTGTGCACAATGAAAGACGTTTGTTGCGCATTGTCATCCTCCTTTTGTAGTTAATGTTTAACACCTACTTGGGATTTTACCAGTGTTTACTGATTAATGACAAGTCTTGTCTTGTTTTGACAGGGGAAATTCGAACTACACAAACTTAATCAGCTGATTAAGAGCGAAAAAGGAATTGAAACATACCAATAACCTGATAACTTAAAATTATGCAATTGAGCCCCGCAAATTGTGAAAGGAGGTAGTCGAATGGGATTCTTCAGCAAAAAGATCAATTACCCTGAACTTACCCCGGACAATCCTGCTTTGGATCAGGTTCACGATGTTGAAAAACCTCTGCAGGACTTGATGGGCCAGGTTTCTGATCCTCTCGAAGTGGTTCCGTCTGATGATCATGCATACGTGTTCATCGGCAAACCACCGAAAAAGTTCGGTGTCGCCGTGATTGAACAAGGCAAGGTGCAAAGCTTTATAGCTGCCGCCAAAGAAAAAGGTCTCGATCAGGCGAAAATTCAGAAGTTGAACGAACAACTTCGCGAGGCATATTTGCACAACATGGATGCGCCACGCTACAAAACCAATGTGGCAGGAAAAGAGGTCGTAGTCATCCCCAGTAAAGATCTTGATCAGGAAGTCAAACAGGTTATGAGCAGCATGGGCAATTAAAAATCTTACAAATATTTGGGGCTGAATACCGGGATTAAGTCTATTTTATAAAGATTTCTCCCGGTTTTTTTTGGATCGGCAACTTAACTGAGCTAAAAATTAATTCTTTCAGCGATCCAGGCCGAAGTATCGACCAGAATCTCATCCGAGGCGATGGTCGTCATGACGCAACTCGTCGGCACTCAAAGAGAATTCGAGCATGCCGGACAGGGCTTTGATGCGGTCTTTTTTACAACGCCTGATTTCATCCTGAATCGCCGTAATGACTGCCTCGGTTTTGCTTTTGCCGATACGACCTCAATCAGTTCATTGACCAGATCGCTGGGCAAGGTTATGGTTGTTCTTTGCATGGCTTTTCTCCATAGATAATGTACATGAGAAATACTAGCATTGCTATGGTTTGTGCTCAAACAGGTAGGAACATTTATTCCCGGATATTCTCTCGCATCACCTCGCCCCGCTCCAACAACTGCTGAATATGACGTTTTTTTTCCCGGCAGACCGCATCAACAAGCACATCAGAGAATGGTTGCCACGCAACATCTTTCAGGCTGGCAATCTCTCATAATTTAAGCTACTTTTGCCTGACTCGATTCTACCATGGTGCAGCACCTTGGCAAACTTCATCGTGATCAGCCTCTTCGTTTTGCTGGGCATCCTGTTCAGACGCATCAAAGCGTTTCCAGACGAGACGGCGCAGGTTCTCAACATGTTTGCCCTCTACGTGTCGCTCCCGGCAGTCATCCTGCTCAAGGCCCCTGAACTCACTCTATCCACCAAAACATCGTAGCTGACATCTCCATATTTGAAACAGGGATGCCACCAATGGTGACTGCCAGCGCTCTGGCTACCGCTGCTGGCATGGGTGTGGAGTTGGCTGTTGCCCTGGCTGGGCTGGCTGGGCTGGGGATTGTGATGGCTTTTGCCAGTTTACCTTTGTTGTATCTTCTGATTCAGTATTTCTAACTGTAAAACCGGCGGGACGCGAAAAGTAAAGATCAACTAATTTGGGCTGTTCCGACAAACCCTTGGGGAGAAAAACACTTAATCGTAATCCGCCTCATCGCTTCTCGCGCGTGTGCCACAGCCGTAACAGATAAATTGTAGACTATTGAATCTCGTAGCGCAGCTCATAATGGCCTACGAGAATTCGGTGGACTTCACGCGGATCAAACTCTTCAAGCCTTTCACCGATTCGCGGGTTCTCCAGTAAATTGGTCGGAGCGGCAGCGAGTGACTGAACAGTACGTGCGGCTGCAGCCCTGTTGACTGACTCCAGAAACTCATAAAGCCGCGCCAAATCTGACAAGGCCTTGCTGGTCCATTTAAATGCCATCAACGTGGCACATCCAATGGGCTGGCTGAATCAAGTCTGTCAGCCCAAGCCTGCACAGACTGATGATCAATGACACGACCAGCATCAACATCAGCCAAAGCTTCTTGGGTAAGACGACTACGCTCTTCTTCTTGATCGATCCAGGCTGACAGCGCCTGTTTCATGATCCAGCCACGCGAACGCTCAAGACGCATTGCCATCTGGTCAACCTTATCTGCCATTTGCAGAGGGATATGTGCCGTCAATACTTTAGTGTTTGCTTGTGCCATCTCGGATCTCCTGTTCATCGCCATTTGATTACATTTGAACAATAGTGATTAACTATGATTTTGTCAAACAGGCGAACCTTCACTATATGGTGAGCAATCAGAAATCCTCACCTGACCACATCTCCTCTTCGAAGCGAACCGCCTTGTTACGACCGGTATCCTTGGCCTTATAGAGAGCAACATCCGCATACTTGATACACTGCCAGAAGCCTTCCCCATCGCCAGGGAATTCGCTGCAGCCAAGGCTTATAGTTTTCTGGATTGAACCGTTGGGAATCTTAAACTTGTTTTCATCAAATAGTCCACGGATTTTTTCGGCAACGACAATAGCGTCACCAGGATTGATATCGACCAGCAGAATAATGAACTCTTCGCCGCCAAAACGGATGACGATATCGGCATCACGGACGCCCTTGTTGATCAGAGCGGCTGTCTCCTTGAGGACCATATCACCAACATCATGACCATACTGATCGTTAACCTGTTTGAAATAATCGAGGTCACACATAATCAAGCCGAGAGTCTTCTTGCGACGCAGTATTCCAGAGATCACATGGTTGGCATGATCCTGCAGGAAGCGACGATTGTAGAGCCCGGTCAGCGGATCCTTGAGCGCTGATTCACGCAGGGTCGTCATCAAACGTTTTGCTTCGATAACCGACAACGCCTGTTTTATATAGGTTTCCGCTTTGAAGATCCGCGTTTGAAGATCCGCAAGATCAAATTCCTGGCCGCACTCGATCTGAAAGAGGAACTGCACCACACCACCCGTACGACCGCCGATAATCATTGGTATGCAAATATGGGCTTTGCCGGTCTCCTCCTTGAACTGCTTGCAGACCTGCGGGTACGCCAGTGACGAGATCTCATGACTGGTTTTTTTAGCCCGGCAGAGATCGCAGTTGGTCAGAATTTCAGGGTTACAGGCCATCTCCTTGGAGGACAGCGCCAAAGGATAGACCGGTGTCATGTCACGTTGATTATCATCAACTTCGTAGATCACAAAATCCTCAATGCTCAGTTCACGTCGGAAGACCTCGGCGATACGGGCATAAACATCTTCCAGTGTGGCATCTTCCTCAATGACACTCTTGAAGGTGCTCATGGAATAGACCGTGTCCATCAAGCCATTGAATTCCTGCGAAAGGGTACCGATTTCGTCATTCGAAGTGATCTGAATCTTATTCGTGAGATCAATGTCACCGGTGCCGACATTATGAATCTGGTCAATGATCGCCTTGATCGGCTTAGCCAGCGATTGCACAATCCAGCGGGTGAATATCACCAGCAGTAGGACTGCCACCACCAGAACGCCGAGAATAGCCAGAATAGTGACTTCAATGATCTCGGAAATCTTGCTGGAAGAAGTATGGTAAAGCTCGGCAAGTTTTGACGAGAAGTTAATCGAAATCTGACTGGCATTTTGGATATAATCTGTGAGAGTTACATAGCGACCGTCCAGATGCTCACCGTTAGGCGCTTCCTTGGCAAGCACTTGCAGCTTGTACTGGAAAAAATCACTGTAGCTGACGTCAATCTCATCGAGCAGAAGATTTAACTCCCTGAGATACGCAACCCCTTCAGGATTGATAGTCAGTGAGGTTGTGTGCAGGGTTTCCAGAAGTTTTCCGGAATCGTGAGAGTAGTCGTTAACCTCCCCTCCCAAAGCCAGCGCTGCATAGAAATCACGCACATCACGTAAACGCTTAAAGGAAAGATCCTGCAATCGTTCGACTGTAACGCGATCTGTTGCTTTAAGGATGTTAGAGGCATCGATCGTCATCGCCTGCAAATTGCGAATGACTTTCTGCACTACCTTGTCTTGAGGAACAGAATGATTAACAATCTTGTCGTAGCGTTGGTTGATACCAACCATGCCAACAACGGTCAGGGCGGCCATCACCACAAACCAGAAGAGAACTCCAATAGAAAAGAGCCGAAACTTCTGCTTGATCGGCAGATCGATGAAAGTGATCAAACGCATCAGGCGACACCAGAGATCGAGCTTGTTACAATCTTTCATTTAAGGTCTCAGCTCCTGCAAAGCAAAGCAAAGTAAAGGAAGAGAATACAGGAAAGCTTTCTAAATAGTTTTTTCTAGCAAAACCATAGCGCGACTGTCAAGAAGAACCGCATTAAAAAAATGCCCCGGTTCCTGGAGGGGAAGGCCGGGGCTAAAGCTCTGCGGCCCTCATTGGAGGGGGCCTAACAGAGTGTCATACTTTTATTGCGCGAAAATACTACAACCAAACGATTAAGTCAAGCCAATATCTGTCTGCTTTTTAAGGAGAGTCTGATGAGGTTTCTCAACCTATGTCCAAAAGTACCCGGTCCTCTTCGACAAACCGATCAGGGCGCACGACCAGCAACCGTCGTTGGCAATCTACCAGCCAGCCTGAGCATCCTGACCTGATGCGGTCGACGCTTCTGCTCATAGCTCTCTAACAACTCCGTGGTTGCCACGCGCATAGCCGTATGGACGTCCATGCTGAGCCATATTGAAAAGCGCTTTGCCAGTCCGGGTGCGATAGGTAAAAACCACATCACCTTCATCACCCTGGGCGACAAAAGGCATGATGTCATCGATCAGGCCACACTGCTGCCTGATGCGCAGACTCTCGTCATCAAGGGAAACAGCGCGTGGTCCATCTGGTAGGATGAGGTTTTTTTTCCAGTACCAGAGTGCGGACGCCACGGTGACCGAGAAGATTGGCCAGGGTCAGGCCAACCGGACCAGCACCGGTGATAATGACCTCATAGCCTTTGGTTTTCTCGTTGGAGGTCAAGAACTGGGACCTCTCCTCTCTGCTGTTACGCCGTCTTCAGTCGGCTTTCGTAGGACCAGCAACTCCAGAGTTCCAAAGTAGAATTGCCGCGAATGGCTAACGACAAAACCAGTCTCCGAGATGAGTTGTCGTAACTCCACACGATCCGGGAAGGTCTTGAGGCTGGCCGAGATGTAAGCATGAACCTCGGGATTACCATGCAGCAAGAGCCCCCATAGACCACACCAGTATTTCAAGACCAGAAATTGCAGTCGCTGGAACCATAGGCTGGGTGGTTTGGAAAAATCGAGCAGGGCGACAGATCCGCCTGGTTTGAGGATGCGGTTGATCTCCATAAAGGCTTGGTGGAGATCTGCTGCATTACGCACGGCATAGCCGCCGGTGACAACATCTACAGACTCATCAGGGAATCCGGTCGCCCCCATATCCTGGCATACAAACTCGATATTGGCCGAGTTGCAACGCTGCCGAGCCAACTCCAACATTGGCTCGGTCAGGTCGATGCCGATGATCTGGCTTGCTGGATATTTCTTGGCCAGTAGAAAAGCGATGTCGCCGGTCCCGCAGGCAAGATCGACGCAGACTGGAGCCTGAAACTCTGGCAAAGCCGCAACCAGTTGCCGTTTCCAGGCAGCATCACGACCAAGCGACATCGCCCGAGCGGCAAAATCGTAGCGACTGGCAGCCTCGCTGAAATGCTGCTCGTTATACTCCCGCTTGCGTTCCGGGGTATGGAGATAATCCTTAATCTTCAGGTTGAACTTTCTGCTTGCAGGCATGCTCTCCTCTTGGTTCAGGTCGGTTCACTCAGCTGGCGCGGCGGTTGAGCAGGTTCACGATGGGATTCTGGTAAATAACGCCACATGCTGCCGCCATGCAGAGATTCGAACAGCTCCTCGTAGGCCTCTAAAGAAGCAGCGCGGTTGCTCTCATCGATCCTGATCGCCTTGGCCGCAAACTCATGACACCAGCGACACTCTTCACAATCAACATCCATGCAGCTGTTGGTACGAAAATGCTCCATGAAACCGTCCAGTGCCCGATTGTCTATATAGACCGGCGGCTGGCCAGCAATCGGACGGGTCATACCACGCAGTTCAGCCAAGCGTTTGAGCGGTAGCATACGCAAAGGATTGGCCAGACTCGGACGGATGATAAAACGCAGCAACCATCCGAGCCCATGGCGGTAATAACTGTGGTCCTCCTTGATCCCTTTGAAGCCGTAGGCCTGGATCAGGTCAAGCAGGTTGCCATCATAACGGCGTTCGGCATAAGCCTTAATCCGGGTCATCATCATCTCGGTGGGAATGTCACGTTCGGCGATCTTGAACAGATCGTATCCCATCTCTTCATAGATGTGCAGATCTTCGGGGCGAATCCACTCCGAACGAAGGTAATGCACCGGATCGCGCAACTTCATCTCGGTACATTTAAAAAAACACCAGTCGATGAAAAAGCCCTTGTTCTCATGCCAGGACTGGCCGGTATGAGCCAAAGCGTTCATATGCATCGGCGACATGGCGCAGCCGGTCAGGCAGTTATTATTGGCCATCAGCTCAAGGTCGCATTTAACCGACTTGCGGATCTCCGCCAAAGTTGCCAGCTCACGATTGACCAGAATGCTATCGAGTACGATGCAGTCGGCACCGAGCTCCTCCCACATCTGGGCCTTGCGAACCCGATCAACACCACCGAAGACCGAGATACGCACCTTGAGGTGCGGTTGGCGGGCCTTGATCATCTGCAGCATAAAAGGCGAAGCAACGGTTACGGCTGTGACACCTATATCACCAATCCAGTCGAACAGTTTGTTGAGTTGTTTCTGACCCTTGCGAGTGATTTCGTGATTACCCATACAGGAGGAATTCAACAGATAATTGAAAGACATACCGGCATTTCGCACCTGAACTATGTGGTTAGCCAACTGCCGACGCGACACTTTGCCCAGCTGGTAAGGCGCCCGGCCACCGCCCACCGCATCGATGCGCAGTTTGCCGAACAACTCAGTAACCGGGTAGTCCCGGCATTGTTCGACCAGTTCCGGATCAAAATTGGTTGCAATACTCAATCTCATCTTGTGACTCCTTACTTGCTACTGGTTCAATTTCAGCAATTCCCTGGCAGCGTCCTCGTCAAGCTGGAAACTATCTTTGATGATCTCCAGGACATTCTTACGGACATAATCCCCGAAGACACGCCAAGCCTTGACCGGTTGTTTGTCGATCAGGCTCAGACTACCATACTCCCCTTCTGTTTGCGGCAAAGACAAGGCAATCCACGACTTCTCATGGCCGAGGATAAACTCAATAGCCATGGTCTGATGAGTTTCGTTACGATCGCTACGTTGGCGAAACGCTTCCCAGGCTTTCTCCGTGGCGCGAAACAGTTCTTCACGGTAACGATTTGAGGCAGCATAGCCGTCGTGCGTCTCAGGCCATCTGCGTTTTTCCTTGGCATCAATCACGGCAACCACCCGTTTCAGAATCCGGCTCGAAAGCAGGATCTGCACCACCAACAGGTCATGGCGGCGGATCAGTTGCACTTCACCCTGGGGCTGCTCCACAGAGGGTACAACAACTCTTTTCACAATCTGGTCCTGAGTCCAGTCCAACTGCTCAGCGTAGCGAGATCCGGTCTTCTGGGCCGCTGATGCAAATGGAACCAGGACCGTTAAGACAGTCAGACAACAAATACCCACCCAGATCATCGTGACAATTCTCATCAGCGGACATCCTTGCGGGTTGGGCAGTTGAGGATCAAACAGGCAGGCAGAACCAGCAGGTCGCAGAGCAAGGCACCGATCAGAGTTCCACCCACCAGCAACGAAAAGTAGATGGTCGGTTTGAAACTGCTGAAACAACCGACCCAGAAACCGACAGCCAGCACCAGCGAAGCGATCATCAGAGCCCGTCCGGTCCTGGTAGTGGTAATCATCACTGCATCGCTGGCCACGCCGGCATAGATACGCCGGTAGTGCACCAGATAGTGGATGGTGTCATCAACCGCGAGACCGATGACCACGGCACCAATCATCGCCGTACCGGTGCTCAGGTCGATGCCATAAAAGCCCATCAAGCCGAGGGTCCAGAGAATCGGGATGACATTCGGGATCATCGCCAGTAAAGTCAAACGTAATGAACGCAGCAGAATCAGGATCGACAGCAGTACCAGACTGATCGAAAGTGAAAAGCTCTTGATCATATCTGATACCAGACGATTCGAATCCTGATTCATCTGATAGAAACTGCCGGTCGGCGTCAAGCTATAGCTTGGCCCAAAGATGGCGCGACCTTCTGTCAACAGAGTCTCGGTGACAGTTGTTGCGGAACGGCTACCAACATCGTGGAGCCAGACACTGATCCGGGCTTGGCGAAAATCCGGTGTTAAAAAACGCCTTTGCATCTGCTGATTTTCGGCCATACCGAGCAGTTCGAGTTCATAGCGAAGTTGATCATCATCTGTGGGCAGACCGAGCGACGTAGCGCCACTCTCCGCGCGATGCAGTGGTCGTAACAGGGTCAGAATTGAAAAGACGTTGGCGACCGGTTGCTGGCTACGGGCAAGAGCTTCGAAGACGTCGAGTTTTGCATAGTCGGCATGTCCCACAAGAGGATTACCATCCCGTTTTTCCACCATAAACTCCAGGGCATTGACACCGGAGAGGTGTTCGTCAATGTAACGGGTATCGACTGCCAGAGGCGCATCAGCGTGCAGAAAAGCGATCAGGGAGGTATTGTTCTGCAGTTGCGGCAGCCCGATCAAGGCTATTCCCAGCAAGAGCACGGTGACGATCATGATCGCGCGAGGGTGCTGCACGGTCAGGTTGGCGATTGACTGCAGTATCCAGCGCAGCAGGCCGAGTCCCTGACGATGCCGGCTCGCGGGCAAGGGTAAGTAACTTAAGGCCACCGGTACCAGAGTCAGGGTGACCAGAAAAGAGATCACAACCCCGATCGCGGCAAAAAAGCCGAACTGGCGAACTGCGGGCACCGAACTGATGGTCAGTGAAACCAGGCCGAGGGCCGTGGTCAATGCCGTAAACAGACAGGGAATCAGCAGTTCGTCGACCTTGTTGACAAGTAGCGCGATACGACTGTCATCTGTTCCGTCAAGATGCAGCCAACCGTTGTAGAGATGGATACTGTTCGAAACCGCCAGCACCATCACCACGGGCGGTAGCAGAGAGGTGATGGTATTGAGTTCGAAGCCACACAACGCATACAAACCCATGGTCCAGATCAGACTGACGCCCGTTGCCAGCAGTGGCAGCAGGACACCGGAAACTTTCCGGAAGATCATTGCCAGCATGACCATCAGGGCGACTGCCACCAGCGGCAGGATGACGCGCTGATCGCGCTGTATATAGCTGGCTACATCACTCTGCTGCACGCCGACACCGGTCAGGTGGAACTCGGCACGTTGGGCCATACTGGCCATCATGGCGCGAACCTCGTCGATTAACCTGCGACGTTGAGTGGGATCACCACGATGATCCGCCAGCGAAATAACCAGACCGGCCGTCTTTTGATCTGCCGAGATCAGCAAACCTTCATATTCAGGATTAGCACTCAGTGCGACCTGTACAGTACTCGTAAAATCAGTAACATCGAATGGCGGTAGTAACGGACGGTCTTCAGCACCATACAATCCGCTGACCAGCTGCCTGGCATTACTCAGGCTCAAAACCCCCTGGACTCCTGCCAACTCAGTGAGTCGCCGGGTTACTTCGGCCAGCAGTCCGAGACCAGTAGGAGTCAGCAGCTCCGGAGGAGTGACACTCAGGAGCAGATCCTCGTCGTTGCCAAAACGGTCGAGAAACCGCTCATAATCAGCAAGCTGCGCAGGTTCCCTGGAACTCATTGAGCTGGTGTCCTGCTCTACAGGCACTCCGACGGCAAAGGTTGAGAAAAATAACGTGATCAGCAGCATGCACGCCAGAACGGGGTAGCGTCCGCCGCCCAGCAGCCAATGCAGATATTTCTTCACTCTACCAGGACCTCAACGGTGGCAGCTGTCTTGTTTTTGCTACAAGCCCGCTGAGCTTGCAGCAATGCCATCTCGACAGTCAATCCCGGGCCAAAAGCCATGGCGCAGACACTTTCCTGAAGAGGACGGCCCTGCTGGCTCAGAATCTCCTTCAGAACAAACAGCACGGTTGCACTGCTCATGTTGCCGTACTGACGCAGAACCTTTCGGGAGGCGGCGACCTGATCGGCTTCGAGACCTAGGCTTTCAACGACCTTGTCGACTATAGCTTTGCCCCCCGGGTGGACAGCCCAGATCGTGATATCATCCAGTTCCAATTGCCCGGCAGCGAGTACCGGTTTGATGGCATCACGGATGTTTGCACCGATAATTTTCGGCACATAGCTCGACAAGGCGATATCAAACCCATGGTCACCAATAGTCCAGGCCATATCGTCTTTGCCGCTCGGGATCAGATCCGAATGGAAATCGCCGAGGAGGTAACATGACTGGTCCTCTTGCGGCTCTTTAGCACTGACGATGGCGAGAGCGGCCCCATCGGCGAACAGGGAATTGGCAAGCATGAAATCTTCACCGCTATTGATTTGCAGATGTAACGTACAAAGTTCCAGGCACAGGACCAGAACCACAGCTTCAGGGTCAGCTTCACAAAACTGTTTGGCCATACGCAAGCCGGGGAAGGCCGCATAGCAACCCATAAAACCAAGATTGTAGCGCTGCGTGGCAGGAGACAGACCAAGTTCGTTGACAATGTGGTAATCGGGGCCTGGGTTACAAAAACCGGTGCAGGAGACCGTGATCACGTGCGTGATATCAGACGGCTTCAGGCCGGGGCAGTTTTCGATTGCCTGACGAGCCAGGTTGACCGCCAGGCGCTGGGACTCTCGGGTAAAAATATTATTGCGTTCAGCTGTGGACAATTCGCGTCGCTGGCCATCAGTTCCGAGCGGAAAGAAGTCGCCCGGCAGGTTCTTGTCAAAGGATGTGATCACGCTGTGGCGCTTGTCGATCCCTGATTTACGGTAGAGGACACGAACCAGGCGACGTTGGTGCTCGTCATCGACCCATTCCTGCATTTTAGTGCTGGCATATTCCTGCGAATAAACCATTTCTGGCGTCATTGTTTCAATTTCATGAATCCATACGGACATTTATATCTCCTTCTCATGGCGGATCAATGCCGACGTAATAATACGCTAATTTCAACTCGCACCTGGTCATCAACCCGGATAAAGCCGAAGACACTTGGCGGTTCCAGGTTAAAACTGGCAAGAGAAATTGGGAACTTCATCATAAACATGATCTGTTCCGGTGTAACCACCATATCGCGGATTTCGGCTTGCACCGGCAAACTGATCTCACGAATCCTGAGGTCGAAGTCCAAGCTTCCCGGAACAGCCTCTGTTAACTGCAATTGCCGTAGAATCACATCGGGATCAAGATCAGCAAACAAGCCATGAATTTCAGGATATTTATCCTGCTCAAACATGGCATACATCTTCTCGTCACGTCTGGAGTTATCTGTATCCATTTCTCCGACCAGAACCTTGACTACCGGCGGTCTGATGATGCTGGATTTCCCAGCTTTATCTTCGTTGACTCCGCCGTCCCCGTCACTTGCCCCTGCTTTCTCTCCACTTTCCAGAGTAAAAGGCTGACATTTCGCTTGTCCATCAAAACCGTGCAGGGTTGACTCGCCAAAGAACCGGACATCACAGCTTCCCTCCAGGGTCAGTGCTGTTGCCGTTGACGCCAGAAGCAGAAAGACAATCATGCTTGCAAGGATATTGAGTTTCATGGGTTCTCTTACTCCTCATAAATGAGTGTACAATTTTTGATACTGTTCTATAAAATGACGAGGAATACAGAAGGAATTGTATCTTAAATACGAAGGGTTCCAACGTTGCAAATATCCAGCTTTTCGCTCAGCTCAGACAGTCCGACTGACAGCCAGCAAGACTAACAGACCAGACCGCAACGACGGCAGCCCGGATGACAGATATATCCAAGTTGTGCAGCTAATGCTCGGTCGTATTCCTCACGCAAGTGTTCACGCTGCACTCCTTGTTCGATAATATCCCAAGAGAAGAGTTCGTCAACTCCACGCTCACGATAAAGGTAGAAAGCGGGATCGAGACCAACCTGCCGACATGCCGCCTTCAAGCTGGCACCCTCGGCAAGCAATGGCAGGGTTCTGCCGACTCGACGGTCGCCGCGGGCAAAAAAGCCCTGGATCTCGGCTTGTCGCAATGACTCAAAATTCAAATCAACATTCGGTAGTGGGCGCAGTCGTTTCTGCAACAACCGATATTTCTTTTCAAGCAGCGCACGACGCTCCATCGGCGCCCATTGCAACGGCGTCCAGGGCTTAGGCACAAAGGGGTTAACAGAAAGGTGGAGACGGCCCAGACGTCCCCGCTGTTTACCGATTGCCTCCCAGACCTGGCGTATTTTCACCGTAAGATCTGCAATTGCGTTTATATCATCCTCCAATTCCGTCGGCAGACCAATCATAAAATAAAGTTTAAGGTTCGGTATGCCGACCTCTGCCAGGAGTTTGACGGCGGCGAGGATCTGCGCTTCATCGATTCCCTTGTTGATCACATCCCGCATCCGCTGACTACCTGCCTCTGGAGCCAGAGCCAGAGTTTTGTGGCCAGCTTCGGCGAGTACAGACACCTGATCGGCCGTGATTGCATCGATGCGGACACTCGAAACCGAGACCTCGCCACCTTGCTCCAGTATTTCACGACCTATATCAGCCAGTTCACCATAATCAGAAACCGCCGCTGCCACCAGGCCGACCCTGCCTACTCCCTGCGGATTGTCGAGAATCTCTTGACGCAGGTGGTCCAGAGAATGTTCACGAAACGGCCGGTAAATGAACCCAGCGGCACAGAAACGGCAGGCCCGCGGACAGCCACGGGAAACCTCAACCAGATGCATACTGCCAAATTCTGTGTCCGGCGTCGCCACACATGTGCTGCTCTGGCTGTCATCAAGGTTGCTCTGCCATTGACGTTGAACATAATCCGGTAGATCTCGACACGGCACCATTGACTTCAACTCACCTGTCTCTTCATAACCAAGAGTGTAGCCACCCGGCTGATAGATGCCAGGAAGCTGCGAGAGGCGATCCAAGAGTTCTTTGCGATTATTCGTGCTCGAATTGAGCAACCCCTCCAGCAATAGCGGCAGAATCACTTCGGCCTCGCCAACCGCGAAAAGGTCCATGACTTCCGCCAGTGGTTCCGGGTTGAGGAAAGCGCAGACACCACCGCAGATAACCAACGGGTGACGCTCGTTACGCTCCTCACGCCAGAGCGGCACGCGACCAAGCTCAAAGATAACTGGTAAGTTCAAATAATCATTTTCAAAGGAGATAGAGAAAGCGACCATATCAAAATCGGCCAGAGGACGTTGCGATTCAACGGAAACCAGCGGGAAACCGCTGCGACGATGCTCATCAAGATCTTCAGGATCGGGGAGGAAGAAACGTTCACAAAGGCTATCGTCCCGGCTGTTTAGCATCTGATAGACGGTCTGCAGACCGAGGTTACTCATGCCCTGGTGATAGGTGTTTGGATAAACCAGGGCGACGGTGAGACGTCCCCCCCAGGGGTTGGCAACCGCTCCCGTTTCCTGCTTGAGGCGCTGACGATATTTTTCGATCAGATGACGTGACATCAGCTGTAGTTTACGCTGAACAGGGGGGAGAGTTCAATCAATCTCCAGAAGAAATGATTGCACAGCCGCAATCACATCATCAACTGTGATCCGATCCATACAGCGATGATCGGTCGGACACTCTCTGAGCATACAGGGGGCGCAATCAACATCGTGACGTACAATGCGGTAATTCTCAGTAAATGGTGATGTCGTGGTGTGATTGGTGGGACCAAAGATAGCCACAAGCGGTACTTTAAAAGCTGCCGCAACATGCATAGGACCAGAATCGTTGGTAATCATCAGAGCAGCAGCATCAATCAGTGACATCATCTGCCGCACCGTGGTCTTACCGACGAAATTCAGGGCTGGATATTGCATCATGGCGGCAATATCCCTGCCGACCTCAGCCTCAACCGGGCCACCGATGAGCACTACGGTCATTCCATGTTCTCTGGTCAGGAAATCAGCAACAGCAGCGAACCTTTCCGGATACCAGCGCTTGGCCGAACCGTAAGCCGCACCGGGGTTAATCACCACGAGTGGGCCTTCGGGCAGTTGCTCTTTAGCCCAGTCACGTTCTTCTTCACTCAAGGCCAACGCCTGCACCTTATCGGCGGCCGTAATTGCATAGTGATTGACGATCCGCAGGAAGGCGTCGGTCTGGTGGAGGACTTTTTCCTTTTTGCCAAAGGCCACCGGATGAGTCAGCAGGAATCTGCGGCCATCGGTACTAAAACCAAGGCGGCAGGGG
>JAMONP010000055.1 GCA_027065695.1 Desulfuromonadales bacterium | reverse complement strand
CAGCGCCCGGCGGCGATTTCGTCGCCGACTACGAGTGATGGCCGCTTTGTGGTCAATCTGCCTGAACCTGGCACTTACTATGTCGGTGCCCGTGAAGCTTATGGTGATTCTCCGGCACCGGAGGAACTTTTTGGTATGTACGAAGAGAGTGCTGATCATGGTTTGACGCTTGAAGAGGGGCAGGTTTTGGGTGATGTTCGTATTGTTGTTGAGCCGATAGCTCTTTTTCTGGATCAATGATGTGGGGGATGGTGGTTTTTCGCGTTCCTCGCTACTGTTTTAAGATCAAGACCGTCGGTCCCGGCCGACAGCCGGGTAACTTTCTTTCCAAAGCCAAGGAAATTAACCAAAGAACGCTTTGCGCGGCGCTGGGCACTTCTTTCGCCAGTGGTCGGTGCGTAAACCAGTAACGGCTCTTGATGAACAAGGTTACGTACTGTTTTGTTTATGCTGCTGGGCAGCTGCGGTGAGCCAGTTTTTCGTCAGGACCTAAACAATGGGCTACAGGGTTGCAGGGCAAAGACCAGAAATTTCGCAAAAAAACGTTCTGTTCATTTGTTGCCACGCAGCACAAACGTATTCATCAATCTTTGCAGCAGAACAAAACACCGACCACCGGCGAAAGAAGTGCCCTCCGCAGGAGAAAAGCCTTTTTGCTTACTTTTTTGGCGTTGTAAAAAGTAAGGCGTCTGTCGGGACGCGACCCGACGGTGTTGCTTTTTGCTTTTATAACTCAGGACATATAAAAGAACACCCCCCTGCTCGCATTACTCGCTTCCCCCCTGTAAAACAAGGGGGATTGAGGGGCTGGATTCCCGATTACACCATCGAGAATGATGAAAACCAAACATTTAACTAACATAGAAAGGTAGCAACCAATGGAAGAAAAGAAACCGCAGGAAATCAAGTTGGAGATCCAGCTTGATGAAGAGATCGCCCAGGGAGCCTATGTGAATCTGGCGGTGGTCAATCATAACGAGTCGGAGTTTGTTGTCGACCTGATTTTTGTCCAGCCACAGGCACCGAGAGCCAAGGTTCGCTCACGTGTGATTCTCTCACCGCAGCATGCCAAGCGTTTTGCTGCGGCTTTGCAAGATAATATTAACCGCTATGAGCAGGGTTTTGGTGAGATCACCACGGTTTCGCAAGTTATCGATGAGTCGACAGGACACTATCACTAATGGTGCCATAGGCAGTTCCGGATGAATACTATTCTACGAATGGTGGCTGTGAGTTTTGTGCTGACCTGGCTTGCAGGTTGCGTTTCAGCACCAAGAACTCTTAAACTGAAAGACAGTGTTATTGCTGATGAGACTCTCTGGAGCGGTGAAGTCACTATCGATGGTATTGTTACGGTAAAGAAGAGCGGTCGACTCGTGATTGAACCTGGAACGAGGATCCTGTTTATCCCTCGTGACCGAGATGGCGATGGTATTGGCGATAGTGAACTTCTGGTTGAAGGGGCACTGGTTGCTCGTGGCACAGCGGCGTCACCGATTGTTTTTAGCAGTGCTGCTGCCGAGCCGCAACGGGCCGACTGGAAATATCTTTACCTCGATTTCGCCACGGAGGTTGACATCGATTATATCGTTTCAGAGTATGCTTATAGCGGTCTGCAGATACATTTCTGCCGGGCGCGAGTGACCAACTCGATCTTTCGTCACAATGTCGACGGCTTGAGATTCTCAACAGTCAACCTTTTGGCTGCGGGTAATCAAATGTATGATAAC
>JAMONP010000054.1 GCA_027065695.1 Desulfuromonadales bacterium | reverse complement strand
TCCCCTTTATATAGACTGTGCCAACCTGATGGGCGGCATAGTCCAACGGACATTTATCTGCCATGCTGCGCACAGCAGATAAATGCTTAGCTGTTGGGCCCAAATAATAGAAAGAGGAACAAAATGTCACGCTCTGCTGACTACACGATTAAAGGGTTCCTTTATCAGTTTAACAAAACACTGTTAGAAATTCTGAATTCTCAAGATGATGGCGTAATCACCGTAGAAGGAATCGTCGAAGATGTTGATATTAAAACGCTGGAAGGGATGACAGCAATTCAGTGTAAATACCACGAGACGAGCGACACCTTTACACCCAGCATCATTTTCAAACCTTTGCTACAGATGTTACTTCATTATCAGACCAACAGTGCGTATAACATTAATTATGTTCTTTTCGCTCATATTGGCGGCGTGGAAAAAAAGAATCTTCCAAAAGTTGGTAAAGCAGAACTTGAAGCGGCGACTAAATCGAAAAGCAAGAAATATACAAAATTAATTGATCAGTTGAATGATGTCGATATCGATCAATTTCTGAGTAGATTTTCAATGGAGTTCGGCCCTGCGTTTGATGCCCTTGTTGACGAGGTAAGCAACGCACTTGAGAAAAATGGCGTAGTTGCTGGTGAAATCGAAACTTTAGCGTACCCCAACGCAATTAATATCATTGCTAATCTCAGTATAAAACATGACGAAGCAGAACGTAAAATATCGAAGCTCCAATTACTTGATAGTTTGAAGGATATTCGAAAGACGGCCATCTCCCATTGGACACTCTCGCTACGCACACGAAAGCAGTTACTTGATGCCAGACGAAAGCAGCTGAAAGCAAATTTAGACAAAAACTCGCGCCTTCGCTATTTGATTGTCGATGCCAAGAACTTAGATGATTTTGATGAAGAAATTGTTCTTTTTGTGACCGATTATCTTGAAAAATACCACTCTAAGCCCGCGCACGTCAGCACCCCTGTGTTATGCCTTAGATCTTCTGCTAAAAGTTTTCAGGAGATTCAACATCGCCTTTACTCAAAAGGAATTACCTCAACAGATGGTTATATTGGGGGGCAGTTCGAAGACTCTTATTTCTACCGAGATCCCCTTTCTCAGGGAAGTGGTAGCTCGAGGAAAAGAGAGTTTTCACTCCGGCTGCTTCTATGGGAAGACCATGAGGAAGTACTCAACAGCCGGAAATGTGATGATCTTTTTATTATCGGAACTGGCAATTACGACGCACTGGAAACAAGAGATGTAAATATCGAATATCTTGCGGCAACGTCTCTAAAGGAAATCAAATACATCATAGGAGTCAGCAATGTCTACGAATAAGCTAGGTCAAGTATTATCCTGTTCGCCCGAAGCCATAGTCGTTGTCGTGGATGATCTTAAAACTTTCGAGGAACATAAGGAGAATCTTCAAGTTGGTCGATATCTACGAATCGCACAGGGCAATTCGGATTTCACTATTGCTACGATTCGGAACGTCAAAGGTGTAAACGTACAAGACAAGGATGGCAATCCTACATGGCAATTCCAAATAGAATGTCAGGCCATTGGCACTCTTGTTGGAGATGCGGTTTTTGAACGAGCTAGCGTACTTCTACCTGTCCCAACGGAGCCGGTTTTTACGGCAGATAAAGTCACGCTGGATAAACTTTTTGCGGAGGATTCCGACTACCAATTCCCGCTTGGTAAGTTGTCACTAAATAAGGATATTTCTCTAAAAATTAACGGTGATTGTTTTTTTAGCAAGCATGTTGCGATCGTTGGATCAACCGGATCTGGCAAGTCCTGCGCCGTAGCTCGAATTCTTCACGATGTCGTCGGTATCGCTGATAAAACCAATCACAACTCTGGGAAACAAAATAATTCACATGTTGTCATTTTCGATATCCATGATGAATACAGTGCGGCCTTCGATCTTCCTAAGGATCAATCATTCACATTGAATAGATTGGATATCGACTCTCTTTGTTTGCCGTATTGGTTGATGAATTCTGAAGAACTAGAGAGCATGTTTATCGAAAGTAATGAGGCGAATTCACATAATCAGGTCAGTCAATTTAAGTTGGCAGTTATTCTGAACAAGACACGTCACAACCCCAAAGTAACGGATATGACATACGATACGCCGGTCTACTTTTCTATTCAGGAGGTTTTCAATTACATCGAGAATATGAATCGTGAGGTCATTGGGCGGCTGCCTGATGAAAACAAACCAAAACTGGCTGATGGAACACTCATTGATGATCGGAAAAAGCATTACTTTGATAAGCAGTGTAAATTTGTTCCGACAGCGACAGGTAAAGCTGATAAGGCGACAAACGGGCCATTCAATGGAGAGTTCAACCGATTCGTTTCACGATTAGAGACAAAGCTTGCAGATAACCGTTTGCGCTTTTTACTGCATCCGGAAAAAACGGACGGAACCCCTTTTAAAACTAATGATTTCGAGGAGATACTTAAGCAATTTATCGGTTATTTGGAGAAAGCAAATGTAACCACTGTAGACTTAAGTGGCATCCCTTTTGAGGTTCTCAGCATCACTGTAAGTCTCGTCTCACGTCTAATTTTTGATTTCAGCTTTCACTACTCCAAATTGCGGCATGAGAAGGGTGAGCTTAATGACGTGCCTATTATGATTGTATGCGAGGAAGCTCACAATTATATCCCTCAAAGGGATAATGTAGCCTATCGAGCATCCAGAAAATCATTAGAACGCATTGCAAAGGAAGGAAGAAAATATGGTTTGAGCCTCATGGTTGTGAGCCAGAGACCATCAGAAGTATCAGAGACCATCTTTGCTCAATGTAACAATTTCATAGCTTTGAGACTTACCAACAATGCCGATCAAAACTATGTAAAAAGACTGTTTCCTGATAACTCAAACGGGATCACAGACATCTTGCCGAACCTAGCTCCTGGTGAATGCGTCGTAGTTGGTGATGCCGTATTGTTGCCTGCGGTAGTACAGATGCCGTTACCTGATCCGCAGCCCCATTCTCAAAGTGTTCGGGTTCATGAAGAATGGGGCAAGCCGTGGAAAGATATCACTTTTTCTGATGTCATAGGCCGCTGGCGACATGAATAAGGGTAACAGGGTCAGGTCTTGAATTTTGCATTCAGGCGTTGTAGGCTGAGAACATGGTCAGGCCGTTACGAATAGAATTTGCAGGAGCGCTATACCATGTCACTTCACGAGGCGACAGGCGGGAAGATATCTATCTGGATGATGGTGATCGGCAGTTATTTCTCGACGTGCTGGCAGCAGCATGTGAGCGATTCAACTGGGAAGTTCATGCCTATTGTCTGATGTCCAACCATTACCATTTGCTTGTCGAAACGCCAAACGGTAACTTGTCCAAGGGCATGCGCCAGCTCAATGGCGTCTATACCCAGCGGTTCAACAAACGGCAGAAAAGAGTGGGGCATGTATTCCAGGGAAGGTACAAGGCCATTCTGGTGCAAAAAGAAAGCTACCTGTTGGAATTGGCCCGCTATATTGTTCTTAACCCGGTCAGGGCGGGCATGGTCAGATCAGCCAAAGATTGGCCGTGGAGCAGTTACCGGGGCACTGCGGGGATGGTGTTATCTGAACCATGGCTGACGGTCAATTGGATCCTGGCGGCGTTTTCACGCCGTAAACATGCAGCGCAGCAGCTGTATCGAAAATTTGTCTCGGAAGGCTGGAATCAGCCGAAGCCGTGGCAGGGCTTGCGCAATCAGATCTATCTTGGTGATGATGCATTTGTTGATGAGATGCAATGCAAGATATCACCGGACGCAGATTTGAGCGAAGTACCTGCCTCTCTCTCTGCTCTAAAGAATCAGAAGCCGGATGACCCCGATGATGATTTCAGTGTGCTGTAAGTTGCCTTTAGGCGAAATGACCGGCTTTCAGCCGTAACCCGAAGCCACCGGCTTCTAGCCGGTGGAGCATTCACACTGTCGGTGATTTGCGGCGATAGGTATATAGGAGGGACGTCATCCACCCTTACTGTTAACCGTCAATTTTCTCCAAACCCTCCCTGCTTGATCCACGAACACTGACGCCCGCCCAATCCCTACAACCCAAAGAGGCAGAAAAGAGTCCGGGCTTTCTTTCGACGGCTGCCAAACCAATCGCGCCGTGTTTTCTGATCGTAGGTCGGGTTCAGCAGCTCTAGCTACCGACAGTGCATCTGCTTGCGACAAGGGTAAAGCTTTACTACTGCCCGGCGTCGCGGCGGCCTTTGAAACTTGAGCTGTCGAAGCATCGACCTCTACTACCGCAGTTAGGCCATGGGGGCCGAAAAAGGGGACAAGATAATACCCGCTATTCGGCAGATCAAGACGTTCCACATAGATCGGTTCAGAAACCTGAGTTCCATCGAATGCAGTTTTCAGAACTACGTCGAAGGCATATTCCTTTATGTTGTGAACAAAGTTCAACGCCGCCGACGTAGCAGTTTCCGGTGTACAGGGTTCCTTCGGGGTAGTACTTTCATTCACACTCCAGTTCCCGTCGTTGTTAGATGAGTAAACACTTCACCATCAGCGCGAATATAGAGCGTCTGGTTTCCCGTATTCAGCTGCCAGAATGGCAGATGCGGCGAATATGATTCCCGGCACGGCCTCCAAACAAGTGTCGGTGCTAGACAGAAAGTGTCGGGGCGAAGGTGAAACCGGCCCATTTCCTTTGGCAGTTCGAAGGTGCGTGTCATTAATCGTTTAACTACTACTTTGCGATTCATTTCATAAGGTTTTGCCTTACCATCCATCAAATAGACGCTTTGCAGTTCACCATAACGGCCATCCACCTGTCCATAACCATACACTTCACCATCCGCAATAGCAGGTGACAGATAATAATAGGAATCCGGCAAGTCCAGACGTTTGACAAGCATCGGCTCTTCGAATTTTAACCGACGCAAACGTTCAGCAATCTGTTCGTCTTTGGTGAGGTGGTTTTGCTCCATCCCCTCATAGACCATCTGGATGGCGGTTTCTGGATCAATGATCTTCCGTCCGTCGAAGGGTCGCTCCATAGCGATGCGCTTCGGCAATTCAATTTTTGGTTCATCTGGGTCACATACACTAATGAACTGATCTGAGCCTGTGGCACTGTCATAGTTGCAGCCCGTAAAATATGTGCTTTGCCAGGTGGCATAGCTTACCCACTGGTTTTCAACGCCATTTACGCCGCCTGATCCACACGCGTCGCTCGCTGAGTGCGGCTCATTGTCTAAAAATACTGGGTTATTGATCCATAATCCCTCTACAGCGTAGCTTGCTCCGCTAGTCGGCTCCACATCGGTTTGCACGCCGCGCACTACAATCCAGTGCATGCAGCCGTAGACCAATACCACTGGTGAAACTCCATAGCGCCAAAGTGTGTAGACGATTTTCCGAGTGCCTTCGTCTTCTGCTTCTGGCTTGTAGACCAAAAAGGTGTTGGTGAACGATGCCGGCTTACGATCAATAAGCGTATAACGCAAGCCATATGGGTCTGTGGCCCAGCCCGCTTTGATGTTGTGGTTATGATTTGAAGTGTAGAGGTCGTCTTGATCCAGGCTAGTGTAGGGCACCCCAATTTCCGCTAGTACCATCATCGCGGTTGCCGCACCGCAGTAGTATGATGTATCTTGTGTGTGGTATCGGCAATCTGTGTCGAAGTTCCAAGTCATTATCCTATCCTCTTTATTCAGTAGTTAATACGGCTATAAGAACCGACTATTCTTGGTTCTTAATTGCATAGCGCGCTCTTTCATTCCATAACTAGCCAAATTACATTCTCCTTTATTTAGTATGGTTGATAGCAATATTGTTTCACCTTGCATATGTTCTGCTCAGAGCATGCTTGCCAGCAATATCAATGCCTTGTTTCCTAGGTTGTTGATATTTTGCTGGCAAGCTTCCAATGGGCAGCACGCTTACTTCACTAGGCAGAAACCCACCGATTTCCGGTTGTACCAGCCATCAGCATCGCAGTTGGCGATGGTTCGGTCCCATGCCTCCAGCAGCACAACATAGCCACAAGGGTCCATGCCGCTGGTATCCAGGATCCAGGTTCCCGATGTGCCCGTGGTTGGCTCAAAATCCGGTGCGTAGTAAGTCTTGCTTGCCGGGTTTACAGTAGCTCCGTGGGCTGCTGATTTGGGAAGCACCCTCAAGGTCATTTTGCGGAAATGATCATCGGAGACCTCATACACGCCCTTGATGATGCTGCCCGCTTTGATTTTGTCGCAACCCATCGCTGGCTTCCATGGGGCTGCCGGATTTTTCTTAACATGGGTGATTCGCATGTCAACCACTTCCGGCCGTTCCTGATCTAGCTTCAGGATCACATTCTGGCGTGTTGTATTATCCGGGCAGATCTGTTGAATTGCCTGGTAGATCGTGTTCGTCAAAGTATCCTTACCAATGATCTCAATCTCCCAACGACCGACGTCCTCTTTTCGGGTTGCCCAGCGAGCCAGAGCTCGATTCGGCCCCGTGACCCGTCGCCAGTTGCCACTGACCGGAGTCCCATACTCTCGGTAAGTGTAGAAGTCATTGGAATCCACTGTCTGGGTCAACTTCGAAGTCGTGGCTAAACTGACACCTGACCCTTTGGTAACCCAGACCTTGAAGTCATTCGTCAGTACCTGCCATGCACCAATGGGATCCAACGGCCTTACTCGAACCCGGTATTTGAACCGGTCGGGCACAACAACAGCGGGGCCTATGGGGAATTCGCCTTTGATCCAAATTACACCGCCAAACGGTCTGTCCCCCGTTGATAGTCCCGTCCCTTGATCAATGCTGCAGACATTTCTTGAGCACAGTGTGTACAGGATAGGCTTAAACCAGTCGGATGCCGGCAGTTTTGGTCCTGCCGGTATGTGGATGACCGTGTCCTCACTGTTGCCCCAGTAAGGTGGCTGGTTTGGTTTGTTGCAGGGGTGTGGGGCGTTCCAAGATAGCGTGGCACGAATTCTCGCAACGTTTGGGCCATCCTGGCAGGGCTGCTTGTAGGGGGTCAAATCGACCGGAAGGAAGACAGCGTACTCGAGACTGCCATCGGGAATGTCGTTGTAGTCATAGACCTCCACTGCTGCAGTACCCAAGCATTTTTCAAACGTGCCATCCATATCAAAATCACCCCAGAAGGTGACATACTCAATGCTGCCCTTGTTGCAAGGACCACCCGAATAGCCGTAAGGACGTTTTACGCGGAACGTGGCAATGAGTTCACTGGTTTCCGGATTAAGGCCAATGCACTCTAGCTCTTCATAGGAGGTATTGCCATCCAGCTTATAGATGGCACCGATAACCTTCTGCCAGTCGATACTGAGAGAACCGCTTTCAATGGGTTCCATCTGCACCGTGCTGGCGGTGAAATCTGGATCAGTTAAGAGTTTCAATGCGGTGCTGAAGGCAAAGCGATGTGGCTCCACTTTGGGTTTCTTGTAGAGCATTTGCAGCTCGGCAATGCTAAGTGCTTTCTTTTCCACGGTTGGAATGAGTTGAGATAGATCAACTGTCTGTGCAATATTTGTTGGAAGTGTGAGTTCAGCCTGCTCTAGAAGCTTCCATACAGGAATCGACTTCAGCGGGTCAACCTGGATTTCAGTATCATGAATGTTGCCCCAAGGTGGGATAAAATCAGGATTCCCTGCAGGCGGTACTCCTTTCCATGAAAGGATGGCCCGCACCAGAACAAAGTTGTGATCGGAACAAAACTGCTTCTTCGGATCAATTTCCAGGGTAACTGCATACTCCAACCTCTTTTTAGCCGCTTGCGGAATATCATAAGCGGTGAAACTAGTCACCCCTTGATCGTCCCAAGTGCTGCCGTTGTCAAAGGATAGGAAGAAACGGACATATTCCTTAGATCCTGCCGAACAAATATCACCACCGTATCCTACAGGTTGTTTGATATAGACAACTGCTTCCAAGCGATTAAAATCAGGTTGAAATCCAACGCACCCAATCTTTTCATATGTTGTATTTCCTCCTGCTGTTGCTGCCGACATCGAAGCTAACTCCGGCACGAATCTATTTCTGGCTTTGTAATTTGCCGGGAACTTGTTTTTGGCTTTCTGTTTTGTCATGTTACTGCTCCTATGGTATCTCTTCCGTTTGTTCCTATTTACCTAATGCCAATAAGTTAAGGTGTAAGGATTTTTCTTCCAGTCATCCCTGCTAACTGAGATGTTCCATTCACGTATCGACCTGGCACCTTCTTAACAAGTAGTTCATAGCCCTGTTTTTGCCGGGAAGTTCGTGTAGTAAACGAGACAATGTTGATCTGGATCAACAGGTTCCTACTTTGTAGGAACAAGGAGAGAGAAAATGGTTCTAACTATGATTAGAAGATATGTAATTGGCGCGTTAATAATGTCTTGATTGGCAGGAGATGGTTATACACAATTGGGGCCAAGGGTCATGGGGCCAAGTGGGGCCAAGCAGGGGGCCAAGGGTCCGATAACGGGGTCATATATGGTTCGCCCCGCGATGCAAGGAAAAGTTCGTTTGTGACAAGAAGAATATTGCATCCATATATCCGGCCTTTGGGATGAGGCAACTTTCATGCCTCTGGCCCTGATGGAATC
>JAMONP010000053.1 GCA_027065695.1 Desulfuromonadales bacterium | reverse complement strand
TTTGCCCGCTGTCTGCGTTGCGCCTCTTTGGCTTAACGCACGCTAGGCCTTCATCAGCACGCCTTGACAGCAACCAAAATGTCTCAGAATTATACGTCACGATTAACCGCACGGGACACTAGCAGCCGGTCGGTCAATCAATCAATGAGCTGGCTGCTAGGCTTTAAAAGTCCTCGTAACGTCTCATATATCCCTTTGACACCTCGCCAGAGGATCGGTAGCAGCCAGACCATCAACAACAAGAAGACCGCCAGGAATATCAAGAATATCACTGGATAATGCAGTGCTGCCCATAAGCCTCCGATAACCACAGTATCTTCTGCCAGGGAGACGCCGATATTGCTGAATGGTTCCGGTGAAGTGTTTACCAGAAGACGGGTGCTAGCCTTGGTTAGATGAGTCGCTGCGGTCAAACCACCGCCAACCAAAGCAGCCGAAAGAGTGAGTGATGGGTCGACTTCAGCAACGGCAGATGCGGCCAGTACTGCACCGGCGGGGATGCGGATAAAGGTGTGTAAAGTGTCCCAAAGGCTATCAACACCAGGTATCTTGTCGGTAAAGAACTCGATGCAATACATGAGTCCGGCAGCGCCGATAACCATGGGGTTATGCAGAATCTGCAGGGACTCCGGCAAGGGCATGTTTCCTGAGGTTCCGAGCAGACCAAGAACCAGTATTGCTGCATACAGGTTGATCCCGCTCGCCCAGGCAACCCCCATAGAGAGTGCGATGTAAGATAAAATTTCTTGCATATTGAATTGCGGGGATAGCTTAACGGATCGCAGATCAACCCCATGATCCGCCCTTGTACGTCGCTACGACTGCTGCTGGTACGTCCTGTACGCCTCCATGAAGGCGGGAAAACCACAGGTGGGTATCAACAACAAAAGTGCATGCTTGATCTCATCTTCAGTGACCCCCGCCTTTCTGGACTTGGCCAGGTGGGTTTCCAAAGCCCGGTGATGCCCGGAGGAAGCAGACACAGTGAGCTTAATAAGCCATCTGGTCTTCTCCGACAGAGGGCCTGATTTCAGGTGGATTTCCTGCCCCAGATCCTCATATTTCAAATGAACCTGAGGGAAGTCTTCTTTGAACTGCGTAAAAACTGTGTGAATGTCTTTCATTTTGTCCTCCTATATTATATCAGTTTCCTTGCCTTAGTCTTATTATTACAGGTTATAATGATATCACAATGTTGTAATCGTTATAGGTAAACAGAGGATTGCTTATGTCAGTTACTTATCCGCTCGCAATCTTTTACGATGGTGCCTGTGGCCTCTGTTCCACAGAGATCACTTATTATCGTTCACTCACCGACAAACGTGTGCAGTTTGTTGATATAGCCGCTCCTGATTTTGATGCCGAGTCTTTTGGCAAAACTGTTGCTGATTTTCAAAAAAAGTTGCATGCACGAGACGCAGAGGGGCAATACTTCACAGGCGTTGAAGCCTTTCGTCAACTCTGGGATACGCTGCCTTCGCCATTTTACCCCCTGCTCTCAACTTTTGTTGGCTTACCGGGAATCCACCTTGCAGCGCGTGCCGGTTATGCAATTACTGCTAAATTCAGGCGCTTTTTACCATCGAGACGCGCAGCCAGCTGCCCAATAACAAAAAAACGCTAGAAGGGTGAACAAACATTGCTAAAAAAACAAGACGCCATTTATGCCGCACCTTTAGATGAAATCATCGATTTTCATTTTGATGAACGGGTGGCTGATGTCTTTCCAGACATGATTCAACGCTCGGTGCCCGG
>JAMONP010000052.1 GCA_027065695.1 Desulfuromonadales bacterium | reverse complement strand
ATATCTATCCTCCAATTATGTGAAATTGTTTTTGTTGATGAAGAATTTTATCAAACGCCAGAATACAGGAGACAGAGAACAGAATACAGAATAAATTCCAGCTACCAGTCCTCAGCCCCCAGCCCCCAGCCCCTAAGGATCACGTACAAAACGATACCCACGTCCCCGCACGGTCAGAAAATACTTCGGTTCGGCTGGGTTTGTTTCAAAATATTTGCGCAGGCGGACAATAAAGTTGTCAAGCGTGCGGGTTTCTGTGTCCTCAGACATCCCCCAGACTGATTTCAGAAGTTCGGCCCGTGTCAGGGTCTCGCCCTCGTTGGCAAAAAAGCTTTCCAACATACGGCCTTCGAGTTCGGTGAGCCGGATGTTGCCACCTGCAGTGATGGCTTGCAGATTGTTCAAGTTGATGCGATTGCTACCAAACAGGTATTCTTCCGCCCTGTTGAGCGTGGCTTGATACCATGTGGAACGTCGTAGCATGCCGCTCACTCGCAGCAGGAATTCATCCAGGCTGAACGGTTTGGTGAGATAATCGTCCGCCCCTGCCTTGAGGCCGTTTACACGGTCCTGCTCCTCGCCTAAAGCGGTGAGAATAAGGATCGGCAGTTGTGGTGATGTTTTGCGCATCTGCTGACAAATATCAATACCGTGGCTATCCGGTAGCATCAGGTCGAGAATTACCAGATCGTAAGGTTGTCTGCCAAAAGCCTCATATGCTGCGGCTCCTGTCTCCGCGTGAGTTACCAGAAAACCCTCAAGTTCCAGATTGAAAATCAGCCCTTGGGCGATATGCGTTTCATCTTCGACAAGGAGGATGTGAGGCTGTTTCATGACTCCTCCTCAACCTTGGCTGGTTGTGCGAGTGGCAGAATGATCTTGAAAGTTGTTCCTTGTCCTTGTCCTTTGCTTGCCACTTTGACTTGGCCGTGATGGCGGCGAATGGTGGCGTTGACAATGAACAAACCGAGTCCGCTACCACGTATATTTTCGTTTTTACGCCGGGCGCGATAGAACATATTGAAGATTTTTTTCTGTTCCTTGACCTCTATGCCACGGCCACTATCAGCGAAATCCAGATAGCATTTGTCTGTATCGCTACTCAAGGTCACGGTGATCTCTGGGGACTTGTCGGAATAGAGTACGGCATTTTCCAGTAGGTTGCGTAAAACAGTTTCCATCGCTTCCTGGTCTATGGCGGCATAAATTCCAGCTGTGATATCGAGTGACAATTTGCCGGCCTTGGGCAAGGTAAACTGACGGGCTCGGAAATATCTCCCTATGAAGGCACTGAAGTCGGTGGTCTGCAGGTCCAATAGCCAATGTTTCTGACCGACTCGGCTGGCTGAAAGGAGATTGTCAATCAGACCATTGAGGCGACTGGTGTCACTCAACATGGTTTCCAGGAAAGCCGCCTGGCGCTCAGGAGAAGGTTGATGACGACGAAGCGTTTCCAGGTGTAACTGCAGAGAGGCCAGAGGTGACTTCAGCTCATGCGTTACCTGAGATATGAACTGACGCTGCTCGCGAACCAGAGCCGATTGTCTTGTCCAGTAAAGAAAGATGACATAGACGCCAACCAGGATAGAGACCAGCAACAGCAGGCTCTCGGTTAAAATCAGCCAGTCCGGGCCACCGACCAATAGTTCGGGACTGTATTTTTCGGCCAGAGCCCTTAGCTTGCGGTGGCTGCCAAGGAACCAGTTAAGCCAGAAAATTACTACCAGAACCCAGGCGAGCTGGATGCCGATAAAGGCTATGAGCGGGTTAAAGATACGTTTCAGCCATTTCATAAGATCTATTTTTACCATTACTACGTGCAGGCGACAAGGGGAAGAGTTGAATGTTTTTACAGAAGTATTACAAAGTAAAAAGGCCATATTTGCTAGATTGATTGGCGGTTTCAGTATTGCTGTATGGACAAACTTTAAGGAGATATCTATGCGTATCGGCAAGCACGAAGTCCCTTATCCCCTGATTCAGGGAGGCATGGCTGTTCGTGTCTCGGGCTACCGGCTGGCTGGGAATGTCGCTCGTTGTGGTGGCATCGGCCTGATTGCAACGGCCGGTATCGGTATGGACTCGCCGCATTTCAAGGGTGACAACTATTTTGCTGCAGAGCCTCTGGCACTCAAAGACGAACTCGCCAAGGCGTATGAAATAGCTCCTGATGGTATTATCGGGACAAACTGCATGGTGGCCGTGACCGACTTTGTCGAACTGGTCAAAGCTTCTTGTGAAGGTGGTGCTAAGCTGATTGTAAGTGGGGCTGGGCTGCCGTTGAATCTTCCTGAACTGACTGCTGATTGGCCGGATGTTGCACTTGTGCCGATTGTTTCTTCGCTCAGAGCTGCCGAGTTGATTGCCAGAAAGTGGCATAAATCCTACCATCGCTTACCTGATGCTGTGGTGGTTGAAGACCCTGATACTGCGGGCGGGCATCTTGGTGAGAAATTGGAAAATATTGGTACCGGGCAATACGACCAGTACGCTACGGTTCGTGACGTCAAGGCTTATTTCCAGGATAAATGGGATCTTGATATCCCGATTATAGCTGCTGGCGGCGTCTGGGATCGTGCTGATTTGCAGAATGCTCTGCAGCAGGGTGCAGATGGCGTACAAATGGGTACGCGTTTTGTGTGTACAGAGGAATGCGATGCTGACGATGCCTTCAAGCAGGCCTATTTGAACTGTAACAAGGAAGATATCGGCCTGCTTATGAGCCCGGCGGGCTTGCCTGGCAGGGCACTGGTCGCGAATGTCGAAGCGATTCGTGAACGTGACCTGGAAATGACACCAACCTGTCCGACCGGTTGTCTGCGCAAATGTGCGTACAAGTCAAAGGGCGAACGCTTCTGTATCGTGCATGCACTTGACCGTGCCCAGCGGGGAGACATGAAAACCGGGTTGGTCTTCTGCGGTACTAATGCATGGAAGGCAACTAGAATAGAAACAGTTGCCGAGATTTTTGACGAGCTTTTTCAGGATTAAAGCTCTGTATCTCTTGAAGATATAAGTTTTGTGATTTGCGGTTTTTGAAAAGGTGGCCTTGGGGCTGCCTTTTTTGGGTTTTTGCTGGTTGAGTTCCGCGTTCGCAAACGGTGGGGCTATTTGCAAACCCTACGGATGCCCTTCGAAAGCCAATCAGGATTGATAGCACGCTGTCAAAAGCTATCCGACGGTCGTGTCAAGAGAAAACCTCTCTTGTCAGGTCATCTACCCCTGTTGTAGACTGATTAACTATGACTTGGACTAACTCTGAGTCTCGTTTCTCTCGCTAAAGATTAGTTTAAGGAGCTGCCAGCATGGCGCCAAAAGAAGAATATATACCCAAGTGGATTGCCTGGGAGTCAACACAACGCTGTAATCTGAGCTGCGTTCATTGCCGCTGTTCATCTGATATGGACGCCGCTATTGGTGACTTCAGTACCGGAGAAGCCTTCAAGATGATTGATGATATCTGTGAGGTCAGCCAGCCGGTCATGGTCCTCTCTGGTGGCGAGCCGCTGATGCGCAAGGACATCTTCGAGATTGCCCGATATGGCACTGATAAAGGCCTGCGTATGTGTATGGCGACCAATGGCACTCTGATCACCGATGAGGTGTGTCAGAAGATGAAGAAGGCCGACATCAAGATGGTCTCACTGTCACTCGATGGCTCGACTGCTGAGATTCACGATGATTTCCGCTCCTGTCCCGGGGCATTTGAAGGCACTATTCGTGGCGCTGAAACCCTTAAGCGCAACGGCATCAAGTTCCTGGTCAACTCATCTTTTACCAAACGCAACCAACGCGATATTGCCGGGACTTTCAAGCTCGCCAAGAGCCTTGGTTCGACGGCCTGGTACATGTTTATGATCGTACCGACAGGTCGTGGCGAGGAGATTATGAACGAACTGATCTCCAAGGAGGATTACGAGGAAATTCTTGCCTGGCACTACGAGCAGGAGAAGGGTGAAGATGAAATCCTCATGCGTCCCACCTGTGCGCCGCACTACTATCGTGTTGTACCGCAGATGGCCAAAGCCGAGGGCGTCGATTTTAAGCGTCGCAGCCTGACCTTCTCCACCGGCGGCGGCAAAGGTTGTATTGCTGCCCAGACCATCTGTCTGATCGACTGCTTCGGCAACCTCAAACCCTGCTCCTACTTCCACTCCTCGGTTGGCAATGTCAAACAGGTGCCGTTTAGAGACCTCTGGTTTAACAGCAAGACCTTCAACGACCTGAGGGATTTCAAAAAATACAAAGGCAAGTGTGGCGAATGTGAGTTTATCAACGTCTGCGGCGGTTGTCGTGCTCGAGCCGATGCGGTTTACGGTGACTATATGGAAGAGGAGCCGTTCTGCAACTACATTCCTCCGCGTACGCTCAAACGCATGGAAAAAGAAGCAGCAGAAAAGGCTTCTGAATAAGAGTTAACCACGAAGAGCGCGAAGCTCACGAAGACAGTTATTTCTGTTTTCGCTTCGTGCCCTTCGTGTTCTTCGTGGTTTCTTAAACATTACGAAACACATCAGGAGGCAACTCAATGTCCACAGATTACACATTTCTCAAAGCCTGTCGCGGTGAGAAGACCGACTACACCCCTGTCTGGCTGATGCGCCAGGCGGGTCGTTATCTGCCCCAGTACATGAAGATACGCAAGAAGGTCACTTTTCTCGAACTCTGCAAGACTCCGGAACTGGCTGCCGAGGTGACTATTCAGCCGATCGACTACCTGAATGCCGATGCGGCGATCCTCTTCTCCGACATTCTTACTCCGGTGGAACCGATGGGCTTGAAGCTTGATTTTGTGCCCGGGCCGGTGTTTGAGAATCCGGTCCGTACTGAAGCTGACATCGACGCCTTGCGCATCCCGGTGATGGAAGAGGATGTCCCCTATGTGCTCGAAACGATCAAGATCTTGCGCCGCGAATTTGAAGGGCGGGTGCCGCTGATCGGTTTCGGTGGTGCGCCCTTCACTCTGGCTTGCTACATGGTTGAAGGCAAGGGCAGTAAGGATTTTGCCCAGATCAAGCGCATGATGTACGGTGCACCTGAGCTGTTCGCCAAACTGATGAATAAGGTCACCGAGATGGACAGCCTCTACCTGAACGCGCAGATCGATGCAGGGGCACAGGTCATCCAGATTTTTGACACCTGGGGCGGTATCGTCTCGCCTCTCGATTATGCGAAATTTATCCTGCCCTACACCAGGAAACTGATCGACAGCCTTGATCACAGGGTGCCGATTATCCATTTCGTCAAGGGTGCCAGTGCCATGCTCGATACAGTCAGTATGGCCGGTTCGGATGTCATGGGTCTTGATTGGCATGTCAACCTCGGCAAAGCTCGTGACATCATCGGCCCCGATATTGCTGTGCAGGGCAACCTCGACCCGACTGTGCTCTACGCTCCCAAGGAGCACATCGAACGCGAAGTCAAGCGCATCCTCGATGAGAACGCCGGCCGCCCTGGTCACATCTTCAATCTTGGTCACGGTATCCTGCCGACTGTCGATCCCGAACACGCCAAGTTTATGGTCGAGTGTGTTCACCGCTTGAGCGGTAAATAAGGTACGAGGGACGCGGGACGCGGAACGTGAAAAACCAATCACCAGCTACCAGCCACCAGCCACCGGTTTCTATTGAGAAACCTCTCGGTTTGGTACTTCTGAATATGGGCGGACCTGACTCGTTAAGAGCGGTCCGCCCGTTTCTCTATAATCTTTTCTCTGATCGTGACCTGATCCAGCTACCGGCAGGAGCTTTTTTACAGAAGCCCTTTGCCTTCATGATCAGCGTTCTTAGAGCACCGAAGGTCAGGCTCAATTATGCCTCAATCGGCGGCAAGTCACCGCTGCTGGAATGGACCGATAAGCAGGCAAAGGCTGTTGCCAGAGAACTGGGGGAGAATGTAAAGCCGTTTGTGGTGATGCGTTATAGCAAGCCCCGGGCCGAAGAGACCCTTCGCAAAATGAAGCAGGACGGCATTGAGCAGGCTGTTGTCCTTTCAATGTACCCGCATTACACCACGGCAACCACTGGCAGCAGCATCAAGGATTTTGAAGCTGCTGCCGCGCGCATTTACCCTGAGCTCAACTATACTGTCATCAGCGAATGGTATGATTGGCCTGCTTATCACGATACTCTGGCCAACCGGATTCGTGAAGGTCTGGAGAGATTCCACGAACTGGTGCGCGATGAAGTCCCCATCCTCTTCTCTGCACATGCTTTGCCACAGAAGTTTATTGATGATGGCGATCCCTACCTTGACCATGTTATTTGTACGGCCAGAGGGGTGATGGAACGTTTCGAAGAACGCCCCTGGAAGCTAGGCTTCCAGAGCCGGACCGGACCGGTGCAATGGATGGAGCCTGATACTCTGGATGTTCTGGATCAACTTGGTGAGCAACAAGTTCCCGGTGCCTTGATCGTGCCGATCTCTTTTGTCTCGGATCATATCGAGACGTTGCAGGAAATAGATTACGAGATGCGTATGCACGCTGAAGCGATCGGCCTGCCGCGCTTTGAGAGGGCACCCTCACTGAATGATCACCAGGATTTTATACAGGCTCTGGCTGCCCTGGTACGCAGTTACTTGGGAAAAATATGATGACATCTGGGGAAAAATGATGATTGGCTGTTGCCACTGCGGCGAAGAATTCGATCCTGATAATCTACCGGATGATGCGGCTGTCCAGGCCGGTATTATTCTGGCGGCAGAACGCTATGACGATGCCGGCAAGGTCTGTGCGAACTGTCTTGCCAGTCGTGGATGTCTGGCGATGATGTATGATCCTGAATGCCAATAGGACCTGTGACTGGGTATAATTGGCAAGATTATCTGATCTCTGATCAAATCTCGGCTGCAGAAGAGATGCTTTTGGCTCTGACATGAAGAGCTATCTTGCCCATGGCTGGAGTGGCTCAATGTTAAAACCCACTGAAAAATTGACCGCCCGTGAGTTCGTCTGGGAACACAGGTTACGCCAAAGGATAACCTTTGAGCGAATCATTTTGACAGTAGGCAATCCTAAAGAGAAGTACCGGGCAAAACAGTTTTTGGAGGCAATGGAAAAGGCCAACCCCGAACTTCTTGAAGATATTGAGCACCATATTCCCGAGCTTCTCGAAGATATCGATAACCACATTCCCGAACTGTTCGACGATAGAGAGTATTCCAAAGCTAAGGGACGCAAGACAGCGTTAAAGTTGCCCAAAGATATACTTTGGGAGGATAGAATCATTCGGAGGGCGGTCAGGGAATACCGAGACATCTTCCATCCCTGTGAAATTTTTTTCAACAATGCCATGAAAGGCCTACAGTACTTACATAATCTCCTGCCAGAATTATTCGCCAGAGCCAGGGTCCAGGCAATTGAGCAAAGAGACCAGATCTTGACCTTCGATATTTATTGTAAATGTGGTTGTACCACCAAAGAGGACCGCCAACCCGCTGATTCATTCAAAATCACAAACCAAGGCCGTTTGAAGAACACCTCAAAGCGTATAACCTGTGTCAGGCAGGCTTTAGAAGGTTCTGGTGGCAATAGCCAAAGTGATTGGCAGTTCTTCTTGGACAGGATCAATGAAGTCGCACCTGAGATGCTGAATTAACATCGTCAACTTAATAAGTCAGGCATTAATCTGACTGTGTAGCGCGGGTTTAATATACAATTAATTATGTCTGGGAGGCTGTCAATCGTTGTGATTTGAGGGGTTTCGTTTCAGGGCAGGCATAGCCATTGAAATTACAAAGTGAGAAAGTAGCAGGGCACTTGTTACTGATAAAACAATAATTGTTAATTGCCCATCTAAGGCATTGCTAAAAAAAACTAAAAAGCCAAAACAGTAGACAGCAAAGCCGCCTGGCATATTTGCTTTCAGGATTCGTTTTTTTTCGGCAGGGGATACTTCAAAGCTACACTCCTTACCACAACTCCAGCAAATTCTAGTCCCATATAAGAAACCTACCGCTGCTGTTACAAAACAAAACATCCAACTCATTATATCAAACATAATCCCACCATTCGTTAGGAAGAACCAATCATACTCTTGTGGGACTAATTGTAAAGAATTTTAATCTTAATGCAGAGACTTTCCGTCTAAGGGGTCACAAACAAACAAGTAGTTGACCAGAAGAGGCTGTAGGACAATGCGGGTACTAAAAACTTAACACAAAAGGCCCGGCAAAATTGCCAGACCTTTTGTTTCTCAACAATCAGAAAACGCTTTTTACAATGCCTTCTTCAACAAACCTTCCAGCTGACTCTTTGGCACTGCACCGACCACCTGCTCAAACACCTTGCCATCCTTGAAAAGAATCAAGGTCGGGATACCACGTACGCCGAATTGCCCCGGAGTAGCGGGGTTATCATCGACATTCAGCTTACAGATCTTAACTTGGCCATCGAATTCATCGGCCAGCTGGTCGACAAGAGGACCTATTGCCTTACACGGGGCACACCAGGTTGCCCAGAAATCGACGAGCACGGGAACCGAGGACTGGGTAACTTCACTCTCAAAAGAATCATCCGTTAACTGGACAACTTTATCACTAGACATAAGACACTCTCCTTGTGTAATGGATCTTTCGCAAACATTCAACTGTCATCATAATCACCTTGCACAAAAAATCAAGGGATTATCTCCTTGGTTCCCATGAAAAGTGTCATAAAAACAAACCCAAAATGCCAAGCCTTGACAGTTATCACCCCGCCCCTTAAGATGAGCTAAACCATCTGACGAGGCAAGTATGACCCAGGACAAAATCAGTGTAGCTGTTGCTCAGCAGATTGCCCTGCTCGACCCTTTTCTACTCACACAGAAATCGACATTGAACAGCTTGGCCGAGCATCTGGTGACAACTTTTCATCAAGGCGGCAGGCTCTTTCTGGTCGGTAGCGGCCCCTTTGGTGCAATTGCCGGCCTCATAGGCCAGATCTTTCTCTACCGGCAGACTCTGGAGCGTCCGGCTTTGCCCGCAATCGCTCTGACAAATGATGCCGGTCTGGCCACTTTCCTGGCTGGAAATGACCAGAGCAGCCAACTTTTCAGTCGCCAATTGCGTTCCCTGGCCACCGATCAGGACACCGTTCTGGTCCTGGCTGGCATCAAACTCAGCCCTGCTGATCGCGAAGCTCTTGGTGCAGCGCAGCAATTGGGCTGTAACACTATTCTGATCGCCAGCGAACAGGCAGAACTGGCTGATACTCTGCCAGACATCACTCTGTCTCTACCCAGCGATTCCCTGCCACGCCTGCTGGGGAATTCACTCTTTATCGGCAACCTGCTCTGTACCCTGGTTGAGAGTGAACTTTTCGGTATCTGACCCATTCGTTAACAGCGACCCGATCATCACAAGAAAATTGACAGCCTTACGTGAAAAAACGTATTCTTATAGGGTTTTAGATAAGTCCTTGGCTGACCTTGTAGCTGCGGAACATACAACGGGGGTTAACAACTTGCCAACCTGGGTTCTCGTCGAGACGGTTTTGCGGCAGGATTTAGGGCTGATCCTGCGAGACGTTTTATAATGACGACAAATATTCTGCTGTTTAAAATCACCCTGCTGATCTATTTCGCCACCACTATCCTCTACCTGATCGGCGTGGTTTCACGCCGAGACCGCTTCCGTCAGAACGCCGTCTACCTGCTGATTGGCGGCTTTGTCCTGCATTGTATCACCCTGGTCGTTCGCGGCTTCACCACCGGTGCCATTCCAGTTGCCAGCATGCATGAATCTCTGTCGTTTTTCGCCTGGGCACTGGTCGGCACTTACCTGCTTTTCTACTTGCGCTATAGAACCGTTATGCTTGGAGCCTTTATCACGCCCTTGGCGCTGGTCCTGATGATTATCGGCACCACGACATCCGCGCAGGCTCCAACGCTCAACCCGATACTCGACAGTTGGTGGTTCCCGGTGCATGTCACTCTGGCCTTCCTCGGCCACGCAATCTTCTCTATTGCCGCTGCTGCCGGGGTCATGTACCTGCTGCAGGAGCGCATGCTCAAAAGCAAGAAATTTTCCGGGCTCTTCTATCGATTGCCGTCACTCGACACCCTCGACAGCATGAATTATAAATGTCTTACTTTCGGTTTTCCACTGATGACCATGGGCATTATTTCCGGTGCCATCTGGGCCAACTCGGCTTGGGGCGGCTACTGGCGATGGGACCCCAAGGAGACCTGGGCACTGATCACCTGGTTCCTCTATGCCGCCCTGCTGCACGGTCGACTCACCATTGGCTGGCGCGGCCGCCGCGCGGCGATCTTTGCCATCATCGGTTTCGCTTTTCTGCTCTTCACCTTCTTTGGCGTCAACCTGTTCCTCTCCGGGGAACACGGCTTCCGTAACTTTACGGGGCAATAGCGGAGAGAGGGGAGGAGTACGCCATGCATATTGTCATTGTCGGGCTGAGTCACAATACAGCACCGGTGGAAATTCGCGAAAAGCTCGCCTTCGCCCCAACGGCCATGGAACGGCCACTACGGCAGATGCTCGAATTGCCAGTCATTGCCGAGGGGCTGATTGTCTCGACCTGCAACCGGGTTGAGCTCTGTGCCGCAACCAAAGAGCCGGATGCCGCTATGGCTGCCTTACGACGCTTCCTGGCTGAGTACCACGAGATCACTTCAGAAGAAATCAGTGATAGCCTCTACGACTACCAGGGCGAAGATGCCATACGCCACCTCTTCCGGGTTGCATCGAGTCTTGATTCGATGGTTCTCGGCGAACCGCAGATCCTTGGCCAGATCAAAACGGCATATGGCTATGCTGCCGAATTCAAGACCGTCGGCCTGATCCTCAACCGCTTCCTGCACAAAGCTTTCTCTGTTGCTAAACGTGTTCGCACCGAAACCGGCATTGCCAGCAACGCCGTCTCGATCTCCTTTGCGGCAGTTGAACTGGCTCGCAAGATCTTTGATCGACTCGACAACAAGGCTGTCATGATCATAGGTGCCGGAGAAATGTGCGAACTGGCTGCCCGCCATTTCGTCGCCAATGGTATCTCCAAGGTCCTGGTTACTAATCGTACCTTTGAACGTGCGGAAAAGATGGCGGCCGAATTCCATGGCAAGGCGGTCCATTTTGAGAGTTTTATCGAACATCTTGCCGAAGTTGATATTATTATGACCTCCACCGGCGCGCCCAATTTCATCCTTGGTAAACGTCAAATGGAAGAAGTCATCAAACGCCGCAAGAACCGACCGATGTTTTTGATTGATATTGCCGTGCCGCGTGATATCGAACCGAAGGTCAACGATATAGATAACATCTACCTCTACGATGTTGATGATCTCCAGGGCGTGGTCCAGGCGAATCTCAAGGAGCGTAAGAAGGAAGCCAGCAAGGCGGAAGCGATTATCGAGCAGGAGATCGGCCAGTTTCACCAGTGGTTGGGCAATCTCGAAGTCAAGCCGACCGTTATCGCTCTGCGGCAGAAACTCGACGAGATCCGCCAGCAGGAGCTCGAAAAAACCTTCGGCAATCTCAAGAACCTGTCCTCGAAGCAGCGCAAAAGCATTGAAGCTATGGCTGGTGCGATCATCAATAAGATCCTGCATCAACCGACAGCCGTCCTTAAACGAGCCCAAAATGACACCAGTAGCGAAGACTATGTCGATGCCGTGCGGGTGCTCTTCGATCTGCCATCCCCGATAGGTGATGACACAGAAATTAAACCTCTGGATGATACAGGCCAAGAATAAAGGAGTTCCATAGATGTCTAAGAAACTACTGCGTATCGGTACTCGCGCCAGCGCGCTGGCCCTCTGGCAAGCCGACTGGGTCAAAGACGAGCTGGAAAAACGTTATCCCGACATGGAAGTCACCCTGACCAAAATCAAGACCCAGGGCGACAAGATTCTTGATGTGCCGCTGGCGATGGTTGGCGGTAAGGGTCTCTTCGTCAAGGAGATCGAGGAAGCGATGCTGCGTGACGAGATCGACATCGCCGTTCACTCGATGAAAGACGTGCCGACAATTTTCCCCGGCGGATTGGCCCTGCGCTGCATCACCGAGCGCGAAGATTGCCGCGATATTGTTATTCTACGTCCCGGCGTGAGTAGCTGGAAGGATCTTCCCCAGGGTGCCCGCATCGGCACCAGCGCCCTGCGGCGCAAAGCGCAACTGCTGCACATCCGGCCAGACTTACAGATGGTCGACATCCGCGGCAATGTCCAGACACGCATCCAGAAACTCACCGATGAAAACCTCGATGCCATCATCCTTGCCGCTGCAGGCATGCATCGTCTCGGCTATACCAACCAGATTGGTGAATACCTCTCGGTCGATGTTTCGATTCCAGCCATCGGCCAAGGCGCTCTCGGCATCGAAAGCCGCATCAACGATGATGAGACCAATGCACTGATCGACTTCTTCAATCACCCGGAATCCGACTGGGCAGTACGCGCTGAGCGGGCTTTTCTCAAGCGCCTTGAAGGTGGCTGTCAGGTGCCGATTGCCTGTCACGGCACTGTTGCAGGTGAAACCCTGACCTTGACCGGCTTTGTCTCTGATTGTGAAGGTGTGCACTGTCTGAAAAAAACCATCGAAGGCTCCGTCCATAATGCAGAAAAGATAGGCGCCTCACTTGGTGATGACCTGCTCATCCTGGGTGCTGGCAAGATTCTCAACGAGGTTTATCAGCACGAAACTTTCAACGTTGGTAAAGAGGAAGTTTGAGAGAGTAGCGAGTGAAAGGTGAAAAGAGAAAAGTAAAAAGCAAACCTCTTTTAGGATGTCGGGTGCTGGTCACCCGTGCCTCCGAACAAGCACCGGCTCTTATCGACGCTCTGAGTAAGCTCGGAGCCAAAGCGATCGTCGTACCGACGATCACCATCATTCCCCCGCCATCTTTTGCCGAGCTCGACCAGGCAATAAGCGAACTCGAGCAGATCGACTATCTGCTACTGACCTCGGTCAATGCTGTTACCGCCTTTTTTGACCGTCTGGAGTCGCTGGGACATAACAGCCGTGTTTTGAACGATCTGCAAACTGTGGTCGTCGGCCCGAAGAGTGCCGAAGCCCTTGTCGCGCACGGTGTTCGCGCAGACCTGATGCCAGATAATTACCGTGCCGAAGGAGTGGTCGAACTGCTTAAAGACCGAGTCTCCGGCAAAAAGTTGCTCTACCCGAAGGCGGCTCTGGCCCGCGATCTGATCACCGCTGAATTAACCGCAGCTGGCGGCATGATAATCGATCCTGTTGCCTACGCCAGCGCACCGCCAGACGCCGCTGCTGGTAAACTGCAACAAGCCCTTGCCAACGGACTTGATCTGTTGACCTTTACCGCGTCATCAACAGTACAGAATTTTGTCGACTTGCTCGATGCAGATCACTTGGCGCAGGCTAAAGAAGTTCCGGTCGCCTCAATCGGCCCTTTAACCAGTGAGACCGTCAGAAAGCTTGGTTTTAACGTGGTTATCGAACCCGTTGACTCGACACTGGATGATATGATCATAGCAATTGAAAAATACTTTTCCGGAACGCGATTGAATCTTTAAAAGATTTCCTCATTCCTCGTACTACAGCTTTTAAGGAGATTTTTATGTTTTTCCCTGAATATCGTGCCCGTCGCCTGCGCCGCACCGAGACTATGCGCCGCATGGTCAGAGAAACTTTTCTGCGCACTGATGATCTGATATATCCGATGTTCTCCGCTTTCGGCAAGGACATCAAAAAAGAGATCGTCTCTATGCCCGGGATCTACCAGCAGTCGATCGAACATATCGTTACGGAAGCCAGGGAGGTCTATGACCTCGGTATACCGGCAGTCATACTCTTCGGTATTCCGGAAGAGAAAGACGCTCTCGGTCAGGATGCCTATTCGGACACTGGCATCATTCAGGAGACGGTTCGTGCCATCAAGGCTGAGCTGCCCAAATTGCTGGTGATTACTGATGTCTGTATGTGTGAGTACACCGACCATGGCCACTGTGGTGTAATCAAGGACGGCGACGTTGACAACGACGAGACCCTCAAGCTGCTTGCTGCCGAAGCTCTCTCTCACGTCCGTGCCGGAGCCGACATTGTCGCGCCCTCCGACATGATGGATGGCCGTGTCACTGAGATTCGTGAGACTCTTGATGCCAACGGCTTCTCGCATATCCCGGTTATGAGTTACGCTGTCAAGTATTCAAGCGCCTACTACGGTCCCTTTCGCGATGCTGCTGATTCAGCCCCACAGTTTGGTGACCGCCGCAGCTATCAGATGGACCCGGCCAACCGCATCGAAGCTTTCCGTGAAGCCGAGCTCGATATTCAGGAATGTACCGATTTTCTCATGGTCAAACCGGCACTGGCTTACCTCGATATCCTGCGCGACCTCAAGGAGCGCTACAATCTGCCACTGGTCGCCTACAACGTTTCAGGGGAATACTCGATGATCAAAGCTGCCGCCGAAAGGGGCTGGATTGACGGTGATCGGGTGATGATGGAAACTCTGGTCGGCATGAAGCGTGCCGGTGCCGATCTGATTATTACCTACCATGCCAAGGAAGCAGCCAGACTCCTCAAATAAACGTGGCGGGTGGCGCGAAAAGGCAAAAGCTATCAGATATATAGCTGATACTGGTGGGTCAGCAGAGAATGAAAGCATCAAGGTCATGCCGCGCCAACTACATAGGGTCTAACTTTCTCGCCACCCACTACCCACTACTCGCCACAAGGTTTTACATGCAAGAATACCTATGCGACACCCTCAACAACGGTCTGCGTGTTATCAGCGTATCGATGCCGCACCACCACAGCGCTGAAGTGCTGGTCTATATTGGCGTCGGCGGTCGTTACGAAACCAGCCGCAAGGCCGGAGTATCGCATTTTCTTGAGCATATGCTTTTCAAAGGCACGGTAGATTTTCCTTCCGGATTCGCTCTGGAGCGTGCTTTCGAGGCCGTTGGCGGTTCGGCTAACGCCGCCACCGACAGTGAAAACACCTGTTTCCACTCGCGCGTTCATCCAAACCATATCGCCGAAGGTATAGCCCTCTTCGGCTCGATGATGCAGCGGCCGCTTTTCAGGGAGATGGAGATGGAACGTCGGGTCATTCTAGAAGAGGCAATGGGTGACCTCAACGAGTCCGGTCGGCAGATCAATTCCGACAATATCATCGCTGCACTGCTCTTTCCGGATCATCCTCTCGGTAAACCAACCGTCGGCAGTCGTCCCGCCATCGAGCGTCTTACTCTGCGGCAACTGCAACAACATCACACCACCTATTATACGCCGCACAATACCGTATTAGCAGTGGCTGGCCCGGTCGATCACCGGCAGGTTGTGGCGGCGGCGCAAGAGCACTTTGGACAATGGCAGGGCGGCAAAGTTCCCGCTCCAAAAGCGTGGTCTGATTTTTCGGGGACAGAACGGTCGTTTCGCTGGGTCCGCGATGCCGGGTCCCAGGTCAGTCTGCAACTGGCCTTCCTGCTTCCCGGGCGCGACAGTGAACATGCCGTCAACTTGCGTGTGCTGCGGCGCCTGCTTGGTTGGGGGGGGATGAGTCGCTTGATGCTGCGTTTGCGTGAAGAACTGGGGTTAACCTACGCAGTAGATGCCGCTCTCGGACTCTATGCCGATGCCGGGACCCTGGCTGTCGACCTGGCAGTTTCCACCGAGAACCTGGCCAAGGCCACCACCGCGATCCTTGAGATCTTCAGCGAACTGCACACCATCAAAGTTGCCGATGACGAACTGGACCATATCCTCAATTGCTACCGTTGCGACCTCGATTATTCCCGCGACCAAGTTGACGAGATGGCCCTGCGCTATGCCTGGGGAGAACTCACCGGTAGCCACCGCACCATCGCCGATGATCTTGCCGGACTCGACAAGGTCACCGCCGCCGGTCTGCGCCAGACGGCCAGAAAATTGCTCACCCCCACCAATCTGCACGGTGCCATTGTTGGCCCCTATCGCACCCGCGACCGCAAAGCTGTTGAAGTCATAGTCGCCGACTGGCAAATAGACACCAACGAGTAAGTGCGATTGGTTCTTAGCACAAAGACAAATAACAATTTCAGTCAGATAAAGGGCTGATTACACACAAATAAAAACAGATAGATTAGAATGACCTGTGCTTAGCTTGTCACTCCACAGCTCAAAGGTCTAAATCTTTAAGCTTCTTCAGAAGCTCCTTCTGCTCATCACTTAAATCCTTAGGCACTTCAACTTCAATAACGGCGTAAAGATTGCCGTCTTGTTCCCCTGATCGGCCGGGAACGCCAAACCCCTTGAGTCTGACCTTGCTACCGTTCTGTGTGCCTGGTTTTACCTTGATGCGCTTGGTTCCTTCCAGAGTTTTCACCTCCACAGATGTGCCAAGACATGCTCCGGTAAAAGGAATCTTGACGGTTGTATAGAGATCACTGCCCTCGCGACTAAAGTGGGGATGTCTGGTGACAATGATCTCCAGCATCAAGTCACCGGCTGGACCACCAGCTTGGCCAGCACCGCCTTTCCCGGATATGCGCAGTTTCTGGCCCGATTCGATGCCTGCGGGAATGCGAACCTCCAGCTGTTCTTTCTGGCCCTCGCGGTCCAGGTCGATACGACGTTCGCCGCCGAGTACTGCCTGACGGAACGGGATGGTCAACCGCATCAGGTAGTCCTGCCCTTTCCTGGGACGAGGCCGATGCTGGCCATTGCAGCCCTGATGTCCCCCTGTGCCGCCGAATATCTGGCTGAAAATATCATTGCCGCCTCGACCGCCGAAGCCGAATTCGCGGAAAATGTCACCAAGGTCGGCGTTGCGGAAGATGTCCTCCTGAGAAAAACGCTGATGAAAAGCAGCCTCGCCGAACTGATCGTATTGCTGTTTCTTCTCAGAATCAGAAAGGACTGCATAGGCTTCAGTAATCTCTTTGAAGCGCTCTTCTGCTTTTTTGTCATCAGGGTTTTTATCCGGATGGTATTTCATTGCCAGCTTGCGATAGGCTTTTTTTATCTGGTCCTTGCTGGCAGCTTTATCAATGCCGAGAGCGGCATAGTAATCTTTGGCCATTACTCTTCCTTATGAATGATTTCAGATGGGTACTCAATATAGTAATCAGGCAATGAAAATTCAAGGCACTAATGAGTGCACTTGTTAGTCTAATGATTCTTGATCCAAAATAGAGAATTTAAAAGTAGCGATTCAGTACAATAGATAAAGTGTCATTCCCGAGGATGTAGTCGGGAATCCAGGTTTTAAAACATGGATCCCCGATAGAATCATTCGGGGATGACGGAGGTTTTTGCTAACTGTTCAAATTGTGCTGGATAGTCACTTGAAAGTTAAGAATTAGCACAGTCATCCTTCCATTCATTGAGCTTCTTTTGAATGAAATCGACGATCTTGGTCTGCTCTTCCTGTCCTTTTCCGGTCACTTCCATCGGTTCACCAAAGGCAAAGTGAACGCTTCTAGATGGGATAATTGGCCCGAAATCCTTGATCATCTTTCCAGATGACCATGCCCAGGTCAACAGCGCAACCGGCACAACAATTGCCCCGGTTCTTTTGGCGAGCTTGATGCCGATACTGTTGAACAGCTTTACGTCGAAATTGACCGAACGCGTATGCTGCGGGAAAATAACCAGTGAACGTCCCTGCTCAAGGCGGCGGGCTCCTTCTTCCATGACAGTCTTAAGATCCTCGCGCGGGTTGACACGGTCGACTACTACAGGATCGCGGGCCCTGACAAGATCGCCGAAGATGGGATAGTCAACAAGGCTTCGTTTGACCACGTAAGACAGGTCAAAACCGTGAGGCATAATTAGGGCTGGTAGAGCAAATGTCTCAAAAGAGCTCATGTGGTTGCCGATAAAGATGCAAGGGCGATCAATGCCTTCAAGGTTTTTCATGCCGGTTGCTTCTATTCGGCAGCCAGCCATTTCCAGAGCCTTGATAGTTCTGCGACTGCCATCCTGCCAAGCGACGGAATCGTAATTGCCACTTCTGACCTTGCGACTGTCACTCCAGATGATAGAAATGAGTCTGAGGTAAAAAGAGAGCGAAGGAAACAGTCGGCTCAGCCAGCAGATTTTACGCTCAGGGGTATTGTATCTGGTTCCTTCAAACAAGGTATTGATGTTTTTCATATTGCTATATTCTCGAGTATGGCTTGTGAAAATGAAAGATGATCGGTGCGGATGCCACGCTCAGTCATGCGCAGACAAAGAAAATGTTCAGTCTAAACCATTTACCAATATAGCCTAACATCAGCGATCCTGCAAAGATTCACGCATCATTAATTTTGCCAGAACGAACATCTTCTTCACCAAGAGCAACTGGTTTTTACAGTCCAATTGCCGAGCGCATCTGCACGTAGCTTTTTGGTCTTGAGCAATCATGTTGATCATTCTTTTGATGTCTGTTGGTTGATTTCGCTATAACGGAAGCAGTCTGTGGTGTGGTCATTGACCATACCGACAGATTGCATGAAGGCGTAGCAGATGGTTGGCCCAACGAAATTGAAGCCACGTTTTTTAAGGTCTTTGCTCAGTTGCTCGGAAACTTTGCTGAAGGCGGGAATGTCGCTGTGCTTCTTCCATGTGTTGATGATCTGTGTGCCATCAACATAGCGCCAGAGATAGTTTGCAAAAGAAGAGAATTCTTCACAAAGCTGCAAAAATCCCCGGGCGTTTTTAATCGCTGCTTCGATCTTGAGACGATTGCGGACGATCCCGGTATCCTGCATCAGGCGGTCGATCTCTTTCTGGTCGTAGCGGGTGATTATGGTCGCATCGAAACAATGAAAAGCTTGCCGATAATTGTCGCGCTTTTTCAGAATGGTCAGCCAGCTGAGACCCGCCTGGGCACCTTCAAGAATCAACATCTCGAAGAGCCGGCGGTCATCATAAACGGGAACTCCCCAATCTTCGTCGTGGTAGGCCATGTACTGTGGGTCACTGCCACACCATGCGCAACGCTTGATCATTGCTCCATCAGTCATAACAGTCACCAGGCCTCCAGCCTCCGTTGTCTTATTCCCAAAGCCCAAGTCTGTTCTTCTTCGCCTCAGCTTCTGCAGCCAAAAAATCTTCTTTCATTCGGAAGGAAAATCTTCTGTAAACAACAGCCAGGCCTTGCTCGAGCAGCACACGATTGAGTAGTCGCCCATTGGGCAGGCGTACATACGCAAGCATGCGGCCATGACGATCACGTGGAGTATTATCGAGTAACAGGGTGACCTTTTGTCCTTTGACCTGCCTGATGTTGAACTCTTTGGCGAGCCGGTAAACCTCACGCTGACGTGCGGCTGAGACGCCCTGTTTGATAAGATATCTATCGCGTTGCGAGTTCTCTCTCTCCGGGGTATCAATGCCGATCAAGCGGACTTTGCCGTCGGGATCAACCTTGAGAGTGTCGCCATCGTAGATCCAGGTGACAGTGCCTTGCAGGTGTGGTGTTGTTTCCTCAGCGCAGGCAGATATGGTCAGAACAAGGCCAAGGCCGAGAAGCAGGAAGAGTGCTCTCGAGATCACCTGCGGCCCCAGAAGAGACGGCAGAAGATTCCTGTGCAGAGGCCCCAGGCCAAGTTATAGAAGAAAACAAAGAGAGGTGTAAGTTGGCCGAGATCAAAACCCAGCCAGCCATGATGTGTCATCTGGGGGTAAACGACGAGAAGTTGAAAGGCGGTGGGTAACAGGCTGAGCCACAACCCTTTGCGGACCCAGTGACGACGGGATTTTAGTGAGCCGACGGCGAGGAAATAGAGTAGTCCCCAGAGACCGCCCCATACCATGCGGGAATAGATCCAGTCAGGGGTCAGTGAAGGCGACATTTGCACGTTTGCCATCGCAGGGAACCCCATCTGGCTGACCTGCCAGGCGAGTAGGCTGCTACAAAGTGCGCCGAGCATTCCGGCACAGAAACAGACAGCCATCAGAGTACTGTTTCGTGGCATGATGTCTCCTGGGTTAGAACTCTTGATTGTCCTCCAAGGCCGCCCCTTCGTTCATGCTGCCGGTCCGGTACCCTTGAAGGTCAAGGGCAACGTAAGTAAACCCAGCGGCTTTGAACTCGGCCAGTAGTTGTACGCGAACCTTATCATCAATGATTCTCGATAGTTCGTCAAGGGTAACTTCAATTCTGGCGGTTTCACCGTGATAACGGACGCGAAAAGTGTGAAAGTCGTTTTCGCGCATGAAAGTTTCACAATGATCTATCTGTTGTAAACGCTCGGCTGTTATGCGGGTGCCATAAGGGAAACGTGAGGCGAGGCAGGCGAAGGGCTGTTTTTCTGCCGTTGAGAGTCCGCTGCGACGGCTTAACGCGCGAATGTCTTCCTTAGTCAGGCCTGCTTCGAGCAGTGGAGAGCGAATCTGTAGCTCTGTTGCGGCTTGTCTTCCCGGTCGATAGTCATCGAGGTCGTCGAGATTCGATCCGTCGAGGACTTCCGCATAGCCGAGCTCTTTTGCTTTGTTTATGCAGATTTCGAAAAGCTCTTTCTTGCAGTGGTAGCAACGCAGTGGTGGGTTGTCGGCAAAGCCGGGGATCAACAGCTCGTTACTGTCGACAACAATCTGTTGAACACCCAGTTCTTTTGCCAGTCTCACGCTTTCGTTGAACTCGTAGCTCGGATAGGTCGGTGAGGTAGCTGTAAGAGCTATGACACGTTTGGCACCTAGAACATCCCGGGCTACTTGCAGTAAGAAGGTTGAGTCGACGCCGCCGGAAAAGGCTACTACTACTGAGTCAAGTTTTGAGAGAAGATCTTTTAGCTTTTCAAATTTACTATCTAGTTGCATGAGATAAGAGGCTTCGGATTTCCTGGCATTCCATTTTTGGCCTTAAATATAAAGACAAATGTGATTCTGATCGCGGTTAAATAAAAGGTTTTGCTGTAGCTTAATCAGCGTTCATCAGATTTGATCAGCGTCCCATTGCTTATTGTCTTTAATAAATTGCTCAATTAAAAATATTAGTGGAGAGATAGCGCTCACCAGTGTCGCAGAGAATCGTTACGACATTTTGTCCTGGTTTCATTTTTGCGGCAACCTGCCGGGCGGCAAAGACATTTGCACCTGAAGAGATGCCGACAAAAACCCCGTCTTCACGGGCCAGCTCACGAGCTGTCAGCATGGCCTGCTCATTGGTGACGGTAATGATTTCTGTAAAAATATTAGTGTCGAGAACATCAGGAACAAAGCCAGCACCTATGCCTTGAATTTTATGCGGACCTGGTTCGCCTCCCGAGAGAATCGACGAATCACTCGGTTCCACTGCGACGATCAGTACGTCAGGGTTCTTTTCTTTAATCGCCTGGCCGACACCGGTGATTGTGCCGCCAGTACCGATCCCTGCGACCAGGGCATCGACCTGATTGTCCAGATCGCACAGAATCTCAGGCCCGGTTGTCTCGAGATGAATTCTAGGGTTGGCGGGGTTGCAGAATTGCTGAGGCATGAATGCCTTGCGTTCCGCAGCAATCTCTTCCGCTTTGGCAATAGCGCCGCGCATCCCTTGTGAGCCGGGAGTGAGAATGAGCTCGGCACCAAAAGCACCGAGCAGGCGACGACGCTCCATAGACATGGTGTCAGGCATAGTCAGGACGACTTGATAGCCTTTGATTGAGCCTACCAGGGAGATGCCGATGCCGGTGTTACCGCTGGTCGGTTCGACAATCACATCACCAGGCTTTAGCAGGCCATCCTTTTCTGCCTGTTCGATCATGGCCTTGGCAATGCGATCTTTGACACTGCCACCAGGGTTGGCACTCTCCAGTTTGCCCCATAATGTTGCAGATTCTTTGGGGGTGCTTATTTTTACCAGGGGGGTGTTGCCTATGCGATCAAGTATTGAAGAACATCTCTCTGCCATGAGTCAGAACTCCTTAATAGATTTTAGTCTAAATGAAATACATGAAACGGTGGTCCAGTTCCTTTTCCATCCCCATGTCTCTGGCGTCTTCGCACAGGTCCTTCAAGGTTACGGAGTTCAGGTATTCAGTCAGGCGGCGGCTTGCTTCCAGCCAGACTTTCTGAGTGACACACTCGTTGTCAAAATCACATTCTTTTTTACAGCCCTTGCCTGATTTGATGCAGTCAACCAGGGCCATCTCACCCTCGGCGGCCGTAATGATTTGGTGGACGTTAATTTCATCTGGTTTGCGGGAAAGAAAATAACCGCCCTGGGGGCCCCTGCGGCTTTTGAGCAGGCCACCGCGTTTTAAATCCTGAAAAATCTGTTCAAGGTAGCGTGGTGAGATGTTTTGACGTCGGCTGATGTCTTTTATTTGTGCGGGTAGTGTACCGGCATGATAAGCCATATCAAAGAGGGCACGCAGGCCGTAGCGGCTTTTTGTCGATAGACGCATAAGTAATCTCCTAAAGTCTTTGTTGGTATGATTTTTAGTAAAGTCTACAGTATTTGTCAAGAACTTAGTTGCTGATAGTCTTTATCCATGAGACTGAAAACATTCCATACATAAGTACGCTTGCGTGTGAGAATAATTTGACTATGATTGGAAATCTAAGCGGCTGTCTGACAATAAGGGCCGAAACGAAAATCCAGAAGTTTAGAACAGATTTCGGCTCGTTTGAGAGTAATAGCCATAGCTATTGGTAGAAAAGGAGCTGAAATATAGAAAGGGCCAGCTGAGTAGCTGACCCTTGTTTGGTTTCTTGTTTAAATTTATGGAGTTATTCGTCCTCTGTGCCTGGCCAATGAAGGTTGTCGACGAAAGAGGAGATACCGTAAGTTACCAGGAAGGCTACCAGGGAGATGGACAGGCTTGCTCCGGCGGGAATCAAGAACATCTTGTGCCCCAGATAATCCCAGCAGAACATTGTTCCGGCAATCCAGCCTAATGTAAAGCTTACGCCAACGACATGTTTGATAAGCTCCAGATAGATGACGTAGGTGTAAATCATATCGCTGGCCGTCTCTGCGCAGACGCCCTCAAGTTCCAGGCGACGGTTCAGGCTGGATGCAAACAGGCGACAGGCAATCCACATACAGAGGAAGAATGCGCCTGTATAGATGGCGTGCCTGGCTAGTAATCCTGCATGGGTGTCGATTTTCTGTACACCAACGGCAAAGAAGAGCGAAGAGAAGAGGCCGGCAAGGTAAACTGGGCGAGTGCTTTTTACGACTGTGACTCTGATTTTCTGGAACATGTTGCTCTCCCGAATTTGGTAGATAACTACGTTTCGTATATTCAGAGATGCACTATTATCGTCGTTTTGGTGCTGTGAGTCTAGTTAGAAAGATATAATTTAATCTTATTTAATTTGAGGATTAAAATTAAAAAAAACAAATAACGATAATAGGTTATGGGTATGAAATGCAGGTTTTAATCCGTATTTTTCGTTAGATTAAAATTATTATTAGTTAATTTATTGATTAAAGGATGGATCAGGTTTGCTTTGAGGGCACGGCTGACTGCGGTTTCCAGCTATAGCTGGGAGGTGTGTCTCCAGGTGTAGAAACGGGCTCCTGGGTGGTCTGCATGATGGGAATTATTATCAATGATCTCCCCTTTTGCGTCACGATATTATAGATATCGGCAAAATCGGTAAGGGCATTGTCATCAGCATGCTGCAGACGAGTAGGGTATGCAAAAAAGCCTTTATAGATAGTCCAGCTAGCTGCCCCAGGACTTATTAGCAGCCCTGTGTCGCTGGGAAAGTATCGTTTTCGAAATCCAGTGTCTGGAAGTAGTCTTCATTGGTCTCGGCACGGCGAATCAGTTCGACCGAGCCGTCAGTACGCAGCAAAAGTTCTTTGGGCCGCAGACGGCCATTGTACTGGAAACCCATAGCGTGACCGTGGGCACCGGTGTCGTGAATTGCCAGCAGGTCGCCCTCATGGATTGGCGGCAGGCTGCGCTGTACGGCAAACTTATCGTTGTTCTCGCAGAGTGAACCGGCAATATCGTAAACTTCAGAATTCTCCTGGTCCGTTTTGCCGATGACATCCACATGATGATAGGCGTCATAAAGAGCCGGTCGCATCAGGGCCGACATGCAGCTATCAACACCAACGTATTGGCGATAGATACTCTTGTGGTTGATTGCCCTGGTGATCAATGCACCATGCGGACCGGTGATCCAGCGACCGCTCTCCATGTACATGCGCGGGGCATAGCCATGTACTGATTTGAAATTGTCAAAGAGTTCGGTGATCTCTTTAGCCATGGCGTCAAGATCAAGAGCCTGGTCCTCAGGTTTGTACGGGATACCCAGACCTCCGCCAATATTGAGGAATTCAAAACGAATCCCAAGTTCATCTTCAACCAGTTCAGCAATCTGTAAAAGCATGCGGGCGGTTTCGACAATATAGGTGTAGTCTCTTTCGTTAGAAGCCACCATGGTGTGCAGGCCAAAGCGTTTAGCGCCACGTTCCTGTGCCATTTTGTATGCCGAGATAACCTGTTCGTGCGTGATGCCGTACTTGGCTTCCACCGGGTTACCGATAATGATGTTGCCGGTTCGGCGAGGTCCTGGATTGTAACGAAAGCAGACCAGCTCAGGAAATTCAGGGACTTTGGCGATCAGGGAAATGTCATCCAGATTCAGAATGCACCCGCCGTCAGCGGCTGCTGCCTGGAATTCTTCCGGGGCTGTGTTGTTGGAGGTGAACATGATCTCTTCGCCGGTTCCACCGACCTGGCGGCTCATGATTAGTTCCGGAATGGAACTGCAGTCAAAACCGAACCCTAATTCCTTTACTAATTCCAGAATGCGGGGATTCGGCAATGCTTTGACGGCATAATATTCGCGAAATCCTTCAATGTCGGCAAAAGCTTTTTTCAGTTCCTCTCCTGTTGCGCGAATGCCGGCTTCATCATAGATATGAAATGGAGTGCCGTAATGTTTGGCGATATCCGCAGCTATCGGAAAAAGACGATCCTGAAAAGATTGCGACATGGGCATAGCAAAAACTCCTTAAGTTGAATCTGGATCCTTGGGTAAATGACAGATAAAGATCTTAAGACGCAAGATATAACGGATTGAGTCAGAAAAGACAAGTGGTAGGAGCCTGTCTGCCCGTATAGTCCGACAGCCTCCTGGGAGCGATAATGACAGTTAGTCAGAGAAAAGCTGTTTTGGAGCGTTCAATACCCTTTTGGATGAGAGGAAATACCAGAAAGCAGCAGCTATCTGCAGAGCCAAAATTAAACCGAAGCCGGTACTGTATCCTGATGCATTGTATCCTCCTGAAACAGACTGTGGCCAGAGATTTATGATCAGGCCAATCACCCACTGCGCTGTAAATGCGGCGATGAAGACCAGCAGGTTCAATCCAGTATTGGCGCGACCGGAGAGATGCTTTGGGAAGCTCTGAGAGAGAACAGCATATGGCAGGATACAGGATGTTCCACAAAAGCCGAAGAGTAGCCAGAGAGGCAGAGTTAATTCCGTTAACTGTAAGACCAGCAGACTTTGTACAGAAATAAAAGCCAGCAGGCCTGTAGCGGCTACAGTCATTGGTTGAATGTTGCGGCGAGCCAGACGCTCGGTTATCGCACCAAGAGCAAAATATCCGACAATCATGGCAAGAGAAACCCCCATCAAGGTATTGGCCACTGCCATGCGATCATAATTTGCTACATCCCTGAGCCATGGTCCAGACCAGAGCCCGACAATGGAGAGATAGGCGGCTTGAGCTGCGACTGCCCAGGGAGCTATAGCCCAGAAGGTCATGCTGGTGAAGACCTGCCTGATACCGGTAAGTTGCTCGCGCAGAGTCTCTCCTGAATGAGTCCCTGGCTTTTCCGGGACGATCAGAAATACGCAGATTGCTGCAGCTACGGTGAATCCGGCAAGGATCAGAAACACGCCGCGCCAATCAGTCCACTGCAGGGATAACTCAACCGGTGTGGTTGCTGCCAGGGCACCAACACCGCCAGAGATCATCTGAATGCCGTTAGCCAACGGCAGCCGCTCTGGTGGGAACCAGAGTGTGAACGCTTTGAATGCTGCCATCAGACAGGCGGAGACGCCAAGTCCGATCAGGGCACGGCCAATCATCAGCCCGGTGAGTGTTTCGGCCCGCGCGAAAACAAAGGCACCTGCGGCAGCAAACAATAATAAGGTTGCTTCAACACGGCGCGGCCCGTAGCGATCAAGCAGGACTCCCAGAGGGAGTTGAAACGCGGCAAAGGAGAGGAAGTAGGCTGAAGTCAGTAGGCCGAGGCTGGCCGGATCGACACCTACGTCACGGACCAGGTCCGGAGCGATAACCGCGTTCACAGTGCGAAACAGATAAGAGAGAAAGAAGCCCAGAGCGAAAGGGATAAAAACCCGCAGCAGCATGGCCGGACGCAACGACATCTGTCATAACCTCACTGCCGCCGCTGCGCCGATAATTCCGGCGTTGTTACGTAGCTCTGCTGGCAGGATCCTGGTTTTAATGGTCAGGTGCGGAAAGAACTGAGCGTGATCTTTGCTGATTGCGCCGCCAATGATAAACAGGTCTGGCCAGAATAGCTCTTCAAGACGATGCAGGTAATCATCGAACCGCCTCGCCCAGTCATAATATGAAAGTTTCAGCTTCGTGCGTACGGCTGCAGATGCGAGATGCTCAGCAATTTTACCATTCAGATGCAAATGGCCGAGTTCCGTATTCGGTAGCAAGGTACTCTCCCGGAACAGGGCTGTGCCCAGGCCGGTGCCGGCAGTTATAACAATAGTTGTTCCCGTTGCGTTTTTGCCTGCGCCGTAATGTATTTCTGCCAGACCAGCAGCATCGGCATCATTCAGAACAGAGACCTCAAGCCCGGAGTGTGTGGACAGCAGCTTGACAACATCAGTACCGATCCAGCTCGGATCAATGTTCGCTGCTGTGCATGCGATACCGCTGCGGATCACCGTTGGTAGGCCGCAACCGATCGGCCCGGTCCAGTTGAAATGCCGAATAATCTCCGCGAGGGTTTCAGCTACGGCATTCGGGGTTGCCGGAGATGGTGTCGGGATCTGCAGACGCTCTTTGATGAGGGTCCCTTGCAGAGTGTCAACTGGAGCTCCTTTGATGCCTGATCCACCGATGTCTATACCGAGGACATTCACAAACTTAAGACTCTTCTTGCCCTTCAATGTCGGCTTGATGTTTAGCTACTTCTGCAGCGTTCAAGACCGGTAGTTTCTGTAGGCGCTTATAGTAGAAGTTCTGTCCGTACAGGACAGCTGCCGGATTGTGGCCAGTGACGCGGTCCTTAACCACCAGAGTGGTAACCGGTGCCTCTGAGTATTTGCTGAACAACATGTCGTGGCCGACACACAGTCCCATGATGATATTCATCTCCATACCTTCAGCATTGAGAATGCGAGCCTGAGCGATCGGATTGCAAGCTGGTTCGAAAGTCCCCGGGCGCACCTTGTCTTCCTCTTTCAGGTTAAGTGCAAGTTTGTCAATGCTGCCAGCCTTACAGCAGGCTGAAAAAGGCTCCATTCCCTGAGCCCGAAGAATGTCACTCAAGCGATTGCACTCATCTAGTAAGCCGATACAGGTTGCTATGCCGATCTTTTTAAATCCCATCAGTTGGGCCAGGGCAATCATGTCTTCAATCCTGGTCCAGCGGGCGTTAACTGCATCAGAGCCGGGTATTGGCTGATAGCAGAGCCCTTCAACCTTGGCAGCAACCCGGGCCAGGCGAGCATCCGAATCATCTCCCAGGTATTTTTGGAAGGAGGTATCGATCATTTCTGCGTGAGGTCCTGAGGGGCAATAGGCTGGTTGTGTGGGTTTGCTGCCAGGATCGCCCCAGCAATTGGTGGTGCCTTGCTTTTGCCAGATTGAACTGCAACTTGAGCAGGAAAGCTCTGTTTTGACTGGTTTCGATTGCGACATGTATTCCTCCGATATTATTTTATAATCATCGAAGGATAACCTTCTGCCGCATTTCTGTCTAGAAGTCTTAGGAGGGAGTCTCGTGCGTAAAGAAAATCGTGCCGCCGACGTCTGGAATCCCTTCGGCCCAGACTTGTCCGCCGTGTCTGTGGATAACCCGCCTGGCGGTTGCCAGTCTGACGGTGTCTTTGGGCATGTCTGAATCCTGTGAGTTGTTCCGAAAGGCATCGAAGAGGCACTTTGCCTGTGTGTCGCTGAAACCTGTGCCGTTGTCGCGGACGAAAAAGACTTTTCGACCACTCCTGTTAAATGTACCGAATTCAATTTGTCCTTTGCGGGAATGCGGGATGAAGTCCATGGCGTTTCTAAACAGATTGTAAATGACAAGACGAATCATTTTTCGGTCGCACCAGTCATTTATCCAGGGTTGAATCTTGAAATCAATATCTCTATCCGGGAACTTGCTTTTCAACTCTTCAGTGATGTCGAAAGCAAGCTTGTCGAGTTTAACCTGTTCACGACGTGGTTCTCCAAAGGGGAGTTCTGTCACCGCCAGGCTTATCCCAAGTTGCCGATTCAATTTGTTGCCGGTGTCGCAGACCCCTTCTGTAAAGAAGAGGGCTTTTTCATCGAAGTCATGTCCACACTGGGTTTTGAGGAGTTCAATAGAGGTAACCAATTCCGATGAAGTGTTGCGTAATTGTCGCAACAGGTCGTCATGGAATTCTTCGAGGTCTTGTCTGAGCAGCCTAAGATCCTGGTTGCTTTGTTGTAGCACTCCCTCCTTTTGGGCCGTATTAGCTAGGTAGTGCATGCCGAGATAAATAGCGGCCAGAATGAAAATGCTGAAAAGAACACGAATGGCCAGTTCGTGAAGCGTTGGAGAAAATAACTGCTCCTGTATGCTCCCTTCACCGAAGAGAACGGCATCGAGAATTGCATCTGCCACGAAGGAGAATGGAATCAGAAGTATTCCCCACAGGAACAATAGAAAAGATGATCTTTGTGAAAGGTTCTTGGCCAAGACTATTTTAGTCTCCCCTGAAAATTGATACAGCTTAATCATAATGCGCTAATACTGCAAGGGGGAATATGCTGATGGGTATAGAATGGTCATCGAGGTTGACAGCCTGTTGGATTATGAATAGTCCAACCGCCTCCTGCATAAAAAAATGCGGGCGCATCATCCAATGCACCCGCATCCTTTTGAGAAGTGATAGGTAAATCTTAAAAATGTCAGGCTGCTACACGCCGTTCCGTGCCATTGTAGCCAAGCTTGCTGTTCTGGTAGCGGATCAAGTACTTGCCAATGACAGCCCATCCGGAAGAACGACGGAAACGCTTTACCAGTTCACGGTCCAGTAACAGGTCAAGTCCTTTCGGGACCACCCTGCACAATGTTCTGTCTACCAACTCCACTTGAATTGTCATGAGTTATTCCTTATAAAAGATCATCTCTAAAAGTTTAGACCCATAACAGTATGCATTACGCCTCTCACATTTATCTCACAGCCATGCAGAGAAAATCAGATGATTTTATTAAGTGGATATTCGACAATTCCTTCAGCTCCATGCGCCATCAGTTCCGGCACAATTTTACGGACTGAAGATTCAGGCATGATCGTCTCAATTGAAACCCAATCCGACTGGTAAAGATGAGCAATTGTCGGGCGGTTGAGGCTCGGCAGAAGTTTGCTGATTTCTTCAATCTTGTCTCCCGGTGCATTCATCTTCAGACCGACCATTCCTTCGGCACGCAAAGCTGATTGTAACATGGTGTGAATACGCTTGATCTTGGCTTTTTTCCAGGGATCATCCCATGCGTCTTTGTTGGCTATGAGTACAGGGACTGACTCCATCAGCTCACAGACGATGCGCAGGTTGTTGGCTTTGATCGTTGAACCGGTTTCGGTTACTTCGACGATAGCGTCGCAAAGCCCGGTGAGAATTTTAGCTTCGGTCGCTCCCCAGGAAAATTCAACTTCAACCGGAATGTTGCGTTCGGCAAAGTAACGCTTGGTGAAACCGACCAGTTCGGTCGATATGGTAGCTCCGGCAAGATCTTCAGGCTTTTCAACTTTGGAGTCGGGGCCAACGACCAGCACCCAGCGAGCCGGACGGCGTGAGACTTTGGAGTAGACCATCTCGCCAACTTCGATAACATTGGAATCATTCTCTTTGACCCAGTCACGACCGGCAATGCCGACATCAAGTTTGCCGCGTTCCAGAATTTTGGCCATCTCCTGAGGTCGAACCAAGCTGCATTTCAGTTCATCATCATCACTGGTGGGGAAGTAGCTGCGTGAAGATGTCTTGATCTTCCAGCCAGCTTTTGCAAAAAGTTCAATAGTTGCATTTTCAAGGCTTCCTTTCGGGAGGCCCAGTTTTAGTTCATTCGCCATAATAAATCCTCTGATCAGCTACAAGCTGTGAGTTGAAAAGAAGTAACTTCAGTACAATCTGAACTATTGGTAAAATGACAATCTTTAATCATAATCTGAAGTTACGAAAATAATAAGGAGCTTTTCTTAAAGATTACAGCTCGCTTTTACTTCTTCTTATAGACCTCGTCAGGATCAAAGAGTGGATTGGAGTGTTCCACCCATTGATCGTCTTCCCAGCGCACATAGAAGCAACTACGATTGCCGGTATGGCAGGCGGCCGGGCCGTTCTGCTTAACCTTGATTACGACGGTATCCGCATCGCAGTCGGTAAGAATTTCAACGACGTCCTGAGTATTGCCAGACTCCTCGCCCTTCATCCAGTATTTGTTACGAGTACGGCTGTAAAACCAGGTTTTGCCGTCGCGTATCGTGTTGGCGAGAGTTTTCTCGTCCATGAAGGCGACCATGAGGACTTCACCATTCTCATGATCCTGGATAATGGCGGGAATCAGGCCGCCCATCTTTTCAAAGTTAATTTGAGTCACAGTTGTGTACCTCCCAAGTAAATTTATCCTTTGTGAACGCTCTTTATTACTAGCTAGCCGGGATGGTGTCAACTGTTTGGGAGTAGATGCCCTTAGAAGGGGGCGGGAAATCGCACGAGAGGGTTCACTGACTCAGGAGTTAACGCAAAACGTAATCACGTACTGAGCAACTTGAGGAATTGCGGCAGTCCAGAACAACTGTTTCGTATGTGTTGGCCTTGTTCTGGAAAATCGATTTGTACTGAACGGTCACGTATCTGCCATCCGGAGAATGGCTGTAGCTATGACGGTCGGTAATCCGGAAAAACTCCCGGGAGACGAGTGAACCATAAGCAGCACGCATAACCTGCTGTCGGCTTTGCCAGTTGCCCTGATTATGTAGTGCTTGAAAAAAGTCTGACATGGCGAGCCACGCATCTTCATATTGGCTCTGATCCAGCAGTTCAAGGTAGTTGTTTGCCTGGCTATCCAGATGTTTGCGTAGTAAGGTCTCCGCCCCAACCGATTCTGCCAGTATGACAATCAACAATGTACATAGACTCATTTTCCAGCAGTGCTTGTGCATCTATCCCCCAAGATGAAAGCTGCAATCAGCGATATTATAACAGACGGTTCTCAAAAAAATCTCACATACAGGTTGTGGTTGATCAGTCAATCATGCTGTAGATGAAGATGAGTGGGAAAAGGGCCAGGCTGACACCAACCAGGGCATTCAGAGCCATGCGCAAAATCAGGAGTGCTTTCGCCGGCAGGATCTCCGCTTCTGTTTGCAGGTCTACGAACCCGACCGGGATCGGAAAGCCGCAGAAAAGTAGTGATTTCCCTCCTTGATAAAGATATGTGGTCAACTTGAAGCCGATAAAAAGTCCGCAAAGGACACAGCCAACCGAGAGAAAGAGCAGTGCTCCTTTGAAAGTGTGGTCACTGTGCAGGAGTTTGGAGAAGCCGGTGATGTTGAAGTATGTCACAATCATAGCGTTAAAAAGCGTCAGCCAGCGAAATGTTTTCCATAATGTATAGGGTCTGGGCCAGTTGGAATTGCGCCTTCGTCGCAGTTTACGCTCAATTTCCTCTCGAGACAGACCGCGCTCCTGTAATACCCAGTAAAACGATTCCTGGTCGACATCTGCGTTGTCAGATAAAAGGTCGAGCAGGTAACTGGAAGGAAGGTCTCGCAGGTACTCAAGATATTTTGGGTCAGCGATGTTCATAGCCGTTCAGCAGACCCTGGGAGCCGTGACGCAGCTGTCGTCAGGGATAAAATCGACCAGATGATCAATCAGTCCGGCACAGGTTTCTTGCCGGGCTCTTTCTGTGTAAGGCCTCGAGGAGAATAGCCCCCAGATAGGATTTGGCCAAGCCTGATCGGTCTGGTAGCGGACAATATGGTGAATATGCAGTTGCGGTACCATGTTGCCAAGGGCGGCAATATTCAGTTTGTCGGCCTGGAATATCTTGCTCAGTATTTGCGATAAATGTGACGATTCTTTGAGCAGTTGCTTCTGATCCTGCTGCTCAAGCTCAAAAATTTCCTGTATCTCCGTGCGTCGTGGGACCAGGATGAACCAGGGGTAGCTGGCGTCGTTCATCAACAGCAGGCGACAGAGTGGAAAATCGCCGATAACTGATGTGTCTTGCACCAGGCGTGTATGGAGTTTGAACATCTCTTCCTCAGGAGTTAGTGTTTATTCGCAAGTTTTCAGGGAGCAGTAAGTGGACAATATAATACCTTCCGTGTTTCGTATGCAAAGAGAAATACCAGAGAATCCAATAGAAACGATGGGCAGCTCACAAAACTTGTGTCAGAAGTGTGTAGAGTAGCTGAAAATAGTAAACTGTAGTTTCTCTTCTTGACAATAAAATCACAGAAGATGTTTACTGCTACGGGTTATAACTTTACCTGCAATAAAATAGATAAGGAGTGCCAAAGACAATGCAAATCAAGAATCTCTCCCCAAAGCTGATCTTTTCCCTGCTGGTTGTTCTTCTCTCTGTGAGTCCGGTCTTTGCTGAAAAAATCAAGGTCGCTGGTATCTATACTCAGCCGATCCAGCAGAAGTGGGATGCGGTCCTGCATAAGGCGCTGGTCAAGGCTAAGGAAGCCGGTGAGATCGACTATGTTTATTCCGAGAAGGTTGCCAACACAGATTATGTGCGGGTACTGCGCGAGTATGCCGAAAGTGATGTAAAACTTATCGTTGGTGAGGCTTTTGGTATCTCTCGCGAGGCCCACAAGGTGGCCGACGATTACCCGCAGGTTGCCTTTCTTATGGGTGATTCTTACGGTCCTTATGGTAAAAACTTCGCTGTATTTGACAACTATATTCATGAGCCGTGCTACTTAATGGGTCTGCTTGCCGGATCTATGACCAAAAGCGGTAAGATCGGTATGGTTGGTGGTTACCCGATCGGTGAAGTTAACCGACTCTTCAATGCGTTCATGGCCGGAGCCAGGTCGGTTCGCCCCGATGTACAATTCAAGGTTTCCTTCATTGGTTCCTGGTATGATCCGCCAAAGGCTAAGGAGTTTGCCTACGCTCAGATCGAATCTGGTGTTGATGTGCTCTATGCAGAACGTGCCGGTGTGGTTGATGCCGCCCGTGAGAAGGGCATTATCGCCTTTGGTAACGTCAACGATATGAACAAGGAGGAGAACGGTAAAGACGTGGTGGTGGCATCTGCTCTCTGGCATATGGAGTCTGCTGTTAACCGGGCGATCTCTCTGGTCAAAGCAGGCAACTTCAAAGCGGAAGACTACCGTGATTGGACGATGATGGTTAAAGGTGGTGCCTCTCTCTCCTCTTTTTATGAGTTTGATGCAATCATCCCTGCTCAGGCCAAAGCCAAGGTTGAGCAGGCTCAGATAGAGATTCTTGACGGCAAACTCGTCGTGCCGATCAATGACGAGGAACCGAAGTCTACATTCTAACTTTCTTCACTGGTCTACAGGCTCCGGCGACACTTATTAGTTCGCCGGAGCTTTTTTAGGATTTTTCTGTGAGCTCCCCCCCCGTACTCAGCCTGAATAAAGTCACCAAGAGCTTCGGTGCCATGGTGGCTAACGATAATATCAGCCTCGAACTGGCCGAAGGGGAAGTCCTGGCTTTGCTCGGTGAGAATGGTGCTGGTAAGACCACCTTGATGAACATCCTTTTTGGTCACTACGTCGCCGACTCCGGGACTGTGACTGTGTTTGATCGCGAACTGCCGCCGGGGCGTCCTCGGGCTGCCATCGAGGCCGGTGTAGGGATGGTCCATCAGCATTTCACCTTAGCCGATAATCTGACTGTTCTGGACAATATTGTGCTGGGGACCCAATCTTTGTGGTCGCTGCGCCTTGATGCTGGCAGAGCGATAGAGAAGTTGCGCAAGTTGGCTGATGATTTCGGCCTCGGGGTCGATCCCCTGGCCCATGTTCGTAGTCTCTCTGTGGGCGAGCGACAGCGGGTTGAAATCCTCAAGGCTCTTTATCGTGACGCACGCATTCTGATTATGGATGAACCGACTGCCGTGCTCACCCCGCCCGAAGTTGAAAGTCTGTTTGTTACCTTGAGAAGACTCATCGCCAAGGGTCTGTCGGTGGTCTTTATCTCCCATAAACTTGGTGAAGTTATGGATATCAGCGACCGGGTTGTGGTTTTGCGCGGCGGTCGTCTGGTCTATACGACGGCAACCGGTGCAACCAGCCGTGGAGCTCTGGCAGAGGCTATGGTAGGCCGTACCATTCCCCAGCCGAGCCGTATTCAGATTGAACCGGGGCGGCCACTGCTCGCTCTGGAACAGGTCACGGTTCGGGCAGGGGGGCGAAAAGCACTTCTCGATGGTGCCAATTTGACCCTGCATGAGCATGAAATTCTTGGTATCGCGGGGGTCTCCGGTAATGGTCAGAACCAGCTTGCCGATCTACTCAGCGGCATGATTAGGCCTGATGAAGGTCGGGTTTGTCTCGATGGGAAAACAGTTCAACCTTCGCCAATGACCATGGTTCGGCAGGGTGTTGGTCGTATTGTTGAAGATCGCAACGATCTTGGTCTGATCGGAGATATGACGATCGCCGAGAACCTTGCCGCAGAAAGCTATCGTGAGCAAGGTTTCTCGCGCTTCGGCATACTGCGTGGAGTGGCTTTGCGACGTCATGCCAAAGATCTGATCGAGCAATTCGATGTGCGTTGTCCGGGTCCTGACGCCCAGGTTCGCAAGCTCTCGGGCGGCAATAAGCAAAAGCTTGTCCTGGGACGTGTCCTGAGCCGTGCACCACGTGTGATCCTTGCTCACCAGCCTACCTGGGGCTTGGATGTCGGTGCTGCCGCCTACGTCTATGACCGTTTGCTGGCCGCACGCAGACGCGGTTCCGGGGTTCTGCTGATCTCCGAGGATCTTGATGAGCTTCTGCGATTGTGCGACCGAATTCAGGTCCTCTACCAGGGGCGTCTCAGTCACTCCATGTTGACCAAAGAGGTTGATCGCCGTGAACTCGGTCTGCTCATGAGTGGTCACGGTATGGAAGCCAATAGCTGTACACACTAACCTTAGGAGCTTGTCGGACAGGCTCCTGGAATACGATACAGACGAAACATGCGACTTGAACCACGTGAAAATGTCTCTTTGACTCTTCTGATAACCGGGCCGGTTTTAGCTGTCGCCGTAGCTCTGGGCCTTTGCTCGATCCTGCTGGTGTGGGCTGGTGCCTCGGTGACAGATGCTTATATCCTGCTGGTTAAGGGCGCTCTGGGTTCGCGTTTTGCTATCAGCGAGACCCTGACCCGGACTACGCCATTGATTCTGACTGGACTGGCTGCTGCAGTCGCTTTTCGGGCCAAGCTCTGGAACATTGGTGGCGAAGGACAGTTCTATGCAGGAGCCTGTGCCGCAACCCTGCTTGGCACCGGGGCGATCTCCCTACCTGCGTATCTGATGGTGCCGCTGTTGTTTATTGGCGGGGCACTCGCCGGAGGTTTGCTTTTATTACTGCCGACTCTGCTCAAAACCCGTCTCAATGTGGACGAGGTTGTCACGACATTGCTCCTCAATTTTATCGTCCTGCTGTTCGTAAACTGGCTGCTTTTCGGCCCCTGGAAGGATCCTATGGCGATGGGGTGGCCCCAGGCCGCACCAATCATTGATCAGGGCGTGCTGCCGGAACTTCTGGCCCGGACCAGGCTGCATGCCGGACTACTGGTTGCCATTGGTTCTGCTATTCTCTCCTGGGTTCTGATGCGCTACACCGTCTGGGGTTATGAGATACGGGCTGTTGGTGCCAACCAGGAGGCTGCTCGTTTTGCCGGTATCCCGATCAACCGCACCGTGTTGCGCACTGCTTTGATCAGCGGTGGCCTTGCCGGTTTCGCCGGGGTTGCTGAAATTTGCGGCCTCAAGGGTTATCTCACCCTCGACCTGTCCCCAGGTTTTGGTTATACCGGAATTGTGGTTGCCATGTTAGCCGGCCTCAATCCCCTTGGTGTCGTGCTCTCGGCTTTTTTTGTTGCGGTGGTATACAATGGTGCCGATTCCATGAGCCGGGCATTGGCTGTTTCAAACTATATCGCTGACGTAATTACGGCCACAGCGCTACTGGCGGTGCTGGTCAGTATGTTGTTGACCCGCTACCGGATCAAATTAAAGTAGAATTATGCTTGATATCCTTGACCTGCTTCTTACTACTGGCTTCTGGGCCGCTACTCTGCGCATGGCGACGCCGCTGATTTTCGGCACTCTCGGCGAATTGCTCTGCGAACGCTCCGGTGTACTCAATCTTGGCATAGAAGGGATTATGACGATCGGCTCCATGGCTGGCTGGATGTGGGTTTTTCAGGGCGGCAGCCTCTGGGGTGGGGTGCTTGTGGCGGCAGCCGTTGGTGCTCTTTTCGGTCTTCTGCACAGCATCTTTACCGTCTACCTTGGTCTTTCGCAACATGTGACCGGCATCGGCGTGACCATGCTCACTTCGGCCCTGAGCTATTTCATCTTCCGCATGATGTTGCCGGATGTGACTACGCCGCCCAAGATCACCCCTTTTGCACCGGTAGCAGTTCCTGGATTGAGTCAGCTTCCAGTGGTTGGTGAAGCCCTGTTCGTGCAATCACCCCTGACCTGGTTGGCACTTTTCCTTGTCGCCCTGGTCGGCTGGGGGTTGTATCGCACGCCCCTCGGTCTGGCTGTGCGCATGGTTGGTGAAAATCCGATGGCCGCCGAGGCACAGGGCCTTAATGTCCACCTGATACGAACCGGTGCGGTGATGGCTGGAAGTGCCTTGATGGCTGTCGGCGGAACCTTTCTGACCCTATCAGCGTTTGACGCCTTCTATATAGGCATGACCAATGGTCGTGGCTGGATATGTATAGCCCTGGTAGTCTTTGCCTCCTGGCGGCCAGGCAAAGCCTTACTGGGGGCTTTACTGTTTGCCTTTTTCGATGCCATGCAGATGCGGGTTCAACAACAGACAGTCGTAGCGATCCCCTACCAGTTTTATCTGATGCTGCCTTATGTGTTGAGTATCGTTGCCTTGATCGTCATGTCGCGACGCGCGGCTTATCCCAAGGCTTTGCTGGTCCCGTTCCGACGGGGCGAAAGATGATGGCATCGCAAAAAAGTTTTTTGATCACAAAATCTTAAAGGCAAATTAGCCGCGGTGAAAATCTGTCAAGGTCTGTTGTTAGACCCAAACCCAAGATCTTAGGGCTTTGTTTATACAGATTCTCACAGATTTTGACCGCGGCTAAATAAAAGGTTTTGCTTTAGCTCGATCAGCGGCCCGTTGCTTGTCGCGTTTAAGGAACTCTATAATTGCTGAGATACTATTTGCAGCGCTTTTGCGAGTGTCTCAACGGAGGAGGAAGTTATGTTTGATCTGATTGTCCGTCGAGCACATCTTGCTGGCAAACAGGAAATTCAGGATATCGCCTGTCGCGCCGGGCGTATCGTCGAGGTGGCCCCATCCATTGTTGGCGAAGCTGCTCGGGAGATAGACGCCTGTGGATATCTGGTCACTCCACCGTTCGTCGATAGCCATTTTCACATGGACGCCACTCTGGCACTACTCGGTCAGTCACGCCGCAACGAGAGCGGTACGCTGCTGGAAGGTATCGCCCTCTGGGGAGACCTCAAGCCGCTGCAGACGCCGGAGGGTATTCGAGAGCGGTCTCTGCAACTGCTGAACTGGTCCATCGCCCGTGGAGTACTGGCTATTCGTACCCATGTTGATATTTGCGATCCCCAATTGACCGCCGTCGAGGTTCTGCTCGAAGTTCGTGAGCAAATGCGTCCTTATGTCGATATTCAGTTAGTTGCTTTTCCCCAGGATGGTTACCTGCGTGATCCCGATGCCAGGGTGCAGATGGCTCGTGCTCTTGATATGGGTGTCGACGTTGTCGGCGGTATTCCGCATTTTGAACGGACCATGGCCCAGGGTGCTGAATCCGTACAATTACTCTGCGAGTTGGCGGTGGAACGAGGATTGCCGATCGATATGCACTGTGATGAATCGGATGACCCGCTGTCACGTCACGTGGAGACTCTGGCCTCTGAAACAATTCGACTTGGCTTGCAGGGTCGCGTCACCGCATCACACCTGACATCCATGCATGCGATGGACAATTACTACGTGAGCAAACTTCTGCCCCTGATGGCAGAAGCTCAACTCAACGCTGTATGCAACCCTCTGGTGAATATGATGCTGCAGGGACGGCATGACAGTTACCCCAAGCGACGGGGACTGATGCGGGTCAAGGAGATGCTTGAGGCAGGAATTAATGTCAGTCTTGGCCATGACGATGTTCTCGACCCCTGGTATCCTCTGGGTAGCCACGATATGCTGGAAGTGGTGCATATGGGGGTCCATGCCCTGCATATGAGCGGCACCGCGGAAATGGAAGCCCTGTTTGACGCTGTTACCTATAACGCAGCCCAAACCATGGGGCTCGATGGCTATGGTCTTGAGCCGGGTTGCCATGCAGATATGGTAATTCTACAGGCCGCCAATCAAATTGAAGCGATTCGGTTGCGTGCCGCGAGGCTCTTTGTAATAAGACGAGGTGAGGTAATCGCCGAGACCCCGGCGGTTAAAAGTCATGTCGTGCTTGATGGCCCCGGACAGGATATTGATTTCACTTGTTGATTAAAACAGAATCTGTGCTCGTCGTCATTTCCGCACAGCATTGATCAGGTAGATGCGCGAACTCTTGCGTAAGTTGTCAACCGTCAGAGATGCTATTCGAACTGGGCCTGAAACGATTTCAACTGGTTGCGCACTTCGTCCAGTTCGGTACGGAGTGTAGTAACTTCTTCCTCCAGTTTGGCAATTCGCTCATCTTCTGCCGCAACCTGCAACCTGGCCGGTTCGGGTGCCAAGGAGGAGGTCTCCTCGATCTCCGGTGTGCCAGAGAGCAGATGAGCAAAACGCTGCTCCTTGCGTCCCGGTTGACGTGGAAGTCGAGTCAGTAGTGGCTCCTCTTTTTCCATCAGGTTCCGTAGCAACTCCTCAACGGCATGTAGATCACCCACCGGATACATGCGCTCGGCGCGGTTGCGCAGTTCACCGACAGTCTGTGGGCCGCGTAACAGCAGCTCGGCAAGAATCGCCAACTCTTCCGGATCGAGCCCCAGAATCCCTTCCAGGTTATGACAGTACTTGGCAGAACGTACGCCCTCTGCCGACTGGTGGGCCATCTGTTTCTGGCGCAGGCTGTCAAGCGCCCGAACCACGTCGGTGTTTTCCAGAAGCATGAGCGGTGCGCGATTCGACTTCTGGTTGCAGGCGTTAGTCAGGGCATTGAGAGTCAGTGGATAGTATTCAGGCGTCGCCAGGTCTTTTTCTACCAGACAGCCGAGAACTCTTATTTCGATTTCATCAAGCAGGCGTTCCATAATGTACCTTCTTTAGAAGTTTAATAGTGTTCGGATATCATAACGATATGGGTTTGAAAAGACAATATTAGTTGGTCAGGGGTTGTTTTGAATGGTCAAAAGCAAGACCGTCGGGTCGCGTCCCGACAGACGCCATACTTTTTACAACGCCAAAAAAGTATGCAAAAAGGCTTTTCTCCTGCGGAGGGCACTTCTTGCGCTAGTCGTCGGTGTTTTGTTCAGCTGAACAATTGATGAGTACATGAGTACTGCGTGGCACCGAAAACCAATCCCTGCTTTTTTGAACCCTACAAACTAAAGGTGGGTGCTAATCCTTATCGCTTGTGCTTGTTTTTCTACCCGGCTGTCGGCCGGGACCGACGGTTTTGATATTTAAGGTTGCTCTTATGCCGACCCAAAAACACAAGTAACTTCCTTGTGCTAAATAGTCTAAAAGTTATCTCCTCCGGGAAAGTCTTGTCTTTTTTCTGCTGCGGTCAGCAGCCTTGTCAGGTCTCCGGTTCTGGCCGCTCACCAATTGATCAATCAACCCTTCACGATCACATTTCCTGAGAGCCTCAAGTACATCCTTGCGGCTTTCAGGCAGGTGCCAGAGCAGCAAAGACTTTTGTAGCCGCCGCTCTACTGCGTTGAGCGGTACGTGGACCACCTCGCCGGTAAATGGATCCTGTCCGGTGTGGTAGATACAGGTGGCCAGGCTGCCCGGCGTCGGAGTGAATTCCTGCACCTGCTCCACGCGCAAGTTGTGCTTCTTAAGGAAGAGAGCGACATCGATCATGTCGTTGAGAGTGCAGCCGGGATGGGCGCTGATGAAATAGGGGATGACAGCTTGTTTCTTCCCCAGCCGCTGACTCTGCTCGCGAAAATTCTGTAGAAACTGTTCAAAAACCTGTGGCCCAGGTTTACGCATAATTTTTGTGACCTTTGGACTGCTCGATTCCGGAGCCACTTTGAGCAGGCCACCAACGTGATACTTAATCAGATCAGCAAAATAATCCGGTTGACGATTGAGCAGATCGAAGCGAATCCCCGAGGCGACAAACAGGTGCTTGATGGCTGGATGTTTGCGCAGTTTGCGTAACAGGCCCACAGCCCGGTCATCGCGTGTATCGAGATGTTTGCATATCTGTGGGTAGAGACAGCTCTCACGGCGGCAGGCGGCCTGGGCCTGCGAATTGTTGCAGTGCATGCCGTACATGTTCGCAGTTGGCCCGCCGACATCGGTTACTGTGCCGCGAAACTCCGGGTGCTGGCTCAAACGATCCAACTCATCCTGTACTGATTTCTCAGAACGCGACTGGATTGTCTTGCCTTGATGATGGGTGATAGCGCAAAAGGCGCAGCCGCCACAGCAACCGCGGTGGCTGGTGATGGAGAATTTGATCTGTCCGTAGGCCGGGATTGGTTCATGGTAAGATGGATGTGGCAACTTTAAAAATGGCAGCGCATAGATACGGTCGAGCTGATCTTCTTCGAGTGGCATGGCTGGCGGGTTCACCACAACCACGCGACCGCCATGGGGCTGTGTCAACACTTTGCCGCTGAAGGGGTTCTTCTCATCAGCCGCCAGTTTGAATGCTTTGTTGTAAGCGTCAGTACTGGCGCTAACTTCCTCGAACGAAGGCAAGTTGACAGTATCATCGGGCCCGGTTCTGGCTATGTAGGCCGTGCCGCGCAGATCGGTGATCGTGTCGATCAATTCTCCCGCAAGCATTCGTTTGGCCAAGGTGGTGAGAGCGGATTCAGCCATGCCGAAAAGCAGCATGTCAGCCTTGCTGTCAACCAGCACCGAACGCCTGACCTTGTTGTCCCAGTAATCGTAGTGCGCGAGCCGACGTAAACTTGCTTCGATGCCACCGATCACTGTCGGCAGCCCTTTGAATGCTCCTTTGACCGCTGCAGTATAGGCAATCACCGCCCGGTTCGGTCGGGCTCCTGAGCAACCACCCGGAGTGTAGGCATCATCATTACGTACCTTTCTGGCCGCAGTGTAATGGTTAACCATCGAATCCATGGCACCGGCAGAGATGGCGGCAAACAGCCGTGGGCGTCCCATGATCTTAAAAGCTTCAGGGTCTCGCCAGTCCGGTTGGGCGAGGATGCCGACACGTAATCCTTGAGCTTCGAGCAGTCGGGCCAGAAGCGACGTCCCAAAGGCCGGATGATCGATATAAGCATCACCGCTGACAAACAGCACATCGAGCTGCTCCCAGCCGCGCTGTGCCATTTCCTCCCGACTGCATGGAGTGAATCTCATGTGGTTTGCTTCTGACAATGGTTGTCCTACTTCTGTTGTGCTTTGTTGATGACTTCGTAAATAGCCTCAGCCATCAGTCGATAGCCGGTGGCGTTGGGATGGATAGTGTCACTTTTCATGCTGTTGTCACTCAGCAGATCGAGAAGGATCTCTCCCTCAAAGGGGATACTTCGTTCTGCAGCTATGGTCGTGTAGAATTTTGGTGCATCAAGGCCAAAGCCCAGTTTGGGAACACCGATGAGTATCACATCGGCGCCATGAGACTGAATCAATTCGACCATTGCTTTGAGATTGCGTATGGTTCCCTCTCGATCGAGTCGGCGCAAAAAATCATTGCCGCCGTGGCAGAGGATGACCAGTGTCGGCTTATATTTGTCAAGCATCTTGGGGAGACGCTTGAGACCGGCAGAGGAAACCTCACCGGGGATACCGACGTTGACAACAGGTTTGTTAAGCAGATCGGCCAGGACATCAGGATAGGATTGCCCGGCAGGAGCTCCGGTGCCGTAGGTGAGGCTGTCGCCAAAAGCCAGCACGACAGTGTCCTGTCCGAGTGTCGCAATTTTTGGCCCGGAGTCGCAACCGGCAAACAGTACGATGTAAAAAAACAGGGTGAAGATAACGAAAATGTTTCGATGCATAACGACCTCGTGTCAAGATAGTGCAGTAACTTTGAGACCATCATGGCATATATGGCGCATATAAAGGAATACTCCTCTTGGAACACTGGTTACTCGAAAATGGCTATCCGGCGCTCTTCCTGCTCAGCTTTCTGGCTTCCACCCTGGTGCCTCTCGGCAGCGAGTGGTTGCTGGCGGTCCTGCTTGTCAACGGCTTCGATGCATCAATCGTTGTTCTGGTCGCAACGGTTGGTAATAGCTGTGGTGCCTTAACGACTTATGCCATCGGCCTGTGGGGCGGGCCTTTTCTGGTGCAGCGCTTCTTGCGGATCAGCCATGAGAGTCAGCAGCGGGCTGAGCGATATTTTACCCGTTACGGTAGTTGGGCGCTGCTCTTTTCATGGCTGCCGATCATTGGCGATCCGCTATGCCTGGCTGGTGGTGTCCTGCGAACCGGATTCTGGCGTTTTCTTCTTTTGGTCACCACAGGTAAGTTTGTTCGCTATCTGGTAGTCGCAAAGGTGGTTCTGGAAGGAACAAAGGTTGTTATAAGCAATTGAACTCAGATAGCAGCTGATGCATGCAGATGGAAAAACCGCTGGGAGTTTAAGTCTTTGCAGGGTCTCCTTCTCAAAATGAAACCCCAGCCATAATTGGCTGGGGTTTCATGTGTACATCCGATGAGAGGAAGGAGTCATCGGGTTTTTGGAATAGCGGCTGGGCTGATCAGGCGTCCGGACTGGATTTCGGCAACTGAATTTGTTACTTCATCTTGTCGCTGTTGCCAGCTCGGATACCGCTTGTTCCGTAATGTGTTGCTTACTACTCAATTGTCAGACGTATGCCAACTCTAATTTATTCCAGATATTTATCCGCCATATATGTGTGATGGTAGCTATTTCAGAGTGTTACTGATCGTCTTATGGTTTGTTACTGTTTGTGTTGTGTTCTTGTTCTGTGTCAACATGGTGATAAGACAGTGCCATGAGTCACAATTGGGCACCCCGTTTTAGTCTGGAATATAACGGAAACAGTTTTCCGGTTGTTGATGTCCTGATACGTCAGTTTCAATCAAGGCTATGCAAGCCATGCTTGCTGGCCTGAACCAGGGTCCGGAATCCGTCTGATTGCAGGCAAAAATAATAAGCTGACAAAGCAAGCATTTAATGCACTGTTTTGGGTGTCATCTGGGGCTGGTCATAACGTTTGTATAAGGTGTAGCAGGGATTTGTTTGCATGGTTTAAACACGCCCATGGGGTAAATTTATGAGTATGAATTTCAGGAAAACAGAAAAAACTGTATCTCTCCATGGGTCATATTTTAGTCAAAATTTTGGAGATATTCTTTTGATTACACTCTTCCTAAAGTGGATAAAAGATTTTTCCTCGGAAATTAATGTAGTTCTCCCTTTGGCTTCTAATCAGAATTGCATAGCAATTGGTGCTGCTATTAATGGTGTCCCGCGATTTGTCGTTTCAAAATGCCTTATTTATGCAGGAGGTGGATATTTCGGTGAGCCATCTACCCAAATCCTCAAATGGAGTATTCGTAACTGGTTCCGACACCTTTTATTGGGGGTTTTTAGTAAATGCCTCGGTAAACCTTATGCAATTATTGGTGTTGGCGCGGGTCCCATTACTAATCGTTTATTAAGAAATTCGTCTGTAAAACTGTTTAATGGTGCACAGATAGTCGCTGTCAGGGACGAAGAATCTTGTGATTACCTTGTAAAATACGGAGTGGCAAAAGACAAAATTATACTGGCTGCTGATGCTGCACTAGCCATGGACTCTGATGATATTCCTGGAGCTTTTAAGCAAAAAGCAAAAAGTATGCTTGCGCCATTAGATAATAAAATTAAGGTTGGAATACACTTTACACATGACAATAGTAATCAAGAACAACAATCACAGTTACAAAATGAATTGATTGAATTCGCAAAAAAAACCCCCAATCTCGGTTTTGTAGTATTCACTGATTTTTTAAACCCAACTGATATTTTGAGTAGCGATGAAAAAATTGCCAAAAAAATTGTAGAAACTCTTGGTACGCAAGCTCTTTTTATTCCCTATGCTGACAATTGGACTATGCTTGGCGTTATTTCTGAGTTGAGAATTACTGTAACTACAAAATTGCATGTAGGTATAGTATCTGTTGCCCTTGGAAAAGAAGTTTTGTCGTTCCCGCATCATCAAAAAACCCCCCGTTTTTATAAACAAATCGGCATGCAAAATAGATGCACCCCTATATCTGAATATACACCTGGTCTATTAGGCGAATTGTTAAATGGTGCCCTTGATAACGAAAAAACGTTCGAATTGCCTATAGATATCCGTAATGCAGCGTTGAACAATAAACGCCTTGTGCATAATTTTTTAAGAGAATTTGTTTGACCTGGTTACTTGATTGATACGGAAGTTTCTGTCGACGACAGCAGGGCGAGTAACTCTCTTTTGGTCGAAGTGCCGGTTTTCTCACGAATCCTCTTCATGTAGGTCTTGATAGTTGATTCGGTCACCCCGATCTGCTCGGCAATTTCACGATAGGTCTGACCCCGCACCACCTGCTTGAGTACATAGAGTTCCCGAGCGGAGAGCTGACAGGAAATTCTGTCGGGAATCCGGGCAGCTATTAGTTCTGAAGGCAAAAAGCTAATATTTTCAGATTTGAATCGTGCTTCCGTTTTTCTTTTGAAAAGATACAGACAGAGCACCGCAAGGCTAAGCACCAGGTTCCCCGCAAGAGCAACACCAGGCATCATTACAGTGTTGGCACTCACCAGATATTGACCAATCAATATTGCGGAACAGACACTTCCCAAAGCATAACCAAGTTCTACCAATCCCCCTCCCGCACTGGCGATCAAAAGCAGAACAAACATGTCGGCGAAACCACTTGCTGCCTGCAAAGAAAACATTCCCATGACAAAGCTTACTGGCTTGGCTTCCAACAGCAAAGCAAAAGCAAACATTGCAAAACCAATGGCGTTAACCAGTAGAATATCCGGGCTGAAACGTTTTAAACCAATAGCTATGGCTATAGCCGCAATATAAAAGGCAAGCTCAATACCGGGAGCAGGTGTGGCGGCGAGATATCTCGGGAAAACATAGCCATACATCAAGCCACTGACAAGGTGAAATAGAAATAGGCAGATCAAATACATACCAAGATTAATGGCCGACCGGTGCGATTGATACGATGGTTGTTGTTTGTAGAGAAAGAGTATAGCCAGAGCTATTATGATAATGTGCATGGCCAATGGGATTTTACATAGCATGGTGATGGCCAGAAAAATATTGCCTACTATGAGTCCAAAAGCAATGACCGTCACTGGTGAGGCATCATGAATCAGATCATTACAGATATTTAAAGAGATGATCGCACTACTAACACCCAAAATTGGTAGTAACCAGATGAAAGGATCAGGAAGGAGCAGAGACAGGGTGATTATCGCAGCTACGATCGCAGCTACTGATTGGGATTTCCGAACCAGTTCGACACGGTACCTGCTGACGAGTAACAGGGTTAATGCATGTGGCAACAGAAACAGCGCTGGCTCAACCGAACCAGGATATGCCTGCATAAGCGAACCACCCATCGGAAAGCTTAGCAGCCAGAAAACGAACAGACTGAAACGCACTCCAGCGAAAGGAATATTTCTGACAGGAAAAAGATCAGACATCAGGAAATATTTGGGCAAAAAAGCCATTTCAGTAGCAAGGTTGACATAAAGACGACTTTACATGAGGCGGCATTTATTATCAAATCCAAAAAATTGTAAGATAATTTTCATCATCGGATGCTAGCAGCCTGTCGGACTATCAATAGGCTGGCTGCAAATTCGCTTGTTTGGCCCATATTTCAGCTCCTTTTCGATCAATAGCTACGGCTATTACTCTCAAACGAGCCAAAATCTGGTCTCAAACTCCCGAACTTTCGCTTCAGCCCTGATTGTCCGACAGGCTGCCGGGTTAAATTCTTTCTTGGGAGGAAACTTCATGAAACTGCAGTGTGACAGTCGGGGAATCATAAGCCGACGAACAAAATGGGCCAGGGAATTTGCAATAATTCCCCTGCTTGTCATGATGGTTTTGTTTGGTATGGCAATGGATGTTCAGGCAGAGAATGAACTCCATATTTACAATGATCTGTCTTTTACGTCCAATGATGTCAGCGGCTCTGGAGATGATCAGTCTTCGATCTCTGAAGGAGGCCATTTCCTGGAGGTGCTGACCGCCAATGGCCGGGGTGACCTGGGGGCATACAAGTACCGTTTTAATATTGGTGCTAAAACGACGGACGACCGGCGCAACGATATACAGCGTTACTCCCTTACCCATTTGCAGGGTAGACTTAGTAACCGGATACACACACTTACTGCTGGTGACACCTTCGAAGCCTTTTCTCAGTATTCTCTGAATACGGCCGTGAAGGGTGTTTCCTATAGCTATCAGAACCAGAGTAACAAGCTCCCGGATGTTACTCTGGTTTATGGTATGGCTTACCCGCGCTGGGATAATCTGTGGGGCCTTGATGCTATAGAGCGTGATGTCTTTGGTGCTCGCGTCAAACAGCAGCTGAATGATAAATTCTGGGTGGCAGCCAACTACGTCACAACAGATGACAGTGATCGTGTGGCAGGTTCCTCACTCTTTGACACCGAAACCTTTTCGGTCGATTGGGAGTACCTGCCAATACCAGGATTGACGATCCGCGGTGAATCCGCGTTCAGTGACACTACAGAGTCATTTACCGGAGATGTAGACGACCAGGACCAAGACGGTTATGCCCACCATCTGGAAGCAATAGGGGATGGCGGGCCGAGTCGAGTTGTACTCGAATATGAGAGGATCTCACCCGACTTCCTGACTCTGGTTGGCTCAGCAACCCCTGATCGGGAAAAGGCCAAGGCAACCTGGCGCTACAAGTACACGAAAACCCTGACCATGAATTTCGGTTTTCTCTGGTATCGTGACAATCTCAATGGTGACCTTGATTTCCGCACCGATCATTATCGACCCGAGATTGGCGTATCGGTGAAACGTGCGTTCAAAAGACGTTATTCTGTAGTTGATCTCACTTACAAGTATGATCGTGCCTACGGTGGTGGCACAAGCACCAAAAATCACTTTATAAATATGGGCTACCGTGATCGCTTTGGAGTCTTTGACAGTGACACCAACCTTGGTATGACCATCTACGACACCAATGACAGACAAGACCAGGATGAGTTCATTTACAACACGAACTTGAGTACTCGCTATACCGCCGGTATGTTTGTATTAAAGCCCTCGTTACGCTTGGGTGGCTGGACTCTGGACAACGATCTTGAGAATACCAAAGATAAAATCTGGGAATACTCTCTCGGTCTCGGGGTGGATATCCCAACCTGGAAAGTAACCTCGAACTTGCGAGTCGGGCAGAACAAACTACAAAAAGACGACGGCGATGACAACAAAAAGAGCGTAGCCAATCTGAGTATTTATTATCGACCCGAATGTCTTTCCATGTTTGACTACAGTCGGCTTTATCTACGAGCCTTTGTTAACGATTTCGATTATTCTGCCGGTAATCGTGATTTCCGTGAAAACAGCATTACAATTGGAATTATTACCCGATTATAAATCTTGCGGGAGAACCCGTTTTACTGGAGGACTCATCACATGTTGAAGAAAACCTTATTTTTCGCACTGGTCATAAGCTGTTTGCTCAGCACCAATGCCTCGGCCAAATGGTGGATTTTCGGTCAATCCGATGACACTGTTGCCACCAGGTATCTTTACCTGAACGATATCTCATTCACCGAACTTGATGAGCAGGTAACCCTGTACAAGGATATGCTCCCTGATGGCCACGTGATAATCCGTGGCAAGGCCCAGTCGGGCAAAAGTATGATCGGCAAAGTTGAAATCAGTCTGGACGACAAGGAAACCTGGCAGAAGGCGGATAAGTCTGCTGACGGCAGTTTCGAGTTCAGCTTCGTTCCGGAACTGGAACGAACTTACAAACTTTACGTGAAGATCCTGGATACTTCTGGAAAAAGCAACGAGGTAGACAAAACCTATCGTGAAGTTACCGTGTCAAACAGTGACATTGACCAGATTATCCGTGAAGCCCTCGATGCCATGATCAGTGCTTATCGAGATGAAAACCCTCGCGGTTTCATGACGATCATCAATGACAATTTTGCTGGCGGCTACATGGTTCTCGATCGCGCTGTCCGTAAAGACTTTACAGCTTTTGATTCCCTGATTCTGGATTACACCCTGAATAATGTTGCTTCTGGTGCACAGGGCAAGGTTTTTGTCGCCCTGACCTATAACCGCCAGGTGACATCAACTCGTAGCGGTGAGACCCTTACAGATAATGGTCTGACAGAATTTATCTTTAACTTGCAGGCAGGCAAAGCCCAGGTCACAGCAATGAAGAATCCATTGCTTTTCGGTTTGAGCGAAGCTGAAGAGGTTGCCACCGGAACGGTTAACTCCGGTGAAAATGATGAAGTTCTCTTTGTCGATGCATTAGGGGGTGCTGGTCTGGGGCCTGTAGGGGGCGGTGACGGTGGCGTTTCTCCGGGTGGTGGAGGAGGAGTTCCTCCGGGAGGCAGTGGCGTTGATTTTCCTTTCCCAGATGACCTGCAAGTAACACTTTTTCGTGGACATCATGACATATCTCTATCCTTTAACCTCTTGCCAGATGTGGGGTTTGTCCCAGGATATGAGGTTGTTTTAGAGGAATCAGTTGGGGCCCCTGGGCTTTGGTCTGAGGTTTATCGCCAGACCTTGGATAGCACTACAATTTCAAATTTTACTTCGGATGCAATTGCACAGGGTGATGGACCAATGCTTTATTATCGTATCATTATTGAAAGAGTTTCTGATGGCGCACAGAATGGCCCTAGTAACATTGTCTCGGTTGATAATAGCTGATTTTTTGAAATCAGAATAAAAAATTTGTCTCTTATGGCAGCAGAACCTCTTTGGTGCTGCTGCCTTTTTTAACTTTAAGGCTGGAGGAAAGACGCTTGCCTCTCCAGACTTCACTGACTTGGACCTCAGCACCCATGCAATTTTTTAAGCAGACACTAATAGAAATCACAGGATTTTTCCTCGTTATACTACTCATATTACTGCCTGGTGTGGTTACCGCATCGGAGTTGCAAACGGCAACCAAAAAACTTGCACTCAAGGTAGCGCAGCAAGCCACAACCGGTAGTGCTGGCAGTGACTTTCTTTATGAGCTGCGCAACAGTGGCTCCGGTCCTCTTTATGGTGAGTTACTTACGCTCACGCAGGAAGGAGCCAAGACCGGGATCAGGAAGGCCATTTCCAGTGGTTCTGGTTCAGCGATAGTCTCCGCTGCCAAAATCAAGGTATTTCGTGACAAAATCGCAAAGATAACCCAGGGGATAGGACGCCTTCTGGCCTTGAGTGATGTTGCCAATAAACTTGCCGCTGGTGACACTAAAGCGGCAGCATGGTCGGCTGGCTTTACTGTTCTTGGTGAACTACTTGCTAGAGATTCTGTCGCCAAAGCCTTGGGTATGGCTTCAACAGCACCAATTTCTGCGGCAATCCTCGCTGCTCAGATTTATAAAGCCAGCATTGATGCTAAAGATAATGCCATTATGTCGACAGGCATTGAGTCTGTCAAAGGAACCATAGCGACTCTAACGCGTGACAGAGGCCGTACTCTGGGGGCACGTCCCGGCCCTTTCCCGGCGTCAGCAGAAAATCTTGAAAAAATCTGGCAGAGGATTCTGCACGACACAACTTTCAGAACAAATTTTGGCAACTACGTTGTTCAGGATTTTTCTGGAGAATGGCCAACAGCCGGTTTTTTTGCCCGGATGGATGCCCAATATCAGGGTCTGGCAAACAGCAACCAGGAGTTGCAGGACGCTCTGCAAGCAGAAATACAAGAGCACAAAGCCAACATAAATTTATATAGTGCAAGCTTGCTTGCCATCTTGAACAGATCTGCGCTGCATGAAGAGAAACGGATAATTGCCAACCGAAAATTACGCGAATTAAAGGCCTACTTTGATCGCCAGGGATCCTCACTGCAAGCTGGCCTGCAAAATATGGAGGCAGCCAGCAAACGTTTGCCAGAAGTCAGCCGATTTGCTGATCGCTGTGCCGCCGATATTCGTCGCACACTTGAAGACGAAAGCCTCTATATGCTCACGGTTCTACGTTCGAGAATTGTCAATTATGTTCGTGACGTATTACGCTGGCTACCGCCACAAGGAGCAGACGCCGGTGTTGACCAGGTCTTCGCCAAGCTGGCTGCAGGACATCAACAGGTTAATGCAGCGATCGACACCTTGAAGCAAAAACTTGCGGCGGCTGTAAAATCTCCTCAGCCAACCTTTACCGAGGCGACAGATGCGACGTCCTACTATAGAAACTATTTCAAAGCAACCGTCAAAGCATTTAACTGGGCTGGGGCAGGAGGTCCGCAGACGGCAATCGAAAAGATGGCAGGAGTGCTTGCTGATGGTCAGTTCAGAACATCATTTGACAAGGCCACGCTACCGCAAGGACGGATCGATTATGCAGGGTCGATTATACAAGCCTGGGAGATGGAAAATTATATCGTGGCCTGTTCCGGTGGCACTGACAAAGGCATTGACCCTCCAGAAGAGAGCGAAACCATCAGCGGCTTTTATCAGCAGGCAAACGACAAGATAGAGGAAATCTATTATGGCGGACCAGCAGGAGGGGATATCAACGAAGGCTGGGAAAGTGCGCGGATGATGGCTTTAAACAGCATTGACAACCTGAAACAGCTCAGTAAAGTGGAAAGTAAAGAAACAGCTGAAGCTCTGCGTAACATGCTCAGCGTTTATGGTATTGAAGCTGAGAAAGTCTATCAACGCGCCAAAGATATTGATTATAAATTCAGCCGTCTCGGCAGCCAGGCCTTCAGTCTTGCGTACCTTGGATATGACCGGACAAATGATGGCTTTTTAAAGGATAAAGACAAGCTGCCCTTAACGAATCAGAAAAACACTATCGATGCTCCTGGCATGCAGATTCTGCTGGAAAAACAATTTTCCGGTTATCAGTTAAAACCAATCAAACCACTTATGGGATGGCTCACGTCTGCATTTCGGGACTATGCTGATGGTGTTGCCCGCAAAAATGACATGGCGATACGAACTCTTCGAACAAAGTTTACCTCAGGTGTAGACGCTATCTATGCTACCTGTGACGCGATACAGGAGAATATTAAAACCTGGGATAGCCTCGTAGCGGAAACGCAAGCCAACCTCGATGATATCCGCCTGTTTGTCGATCCTGATTTTATGGATTCCAAACCCTATCTTTCCTGGGTTGAGAAAAGAAATGCAGCTCCTGGCTGGATAGAGCATAACCGCAAGCAGGCAGATCTCCTTGCCACAAAAATACAAGAGTACACCTCTGAAAGGCTGGCTGCTACCAGCTACATCAGGACGATTTCCAAAAATTTGACAGACTGGTTCGAAGCTGGGGAAAAAATGCAGGTGATGAGCACAACGGGTGGGCCTGGCTTTTTCATGACACTGCATACCGGACACCGTGATGGTGATCCTCTGCCTATAAGACTTGGCAACCCCTATCCCCACTACATGGTAGAGGAAGAACGTAACCAGGCGTTGGACAGGTTACAGGGTCTCTGGGAGAGTGGTGGCTTGGCCAGGTTCAGCGACAGCTATGCCCTATGGCTGGAAGAGTTTGTTAATCCTTATTTCAAAGAACTCAAACAACTGCCGGTTGCTCGCGAGGGGAACTTTTTAATTAATGGCAGCATGGGGGGATATTCTGAAAGGGCGATAACAGTCAGTTCTATAAAGAAAAGCAAGGCCGTAGTCAACAACATGACCCCAGGTTCAGATGAATTCATGGAGCAATATTACTCAATTTTAAAGATTCAACCTATGGCAATATCATTTCCGGGAGATCAGAATAAAGAGCATTTTTACGATCTTTCTCCCGAGTCCTTGAAGGCTCCACTTGCACCTGAGTATGTAAAGATTCGAGAGACCTTACGAAAAAAACTCCAACAGCACTATACTCTGATAGAGCAGCAGATTGCTAAACAGCAACAGGAGCAGAGGGATAGGGCTCAACAACTCCTGCCTGGATTGCTTAAAGAGCTGCGCGAGCTGGTAGGCAATGGCCACAAAAAGGTTGTTAGTGCCAAAGATTTTTCTGGAAGAGGCGCGCAACTGATGGCGTTAATTGATGATCTGGAAAAGACCAGGAACACTCTCTTCGACGAACCCTACCGGACGATAAACAAACTCTCCAGTTCAATTTCAGTAGATGACAGGAATGGCCCCCTTGGCGCTGAAATTGGGGCCTTATTTAAGGAATTGAACACTCTTTCTTCCGATCTGGCAAACCTAATAGTGACTTTGCAGAATCTCAAAACCGATGCAGCGACAGAAATCCGTACATTTTATGAACAATTCAGCAAAGACTACGAAGAAAAGAACGAAGGCCTGCTCCTCAGTCACCTCAACGATGATTGGGAGGCTGGCGATGGCACGACCCTGTATGATGTGGAAGACTACTTCCGCAATATGTTCAGTGTTTTTGATGAAATTCAGGTTGAGCTGAGCGGCTTAACAACAAAACCGCTCGGCGATGAGCATTACCAGGTCAGTTACGAGATGTTGATCACCGGACGAATCTTTGCTGACGATATTGAGCATAAAGAGAAATCGTCCGTATCTGAAGAGGTTGAGATCAGCCCGTCAGGTGTCATCAAAATAACTCGTACACAGCAGGGTCGTTTCTGGTACATCAAATAAGCATCACCGCGATGACATTGAACTTATGACTCACTACGCCAGCTTGCCCGGCCTTTCCAGAGTGCATCACTGGAATAGATGCCCAACCCTGCCCAGATAAAGAGAAAGCTGATCAGCTGTCCTTGCGAAAAGGGCTCATTGTAAAGCCAGACGGCCAGGATGAAATGCAGGCTGGGTGTGATGTATTGTAGAAAGCCGGTGGTGGCGAGTTGCAATCGACGTGCGGCGGCGACAAAGAGTAGCAGGGGGATGGCAGTCACTACGCCGGAGAGGGGCAGGAGCAGATTCAGCTGCACTGTTCCAGTAAGGAACGAGCTTTCCTGCTGCGTTGCCAGATAAATCAGGTAGCCTAAAGCGATCGGGGCCAACAGAAGGGTTTCTACCGTAAGGCCAATCATTGCTTCGACCCGTGCCACTTTACGCAGCAGCCCGTAAAAACCGAATGAGGCTGCCAGGGTAAGGGAAATCCAGGGGAATTGGCCGTGCTGGAAGGTCAGGTTCAATACTCCGAGCAGGGCAAGCAGAACACTGAGTAGCTGCCGCCGGCTCAATCTCTCCCGCAAAAAAACAAAGCCCAGTAGGACACTGAGTAGTGGCGTGATGAAATATCCCAGGCTTGACTGGAGGACTTCACCTTGCTGGACCGCGTAGATGAAGACCAGCCAGTTGGTGGCAATCAGCAGCGTTGAACCACATAATGTCAGCAGGGTAAAGCGGTTGTGCAGGGTGTTGCGGACCTTAACGAGTTGACGGCTTATCGTAACGAGAATGAAGAGGAAGACAACCGACCATATGATGCGGTGACAGACGATCTCTAGCGGTGTAGCTCCCTCAAGAGCCTTGAAAAAGACCGGGAAAAAGCCCCATATGAAATAGGCTGCCAGGCCATATATAACGCCGAGACGTGTATTGTCGTGCCGGTCTGATGGGGTCGTTTTATGGTTGTCTGTAAGGGTGTAGGTGGATTTCATCTTCGCGGCCATTAAAGAGGGACACTTCTGGAAGTGTCCCTCTTTAAGTCCAGAAATGTCCCGCTATACTTCCTTGGTGATTCTCTTAATGAGGTTATTTGTTTGCCTGGGCCTTCTTGAACAGATCGGCAAAAGAGCCCATCCCACCCGTAGTTTTCTCTTCGTATGAGGTCTCTGCCGGTTCGTCGCTTTTATCACGTACCGGAACCAGGGAGATACGCTTCTCGTCAAGGTCGATTTTCTCAATGCTGACCTGCAACTGCTGTCCAACTGTCAGTACATCCTGGGGGTGCTTGATGCGCTGGTCTCCACCGATCTTTGAGATATGCATCAAACCATCAATGCCTTCCTCCAAAGTGATGAAGGCACCGAACTTGGCAAGGCGTGAAACGGTGCCGGTGTGAGTCGAGCCTACTGGATAGCTGGTCTCAACCTTCAGCCATGGGTTGGCCAAGGTGTCGCGCAGACTGAAGGAGAAACGTTCTTTTTCCCAATCACATTTTTTCAGGGCAACATCTAGCTGTTGACCAACCTGTAAAACCTCTTCGATATTCTCCACTCGACCGTAGGAGATTTCGGAAATTGGCAGCAGACCTTCGAGCCCGCCGATATCAACAAATGCACCGAACTCGCGGATGTTGGTGATTGTGCCAGAGACCACCATCCCCTCCTTGAGGGTTTTCATGAGTTCCTCTCGCTGCTGGCGGCGCTCATTGTCGAGAATGACACGATGAGAGACGACGATGTTACGGCCTCGCTCGTCGAATTGAGTAATACGGAAGGAGAGGGTATTTCCGATCACTTCATCGGAGCTTTCCAAGCGACGCAGACCAAGTTGGGAGAAGGGGCAGAAGGCTCGTACATTACCTGGCAGTTTGATTTCATAGCCACCTTTGACCTCTTTTTCAATGTGACCTTCAACCGGGATTTCGCTGCGCCAGGCTTCTTCAAGCTGAGCTGTTCCGGAAGAACCACTGCCGAGGCGAGTGGTGAAGCGTAGCTCACCGCCTTTTCGTGATATGAAATAGGCACTGACCTGGTTGCCGACAGAGACTGTCAGGTTGCCCTCTTTGTCGAGGAGTTCCTTGGTCTCCAGAAGGCCTTCACCCTTCTGGCCAACATCCAGGAAGATCCATTCCTTGCCAATCTGCAGCACTGTAGCGTTGATCTTCTGCCCTGGCTCAAGCTGGGTTTTGCCAACCATACTCTGCTCAAGCATTTCGGCAAAGCTGCCTTCCTCGTTCATTTTCTGATCGTCGAATGTTTCGTCACTCATTAATTAGGTGCCCTCTGCTTAAATAATGGATTTGGGCCATTATTATAGGCATGTTTATCTTCGCTGTCATGACTTAAGATGGTTGCTTGCTGTTAAACTAACGATTTCTACTTAAAACCTGCTATCTTGGCTGCAGTTGTGAGGAGAAATTATTTTTGAATCAAAAGATGGGTACGATATGAAACGATATGACGTCATTGTTATCGGCGGTGGCCCGGCAGGACTGTTCTCTGCCGGGGTTGCTGCGCGTCAAGGTGCCAGTGTTCTGCTGCTGGAAAAGAATCCGCGCTGCGGGGCAAAGATCTTGATCACCGGGAAGGGCCGCTGCAATGTTACGCACAGTGAGAATGACCCGCGCAAGTTTGCTGAGCATTTCGGTCGCAATGGCCGAGCATTATTGACGGCACTTTACACTTTTGGCGTCGAGGATGTGGTGGCTTTTTTTGAGGAGCGGGATGTGCCTTTGAAGATTGAGCGGGGCGGGCGTATTTTCCCGGAGTTTGGCGAGGCTAGAGATGTCCAGCGAGCTCTGGAGAGCTTTGTCCGTGATGCCGGTGTCGAGGTTCGCACCTCCTGTGAGGTGAAAAACTTGCTGATTGATGATGGCCTGGTCAAAGCGGTCGAGACTAGGGTCGGGAATTTTGCCACCGGTAATGTTGTCCTCGCCACCGGCGGCCTTTCCTACCCGGAAACCGGATGTACCGGCGATGGCTATGCTTGGGCCAAGTCCTGCGACCATCAACTGGTGACACCCGAACCGGCCCTGGTGTCAGTGAAATTGCGCGAGAACTGGACTGCTGATGCCAGCCATTTCAACTTGAAGAATGTCAGAATTACCCTGCGTGCCGATGGAAAAAAAGTTGATGAACGTTTCGGTGAAGCTTTTTTTACCCATTCAGGAATCGGCGGCCCGATCATTCTCGATATGAGTAGCCACATACGTGACGCCCTTAAGCAGGGCGAAGTGCGTTTGTTTCTGGACTTTAAACCGGCGGTTGCCTCAGATCTGTTCGACAAGCGCTTACAGCGGGAGCTGGCTGAGCACAGCAACAGGGCTTTCGGTAACTCCCTCGGCAAATTGTTGCCGCGCGATATGATTCCGGTCTTTGTGCGACTGGTCGGCATTGATCCGAAGAAAAAATGTCATTCAGTAACGCGGGTGGAGCGGCAGAGATTGCTGAAACTCTTCAAAGAGCTCGAACTCGAAGTGACTGGATGTGAAGGCTTCCGTCGGGCAATTATCACTTCAGGAGGTATATCACTCAAGGACATCGATATGCGCAGCATGCGCTCGAAGCGAATTGCAAATCTTTTCTTTGCTGGCGAGATAATTGATCTTGATGGTCCGACTGGTGGTTTTAATCTACAGGAATGCTGGTCGACAGGTTATCTGGCGGGCATTAATGCTGCCCGAAGGCAAGAGGGTTAATAATCTGGTCGCAGCCTGGTCATAAACTGTGATGTCAGATCTTTGCACCGTTTGATAGGTGCTTCCGAATGCCCTTTGTTTCGGCAGGGAAACCTGTTATAAATGATTTTCTAACGACAGCTGCTTTGGTTAACAGTGATTTCTGGAACGAAAATGTGAGTTTTTAGGAGCCTGTCCGAGAATAAGGGTCGAAGAGAAAACGCAGAAGTTTGAGAACAGATTATGGCTCGTTTGAGAGTGATAGCTATAGCTATTGGTCGAAAAGGAGCTGAAATATGGGCCAAACAGCTGGGTTTTTAGCCGATCATGGATTGTCGGACATGCTCCCAGCAAGCCTAAAGGAGGTAATAATGCAGGATTGGGGCAGTGGTCCCTCGAATGTAGACCTGGAAAAGAAGGTCATCGAGATTAGAGATTATTTTAAGAATAAGTTCGGTGCAAGCAAGAGCATATTGCCGTTAGTGATTGTGATCATTCTGATCGTATTCGGTGCTTTCAACAGTATGTACGAGGTGGATACCGAAGAGACCGGTGTGGTCTTGCGCTTTGGTAAGTTCTCCAACTTTGCCGATCCAGGGTTGCACTTCAAAATACCCTTTGGTGTCGACCAGATTTATCTGGTGCAGACCGGGCGCGTTCTCAAGGAGGAGTTTGGCTTTCGCACAGTCAAGCCTGACATCCGCTCGACCTACACCAAGCGTGGACTCGAAGAGGAAGCCCTGACCTTGACCGGTGACCTCAACGTCATTGATGTTGAGTGGATCGTGCAGTTTCAGGTCGCTGATCCTTTTAAATTTATTTTTGGCATCAAAGACCCGATCGGTACTGTCCGTGACATTGCCGAGGCGATGGTACGCAGGTCGATCGGCAACGCTAACGTCAGCGCGGCGTTGACCACGGAACGTGCCCTGTTGGCCAACAATATTCAACAGGACCTGCAGTCCACCCTTAATCAGTATGACATTGGTGTACGTATCGTCACTGTCAAGTTTCAGGATGTGACACCACCAGACCCGGTCAAAGCTGCCTACAACGAGGTTAACGAGTCCGAGCAGCAGCGGGAGAGTCTGATCTTCCAGGCTCGCGAGCAGTTTAACCGTGAAGTGCCGCGTGCCCGCGGTGAGGCGAAGAAAGTGCTGCAGGAGGCGGAAGGTTATGCTGTCGAGCGGGTTAATAAGGCCCGCGGTGAAACCAACCGGTTTTTAGCCCTGCTGACTGAATACCGCAAAGCCCCATCAGTGACCCGGAGCCGGATTTACCTGGAGACGCTCGAAGAGGTTCTGCCCCGCCTGGATGAGATCTATATCATGGATGCCGAAAACGGCGGACTGCTACCGTTGCTACCCCTGCGCAAGCCAATGGAAGGAGGGACCAAATAATGAAAACACCAATTATTCTGATTGTCATCGTTGCCTTGGTTCTGGTTGGCATGGATGGCCTCTATGTGGTTAACGAAGCGGAGCAGACGATTATTACTCAGTTCGGCAAGCCGGTAGGTGGTGTCGCTGAGCCTGGATTGCACTTCAAAATCCCTTTCGTGCAGAAAGTCTCTCGTTTTGAGAAACGCATCTTGAAATGGGATGGTGACCCGAATCAGATCCCGACCAAGGACAAAAGGTTTATCTGGATCGATACCACGGCGCGCTGGCGCATCGCTGATCCTCTGCTCTTTTACACTACTGTTGCCACTGAGCGTGCCGCCATGAGCCGCCTCGACGACATTATCGACTCAGTGGTGCGTGATGCTGTTTCCGGGCGTCTGCTGGTGGAACTGGTGCGCGGCAGCGATTACCAGGCCCCGGAAAACGAGGAAGAGGAACAGTTGGAAATTGAAGGCGTTGTGGTAAAGAAAGAGGACCTGGTTGGCCGCGAGGAGATCATGACGGGAATCCTGGAGAAAGCCCGGGCCAATACCCCGGATTATGGCATCGAACTTCTCGACGTGCAGATCAAACGCATCAACTATGTCGAGCAGGTGCGTACCCGGGTTTACGAACGTATGATCAACGAGCGCAAAAAGGTTGCTGCCGAGTATCGCTCTGAGGGTGAGGGCGAAAAGGCTGATATCCTCGGTCAGATGGAGCGCGAGCTTAAAGAAATTAGCTCTGAAGCCTACCGTAAGGTGCTTGAGGTGCGTGGTGGTGCTGATGCTGAAGCTGCCGCAATCTATGCTGAGGCCTACAACCAGGACAAGGAGTTCTATACGTTCCTGCGAACTCTGGAATCCTATAAGAAATCGATCCAGAAAAACGGTCGTTTGGTGATTTCCACCGACTCGGATTATTACCGCTACCTGAAAGAGGCGAAGTGATTCCCTGCCGGTAATGATCAGGTTATAACGATGTATAACGACATGGGAGCGGGGACAGTCATAATGGCTGTCCCCGTTGCCTTTTGAAGAGTGTCAAAATCTCCTTATGGCCAAACCCTGGAAGACCATCGAAAGTATTACCACCGACGAAGGCGTACTCGAACTGCGTCAGCGCGATGAGCGTGATTTCCTGATCACCGTCGGCGGTCTGGTACTAATGAACAGCATGACCAATCGCTCCGAGGTGGTGCTCGGACAGCTCGGTTGTAAGCACTTGAAGGGTCATCCTGAACCACGGGTCCTCGTCGGTGGCCTGGGGATGGGATGTACTCTCCGGGCGGTACTTGATTCACTACCGACATCGGCTGAGGTGGTGGTGGCCGAACTCAATCCCGTGGTGCTGAAGTGGTGTCGGGGACCGTTGGCTGCGCTGACCAGTGCTGCGGTAAGTGATCCGAGGGTTCATATAGAAATTGGTGATGTGGCGGATCTGGTGCGTAACGCTTCCAGGGCTGATGTCGCCGACAAGTTTGATGCTATTGTTTTTGACCTATATAAGGGGCCGCATTATCGTACCGATAAGCTTAAAGATCCTCTCTATGGTAGTCGTGCCATCGAAAATGCCAGGTCGGCTCTGAAACCTGGCGGAGTATTCTCTATCTGGGGTGAGAGCTACGATGAGAGCTTCGACAAACGATTGCGTTCGGCTGGCTTTACCGTCAGGCATGAACGTCCGGGCCGGGGCGGTTTCCGTCACGTAGTGTTCCTGGCAATCTTACCTAAAACAAGTGGACAGAGAAAAAGCAAGACTTGATGTCTGGATATGGCTATCATTGTCAACTTATGCACAGACAGATTGTTCAGGTAGGATCATCAATGACCCCTCGTTTATCTCTTGAGACAAATCAGCAGCAACTTAAACAGCTAGCAGATGCTGTAAGCTGTCCTTGTATTTTCGACGCGCCGCTCGCCGAACACAGCAGCTGGCAGATTGGTGGTCCTGCCGATCTGTTGCTTCAACCGGAAAACGCTGACCATGTGGCTTCCGTTGTCCGTTTTGCCAATAACCGCCGTATCCCTCTGATTGTCATTGGTCAAGGCACTAATCTGCTCTTCGATGACGCCGGTCTGCGTGGCATCGTCCTCAAACTAGGTCACAACCTTTCCAGAATTGCCATCAGCAATCATAGAATTACGGCTGAAGCTGGTGCCTGGGTACCAGGTTTGGCACGCAAAGCGATGCAGGCAGGTCTGAGTGGTCTCGAGCATACCATTGGTATCCCCGGGACGATCGGTGGTCTGGTGCTCATGAACGGCGGCAGCCAGCGTAAAGGCATCGGTGATAATGTGCGCCGGGTCTGGATTGTCGATCCCGAGGGAAGATTGCTTGAACTCAGTAGGGAGGAATGTTCCTTCTCTTATCGTCAGAGTGCCCTGCAGGGAACTGGTGCTGTCGTGGTCAAGGTGGAGCTGGAATGTGAGCGGGAGCAGCCGCAGCGGATTCGCAGGACGATGCTCGAAGACCTGCGTGAGAGGCGTTGCAAATTTCCGCGAAAAGAGCCGAACTGCGGCTCAGTTTTCCTCAGCACCAGTGAAATGCATGCGAGTGTTGGCCCACCCGGTAAGATTATTGAAGGAGCGGGGCTTAAAGGCATGCGCGTCGGCAATGCCGAGGTTTCTCAGCAGCATGCTAATTTTATTGTCAATCGTAATGGTGCAACGTCAGAGGATGTTCTCGGCCTGATTGCTCATATTCGCCAGGTGGTGCATGAAAAGATCGGCTTTGAACTCTGCTGTGAGGTGCGTTATGTGAGCCCTGATGGCGAGATTCTGCCAGCACATCGGGCAAACATTTAAGCTCGGCCTTTTGTCTCAGCGCAGTGGATCAAAAAGTGATTCGAGACCATTCAGTTTGAACTCGTAGACTGCCTGCATCATCATGCCCACCTTACCCTGTGGGAACCCTTTACCCGCAAACCAGACCAGATAGTCCTCCGGCAGGTCAATGATCAAGCGACCCTCGTACTTACCGAATGGCATGCGTGCTTTGACCAGTTCGAGCAGTTGATTGTGATCAACAACGGGAGCTTCACTCATAATATTTACTGTAGGGCCTCAATCAAAGCGGTCAAGTCAGCAACTTTGTTAGTTCGTTTCATTTGGGTGATCTCAATGGAAAGGGTCGGGATCTCAATAAAAGACAGAACATTTTTAAACTTGTCGAGGATTTGCCTTTCACCACAAAAGAGTTCACAGTAGCGGGTAAGAAGGTCGCTCAGGTAGCGGCTCAGCATATTTGCCATTTCTGCTTCTGTTGGTTCTCTGGGGTTGCGGCTGCGCAGGCGATCAAAAAGCAAAGGGTCAGTGATTGCACCGCGCCCCAGCATCAACCCGGCAGCACCAGTCTCTTCCAGAATCCGCAGGCCCTCGTCAGCAGTGCGAATATCACCATTGGCGATTATTGGTATTGCCGTCGCACGAACAATCCGTCCGGTAATTGAGTGGTCAGCTGATCCGGCATATTTTTGTGCGACTGTGCGTGGATGAATGATCAGGAAATCGACTTCGGATTTTTCGAAGAGGGGGAGGAGTGAAAAGATTTGCTCAGGGTCGTTGTAACCGGCTCGCAATTTGATTGAGAAGGTTCCGGATATAGCTGTGCGCAGGGCTGGGATGATATCAGCCAACAGTTCAGGCTTTTTCAGCAAAGCACCCCCGGTTGCGCCGCTAGTCGTGCGTCCGTAAGGACAGCCCATATTGAGATTGATATGTTGGGCACCGACCTCTTCAGCATTGTGGGCGGCGGCTACCAGAGACTCGACGTGGTTGCCAACCAGTTGTGCCACCAGAGGAACGTTTCCGGTTGTGCTGGCGGCCTCTTTCAGATCGTTACGCTGCAAACGTTTGCGACTGACATTGCTGACCCGCATGAACTCAGTGAAAACCACATCAGGACGCACCCAGTCTACAAACAGGGCGCGCATGGCTCGGTTTGTCAGCCCCTGCAACGGGGCCAGCATCAGGGGTTTTTCTCCCTTTTGCCAAGGCAGTTTACGTTGATTTGGATAGTTACTGGTCACTTTGTCAGAGGTTCACAGGCAAAGAGGATGGCAGGTGTGTCAGCGTTTGATGGTTATGTTGCTGCGCTCTGGGGGGTGGCACTGTGTGGTGTGACTCTGCGGGACATGGCACTGACGGCAAGCTGCCGAGTAGGATTTCCCGCATTCTTTACACTGTTGCATATTTAAATTACTCACAGTCACCTCAGGATGTAGTAGGTGTTAATAAATCAGACACTACTAATTGTATCCTAATCGGTAAATCTCCCTAGCGCAAGTCAAATTTTAATCAAAATCGACCTTGTGACCTTAAGAAAAAGATCAGATTTAACTCTGACCATGGAATATGTGAATAAAAAGGCCACCCCCTTTGAGGGTGGCCTTATGGGTCAATAATCTGTTCGCGCACAGGTTCCTAGCCGCTCATACCAAACATGGCCCTGTAATCTTCTTCGACCAAATTCAGATGGTTGTGAGTCGAAGTAGCATTCGCTAGATAGACCCGTGCGATATCAGGGTCATCAATATTAGCGGCCATTTCACGTAGGGACTTCTCCAGGGCCTCTTCCTGGTCGATGGCAAGCTCCAGAGCTTTACGCTCATCAAAATCCTGAACTAGCAGGCTTTGAAGATTTATCCACCAGCTGGATTCAGTATTAGGAGGAGCAGTCATGAACTCTTCGAAGGAAGGGATGTCATCTCCAGGGTAAATTCTGTAAAAGGATTCAGCGTGCTGATATTCTTCACGAGCGAGTATCTCAAAAGTCTGTCGAGCTTTATCTCCAGCCATACGTTCAGCACCATACTTGTAGTAATCCATGGCGTCTTTTTCCGTCTGTATGGAGCTCTTGATAGCTTTTTGTACATCAACAATTCCCATGGTTAAGCCTCCTCTTCGGCCTTTTCTGCTCACTATTTTACCGGACGTATTCATAACATATTTTAAGGAACAGGTCTTGCTTTTTATTCCTGAAAGAAGGGGTTTGTCGGCAGTGTTTAGATGCGTTACCTCCCAGTTTTTACCATTATAGGCTTATCGTATCACTTGACGTTCGTGGTAGGTTGCCGTCTGGCAATGGTTACGGTATGGTAATGGTCATGTTCGGATCTTCCTTTAAATCACTATAACAGTCAAACTGCTAACAATATTTGAGGTCTTGTATGTTGTTTCTCACCCGCACCTTTCTTTTGTCTTTTGCCTCATTATGGTTTTTTACAGCATACTCTGTTGCCGCACCCGTTGTGCTTTTTGACGAGTCCCATGGTCAGCAGTTTCTTGTCGGCAAAAGTGGCCCCCTGGACCTCTCTGAGCTGGCGACACTCTACCAGAAGAACGGTTTTGTGGTTGCAAGTCATTCTGGTCCTTTGACCAAAGAGATTTTGTCCACAGCTGATGTATTGGTTCTTTCAGGCCCCTTTATGCCACTAACAAAGAGTGAGCTAGGCGCCGTAATTGACTTTGTTGATGCCGGTGGTGGGCTGGCAGTCATGTTGCATATTGCACCACCTGTGCGCGATTTGCTGCACCGCCTGGAAGTTGATTTTACCAATGGGACTCTTCGCGAGATGAACCAGGTCATTGATGGTAACCATCTTAATTTCAAAGTCACGGTTCTTGCTGATCACCCCATCACAAAAGGTTTGCAGAGTTTCTCGATCTATGGGAGTTGGGCCTTGCGTGGCACAGCGCCACAAGCCAGTATCCTGGCTGAGACCAGCCCGCATGGCTGGGTTGATCTGAATCGTGATAATCAGCTTTCAGATGTGGATGCCATCCAGTCCTTTGGTGTTATGGTTGCTGGAGAATCAGGGCAGGGTCGATATGTTGTGCTTGGTGACGATGCAATTTTTCAGAACCGTTTTCTTGACGAAGCCAATCGAAAGCTGGCTCTGCAATTGGTCGACTGGCTGGCTTCTCAATAATTGTCGCGTAAATAGTTGAAACGATAAAAGGCAGCCCCGATCGGCTGCCTTTTTGGTAATGCACATCATGTCTTTTCCAACTCAGTTGCTGAGCCAGGTTGATAACTCGCTACGGGTTGCTTCAGCATCTCCGGTGTTAAGTTCTATCAGTTTGCGTAGATGGGTGAAGGTCTCAAGATCTTCGCTGATAAACTTGAAACCGTAACGGCTGTTTTCGTAGTAGAGCAGTTCTGCCTGAAAATTAAGTGAGATGGTAGAATCTGGTAGAGAGATGCAGAGGCTGCATTTACTTCCAAGGGGGAGTGGCAGCGGAGTACCAGAGCCAACCATGGCACCCTTCATCGCAACATCGAGTAGTTCCCCAGACCAGTTTTCCTGCCCGACATTTAGCGTGACTTCAGCTTCAAAAGGGATCCTGCGGAAGCGGCGATTGTGCATTGGCTCTCTCTTTCATCAATCTTTAGTTGGCTAACGTGTGGTGAAATTCTAACGTAAAAAGGCAGTGAGGCAAGTTATGTTCGAAATGACGTTGATTCTGTCGGTTCCGGCGAGTTGAAACCAAGGGCACAAGATTCGAAAAAACTGCAAATCAATCGATAGGTTATCCCCCATAAAAGGGGTTGATGAGGATCTAGCAACTCAACGACAGGGTGAGTATGCTCTGCACCACTATAAAAAAAGGTTCTCTGTTGTTGACGTTCCGGTTCCATCAGTTTTGTCAGTGGACACCAGAAGGCCTCGGCAACTTCATGGTTTGGCTGTAATCTTGCCGGTTCCAGGAGTTGATAGACAAAACAGGAGACAAGCACCGGCAATGTTGCACCGTAGAGGTCATTGATGCGGCCGAGGTATTGGGCTCGTCCCAGATCAAGGGACAGTTCTTCAAAGGTTTCTCGCTCGGCAGCTTGTTGTGGAGATTCTCCTCCCGGGTTCAAACGACCTCCGGGAAAAGCAATGTTTCCTGACCATGGGTCTTGATCGTGCTCAGCACGGATAATAAAAAGAGCTTCTGGAGAAAGAGGGCCCTCTCTAAGGAGTAAGGCAACGGCAGCATGCCCTTGTCGGTTGTCGGGAGTCAGTATCTCGGGGCGATAATTTGCCAGGGCCCTGGCGATATTTGTGAAGTTTAATTTGTCAGCAGGTGTCATGATTCAGTCTGTCGAATAGTGTTCCTTCTTTTTTTCCAACTCCGTAGCGTAACGGGCCAGGACTGCACGGCGTCGCAGCATAAAAAGCACTTGCTGAGGATTTTTATCAGCAACGACCGGGATTTCCTCCAGCCCGCGACTGGAAAGCTTACGCATGACTTCCGTCAAAGACTCATCTGGAGTCGTTGTGATAACGTGGGGTACAGAGATGTCCTTTGCAAGAACCAGGCTGGGCGGAAGATCCTCAGCCAGAATACGGCGGATATCGTTGACAGAGAAAATGCCGGTCATGTTCAAGTCCTCATCAACAACGGGATAGTAAGCCCCTTGGGCGTTAGCGATTTTTTTGAGGATTTCAGGCAAGGGTAGGCCTTCGCTTATAAGTGTCGGTTTTCGACCGTGTTCGTTCAGGTCATCGACCCGGAGCCCTTCGAGAACATCGACGATGAATTCACCGAGATGGACTGGCGAATCGATGCGGCTTTTAACCTGCTTATGGTAAATTGAATTACGTGGGAAGACGATCATGGCCACGGTACAGACCAGCATCAATGGAGCCAGAAGACCGTAATTTCCGGTTAGTTCGCTGACCATGATCAAGGTGGCTATTGGTGCTTTGGATACGGCAGAAAAAAAGCCGGCCATGCCGATTAGAACGTAGGCCCTTGGTTCAAAAATAAGAGTCGGGAAGAGTGCTTCTGCGGACGCGCCGAAAGCGCCGCCAAGCATTGCGCCGATGACCAGGCTGGGTGCGAATACGCCACCTGAACCACCGGAGGAGATTGTCAGGCTGGTGGCCAGGATCTTGGCCAGGGCGACCAGCAGCATGATCCAGAGAGCCACCTTTCCGTAAAGGGCTGCCTGTACCATGCCGTATCCCGAGCCCAGTACTTGAGGAACCACCATGGCAAGCAGGCCAAGTAGAAGCCCGCCAACAGCAGGTTTCAGCATGATTGGAAAAGCCCACAGCTTGAAAAGATGCTGGACACCGTAAAAACACTTTACGTACAACTTGCCAAGGGCAGCACAGATGATACCGAGTAGCAGGAAGAAGATAAGCTCCAGCGGATGTTCAAAGCTGAATTGCGGGGTTTCCAGAAGGGGTTTCCAGCCGGTGGTGGCCCCGAACAGGGAGAAAGCTGTAATCGAAGAGATGATGGCCGGGATCAATCCTTCATGTTCGAATTCCGGGTTTTTATAAAGCACCTCGACGGCAAACAGGGCTCCGCCCAAGGGCGCGCGGAAGGTGGCACCGATACCGCCTGCCATGCCAGCCAACAGTAGGATCCTCCGGTCAGCAGAGGTCAGCCTGAGTTTGCTGGCAATAAATGAACCGAACCCGGCGCCGATCTGTGCGATTGGGCCCTCACGACCGGCTGAGCCACCGGTTCCTATCGTCGCTATGGACGCGAGTCCCTTGATGATTGGAACTCGCCCTCTGATAATGCCGCCCTTGTTGTGAAAGGCGTCAATAGCTGCATCGGTGCCATGGCCTTCAGCTTCAGGGGCAAACTTGAAAACCAGGAAACCGGAGATCAGGCCGCCGATAACCGGTATCAGAAAGAGAAACCAGCGATGATCCATTGCCAGGGTGTCAATCATTTGATCACCCATGGCTAAAACTGCCTCGGCACCCTCTCCAGGAGGATGATAGCCAGCCATGTTGTTGAGAAAAAGGTGGTCGATGCTGTTGGTGGCAAAGTAGAAAAGGACGGCGGCACTGCCTGTGACCAGGCCGACCATGACGCTGAGAATCACAGGGCGGGTCAGCAATCGCCAGTCGATTTTTTTGAGATTGTCGAAGAAAAGGCTGAAATTGGCCACGTTATATGACTTCTTTTTTTGAAGATTTCGGTTTGTTAAAAGGCAACTGTGATTCTTGTTTATTTAAGGGTGACAAATAAGGCTAACCAGCAGATGTCTAGTATTTTTCCGCTTGTCGCCGCAAGTCGGCTTTGACGTTGTCGAGCCACTCAGTGTCAATCAGCTTGATTTTTTCAGGTAGCCAGCAGAAATCATTGTGCTGCCTTCCCTGGTCTTCATGAATGAACAGACCATCAAATTCGAGTAATCGAGTTTTTTCCATAGTTGTTCCTGTATTGCCTCCGGGATGGGATACTGTTGTTGCAGTTCGGCGAGCAGGAAAGCTTTATGGTCATCAATTTTCGGTGTTGTATAATTTAGGTAAACCAGCCCGACGACCAGAGCGAAGATGATAATACGTGTGAACATGATATTGCAAACTCCCAGGATATTAAGTAAATAACGCCCCAAGATAGCGCAAAAAGCTGCCAATGAACAGGAATTACCCGAGACGGAGGAGAAATTAACGTACCGTTGCACCAAGTTCGACCCGGGCGCGATCGGTTGCTTTCTGATCGGGTGGCGCCGTGATGTCCGGCTTCTTTAAAAAGAGTCTTTCCGGCGCCAGTTGACCTTTTTCGATCATGAAGTTCTGTACCGTTATGGCACGTGCCTCGGCGAGGTCGGACAGGTTGTCTTGGGTAACCGACGTATTGGTGTAGATCAGGTCAAGGTACTTGAGCCGCTTGATCTCCCTGCTGAGTTGCTCCCTGCGGTAACCCTCGGCATCATTATCCGGGTCTATAAACCCACTCACCTCCAACATCAAGGCTTGGACGGTCCGCCAGAGCTTGAGCTATTTTCTGTAGCTTCTCCTTTTCTGCAGCGCTCAGACGTGTAGAGCCATATTCGAAACTGATGTTGCTGAAATCCTCTTCGTCCCCACCGATCACGGCTCCGAGCAGAGCGAATGGCGAGGTGGCCGCCTTGACCAAGAGATTCTTGATAACTGTCCAGACCACCCCACCGGTGCTGAACTGCGGGTTGTCCAGGCTACCGTACACCGGGATGTTGAAGTTGCTGGCTTCTATTTAGTAAGAAGTGAAAACCCCCGTCCTCTGGGCGGGGTTTTTTACATTAAATGCTAGCATGTAAGTTGCTTGACGCAATGAGGCAATTAAACGAATTTTACGAGGGGAAATTTACTTGACATAATTAAAACGTACGTTTAACACATACGTGTGATTTTGTTTGATGTCCTTTTTCTCGGAGTTGTTATCATATAATGAGCCAGCCAGATACCAAGCAGAGAATCCTCAATGCAGCAGAGCACCTATTCTCAAGAGATGGGTATCATGCTACATCTCTACGCAGTATAACCACTATGGCTACAGTCAATTTGGCTGCAGTTAATTATCATTTTGGCAGCAAAGAGGCGCTTTTAGAAGCAGTAATTATACGCCGGTTGGATCCTTTGAACGAGATTCGACTCGGTCAACTTGAAGCTTTGCTGAAAAAGTCGGAGGAGACTGAAGAGGTGCCGACCTGCCGTAACATCTTGCGGACATTTGTTGAGCCGACTCTGCGTTTGCGTCAACAGGGGGCCGATGCCGAGGATTTCATCGCCCTGATTGGCAGAATCCTCGCCGAGCCGCGTGGCCTTGCCATGACGATCTTTATGGCTCACATGGAGCCGTTGATGAATCGACTCTTTCAAGCCCTGGCTGTCTCTTTGCCAGGATTGTCACGACAGACTCTCTTCTGGAGGGTGCATTTTGCTTTAGGTTCCCTGAGCCACATAATGCGTTATCACGAGCGTCATGCCATGGTGCCAGAGGGTGTCAATATTGACATGCCTGTTGATGCCTTTGTTGACCTCTTCCTCGACTTTGCTGTGGCTGGTATGGAGGTGACTCAGTGATGATACGTCTTGGCGTTCTCATTGTAGTAGTGTTTCTGGCTGGCTGTTCATTGCATAAGCCGATCAAGGTTGAGCTGTCAGTAACGCCACCGTCGGAGTATCTGGGAAATAAGGCGACCGCTGAGCCAGGATTGCCGCTCGATCAATGGTGGTTATCTTTCCATGATGAGCGTCTCAATCTACTGATGACAGAGCTTTTTGCTCAGAACCTGGAGTTGACCCAGTCGCTTGCACGTTTGCAGCAGGTCGAATCAGCATTCAGAATCACCCGTAGTGCCCAGTCGCTACAACTTTCTGCTGGGGCCAGTCAAAGCCGATCACAGCAACCTGGCCTGAACGACGATTTTATCGGCAATAACCAGCAGTTGTCGCTGGCGGCAGGCTTTGAGCTAGACCTATGGGGGAAGCTGGCAGCGCAGACCAAAGCGGCGAGTTTGGAACTCTCTGCAAGCCGTCAAAATGTGCAAACAGTCTACCTTGGCCTGTCGGCACGCCTGGCAGACCTTTACTTCCTAGCTGTTGAACAGCGAGCTCAACTGGCACTGACCGAGCAGTCAATTGCTTCTTTTGCTGATACGGTCGTACGTGTCAAAAGTCGTTACCGCGCTGGTTTGGTTCCCGCCGTCGATATGTACCAGGCCCGCCAGAGCCTATCTGGAGCACAGGCAGCTCGCTATCTCTTCGAAGCGCGCCTGGCTGAGGCTGAACATGCTATAGCTGTTCTGCTCGGTCGCTATCCTGAACGAAGTCCTGATGGTAGTTTAGAACAATTGCCAACTGCGCCCAATCTTTTTGTGGTCGGTATTCCTACTGACCTGATCAGTCAACGCCCTGATCTGCAGGCGGCGTTACAGCGTGTTGAGGCTGCCGACGCCAGAGTCGCTGTGGCGATTGCCGATCGTTTCCCGTCAATCAGTCTGTCTGGCGGTTATGGGTCGCTGCGTCAGGATGTTACCGCAGGTTTGATCAAGGGGGAATTCTGGAATCTGCTGGGTAACCTGGCTATGCCTATTATTGATGGTGGTCGGCGTCAGGCTGAGGTCGATAGACAAGAGGCTGTTTTGCGGGAGGCTGTGGCCATCTACCAACAAAAAGTGTTATCAGCTTTTCAGGAAGTTGAGAACGTGTTGATCAATAATTTCGCAACCGGGCAGCGTGTCGAGCGTCTTGCCGAGACCGCGCAAACGACTGGCGCAACTCTGCGGCTGTCGACGGCACGTTATCTTGCCGGACTGACCGATTATCTCCCGGTGTTGACTGCCCAACGTGCTGATTTTGATATCAGCAGCCGCTTGCTTTCTGCACAACGACAGTTGCTTGCTGATCGCATTAGTCTGGCGCGGGCGCTGGGAGGGGATTGGATGCGGGATAAAATGAATTCACGGTTGCAGCTTGAAAAGGATAAGAAATAATGAGAATGAAGAGAACCATATTGCCAGTTCTGGTCATTGTGATTGCCATTATATTAACCTTCATAATGATCAAGTCACGCAAGGTGCCCAAACCTAATGAGATGCCTCATCTTGGGCCGTTGGTTGAGGTGGCCGAACTGGTCAAAAGTAGCCGTCAGGTCGTAGTCAGTGGTACCGGCACAGTGCAGGCGCGGTACGAGGCCAGTATTTCGCCACAGGTCAAAGGTCGAGTCGTGGAGCTCTCTCCCCAAATGATTGCCGGTGGGGTTTTCCGTAAAGGTGAGTTACTTTTCGCCATTGAGGATGTGGACTATCAATTGGCCATAGACCTGGCTCACGCCAACCTGGCCCAGGCAGAGCTTGAACTTTTGCGCAACGAAAACCTGGCCGAAGTGGCCCGCAATGAATGGCAGACATTAAATTCAGGAAGTGATGCAGAACCTAATCCACTGGTCGTGTATGAACCTCAGCTGAAAAGTGCTATGGCACAGCGCGCTGCAGCGCAAGCCAATGTCAAACAGGCCGAACTAAACCTGCAGCGCACCCGGGTTTTTGCCCCGTTTAACTGCTATGTCCGCAGTGAGCAGCTTGGCATTGGTCAGTTTCTCAATGCGGGTTCACCGGTGGCGTCAGTTGCCGGGACAGATCAGGTGGAAATTGTCGTGCCGCTGCCTCTTGACGAGCTTACCTGGTTGCAGGTGCCACGCAGTGGCATATCGCGAGAGGGTTCAATTGCTAAAGTTGAATTGCAATCAGGTGACCAGGTCTTTCACTGGCAAGGAAAAATAACCAGAGCTTTGGGCGAGATTGATCCGCGTAACCGGATGGCGCGTGTGGTGGTGACGGTTGATGATCCTTTCTCTCAGGATAAGAAGAATGCGAATCTTCCAAAGGACCTCTTGCCCGGCATGTTTGTCGAGGTTTATTTGCAGGGCGAAGAAATTTCCGATGTTATCGCTGTGCCACGTGGCGCTTTGCACGACAACGATACGGTGTGGACTGTTGACGACGAAAACAGATTGCATATCCGCACGGTTGATATCCTGCGCCGTGAGCGTGATGAAGTCCTGATTCGTTCTGGACTGAATGCTGGCGAAAAGATTGTCCTGACAAACCTTTCCGGAGTGGCTGAAGGCATGCTTCTGCGGCCGCAGTTGCGGGAGGGCAACTAATGAACGGTGCAATTCGCTGGATGGCGGAGAATCACGTCGCCGCCAACCTGTTAATGCTGGTGTTAATCGTCGGCGGGTTGATCATCGGCTTCAGCATCAAGCAGGAAATCTTTCCGGATATAACGCTTGACCGTATTCAGGTGAGCGTAGCTTATCCCGGCGCCGGTCCGGAAGAGGTTGAAGAGGGCGTCATCCTCAAAATAGAGGAAAATCTGACCGGGGTTGACGGCATCAAGCAAGTCAAATCCGTGGCTGCCGAAGGCTACGGAGTCGTCACTGCGGAGGTTACAACCGATGCCGATATTGACCTGGTCCTGCAAGATATCAAGAGTGAGGTCGACCGGATCATCACTTTTCCACAGGACGCCGAAAAACCGGTGGTCAGCAAAATGCTTAACCGACGTGAGGTCATCTCCGTGGTTGTCTTCGGTCACATGCCGGAACGCAGCTTACGGGAACTCGCTGAGCAGGTCCGTGATGAACTGCTGCTGGAACCCAATATCACCCAGGTTGATCTGAGCGGCGTGCGACCCTACGAGATTTCTATTGAGATCGATGAAACCAACCTGCGCCGCTATGGTTTGACTTTTGACCAGGTTGCACAACGGGTTCGGCAGGCCTCTTTAGATCTGCCTGGTGGGACCATAAAAACCGGTTCCGGTGAGATTCTGGTCAGGACCAAGGAGCGCCGCTATGTCGGTCGTGAATACGCCAGTATTGTTGTTTTAACTACTGCTGATGGTACCGAAGTTACGCTTGATGACATAGCCTCCATTAAGGATGGCTTCGCGGAGACGGATCAGTTCGGTCTCTTCGATGGCCTGCCAGCAGCCATGGCCAAGGTCTACCGGGTCGGCGATCAGAAGCCGACAGAAATTGCTGACACCGTCAAAAAGTATGTCGAGGCTAAACGACAGCAGTTTCCGGAATCAGTCAAACTGTCTACCTGGAATGACAATTCTGAGCTTTTCAAGAGTCGTAAGGACTTACTCGTCAGAAATGCCATGATCGGCCTGGTGCTAGTCTTTATCACGCTCAGTCTTTTCCTTGAAATACGTCTGGCCCTCTGGGTCATGCTTGGCATCCCTATCTCGTTTTGCGGCGCGTTACTTTTCATGCCAGCAATCGATGTCTCGATCAACATGATCTCACTCTTTGCTTTTATTATGGCGCTTGGCATCGTGGTCGATGATGCTATTATCGTTGGTGAGAATATTTATGAGCACCGCCAAACCGGCAAGCCCTATCTGCAGGCAGCCATTGACGGCACTATTGAAGTTGCCCAACCAGTCATCTTTGCGGTCCTGACCTCAGTGGCAGCGTTTCTACCTTTGCTTTATACCAGTGGCATCATGGGTAAGTTCATTATGGTGATTCCGGCGATTGTCATAACGATTCTGCTGGTATCTCTTGTCGAAGGGCTTTTTATTCTGCCTGCTCATCTATCAATTGGAAAACCCCGGAAGACCCCTGGTGGTTTCCTCGGTTTTCTTGATAAGAACCGGCGACGTTTCGGCCGCACGCTACAGAAATTTATCGATGGACCGTACCGGAAAGCCCTTGACCTTTGCCTGGAGTATCGTTACACGACGGTTGCCGTGGCTTGTGCAGTTTTGATGTTTGTTGGCTTTGGTCTGGTCGGTGGCGGGATTGTCAAGTTCCGATTCATGCCTGAGGTTGACAGTAATGTCATCCAGGTTGCTCTTGAGTTGGCTCCGGGTAGTCCTGTGACACTGACAACGCAGATTCAGGAGCAGGTCGTTAACACAGGTCTGGCAATTGTTGCCGAGTACGATAAAGAACTTCCACCGGGTGAATCCATAATGCGCCATGTATATGCAAATGTCGGTTCGGCAACTGCGGATCGGGGCCCGGCCGGTAACTTTTCCAGCTCGGGCGGGAACCTTGCCAGTATCTCCATGTTTTTGACCCCGAGTGAAGATCGCGCGGTGACGGCAACCGAGATTGCCAACCGTTGGCGCGAGAGCTTGGGAGAGATCGTAGGAGTGGAAACCCTAACCTTTACTTCTAACCTGATTCATCTCGGTGCCAATATTGATATTCAACTGGCTCACGAGGATTTTGCCGTTCTGGATGAGGCGGCAGAGCGTCTCAAGGAAATCATTGCCGCATATCCGGGTACGGGTGACATTACCGACAATTATACTCTCGGCAAACGGGAAGTTAAAATCCGGCTGAAGCCTGAGGCACGCACTCTCGGAATTACTGAAGAGAACCTGGGCCGACAGTTACGCGGTGCTTTTTACGGTTCTGAAGCATTACGGTTGCAGCGTGGGCGTAATGAAGTCAAGGTTCTGGTCCGCTATCCTGAAGAGAACCGTCAACACTTCTGGGATCTCGAGAACATGCGGATACGGGTGCCGGGCGGTGGCGAAATTCCACTTGATCGAGCTGCGACTCTGGTCGAAGGCCGTGGCTTCAGCAAGATCAACCGGAGCGACCGCAAGCGGGTGATCAATGTGACCGCAACGGTTGACAGTCATACGGCCAATGCGGAAGAGGTCGTCGCCGAAATCAAGTCAACTGCTCTGCCGAAACTGATGGCTGATTATCCCGGCTTAAGTTATGACATGGAAGGTGAAGATAAGAACCGGCGGGAGTCGATGGAGAGTATGTTTAATGGCTTCAAGCTGGTGTTGATCGTTATCTTTGCCCTGCTGGCGGTCCCTTTTCGCAGCTATTCCCAGCCGTTGTTGATCATGGTTGCGATCCCGTTTGGGATTGTTGGTGCAATCCTCGGGCATTTTATCATGGGTTACGATCTGAGCATTCTGAGCATGTTCGGTATCGTTGCCTTGACCGGCGTGGTCGTCAACGATTCATTGTTGTTGATTGACTTTACCAACCGTGTCAGGAGGAAAGGCAAATCATCGCTGGATGCGGTTAGAGAAGCTGGACAAAGGCGTTTTCGGCCGATTATGCTGACGTCTTTGACAACATTTTTCGGTCTTATGCCGATGATTATGGAAACCAGCGTACAGGCCCAGTTTCTTGTGCCTATGGCGATCAGCCTGGCCTTTGGAATCCTCTTTGCGACCGGGATTACCCTGTTGCTGGTCCCCTCTCTCTACCTGATTTTGGAAGATGGTCGAGAGTTTATAGGCCTTAAAGAGCTCCATGCTGATCATCGCGTTGAACTAGATAAATAGTTGCTATTCAGTATTATAAAAGATTGTCATTCCCGAGGGTGTAATCGGGAATGCAGATTGTGATGAACCCTTTCGATAAATAAAGGAACGTTGCCAACGTTGTTACTCAAAAACAAACACTTTCGTAACGTTAAAAGGCTAATCGGACAGGCTGTCGGCGATTTTAATTTGATCGAAGACGGCGACCGGATTGCTGTTGCTGTTTCAGGTGGTAAGGATTCCTACGCTCTGCTACACATTCTCGATCAATTGCGCCGTCGTGCTCCGGTTAAATTTGAACTGATTGCTGTTAATGTGGATGCTGGCTTCCCGGATTATCGCAAAGATGTTCTAGAAGATTATCTGAGGGCGTGTGGTTTCCAGGTACATATGGAAGCTACTAACTGCTTGCAGATCATCGAGGAGAAACGGCGTCCCGGTTCATCCTATTGTGCGTTCTGCGCCCGTCTGAGACGTGGCGTACTCTATACCGTGGCGGACCGGCTTGGTTGCAATAAGATTGCTCTCGGTCATCATCTTGATGATTTCATCGAGACGCTACTTCTCAACCAGTTCTATGCGGGTAAATTGGCAGCTATGAGTCCCAAACTTTTGGCGGACAATAAGCGGCATACGGTGATTCGGCCACTGGTTTATGTGGAAGAATCCGATATAATCAAACTTGCTCACCAGAATGAATTTCCAGTTATTGATTGTGGTTGTCCCATGATGGGGCAGGAGGACCAGAAGCGTGAGAGGATGAAACGGCTGCTTACTGAACTGCATAAGGAAAACCGTTACTTGAAGAGCAGTATGCTCCGCGCTCTGAGCAATGTATGTCCGCGCCACCTGTTGGATCGTGAAGTGGTCAGGCTGAAGGAGATAGACGAACAGGAGCTCCGATGATACGTTTGCAGGATAGCTTCTTGATTTTACCAGACAAAGGAAACTAACGAATGCTATTAGGGGGAAAACAGGCTGATCTCAAGCAGGTTGCAGTTGTGACTCGCAGCCGGAAATTCAACAGGTTGCTGGGCAACATCCTTGCTGATTGGAAATTCTTCGTTGTCGATAATATCAAAGCGGCAAAAGTCGTTTTTGCTGAACGTGGGCTCGAATTGCCGGCGTACGATGGTCAGGTGGTCTGGCTGACGCCACTGCCACTCCTGGAGGGAAGTTTCCTGACCGTCCCCATCTCATTAACCCAGCTATATCAGCTACTTGAGCAGGACTTGTTTCCGACACCTCGACGTTATATCCGGGTTGCTATGGAAACGGTTGTTGATTTGAGGCTTGAAAATGACTGGTTGGAAGGCCGCCTGATCTCTCTATCTGGTCGTGGCGGCCGCATTACCTGCACACATGAAATCCCACGTGGCAAGCTGTTGAATCTGGAATTAAAATTGGCTGGCAGGATTTTTAGAATGCCTTCGGAGGTTCTGTATTGCATTCCAGCTGGAGATTCTTCGGGTCGCTTACAGCCTCAAATAGGGGTGCTCTTCAAGCCGTCCAATGATCAGAATTTCGGATTGCTCCAAAACTTTATTGAAAAGACCTGTATCGAATCTGCCTGTGCCAGAGAGAATATTCCGACCACAGATCCTTGTGTCAGTTGGCTCGACCTGCCGGTTAATCTTTGATGCCAGCGGTCTGTCGGCCTATCAATGAGCTGGTTGCTAATTGAAAATTTTACCGAATAAGCCTTTTTTATCTTTCCCGGGCTTTTCCTTACGCATGCCCATCAGCCGTAACTCACGGAGAGCCTCGGTACAATTTGGGTTGCTCAGGATTGCCCGTTCAAAACGACGCTGTGCCTCCTTTCCGTCGGCCCCGCAACTTCAAAGCTGTCAACTGTGTAGCCGTGCAGACGCAGGGATTCAGAAAGGAAATGCCGGATATTCAGGTCGTCGTCGACAATCAGAATATGTTTGTTGTTCCCCCCCAGAACTCATGTCAAGCATTCTCCATGCAATTTAAGGTACGGTTGAATATCTCCCGGATTGTCTGGGTTGTTCTGGCATATTCCTCAAGGAAAAGTTTCTCCGGCTGTCCTGTCGCTTCGGGATAACCCAGATGTCGGGCCAGTTTTGCCAGGTATGCAGGATCGGCGGCCAATTCGTTAATTGACTGGTCGTGTACCAACCGCAGTTTGTTTTCCAGACGACGCAGGAACTTGTAGCCGGTGACCAGACTCTCATAGTCCATTTCCGAAATTAAGTTTTCGTTCTGCAGAAGGTGCAGGGCATCTACCGTGTTGCGACAGCGTAGCGCATGTTTTTCCTTGCCATGACACAATTGCAGGTATTGGGCAATGAATTCAACGTCAACCATGCCACCACGACCGGTTTTGATGTTGCGGTGCAACGCATCTTCTTTGCCGAGTTCTGTTTCCATACGTTTTCTTAAACGACAGGTCTCTGCAGCGAGATTCTCCGGCAGGGGGCGATCATATACGATCTCGGCAGTCAAAGCATCATAGCTTGCCGCCAACTCTGGTGACCCCGCTACCACCCTGGCTTTGATCAGTGCCTGCCGTTCCCATGGAGCGGCAGCACTCTCGTGGTATTCACGATAGGCCGGTAAAGAAGATATCAGTTGGCCCTGATTCCCTGATGGTCTCAAGCGGGTGTCAATTTCGTAGACGTATCCTTCCTGAGTCATGACGGTCAGAATGGAGATGATCCTCTGGGCCAGACGGACAAAATACTGCTGATTGGTCTGGAGCTTGAACCGCCCAGGGTCAGTCTTTTCAACCGCTAGGGTTTTTCCGTCTCCTTCGTAAATAAAGATGATGTCGAGATCGGAATGATAATTCAGTTCCATCCCACCGAGTTTGCCCATGCCGATTATTGCAAATTCAGCTTCATGTGTTTTGCCGTTGTTATCTTTGCAACAGGGCAGACCGTAACGCTCAAGTAACTCTTCACGGGCGATAATCAGAGCCTGTTGCAGGCAGGCATCAGCAACCAATGAGAGTTGGCGTGTGGTTTGTCCTTGAGGTGTATGACCGTGAAGATCATTAAGAGCAATGCGCAGGAATTCCTCGTTGCGGAAGCGGCGCAGGGTGTTCAGTTTATCTTCGTAATGAGAGACATTGTTAAGATATCCGGAGAGTTCCGCAGTCAGGTCTTCGGCTTCCTTGATGTTCTGAGCGTATATTCTCGAAACCAGGACGTCGAGAACTTCCGGGTGTTGGATGAAATTGCGTGAGAGAAACTGACTGGTGGCAAACAGGGCGGCTAGAAGTTTTATGATTTCATGATTCTCAGCGAGCAAAGCATAATAAGTACCACGTGCCCGTCGGCAGCTCTCCAGAAATTTTTCCATATTCGCCAGCGCCATCGGCGGGTCCGGGCTGTGCATCACTTCCTGAAAGAGTAGCGGTGCGATCCGGTCAAGCTGTCGGCGTGCTCGTGCGGTCAGATACCCTTTGGTGCCACCATGCTGCAGGACAGTCAAGCTCTCGTAGGCTGCCTCCGGTGGTCGAAAGCCTTTTGCTTCGAGGATATCCATGCAGAGGTCCGGGTCGGCGTCAGTTTCGAAAAGAAAAGCAACTTCAGAGCTGACCTGGGCCGGCAATTCTTCTTCACTGGTATAAAACAGGTCGCGGAAAACGGCGGAGACTTTCTCTCTGTGTTGCTGCAGGACAGACATGAACTCATTGGAGTCAGGGAAGCCACAGCGCCTGGCCAGGGCGGTGAGTTCTTCAGGGCGGGTCGGCAGGTTATGCGTCTGTTGCTCATGGACCACTTGGATGCGATGTTCTGTGGTGCGTAAAAAGCGGTAGGCCGCACTCAGGTTATCCCTTTCTTCGGTGGTAATCAGCGATTCAGAGCAGAGTATTTGTAGGGCCAGTAGAGAGTTGCGTTCCCGCAGGAGAGGGTTCTTACCGGCATTAATCAACTGCAGGGCCTGAATGAAGAATTCGATTTCCCGTATGCCGCCGCGCCCCAGCTTGAGGTTCAGGTCACCTTCTTTTTCGCGTGTGAGACTACGGTCAATCTTTTGTTTCATGATCTTGATGTCATCGATCATGGCGTAATCAAGATGGCGACGGTAGATGAAGGGTTCAAGTCGCTGTAGCAGTTGCTTACCGAGTGCTTTAGATCCGGCCACTGGACGGGCCTTGAGCATAGCCGAACGTTCCCAACTCTGCCCCCAGCTTTCGTAATAAATCTCTCCGGCTGCAAGAGAATTGGCCATTTCGCCGCTGTTGCCTTCAGGGCGTAAGCGCAGATCGACACGGAAGACGAAGCCGTCTTCAGTAGCTTGGCCAATCGCCTTGCTGATCATTTCTGAGAGTTTTATGAAATACTGGTGGAGTGAAATACGGTTACATTGACCGCGAACAGGATCGGTAATTCCCGTGGTCTGGCCACGGTCAGAACTGTAGAAGTAGATCAGGTCGACATCTGAAGAGAAGTTCAGTTCATTCCCGCCGAACTTGCCCATGCCGAGAATAGTGAACTCGGCCTCTTCTTCCGGTCCTTTTTCCTCCGGGTCGAGCAAGGGCCGCCCGTATTCAGCCTGCAATTGCAGGCTACATACCTCAAATGCTCTTTGCAGGGTCGCCGCAGCCAGGGATGAGAGTTCGGCTGTGACTTCCTCAAGCTCCGCCATACCACATAAATCACGCCCACCGATGCGTAACATCTCCTGGCGTTTGAAGATGCGCAGGCCTTTTTTCATTGTAGCAGGATCTGCGTCGTCAGCGATCAAGCAGCGCAGTTCCGTACACATCTGCTCTTCAGCTTTCGTGTTGTTGATCCAATTCTGGATGAACAGATTTTCGAAAAAGCTGGCGCGGCGACAGAGGATTCCACTGAGGAAAGGTGACGCTCCGAGTATCGTCAGTAATTGATTTGCAGATATTGGCTCGTTGAGGACTTTAGTCAGTCTCTCCATCTTGACTGTTCCACTCAAACGTTCAAGATTGTTGAGGGCCAGATCTGGATCAGCAGTTGTCAACGCTTGTCGGGCGAGGCTGATGACAAGTTTGGGAGATTCAAGAATTTCCTGTAGCAGAGCCAGGTTGGTTGCGGTTTTCGCCGGTTCCGCATAACCGGCTTCCCCGGCAGTGACAGCAAGGGCTGCTTCATCACCGGCGATAAGCTGTTCAAGCCATCTCTGCGCTTCTGCAAAAGTCATCGGGTCAATTATCCACCCTGCCGGACAAAAGTTGCCAACTGCTCTGTGTAGTTGTCCTTTGCGACACCATGTTCCGTGATAATGGCACTGACCATCCGTGCTGGAGTGACGTCAAAGGCCGGGTTGAGTACAGATATATCTGCTGGTGCCAGTTGCTGCTCGCCAATATGGGTGACCTCACGAATATCGCGTTCCTCAATGGGGATCTGTGACCCGTCGGAGATCTGTAAGTCGATCGTTGAAGTCGGAGCCGCAACGTAGAAAGGAATGTTGTGCTCTTTAGCGAGTACGGCGACCGTGTATGTGCCTATTTTGTTGGCGACATCGCCATTGGCTGCGATTCGGTCAGCACCGACAATCACCGCATCGATCAAACCTTTGGACATTAGAAAACCGGCCATGTTGTCGCAGATCAGGGTTGTCTGGATATTATCCCGCTGCAGTTCCCATGCGGTCAACCGAGAGCCTTGCAAGAAGGGCCGGGTTTCGTCGGCAAAGACGGAGACCTGTTTACCAGCAGCTACTGCGGCACGGATGACACCCAGAGCAGTACCATAGCCACCGGTGGCGAGAGCTCCGGCATTGCAATGCGTCAGGATGCGTACTTGATCCGGCAGGAGGGCCGCACCATGACGGCCCATGCTCATGTTGATGCGAATGTCATCTTCATTGATAGCCATGGCCTCATACTCGAGCCCGATCTTCAGGTTGTTGACCGGCTGATCGGGATTGGCGCGCACCAGATTCTTCACGCGCTCCAGAGCCCAGAATAGATTGACCGCAGTTGGGCGAGTCGCGGCCAGGACCTCACAAATATTGTTGAGTTCACTGACAAAATCGGCGTGATTCTCAGCTTTAATATCACGGGCACCAAAGAAAGCTCCATAAGCGGCAGTAATGCCGATTGCCGGTGCACCGCGGACCACCATGCTGCGAATTGCTTCCGCGACCTCCTGGTAATCAGTGTACTCCAGCCAGACTTCTTCGGTGGGCAGAAGGCGCTGGTCTATCAGGCTCAGGACACCGTTGCTGTATTTGATCGGGCGAATGCCGTCATTATTGGATGAAAAACTGCAATTGCTCATTTTATGATCCTTAAGGTAACTGTGCAGCATTATAAAATACTGTCATTCCCGAGGGTGTAATCGGGAATCCAGTTTTTAAATCTATGGATCCCCGATAGAACCGTTCGGGGATGACAGACCTTATTACCAATAGCTGAATGCTTAAGCCTCCAGCCCCTAGCTCCCACCTTGCAGTTTCTTTTTGAGAAGTTGATTAACCATGCCGGGATTAGCTTTGCCCTGGCTGGCTTGCATGACCTTGCCGACGAAAAAGCCAATCAGCTTGTCTTTGCCGCCCAGATATTCAGCAACCTGGTTAGGATTGGCGGCAATTACTTCATCCACTAGACTTTCTATAGCACCCGTATCAGTTACTTGTTTGAGACCTTCTTTATCAATAATCTGGTCAGCGGTCTGGCCGTTTTGCCACATCTTTTCAAAAACGGTTTTAGCCATTTTCCCGGAAATTGTATTATCTGCTATGCGGGCCAGCAGACCGGTAAGAAGTGCTGGTGAGACTGGCGTGTCAGCGATGGTTGAGTCAGTTTCCTTGAGCTTGCGCAGGATATCACCCATGATCCAGTTGGCGCAGCTCTTGGCATCTTTGGCAAGAGCAACGCAGGCATCGAAATAATCAGCCAGTTCGCGATCAGCAGCAAGAACTTCGGCATCATAAGCGGTCAGCCCCAGCTCTTCGACAAAGCGGGTACGCTTTGCCTCAGGTAGTTCGGGCAGGGTGGCACGTACCTCTTCGATCCACTCCGGGCTGATCACCAGAGGCACCAGATCGGGGTCGGGAAAATAGCGGTAGTCGTGAGCATCTTCCTTGCCGCGCATGGAACGGGTCATGCCGGTGTTGCTATCGAATAAGCGGGTTTCCTGAACCACCTTGCCGCCGCCCTCAATCAGGTCGATCTGGCGTTCCACTTCATACTCAATCGCTTGTTTGATAAAGCGAAAGGAGTTGATGTTTTTCAACTCGGCACGTGTGCCTAATTCTTCCTGGCCATAGGGACGAACCGAGATGTTGGCGTCACAACGGAAGCTGCCTTCTTCGAGGTTGCCATCACAAACATCGAGATAGACGACGATTTGATGCAACTTTTTCAGATAAGCAATCGCCTCGTTGGCCGAGCGCATGTCCGGTTCCGAAACGATCTCCAGTAAGGGGGTGCAGGCGCGGTTGAGATCGACCAGCGAGTTGCCGGAAGTCTCTGGAGTGTCGCCGTGCACCAGTTTGCCAGCGTCTTCTTCCATGTGCGCACGGGTGATGCCGATACGTTTGCGCTCACCATTTTCCAGATCGATATCCAGCCAGCCATGTCCGCAGACCGGTAATTCAAATTGGGAAATCTGGTAACCTTTTGGCAGGTCCGGATAGAAATAGTTTTTACGCGCAAAAATCGAGCGTGGCGCGATCTGACAGTTGATCGCCAGCCCGGTGCGGATGGCAAGCTCCACAGCCTTCTGATTAAGGACTGGCAGAGCGCCAGGTAGCGCCAGGCAGACCGGGCAAGTCTGTGAGTTGGGGGTTTGACCGAACTCTGTGGAACAGCCGCAGAAGATTTTAGTCTTGGTGGTCAGTTGGGCATGAACTTCCAGGCCGATGACAGTTTCGTAACGTTGAGTCATGATTAAACCTTAAAATTCGGTGTTCGTTTGTGCCATTCCGTTGCCTGCTCAAAGGCATGAGCGGTGCGTAGCATGGTTACTTCATCAAACGGTTTGCCGATCAGCTGCAAACCGATTGGCAGCCCTTGTGTCGAGAAGCCGCCTGGCAGGCTCATGGCGCAGGTGCCAGCCAAGTTAACCGGGATGGTGTAAATATCCGAGAGGTACATCTGCAAGGGATCGTCGGTTTTCTCCCCCAGGGCAAAGGCCGGAGTCGGGGCCACCGGTGTCAGTAGGGTGTCTACTTTCTCAAAGACGTCGAGAAAATCCTGGCGGATCAGGGTTCTGACCTTTTGCGCCTTGATATAGTAGGCATCGTAGTAACCTGAAGAGAGCGCGTAGGTGCCGAGCATGATGCGACGTTTGACTTCTGCTCCGAAACCAGTAGCCCGACTCTGCATGTACATGTCAATCAGCTTTTCGGCGTTCTCATCACGCAGACCGTAGCGTACGCCGTCGTAGCGGGCCAGGTTGCTGGAAGCCTCGGCGGTGGCGATCAGGTAGTAGCAGGCTACGGCATAGGAGGTGTGTGGCAGGGAGACTTCGATAATTTCGGCACCGAGGGCTTTGTATGTTGCGGCAGCGGCTTCAACGGCTGCGCGCACATCTTTATCCAGACCCTCTATGAAATATTCCTTCGGCAGGCCAATTTTCATACCCTTGAGATCTCCGGTCAGATTGGCCTGGTAGTCGGGGACAGGAGTATCTACAGAGGTGGAATCTGCCGAGTCATAACCGGCGATAGCTTGCAGCAGCAGTGCGCTGTCGCGCACATCACGGGTGATTGGGCCGACCTGGTCGAGAGAAGAGGCATAAGCGACCACTCCATAACGGGAGACGCGACCGTAGGTCGGTTTCAAGCCGACCACGCCGCAGTGTGCCGCTGGCTGACGGACCGATCCACCGGTGTCGGTGCCCAATGCCGCTGCCGCTTGATGGGCGGCGATACTGGCGGCACTGCCTCCTGAGGAGCCCCCTGGAACGTGCTCAAGATTCCATGGATTGCGGACGGCTCCGAAGGCGCTGTTTTCGTTGGAGCTGCCCATGGCAAACTCGTCCATGTTCAGTTTGCCGACAATCACAGCTTTTTGCGCCTTGATGCGGGCAATGGCTGTGGCGTCGTAGGGTGATACGTAATTTTCCAGGATACGTGAAGCGCAGGTGGTGCGCAGGCCGGCGGTGTTGAAAATGTCTTTTGCCGCAATCGGCAGGCCGGTCAGCGGCGCAACTTCCCCGGCAGCGATTGCCTGGTCGGCGGCCTGCGCCTCGACAAGGGCGGTTTCGTTACAGACCGTGATAAAGGTATTGAGATCAGGATTAGTGGCCGCAATGCGCTCCAGGTAGGCGTTGGTTACCTCAACCGCCGAAAGTTCCCGGTTGTCCAGCTTGGTGCGTAACTCGGCCAGAGTCAGGTCGTAAATTGTCATAATGTTTTGTCCGTAAATAGTTGTTTATTCGATGACTCGGCGAACCCGAAAGGCACTCTCTGCTGCGTCGGGGGCGTTGCTCAAGGCCTGCTCTGGAGTGAAGCCTGGTTTAACCTCGTCAGCGCGAAAAGCATTTTCCATAGGTACGGCATGAGCTGTTGGCACAATCCCTTCAGTATCGAGAGTTTTAAGCTGCTCTACATAATCGAGTATTGCATCCATCTCGCCAGTTAGAGAATCGAGTTCCTCATCACTCAAAGCCAGTCGCGCCAGGCGACCGACATGTTCGACTTCTGCCCGAGTAATTCTCATTTTCTTATTCAACCTCCAGGGTTTGGTTTCATTTAAAATACAATTAGGAAAACTAGCACGGGCTCCCATTCCATGGCAAGTACGAGAATTTTTTGACAATAAAAAAGCGCCCCCAATGCGGAGGCGCCCTATTTTGTTTGTCCTGAGTTCTGGCTCATCTATCTATGAACCGTTCAGGGTCATTTGCTCTGGCCGTTATCATCAATTTTATCGGGGTCATCCCCGGACTTATCTTCTTCACCCTCTTTGACGCCTTCTTTGAAGTTGCGCAAACTCTTGCCTAGAGCGCCACCTACCTGCGGTAGTTTGCCTGCACCAAAAATAATCATGACCAGGGCCAAGATGATAAGCAGTTCTGTTGTGCCCAATCCGAACATGGGAGTGACTCCTTAGCGTTAGGTTGTGTGAGCAATCATCATAGTCATATTCTTAAAAAAATCAACTGATTTGCACTTCTCTGTAGCCTTTGGACTTTTCTACGAATGGAATGATGGTAACCAGTTTGAGTTTTCGGAACTCTCTACACTCACCTTGCATACAAATACTGTTGAAACTCAACGAACACGTCTCTGATTTCAGGAATGCTACCAAGGCTTGCCGCTGCGTCACTGACGCCGCTGTATTTCACTTCCAACAGCGTCGGCAGTTTCTCTTGTGCCAGCTCGCCGCCGCCTTCCTGTACATGCCCGTTCCTACTCCAGATCATCCAGATACTTCAGAAACACCATCCAGGCTGATTGCTCGGTGTAATCCAGCTCGGAAGAACAGCCCGCTTCTTTCCAGAGCACATCGTCGATATTTTTAAAGGTTTGTGCAAACATCTGTTTCCTTGTTGCGAAGAGAAATAGGTGCAAGCCAACCCGGCTCTTCCTTTTCCAGGATCAAGTCGACTTCATACGACATCTTGATCCCTTTGGGTAGCGCCTTAATATTAACTCACGAACTGTCTTGATGGCCAAAGAGTACCATCTTTATTCTCAACTTGACAAAAAGCTCTGGGCTAACTGCCGAAAAACCGGCAAAACATCTTTATCAAACCAGGGGTTATTCCTCAACCACAAGCGATTTCTCGGCGACGGGTGCGGCAACGGAAAATATTCCGGCAGGTAGTCTGTGAACTGCCTGACCGTTGCCGTCAAATTCTCTTGTCGGCGTTTGCCCAGATAATAGCGCTGCGAATATTGCCCGATCAGTACAACCAGCTGTTTGTCGGTGATCTGCTCAAACAATTCTTCGTGCCAGCGCGGCGCACATTCCGGTTGTGGAGGTAAATCACCTGATTTGCCTTTGCCGGGATAGCAGAAGCCCATAGGTATTAAGGCGATTTTATCGGTATTGTAGAACACCTCTTTGTCAATTCCCATCCAGATGCGCAGCAGCTCGCCGCTGGGATCATTCCATGGAATACCGCTTTCATGAACCTTGCGCCCCGGGGCCTGGCCAATAATAATTATTTTGCTGGTTCTGCTGGCAGTAACAACCGGACGTGGTTCATGATCAAGCGAGGCTTTGCAGATCGTGCAGGATTTGATTTCAGCAAGAGTATGATGCATAAGCTACTTTACATCATACTTTCATAACTGAGCAAAAAAAAGGGACCGGCAAATGCCGGTCCCCGTAAATCTGAAATCTGCACATGAAACTTATTTAGAGCGAGAGTACTTCGGGTTATCCATCGGGTCGCCTTTGTAGCCGAGGGCTTTCCAGTCCATGCGGCCGCCCTCATCGTGGCAATCGAGGCAGCTGAGAGCGTCTTCTTTGGGTGAGACCATATGATTTATGCGCCAGTACATCTCTGTGGCTGCAAAACCATATTCACCGCTATAGGGGAGGCCACTGGCTTTCATACCAAGCGTTGCGGCTTTGTTCCAATCGAAATCACGCCAGTAGCCGCCGTCACCGTAGATTTTGGCGGTGATGAAGTACTTGTTCTTGGTGTCGTAGATCTGCTTGCCAGAGTGCAGTTTGAACGGGAAGATCTTGGCAGTTTTGTCCTTGATATCGCCTTTAGGATAGGTCAGGCGAGTAATTTTGTCAGGATCAATCTTGTCGCCGCGCTCATAAGCACTGGCTGTACCATTATACCAGAGGTACTCAGGAATCACGTTCTTGCCCCACTTGAAATGACCTTTTTTCTTCGAATAAGCATGCTTGCCGTATTCGTCTTTCTCTGCACCATTGCCTTCTTCGCCAGCTGTTGACCAGTCCCAGGAAAGCTTGGTGGGGACATCCTTGGCAAACACTGGAATGTGGCAGGTTTGGCAGGCGACATCAGCGACATGCTTGTTCAGGCGAGCCTGCGTATGAGGTTCATCGGTATGGCATTTTGCACAGCTGAAGTGTGAAGTGCCGCCGGGAGAAACGCCGAGAGAGTTGCCCGGAATGCTGTGCTTTTTGGTTTCGTGACACTCCTGGCAGCTGAAATCATTGCCGTCGGTGTCCATGTGCACATCAATGTCTTTGGACGGGTACTCAATCGATGAATCGAGGTCACCATGTTTGACAGCATCGCCGCCGCCGCCGTAGAAGTGGCAGGTGCCACAGTTGTAACGGCTTGGTTTGCCAACGTTCTGAGCAACATAAACCAGGTCTACGCGTTTGGAGGGATTCCCTGCGCCCGTTGGCTCTTTGGTGTAGGTGCCGGTGGTGTCGTGGCAGACCAGGCAATCAATGTTGCCAGCGTTGCTGAAGTCGAAGTTGGAATCTTTCCAGCCGTAACCGGCGTGACAGCTGGTGCAGCGCGGCTCGTTGCCGGCGATTGAGGTGCAGAAGTTATTGATGGCGTTTTTTTTGCCGCGCACGACTTTGCGACCATCGACTTCCTGTTCCATTCCCCAGGTCCAGTGTGTGGTCTTCATGAAGTCAGTGGCGTGCTTTTCATGACATTTCAGGCATTGGGCGGTGACTTCCGGGCCACTGTCCATCGGCCCCTGAACGTAATAGGAATGATCATTCTCAGCGGCCAGTGCAGCGCCCGGCAAGATTGCCGCCAGAGCGAAGACCAGTATGGCTACTGACCAGAAAGACTTTTGCATGACTGTTTCTCCTTGGTGTTGTTTGTGGTTAGCTTTTGCAATTTTTTTTACGTTTATCGGAACATTGATTCTGGGTAGCCTAACACAATATATTGATACATTGATTAATCGGGGCCAATATATGGGGGAGAGGCTATGCCTCTCCCCCTAAGTTGTTGCTACTTAGAACCGCATTGTCAACGAAGCATTGAAATCCCAGATTTCGTCGATTGCCGGCAGCATGGAGTAAGCTTTACCATCCTGTACGTCTTTGACTTTCTTGGGTTTACCGACTGGAGAGCCACTGCCGGTGTACTCATAGTCGTAGTAGATAGCGCCGACTTTGAGGAACATGCGTGGATTGATGTCGATGACATAGTAGGCTTCACCTACATGGCCGCGGGTTGCCAATTTGCTACCGACAACATCGTCCTGTGCCTGAGTGAAGGGCATCCAGTATTTGGAGCCGTAGTTGTATTCAAGGCCGAATTTGCCAAACGGGGCAGGAGTTTGCAGACCGATATAAACGGAATACCCGTCGCGAGTCTTGTCTTCCATGGATGAGCCAGACGGTATCATGCCGACGATGCTGTCAACGTTGCCGTCTCCAGTTGTATCACCAAGAACCGGATCCAGTTTAGCGTCGGAAAGCATACCGCCGAACATGCCGGATTCACCATTAGGGTCAGTCTGGGTCCAACCGAAAGAACCGAACCAGACCAGACCGTTATCTTCTTCGCGGGCATAACCGATGCCGGCGAGATTCAGGTTACCGATGGTGGTTGTACCGAAGTAGCGAGATTCAAGGTTGAAGCCTGGCAGCAGAGCCGAACCCAAGTCTGGGGGCAGGAAACTGCTCGGAATGGCCATCGTGCCTTTGAAGCCATCACTGATATCTTGAGCGCGAAAGGCAGTCAACTGAATGAAGTTAGTACCGTCGTTGAGAACATCGATGTTGAAGCCGCCCAGATGGGTGTCTTTCGCAGAGATCTCTCCCCATAGTTCGCCATTGCCATACTCGGATTCGAAGCCCTGACCATAACAGAAACGTACCGTCTGGCCTTCCCATCCGGTGAGTTCGCCAAGTTTGTAGCCCGCAGTGATGCCATCAAAGTTGAAATTAACCAGATGGCCGGAAGGCGTGCCGCCGCGCAGTTCGTTCTCACGATATTGAGTCGGAGGGCCGTAGGTCGAGGGGCGACGACCGATCGAGAGATAGAAGTTGCTGCCGTTGATGTTGGACCAGTCGAAGAAGGCACGCTCGACATGCAGGGTGTCGTCGGTCGTGTTGCCGCTGCTGGTGCCATCCATGGTGAAGCTGTCCCAGGAGTCAAAAACTTTCGTACCGGAAGAATCTCCCCAGTTTTTGTACATGAGCAGACGACCGTTGAATTTGACATTATCCCAGATCCTGGCCTTCATATTGAGGCGCAAGCGTGTGGTGTAGAGGACGTCATTATTGAGAGTGGAGGTGTGGCGTTTGAAGGTGCCGTCAGGATTGAGGTTCCATCCATCCATCTGGCCGCCTGGAAGAGCTACGGGGGTGGTTATGGGTGGCTCTACAACCGTCACCTTATTGTAGTGCAGGCTGTCGGCTTTGACGCGCAGGTCGCCGGTCAATTCAATGCGGTCGAGTGTAGAGTGGCGTTCCGCATCATCGAGGCGATCAGATAGTTCCTCAAGTTCGCCGCTCAGTTCCTGAATCTGCTTCTGCAACTCAGACATCATGGCGTCTTCTTGGTTCATCGCAAAAGCGGTCATCGGCAGAGCCAGTAACGTTGCCATGATCAGGTAAAAAATTTTCTGCATCTTTGTTCCTCCTGAAAAAAACTGCTAAAAAGTTATTAGCCGCAAGTTTGTGGTTGAGGTGAATCTGCTGCGTGATCAAATAGGAACTGCTGGATGTCTTTCAAGTCTTTATCCGAAAGGTTTTTCCAGCCGTCTTCGTTGTGCTTTTTCTTCTTGAAGATACGATCCCATTGAGCCTGGGTTTTGGTCATCGGTGTGACCAGACCACCCTCACCACCACTGGCATGACAGGTTTTGCAGTTTTTCTTGTAGAGGTGCTTGCCTTTGCGCGGGTTGCCGCCTTCAGATGCCAGGGCTGATGTGGCAATAAACGCTGCAAGAGTAATGAAGAGTACAGTTCTGATCAGTTTTTTCATGGTTGGGACGCCTCCGTTGATTTGTTGTTACGTGAGTCACCTGTTTGGTCTCTGCCGGCTATCGGCTGCCATGGTGGCCCCATCTTTATATTGGTTATGCTATATTCTGATTACACGATTCGTGCCAATCGTTAGCCGTGCTTAACTGTTATATGGAAGTTATTGAATTGTGTGAAAAAATACCTGATCTGTCGCAAGATTAAATATTGTTGTGCCGTTGCAGCTTACGTCAAAAGGCGGTTTTTAAACATTAGAGGATGCCAAATAACGTCATCGGGGGTCGCTGGATCCTCCTCGTACATTGCGAATAATTTCTTCTGGCTGTTTATTGATAAAATCTTTATATTCAAGCTTGACTTATGTTCATTAGCCTTTTTTGAAAGGGTGGACCTTTAAATATGGAACCTGTCACAAAAGCCGAATCTTCATCTCATCCTCGTTGGGCAGACAACCTGGGTAAATACATGCAAAGCAGCAAACTGAATACTCCCCTGCTGGAACGCCGTGAGCGATTCCTGTTGCTTGCCAAAGCCCGCTGGTTCTTTCTTGGTTTCGTCGCTATCTATGGAGTCTGTGCCGGTATTGGTTACACCTTCAGTGACTACGGCTGGTTCCTGACCACTTCTCAACTGATTGGTATCTTGATCGGCCTGCTGATTATCCTGGCATACAATGCTGTTTACTACTTCAAGCCTGATCGCATGCTGCAGATGGTTTGGGGTGATCATTTGCAGATCATTCTCGACTACCTGTGTGTCACTCTGTTGGTGCATCTCAGCGGCGGTGCGGCCAGTTGGTTCTGGCCGGTATATATACTGGTGACCTTCGAAGCGGCGATCCTGATTGAAAGCCGTGCACAAGTCATTGCTCTTGGAGTATTTGCCGGTGTCTGCTATGGCTTGGTGCTCGCTGGTGAATATGCCAATGTTCTGACATACGTTGATATGCCGTTTATTGATTCAGGTCTGCATCATCATGGTTTCTTTTTAGTCCTGATGTGGTTCTGGGTCATTCTCTTAAATACCATTTCAGCGGTGTTCAGCAGCTATCTGATGAATGTGCTACGCAGTGGTCATGCACAGGTTCAGGCTACTGAGGCCCGTCTCAAGGAGTTTCTCGAAGGTGCCAACGATCTGATTTTCAGTGTTAAGCCGACTGGCGAGTTTCTCTATGCAAACCGGGCATGGGAACATGTGCTCGGCTATGATCGGCAAAACCTGGAGGGTTTATCGCTCGGGGATGTTATTGATGCCGATATGCGCATTAAGTGTATGGCTGAGATCGAAAAAGCCGCCAGAGGTGAACGTATAGATCCTCTTGAGGGACGTTTGATCACCTGTGATGGGAGGACTGTTGATGTTGAGGGCACAATTACCAGTAGTTTTAAGAGCGATGAAGCGGGTGTTGTCTGGGTTATCTGTCGGGACATATCAGCTCGCAAGGAAGCTCAGGAACAGCTTTATTTCATGGCGCACCATGATCAGCTGACTGGTCTGCCGAATCGGCTTTTCTTTACGGATCGCTTGCGTCAGGCTAAGGCTCTGGCAAAACGTGAAAGGCATAAATGCGGCATTCTCTATCTGGACCTTGATCGTTTCAAAATAATTAATGATACCCTTGGTCATGCTGTCGGCGACATTCTCCTGAGGGAGGTTGGCAAACGTCTGAGCAGTTGTGTGCGTGAAGTAGATACTGTCGCCCGTATCGGTGGTGACGAATTTTCTATCGTTCTGGTCAATCTCACTCATGCTGTTGATGCTGAACAGGTGGCCGACAAGATTCTCAAAGCTCTTGCCAAGCCGGTACAGGCTGAAGAGCATGAACTCTTTATCACCACCAGTATCGGTGTCAGTATCTATCCTACAGATGACGAAAATCCTGAAACTCTATTGAAAAAAGCAGATGCAGCTATGTATCAGGCCAAGGCGCAAGGTCGTAATAATTGCCAGGTGTACGATCCATCGATGGATCTTGATACGGAAAGACGGCTGACACTTGAAGGTGGCATGCGCCGGGCGATCAAGAACGAGGAATTTTACATTGTCTATCAGCCTAAAATAGACGCAGTCAGTAATCAGATTACTGCCCTAGAGGCATTAATACGTTGGGAGCATCCGGAGCTGGGAATGCTTCCTCCTGCGGAATTTATTGCCCTGGCTGAGGAGACCGGCCTGATTATATCGGTTGGTGAATGGGTCATCCGGCGGGCCTGCCAGGACAATAGGCAGTGGCAGGATCAGGGCCTGCCCAAAGTACGTGTTGCTGTCAACGTGAGTGGTTTTCAGTTGCAGGCGAAAAACTTTGTCAGAACGGTTAAAGATCTCCTGAAAGAAACGGGTCTGCCCGGCGAGTACCTCGAATTCGAGATCACCGAAACAGTTATTATGCAAAATCCAGAGTTTGCTGTGGGGATCCTCATTCAGTTGCGTGACATGGGTATCCATATCTCAATCGATGATTTCGGTACCGGTTACTCCTCTTTGGCGCATCTCAAGCGTTTCTCCGTTAACACTCTGAAGATTGATCGCACATTTGTTCGGGATATCGAAGGTAACTCCACCGATGCCGCCATTGCCAGCGCGATTATTTCCATGGGTAACAGTCTGAATCTCAAAGTGATTGCAGAGGGTGTCGAAACGGAAGGGCAGTTCGCTGTGCTCAAGGAAAAACGGTGTGATGAGATGCAGGGCTATCTTTTCAGTAAGCCGGTGCCGGTCGGAGATGTGGAGGGGCTGTTACGTAATGGGGTGGCAAAAAGAGACGACGAAAAATAGGCTGATAGAAGTTTGATGAAGGAATTGGTTTGCAGTAGAATGATGGTCCATAAAAAAAGCCGGAGGCCATGTGGCCTCCGGCTTTTTAAAAGCTATTTATTCGCGTACAAATTTATTCACGTACAAAGGTATCTATGTCTGTTTCATGCACCATGCCCATCAGGCGGGCATACTCTGATTCGATGATTTGGAAGTGATAATCGGTTGACGTAGCATTATCTTCAAAGACCTTGCGAACTTCAGGGTTCTCAATTTTTGCGGCAAAGGCGCGCAAGTGTTCAGCCAGGCCTTTTTCCTTCTCCATGGCCATTTCCATGGCTTTGCGTTCGTTGAAATCTGAAGCTTCCATCTGATTCAGTTCCGACATCCATTCCGAATCCTGATCGACATCGGCATTCAGGAATTCATCAAGGTTGGCAATGTCATCGCCAGGATAGACATTGTAAAACCACTCAGCATGTTCACGTTCTTCACGAGCGAGAAGTTCAAAGACCTTTTTAGCTTCGGCGTTTTGCATGATCTCTGCGCCACGCAGATAGAAGTCCATGGCATTTTTTTCCGTTTGCATGGCACGACGTACGGCATCCTTCAAATCAATGTTGTCAAGCATGTAAATCCTCCTCAAACTGATTATTCATATGGCTCAAAGACGGTTAATCTTAGCAGCAAAAAAAGTTGTTTGCCAAACAAAATTATTTTTTTCTAACTAACAGGCAAGGTATACCGTTGAGAGAGTTTCCCTAGCTCCTGTCGGTCGATCAGGCACCTGCTGGAATAGGTATAAAGCTACGTTGGGCCAGTTCTTCATCGAGACGCAACAGGCCGTTACCATCGTCGCCGATACGCTGAAGCTTTTTCACAATCAGGCCAAAATTGGCTTCTTCTTCGACTTGTTCTGTGACAAACCACTGCAAAAATATCTGGGCAGCATGGTTGTTGTCCTGACGAGCCAGGTCCATAAGTTTGTTGATACTCTCGGTGACAAAATTTTCATGCTTCAGAGAATATACGAAGCAGTCGAGTGGCGAGGTGTAATCGTTCTGCGGTGCGTCAATTGCTCGCAGGTCGGTGCGGCCACCAGCTTCGCAGATAAAATTAAAGAATTTTTCTCCATGGGAGAGTTCTTCCAACGCTTGAACTCGCATCCATGAAGCAATTCCCGGGAGGTCTTCGGCTTCAAAGTAGCCGCCCATAGCAAGGTATAGGTAGGCAGAGAGAAATTCGTTTTTCATCTGCTCATTCATAGCATCAATCAATTGCGAGCTAAACATTTTAGTGTCTCCTTAAAAGAATAGAATTGTTTTGCAGAGGGCAAGCGGATGCTGCATAACGTCGTCGAAATTATACCTGAGAGTAGGAGATACTGCAACGTAACACATAAAAAAACGGGGCATATTTGCCCCGCTCGTTATCTCTGTTTCTTCTTTAAATCAGCGGACGCCATCTTCAAAGCTGATCTTCTGCAGTCCATCAATTGCTGCATTGGCCTGCAGGGTTTCACCGGTGAACGGATTGCGATAGGTGTAAGTGATATAGCTGCAGTTGCAGTCCGCAGGCATAAAGGCGTCCTGCAATACGAACTTTTTACCATCAGATCGTCTGGTCAGACCCATAATGCCGGTTTTGATATCATTGCCAATGATACTGTAATCAACTTTTGGTGCCTCAAAAAAGGTGATTTCAGTGACAGTATCCAATGGCACTGTAATCGCTGAACCATTCCACCAGCCTTTGATAATATCTCGTTCCAAGATACTGTCAAAAACGATTTCCTTGTTATCGAGGGTAACCAGTCGTCCAGGACGATTTTGGTCAGCGCTGGCAAAGGTTGCCAGACAAAAGATAGTCAGCAGGGGCAGGGCCATCAAGCGCACAATCATGCGAAATCCCATTTCACGGCACTCCTTAAAGTTAGACAAAAGATTGAATTTAGATACTAAACTAAAACAGTGTTTGTAAAATGTCTATCAGATTCGAGCGCTGAGCCATAAAAAAACAATAATGTTGGTGCGCTTCGAAGCTATTGCCGTTGTGGGAGCCCGCTTCAACGCCTGGCTGAAGATGTTGCCAGCCCATGCCCCCTCAGGAAGCGGTGGAGTATCATGTCCCATGAACAGCATACTGGATAACAGCTTTCACAAAAAAAATCAACGTTTTTTCCAGGTTGGCTGGTCATCCAATGAGGTATTCAGGCTCCTACAAGTTGTAGAAAATTGGGTGATCATATGACTCTGTGGTAGGATAAACGTCACTGACTAGGATGCCAGGAACGAAAAATAACCAAGAGAAATGCTAAAAACAGGTGCGTATAAATGCTTATACATAGTACTGAATTTGTAACCAGTGCTCCGTCCCTGGCCAGTTGTCCTTCGGACGAGTGGCCTGAAATTGCTTTTGCCGGACGCAGTAACGTTGGTAAGAGTAGTCTGATCAATTGTCTCCTCAATCGTAAAGGGTTGGTTCGCACATCGTCAACTCCTGGACGTACGCAACTGCTGAACTTCTTTGCGATCAACGAGGTCCTTTATTTCGTTGATCTGCCTGGCTACGGTTTTGCCAGAGCGCCGCGCTCAGTGCGCGAGAGGTGGCAACCTATGGTGCATGGCTACCTGAAGGGACGTTCAAATTTGCGGGCTGTGGTCTGGTTGCTTGATGCCCGTCGGGACCCGAGCGAAGAAGATCTGCGGTTTCTCGACTGGTTGGAGGAGAGTGAGATCCCAACTATTCCGGTAATCACTAAGGTTGATAAAGTTAGCCGTAACGAACTTGCTCGTCGCGTGGCAAAAATTGCTGGGAGTACGGGGCTTTCTAAGGAGTTTCTTACTCCTTTCTCAGTCCTGACCAGGCAGGGCCATGAAGAATTGTGGGAGTTGATCGCACTGGCACTGGAGCCAGAAGGATGAATCTGGCCCCTAACAGCCAACTTCTTGAAGTCCGTCAGGCTTCTTGGTCTTCTTCTGTGAAATCTTTGGCTATTACGCTCTGATTGCGGCCGGCTTGTTTGGCCCGATAGAGGGCTTTATCAGCTGTGGCGACCACTTGTGAAGGGGAGATGCTTTGGTTGGGAGTAACGTTGGCGACGCCGACGCTGATAGTGACTGTTGTCGACACCGGTGATGTCTCATGTGGTATTGCCAACTTGCGGATGTGGGAATGAAAGGCTGCCGCCAGTTCAGCTGCTCCTAGTATATTGGTATGGGGAAGAATAGCGACAAATTCTTCCCCGCCGTAGCGGGCCAGAAGGTCTCCGGCTCTGCAGAGCGCACCCTGCAATGCCCGCGATACTTTCTGCAAGCAGATATCACCTTCGATATGACCGTAGTGATCGTTATACTTCTTGAAATGGTCGATATCGACCATGATTACTGAAAACGGCTGTTGTTCGCGCTGGTCTCGCAGCCATTCACGATGCAAAAACTCATTAAAGAAGCGTCGATTTGCAAGGCCCGTGAGGCTATCAGTTACCGAGAGTCTTTCCAGTTCCCGGTTCATTTCTGCGAGGCGTTCGTTGAGAACCAGAAGCGCGGCTTCACGTGCCTTGCGATGATTCATGTCGGCTTTCAGTCGGAGGGCGGAAGGTATCCTGGCCAGTAGTTCTGTGTGGCTTGGCGGCTTGGTTATATAGTCAATGGCACCGGCAGAGAACGCGGCATCCAGTCCCTCAAGGTAGTCAGTACCGCTGATGATGATAATAGGCACATCACCAAAGACGGCATGCTCGGAAAGTTCCCTACAGGCATCGATGCCGCTTTTCCCCGGCAGATTAATATCCAGCAGGATCAGGTCAAGATCTGTTGTCGTTGTGTCGTGTTTATAGAACCCAATAGCTTGATATGCTTTTTCAACTGAACTACAAAGAGTCAGATCGGTATAGCCGACCTCGTTGAGCAGGTCGCCAATAAAAATTCGCGAAACCATTGAGTCGTCAATTATTAATATGCCCATTTTATCACCAAAGACGTACGTTGATCTTGATTAATGACTATGTTTGTAAGCGTTGGATCAACATTATCATTAAAAAGAGACTGTCGCTTGATTTTGAAACTTTTTTGATAAAATGGTGGCATAATAAATTAAACGTTTTTTTGTGAGCGGAGGGAGGTCATGCATATTGTTGCAGTTTATGGCTGGCATCAGGAAGAATCTGTAGTTGCTAAAACCATTGCCGATACTATGGGTAGTCTGGTTTTTGAGACCCGACAAAAGATTTCCGACGGTGGCCCGGCGGTTGTCGCAAGTTTTGCTGATGCGCAGCAGGCAAAGCTATTGGCCGCTCGACTCATCCAGGGCGGTGTTCCTGCATTGGTGGTTGATGTCGATACTGTGCGCAGTAAAACCTCACCACTCTATATCCATCGTTTCATTCTGGGACCGCAGTTGTTGCGGCTTGAATTGTCTGATGGCAAGGTCTGTTCACTTGATTACCGCAATATTGATTTACTTCTGGTTGCAACCTGTACTGCCGGACAATCGCAAATCATGGTTACGGAGACGCAGCGCAAATTCAGTCTGGGCAAAACTGTACTTGCCGGTGGGATACCCATGACCAAGAAAGTCAAGAGCGAGACAGTCGTGGTCACAGAAGAACGTGATGAGACCCTCTGGCTATATACGCGCAAAGGAGCAAGGGCGATCTTTGACCGAGCAGCCATGAACTATAACAGTCTTGGTGATGCGATGCAGTTGACGCGCGATCTCAACTTTAGCCACTTTAAAAATGAACTACAGCGCCTGGCTCCACAGGCCACTTTTGATGACCGCCTGCTCAAACGTGCTGCGCTGATTCGGTTACTCGGGCCTGCACTGAATCCTGAAGTCGACCACGACCTGGCCTTCGAAATCCTGGCCAGGAGTTTGAAAGAGAAATCAGACTAAGGGGCTTCTAGTACCATATCGGTATATGGGTTTTTCACTCTCAGGTCTATAGCACGGGAATAACCTGGTATTTTAAGTTCACTTTCGGTAATCACAAGATCTTCTCCAGCAACTACATTATGGTCGAAACGATAGATCGGGGTTGTCCTGCCAGCGGTTGTCTCACAGTCGTATAAATCCGCAGCTTCGGCTACAGACTGATTGCAGTTGCGATATTCACTCATACGCTGGCGACCGTATTTGTTCTCCAGCAATTCCTTGGTGACCTGTGGTGATAAAATTGCGCCAGTGGCATTGTTGCCGCCGAAACCTTTAGCGTTCATCAGTACAGCATCCATGCCGGTGACGCCTACTTCATCGTGATCGAGGATAAAGCGCAGGTTGCTGTCGTGGACGTCGTCTGCCATATGGTCGCTGGTGACGATACCTGGAATCAGGCCATATTTCCAGGTGCCCAGGGAAGCCATCAGTTGATCGCCGGCAGAAACCCCCAGAGAGTGTCCCAGATAACATTTCACTGCAGCGACAGTCCACTGGTCGATACCGTTCACTTTGGCTATTTCGTTAATAATATGAGACTCGGTCACCCGGTTCTGCGGGGTGCTGGTGCCGTGAGCATGGACATAGCTTTTTCTTTTCAACCCTTCTTCACCGATGATTGCCTTGATTACTGCAGCGGCTTTGCCGACGGTGATATAGTTGCCCACTCCTGGTCCGGGTATAGATTTTTTATAACCATCTGCATTGATAAAGATATCGGCAACCGAGCCGTAAATGTTAGCGCCGAGTTCCATAGCCAGTTCGTCGTCGAAAAGGACAAAAAACTGTGAGGACTCTGAAAGGGTGAACCCGCAGTTGTCTGAGAATGGTCTGGAGGCACGCTGGAAGTCGGGCGTATCACGATCCGAATCCAGAGAGAGTAATTTGTCGTCTTCGGCCAGAGCGCCCATAGTACGGTAGCCTTCGATGATTTCAGGAGTTATCGGTGCTTCGCTGGTGCCGACCACGACCACACGTCGGCGACCGCTCTGGATGTCCTGGCTCGCTACCTGCAGATTGTACATAAAGGTAGCGCAGGCACCGACATTACAGCCGGTGGCACCGACACTGCCGAGAATATAGGCATTGATAAAGTCGGCGGGCATCTCCACCAGACCTAATGGCAACTGTTTGGCACTGACGCGTTTGCCTAGTAGTTGAGCCTGCAGCATACCGCCTGAGCCATCATAATCAAGTTGTCCCATGGCACTTCCGGAGAGAACCCCGATTTTGTCCGGGGCGACAGCCGAGCGAATTATTTCCCAGTCAATGCCGACAGACTGCACTGCATCTGAAGCTCCATAGATGGTCATTTGCAGGCCGCGTGGATGGCTTCGTGACTGGTAGAGCTTTGCTGGGTCAAAACCGGTTGGTAGTTGTCCGGCACTCTGCACCTTTGAGGAGCGAGTACTGGGCAGAAACACGTCCATACTCTTCTGAACTTCAATCTTGACATTGTTCTTGTCCAGATCCGACACCTGCCAATTCTCAGGGATGATAGTGGGGAGCTGCTTGCGTTTGAGAGTGAAAATGATTGGTTGTCCCGGTGAGGCTGTGAGCATAGCCGTTTTGTTCTCCGGAATAAAATCCCGGTCAAACAGATTATTCTCCAAACGACGAATCAAGGTATTGTCCTTGATATAGGATGCATATTTTTCTGTGATCGCCGCCTGCGTGAGCACCGTGCCGTCGCCATCAACGGTTTGCCCGTTGTCATCACGGGTCAGCCCCATTACTTGAGCAAGGGCGGCATAGGTCTGTTGTGCGGGTTCTTGGTCCAGTCGGTCAATCACCATACGGCGATAACCGTGGTGAGCTGAACTTCTGCCTGCAGGATTGATCCCTCCAAATCCAACGATTACGGGTAAACGTGCCACTGTTGACTCCTTTTTGAAAATTATACTTCACAATATACCACATAGGTTTATGTGATGACGATCCTACATGACCAATTTACTATTATCGTCGATATGCTCACGAAGAAAAGCATAAAATTCTTAAACATGTCCAATTTGTCAGACAATGAATCCTTATTGTCAGGTCTTTAAAAAGTCATGAAAGAGAAACTGGCTCAACATTAAGGTGCCTTATGTTGTATGATATATTTTCTAAATCTTATATTCTGGATAATGCATGGATTACTTCAGAGACTTAGAGCAAATTATGCGCATCAATTCCTACACCAAGAACAAGGTTGGGGTTGATGCTGTCGGTGAGCTATTTGATGAATGGCTGGCTCCGCTCGGCTATGAGGTTATCCGTTATGAGCGTGAGTTGATCGGTGAACATCGTTACTACCGTTCGAAGTGTTGTAAGGTTGGCAAAAAGGTTCTTCTTTTGGGCCACCTTGATACGGTGTTCCCACCGAAGACATTTGATCATTACGAAGAAGATGACGAATGGATATTTGGTCCTGGTGCGTGTGATATGAAAGGGGGCAACATCGTTGCGCTCGAATCGCTGCGCAACCTGCATCGTGAGGGCATTGAGATCGCCAATATTGACGTGCTGTTGGTCAGCGATGAAGAAACTGGTAGCGATGATTCTAAATATCTCAGCATAGAACTGGCAAAGGACTACGATTACTGTCTTGTCTTCGAAGCCGCCGGGCCGAATCTGGAAGTGGTCAGCGGTCGCAAGGGTGTCGGCACCTATACCATCAATATCGAAGGCCAGGCCGAGCATGCTGGCAACCATTATGCTGACGGTATTGACGCCAATCTCGAAGCCTCTTACAAGTTGCAAGCACTGGTAGCACTGACAGACCTTTCCCGGGGAACCACCGTCAATGTTGGTAAAATGGAAGGTGGCCTTGGGGCAAACACGATCTCACCTAAAGCTCACTTGCTGTTTGAGTTGCGCTATAAGGTGGCCGAAGAGCGTGACCGCGTGCTTGCGGCAATTGACGATATTGTTGCCAGGAGTTATATCCACGGAACCACAGCGGTCCTCGGCGGTGGTATCCAGCGTGACGTAATGCAAAATTCACCGGCAACACAACAGTTTGTCGCAGATATAGAACGCATCAGCGGTCAAAAACTACAGACTGAAGAGCGCGGCGGTGTAAGTGATGCGAATATTCTCAGTTCACACAATGTTATTACCTTGGATGGTTTCGGCCCTTTCGGCGACGGCGACCATACGGTGTACGAACGTGCCCGTAAAAGCAGTTTTGCCGAGCGCATTAAGCTCACGACGACACTGCTGAAACATTTTGTCAGACATCATGATTTCAGGGAGTAAGGTATGAGAAGAGCAGGTATCTGGATGTATGCCAACGGTGGTGGCGATGTCGTTCAGCAGAAGCTTGTGGATCGTCTCCGGGAACGTGAAATTGAACCGATAACAGGTCTTGATCTGCGGTTTGCTTATGGTGATAATGCAGGTATTCTCTGTAATGGCATTGATATGTGTGAGCTGGATGTGTTTTTTTCCTACAATGCCGGTGAGCAGACGGTAGCACAATTATATATGTATGAGACCTTGGGTTCATATATCCCTACAGTGAATAATTCCCAGGCATTCATGCTGACCGAAGACAAATTCCGTACTAACATGATACTGAGCCAGGCGGGCGTGAAAACTTCTGATTTTTTTATTGGTCACCGGGAAAAACCTGAGATGATCTATGCAAAGATGGATGAATGGGGCAAAATGGTGTTTAAGCCGATAGATGGCTGGGGTGGTGCTGGCATGGCGCTTCTTGAGAACCGTGCCTCTCTTGATATGTTGATGCCGTTTCTGAATCAGATAGATATGCGTCATATTTACCTTGAACGGTTTATCAAGAACGATTTCACCGATTACCGTATCGATATTGTTGATGGTGAGTATATCGGTTGTTACGGTCGCAAAGCCGGGAACCGCGACTGGCGTACCAATATCACCTCCGGTGGCAGTGTGATTCTGCGTGAGCCAGATGACGAGATCGTGGCTCTTGCAATCCATGCGGCGTCAGTGGTTGGTCTTGAGATTGCCGGTGTTGATATTATCTATGACATTGAACATGAAGAGTACGTTGTCCTTGAAATCAATGGTCTTCCGGCTTTTGCAACACCGGAGCAGGAAACGATGGGACTTGATTTTAATGACAAAAAAATCGACAAAATAGTTGCCTTGATTGACCGTATTTCTAATAAAAATCAATAAGGGGTGGAAGTAATGAGTCAGACCAAATTGCCGAAAATTGGCTTGCTGTACCTGGATTATGTGCTCTGTTTTTTTAATAGCAGCAACCTCAAGGGATGGCCTGACAAAATTGAAACGGTTGTCTACCATTGGGGCAACGACAAGGCCCGGTTTATCAAAGAGGTCAAACGCAAAAAGATCGATGTGCTGATCGGCAATATCCCCGCAACGGCTTATGAGACCTTTGTTGAGATCTCTAAAGCATTACCGAATGTGCGTTTCCTGCCGTCCCTTGAAACCCAGTTTTCGAATAAGTCCAAAGAGAATGTGACGTTGTTTTGTGATAAATATGGCATTGCCACGCCGAAAACAGAAATTTTTTACGATAAGCAGGCCGGGGATAAATATCTTGAGACGGCAAAATATCCGAAGATCGTGAAGCGCTCCTACGGGCCTTCAAATTACGGTGGCTATTTCGTCCATAAAGTGGATAACAAAAAAGAGGCCAAGGCCCTTTTTGACAAGAAGAAGTATCTGCCGATGTACATTCAGGACGCCATTGAGCTTAAAGACAGCGGCGATCTTCGAGTCATGCTGATCGGTCACAAACCGGTTTGTGCCTTCTGGCGCTATTCGGGCAAGGGCGAGTGGATTACCAATACCTCCCAGGGCGGTTCGATGAGCTACGATAACGTTCCCATGAACGCGCTGGAACTGGCGGTAAAGACTTCCAAGGCAGCCAAGGCGGAGTACTGGGCATGCGATATCGCCATCGATGCTAAAACCGATCAGCCTTATGTGCTAGAGTGTGCAACGGCCTTCGCGGCTTTTCCATACATTCGTGACTGGATCGGTCAGTACATTATGTGGGACTTGAGTGAAGGACGTTTCCAGATGCCGCATGTGCCACTCTACTCATGGGAAGAACTGGGCAAGATCTCGGCTTCGTTGCTTCGCACTATGCGTCATATCCACTTTTCGCCTTATACCCCTTCGACTGATGGTGCTTACTGGCTTAAAGACAAAGACGACAATCTTGAGATGGAATTGACTGAAGAATCGCAACTTTCTGATGTGCCTGAAGCGCTTGCCCCACTTGCCCCGCTTGCTGATGAAGGCGAACTCCCTGAAAAAGTGAAGGTGGCTGCTGAAGAAAATGAAGAGTCTTCACCGATTGCTCGGACTGAGTGTTTCGATTTTGCCTCAGTGACGCTGACACAGCTTCTTACGCTCTATGGCATGGATGATGACACGGCAGTACGCATCAAGGAACTGGTAGATAATAAGGAAGTCAGCTCGTTTGAAGAGCTGGTTGACTATGAATTTATTCCCAAAGCGAACATTAACCAGTGGCGTAAAGCGTTTCTGGATTGAATGTATATCAAGGTTAAAGGAAATACGTGAGACAGCAGTATAGCTCATACGATGAGTGTATCGATTTTTTCAAGGCCGCAGCAAAAGAACATCCTGACCTGTTCCGTATCGAGACCATAGGAACAACCTGGGAAGAGCGTGATATCATTGCTGTCACGGTCAGTAAAGGTATGCAAGATGCCGATAGTAAACCGGCGCTTTTTTATACCGGAACCATTCATGCTCGTGAATGGATAGGTATAGAACTCTCGATTGCTTTTGCGCAATACGTCCTTGATCATATTCAATATGACCCGCTTCTGAATCATCTGCTTGAGCGCGCCACCTTTTATATGGTGCCATGCGCTAACCCAGATGGATTTGAGTATTCACGCACCCATTTTTCATTCTGGCGAAAAAACCGTCGCCAGAATGCCGATGGCAGTTTCGGCGTCGATCTGAATCGCAATTTTTCCATCGGTTTCACGCCCAATAAAAACACCTCTTCGAATGTCTACCCGGGACCCTCGGCATTCTCTGAGCCCGAGACTCAGGCACTGAAAGCTTTTGCCGAAGATCATCCCAATATTACCATCGCACTTGACTACCACTCTCAGGGCAATGTCTTTTTCCCAGCACACAATTTCATCCACGAAGATGTTGTCGGCACAACCGATTTAAATGTGCTCGCGGCAAATATGGCTGAGGAAATACGCAGGGTTTCAGGACGTGAATACGGCGTTCATATGGGCAAGCCTCCCACGGCACTCATCTCCGGCAGCGGCAGGGAATTTTACTATTCCCAGGGAGCCCTGGCACTGGTCGTTGAGGTGGGCACACGTAATATCTCTGACTACCAGGAAGATATGACCGAGCATATCCATGAGCATATTTCCGCTCTTGGCAAAGCCCTTCGTGAGGCACCCAACTATGCTAAAAAAGATGGTTTGCCGCGAGTGGAGAGCTTTATTGCCACCGATGTCAATGCCAAAGAGACGACCTTGTCTTGGCAATACCCGCTCACGGAGAACATTTACTTCGAGATATACCGTTCAGATAAATCTAACGGCTTCTGCCGGGGATCCAATCGTATCGGCATGACTCGTTCGCACAGCTTTACCGATCGTCAGATCGAACCCAATTCCAACTATTACTACTTTGTCCGAGCCGTCATCAAGCGCGGTAGACGTTATATCAAATCACCCTACGCTCCGGTCGTCGGTATACGTACGCATCCTGAACTCAGCATGTTCTCCAAAATTCTTTATCCGCGCAAAGAAGATGTTGGCTATGTAGGTGAATTAACAGTCAAAAACAAGGAACATTTTGGCGTCAACTCACTTTTTGTCGGTATTTCCGAGACCAAAGGGGTCTGTTACGGTATTACTTCCTTTTCCCTGGAGACTGTTCCTGAACACGCAATCATCACTGATGCCCGTATCTCGTTTTTCCCGATGAATCGGGTCCTGGTACAGGTGGAACGCTATGGTGAATGGCGTGTCGGGATGATTGACGAACGTACAGTGGAGACGCTCTCCAGCTACGATGATATCAAACAAGCAAAGCTGCTTGGTTACATCGACCAACCGTCCGGTTCACATCAGCTCTCTCAGGGGATCTGGCATGCTTATGTGTTTGCTGAACAAGAGCGCCAACTGCTGCAAGAAGCACTCAAACGCCGTAAAGCTACCTTCAGAATGGAAGGGCCAAAATCCTTGCCTATGAATCGTTCCTCGCAGTTGATGCAGTGGGATATCGGTTTTGGCAAGTATAGCAGTGGCTTAACCTATCGGCCGAAGTTGGAAATATCCTATACGCTTCCAGACGCGCGCCTGGAATTGCAAAGTTCATCCACGATAACCATTTCACGTGCCGGTCTGGATAGATCGGTTCTTGATGTTGGCTATGATGCCAAAGGTGATCGTCTGTACGGCTGCATTGCTTTTGATACGATCCAGATGCCGGATATGGAAAATACGGTTATCTCCGAGGCCTATCTGATTCTCCATGCGGATACGGTGAGCGCTGATGACAATACTCGTTTTCACGTCGAAATGGTCAAGCCTCTTGAAGATGAAAAGAGTTATGCCAATGTCAAAAATCGTCAGGTGATAGAAAGGGTCGGCTACGAGGTCAGTGTGGAGACCCTCAAGACACATCCGCAGCAGAATTTTGTCTTTGATACTTTTGCGATCAACGAGATGGTTCGTCTCAGTGAAGCCGGCGAAAAGCTCTCATTCTTCCTCTATGCCACATCCGAAAAGACCTTCTGTAAATCGCAAAAAGTGCAGTGGCTGGATGGAAATGGTCAGCACCCCCCCAGCCTGGTCCTCAACTATATCAAAAAGCGTAGAAAAGGCGTTGACCCGGTTAGTAACCTACGTTTTGTGCTTGAAAAAAACATGGTTAAACTGCTGTGGGACAACCCGAATGATACAGCTTTTGGAGGCGTCATCGTGGTCAAGAATCCGTTCCACGTGCCATGCACACCTTATGATGGCCAAAAGCTTTACGGCGGCAAAGACAACTACACGTACGATAATTTCGGCGACAAAAATACGGCCAAATATTATGCAGTATTCACCTATGATGACGTACCAAACTTCTCTGTAGTTACCTATCTGAAGTACCCTGTGGAGTAGATCATCGCATGAAACTATTCATTATCCTTGGCAGCCTGAACGCCCTTATCGGTGTCAGCCTCGGCGCATTTGGCGCCCATGGTTTGAAATCCAAAGTTGCCCCGGAGATGTTGACTGTGTGGGAGACGGCGGTTCAATATCACCTGATCCATGCTCTTGGACTGATCATGATCGGCCTCCTCTGCAAGTTAATGCCGGAAGCCTCTCTGCTGCGTACCTCCGGCTGGCTGTTGTTTGTCGGAATCGTCATGTTTTCAGGTAGTTTGTATGCAATGGTGCTGACTGGTACTAAGCCGCTTGGTATAATTACACCGATAGGTGGAGTCGCCTTCCTGGTCGGCTGGTTGCTACTAGCCCTAAACGTCTGGCGAGACTCGAGTCTTTAATTGCCGCGTTATCATGAACAAAAAAGACCTTTTAGATAAAATTATCATGGCTTTAACTGCCGATCTCAGGGTTCTGACCGAGGCCTCCAGGACTGCCCATGCTGCCGCTACGCACTCAGAATGCCTTCCCGACAATAAATACGACACCACCGGCCTGGAGGCCTCTTACGTTGCACAAGGGCAGGCCAATCGTGCCCAGGACATTCGCCAGGCACTGGAGAGTTACCGGAAGCTGGCACTCCGCTCCTTTGACGATGAAACGCTCATCCGCTTGACCGCTTATGTCACAATAGAGGCTGATGACGGCAGTAGCAGGAAGGTCTTTCTAGGGCCAGATGCGGGAGGATTGAAATTGGTCAACGGCGATGCGGAATGTCTTGTCATCACACCGGAGTCGCCTTTGGGGAGTGCACTGCTCGGTAAGGTCTGCGGGGACGAGATCCACATCGGCAACGGCATGGCTAGAAAAACTTTTATCATTGTAGACGTTGCTTGATTTCGGCAGGAAGCGGGGCCAAGCTGTTTATTGCCACACCATTGTTGGCTTTGTAAATCCAGACTTTTAGATTAAGGGAAAGGAACACTACTATTATGTCAGAAGCACTCCAATTTACCATTGGCGGTCTGTTGCAAGATACTGCAAGACGTTTTCCTGAAAATGATGCCCTGGTCTATCCTGATCTCGGGATGCGTTTGAGCTATCGTGAATTCGACCAACTGACAGACCGGGTGGCCAAGGGACTGTTTCATATAGGTATCCGCAAGGGTGATCATGTTTCGATCTGGGCCAACAATGTTCCTGAATGGGTGGTTCTGCAGTTCGCCACCGCCAAGGTTGGTGCCGTACTGGTTACTGTCAATACCAGTTACAAGTCGGCTGAGCTGGAATATATCCTGCGTCAGTCGGATTCGACAACTCTGTTTCTGGTTCAGGGCTTCAAGGATACCGATTACATTGAAAGTCTCTATACCGTTATTCCCGAGTTAAAAAAAGCCACTCCGGGTGATTTCCACTGTGAAACCCTGCCGTTTTTGAAGAATGTGGTGTTTCTCGGCGAAGAGCGTCATGAAGGCATGCTCAACTACTGTGAGCTGGAGCAGTACGGAGCCGGGGTTTGCGACGAGGTTCTTCTTGAAATGCAAAAGGACCTGCACCCCGAGGATGTGATCAACATGCAGTACACTTCTGGAACCACTGGCTTTCCCAAAGGGGTGATGTTGACCCATCTCAACATTATCAACAACGGCTACAATATTGGTCGCTGTATGGACTTCAGTGAGCATGATCGGCTCTGTATCCCGGTACCCTTTTTTCATTGCTTTGGTTGCGTACTTGGTGTGCTGGCTTGTGTGAGCCACGGCGCAACCATGGTGCCGGTTGAGACCTTTGAGCCAGAAACCGTACTGCGTACGGTTGAGGTTGAAAAATGCACGGCGTTACATGGTGTGCCGACTATGTTTATTGCCGAACTTGAGCATCCTGATTTCAAGCAGTACGATCTTTCTTCGCTGCGCACCGGGATCATGGCTGGCTCTCCCTGTCCGATTGAGGTGATGAAACAGGTTATTAGTGATATGAATTGCACCGAGATTACTATCGCCTATGGCCAGACCGAGGCCTCACCGGTGATTACCCAGACCCGCACTCGCGATGAGATCGATCTGCGTGTGTCAAGCGTTGGCCGGGCACTGCCTGATGTCGAGGTGAAGATCGTCGATGTCGACAGCGGCGCAACCCTGCCTGCCGGTGAGCAGGGCGAACTCTGTACCAGAGGTTATCTGGTCATGCAAGGCTACTACAAGTTACCGCAAGAGACGGCCGAGGCGATTGATGAGGAGGGCTGGCTGCATACCGGTGACCTGGCGGTTATGAATGAGGAGGGCTACTGCCATATCACTGGCAGGATCAAGAATATGATCATCCGTGGCGGTGAAAATATCTATCCACGCGAGATTGAGGAATTTCTCTACACCCATCCCAAGGTTTCCGATGTGCAGGTATTTGGCGTGCCGGACAAAAAGTACGGTGAGCGGGTTATGGCTGCGGTCAAGCTGCGCAAAGGGATTACGTGTACGCCAGAGGAGATTCGAGGGTTCTGTCATAATCGTATTGCCAACCACAAGATTCCTCACTACGTCAAATTTGTCGATGAATATCCGATGACTGCGAGTGGCAAGGTTCAGATTTACAAACTGCGTGAGATGGCTGTCAGGGAATACAAACTCGAGGATGCCGCGACGGTGAAAACGGCCTGATTTTCTACTGCTGGTTATGATTTCCATGCCAGGGGACACTGGTGCAAGTGTCCCCTGGGTAGTATTCAGTCAAATCTGTTTTATGTGATCGCATTTGTGCAGTCACCGGTGCCGTGACCATTACCGCCATCTCCAATGTTGCTCAAGCCACTATTTCCCCCACTTCTCCTTGATCCGCTGCACTGCAGTTTCAACATTGTCGCGAGCACCGAAGGCCGAAAGGCGGAAGTAGCCTTCGCCGGAGGGACCGAAACCGCTGCCCGGAGTACCAACCACATGGCATTCATTCAGGAGTTTGTCGAAAAAATCCCAACTGCTCATACCTTCGGGAGTTTCCAACCAGATGTAGGGAGCGTTGACGCCGCCGAAGCAGGTGATGCCGGCAGAGGTCAGGCCTTCGCGGATGATGCGGGCGTTCTCCATGTAGTAGTCGATGTTCTTTTTGATCTGTGTCCAACCCTCATCGGAGTAAACAGCTGCCGCTGCTTTCTGCACCGGGTAGGAGACGCCGTTAAATTTGGTGGTCTGACGGCGGTTCCATAGTTTGTTGAAGCTGTACTTCTCTCCGCTGGCAGTAGTGCCCATCAACTCCTCGGGAACAACTACCAGGCCGCAGCGTACACCGGTGAAACCGGCGGTCTTGGAGAAGGAGCGGAACTCGATAGCACATTGGCGAGCACCCTCAATCTCGTAGATCGAGTGAGGGATATCCGCTTCAGTTATGAATGCCTCGTAGGCGGCATCAAAGAGGATCACGGCATCATTGGCCAAGGCATAATCGACCCATTTTTTCAGGTCTCCCCTAGTGGCTACAACCCCGGTTGGATTGTTTGGGTAACAGAGATAGATCACATCGACCTTTTCTGTGGGGATTGCTGGAGTGAAATTGTTGGCACCGATGCAGGGCATGTAGTGAATGCCGGCGTAGTAGCCCTTGTCATCAGCTTCTCCAGTGCGGCCGACCATGACGTTGGTATCGTTGTAGACCGGATAAACCGGATCGCAGATAGCAACCTTATTGCCGAGGTCGAAGATGTCGAGGATATTGGCACAGTCGCATTTTGACCCATCGGAGATGAATACTTCTGAGGTCTTCAGGTCGACACCAAGAGGCTTGTAGGCCTTGTCAATGATCACCTGAGAAAGCCAATCGTAGCCCTGTTCAGGGCCGTAACCATGGAAGCTCTCGCCTTTGGCCATATCATCAACGCCGTCATGAAAGGCCTTGAGGACCGCTGGAGCCAACGGCAGGGTGACATCGCCGATGCCAAGGCGAATTACTGCGGCTTCAGGGTTGGCATCGGTGAACTCTTTTACCCGCCGCCCAATTTCTGGGAATAGATATCCTGCTTGCAACTTCAGGTATGAATCATTAATTCTAGCCATGAAAAACTCCTCTAAATGTTCAGTAATTATTTAAGTCCAAGCACATCCTGCATATCATAAAGCCCGGCATCCTTGCCACCCAGCCAACCGGCGGCGCGTACCGCCCCACGTGCAAACATGTCACGGTTCATGGCGCGATGGGTAAGTTCGATGCGCTCGCCCATACCGATGAAGTAGACGGTGTGTTCACCGACGATATCGCCACCGCGTACAGTCTGCATGCCGATCTCTTCCTTGGTGCGCTCGCCGCACATGCCTTCACGATGATAGTTGGCGACCTGGTCGTAGTCGCGATCGAGAGCATCGGCAACGATTTCACCCATGCGTACGGCGGTGCCGGACGGCGAATCTTTTTTCTTGTTGTGATGCAGTTCAACAATCTCGACATCGAAACCTTCACCGAGAGTTTTGGCAATATCCTTGAGAACCTTGAAGCAGACGTTGACGCCGACACTCATGTTCGGTGCAAAGACCACTGGGGTCGATTCGGCGACCCGAGTGATGATGTTACGCTGCTCCTGGTTCAGACCGGTGGTACCGACGATCATCGCTTTTTTAAGTTTCTCACAGACCGCTGCATTGGCTATGGTGACCTCCGGCCAGGTGAAGTCGATTAATACGTCAGCGTCAGCCAGTGCCTGCTCCAGTGAGTCGGTAATGGCAATACCAAGATTGCCGCAACCAGCGACGTAGCCAGCATCCTCACCGAGTTTGGCGTGCCCGGCCATTTCGACTGCTCCAGCCACTTCAAGCCCTGCGGCTTCGGTAACCAGGGTAATGATACGGCCACCCATACGTCCAGCGGCTCCAGTAATTGCAACTTTGATCATTTTTTAACCTCAATAATTAACTTAAAAAGAGATAAGGAGCACAGAGTCAAACCTTGAATCTTCCGGATTTACACTCCATAAAATTTGTAACTATTCGGCACAATCTGAATTATTTACAAACGGTCTGTCATCCCCGAATGATTCTATCGGGGATCCATGATTTAAAGGCTGGATTCCCGATTACACCCTCGGGAATGACCATATCTTGTAACGCTGAATAGCTACCATAATTTTTGTGGTGCAATCAGATAACAGCGTATTTTTTCAAAACCGATTTCAGCTTCTCAAGCGTCGCATCGCTCATATCGACCAATGGCAGACGGACGTTCGCTTTGATCATGTCCATCAGTTCCAGGGTCTTTTTGACCGGCACCGGATTTGACTCGATAAACATGGCTGTGTGGAACTCGAGCAGTTCGAGGTGCAGCTTACGTCCCATCATGTAGTCGGCGTTCGCTACCGCCTCGACCATAGCCTTGACCTGTTTGGGGATGGCATTGGCAGAGACTGAAATAACCCCCTTGGCACCGCAGCACATCATCGGGAAGGTCAAAAAGTCGTCACCGGAAATGACGTCGATCTTGTCACCAGCTTGAGCCAGAATCTGACCGACCTGGGTGAGGTCTCCAGATGCTTCCTTGATTGCCACAATGTTGGCAAATTCAGCCAGTCGAACGGTGGTTTCGGCAAGCATGTTGACGCCGGTACGGCCGGGCACATTATAAAGCACCTGGGGGAGGGCGACTTCTTCAGCTAAGAGCTTGTAGTGCTGATAGATGCCTTCCTGAGAGGGCTTGTTGTAGTAAGGGCAGACCAGCAGCAGGCCATCAGCACCCATGCTTTTAGCATTTTTTGACAAGTGGACTGCTTCGGCGGTGTTGTTGGCGCCGGTGCCGGCGATTACCGGAATTCGCTTGTTGACCTGGTCGAGACAGACTTTGATGACGTACTCGTGTTCATCAACATCAAGAGTCGCTGACTCCCCGGTGGTACCGCAGGGAACTATGACATCAGTGCCGTTCTCGATCTGGAATTCGATCAGTTGGCGATAGGTTTCCTCGGCGAATTTTCCCTGATCGTCAAAAGGAGTGACGATAGCTACCATGGATCCACTGAACATGATTTTCTCCTCGTGAGTATATTAATAAAACCAATAAGTTGTTGTGTGGGACGTATCAGCGCCCCTTTTGCGGGGTAATTAAAGCCCCCGGCCCCGTCATACTTTCCAGCTGTTGATTACCAATACGAACCAGCGCACTGACACGATATTCGTAAGCTCGGCCGTTATCGAGGCCACGATCAAGTAGCCGTGTCTCTTTAAGAGGCTTAGCGTTTACCGGAACAATTGGAAAAGGTCGTTTTGCTTGTCGGCGATAAAGGTTATAGCCAATCAGACTCATATTCGCAGATAAGACAGGCGCGCTCCATTGTACCGTAACCTGGGCATCACCGGCTTCAACCTGCAAGTCGGTCGGCGACGGTGGCGGGGGTTGCACAGCTAGATGAATTGTGGCAGAAGGTCCTTCATGGCCGCCAAGAGTTAAAGGTGTAATGGCGTAGCGGTAACCGTTGTTGAGACGGATATCCACATCACGCCAGTAAAGTCGCTTGCCGATACGTTGCCCTGGAGCAGGGTAAGTGATATCGAGTTCTGCTACCTCAATCTGTGGCTCGCGGCAGGTTGGACAGCCATCTGCAGCATCATAGGTCAGACGCCTGATGCGGAAGCCGACCAGATCTTCCGCCTTGCTGCCGTCCTCGTTTGCCGTCGGGATTGTCCAGCCGAGAACGAAGAGATTACCCTGCTGGTGCAGAGCCAATTCTCGAGGAGCTTCAGGAAGCGAAGTAAGCTTAGGCCTTACCGGACCCTTTTTGCCGCAACCTGAGGTTATCATAATCAGTATGAGACTGATGAGGAACGCGTAGCGTGTGAAAAGGGACGCGGGACGCGGGACGCGGGACGCGAAAAAACTCAAGAACTGAAAAATCTTAAAATTTTTCATTCTTAACTTTCCTTGAGGGCTTGGCGGGCCAGGGTGATTTCTTTCTCGACAGCTTCACGGGCGGTGCCGCCGGTCGCCTTACGGGCATTCACCGAGGCTTCTAGGGTTACGCAATCGAAGATGTCGGCATCTATGTCGGGAGAGAACTGCTTAAATTCCTCCAGGGTCAACTCCGGGATGTCTTTGCTGTTCTCGATGCAATAGCGCACTGTTTTGCCGACCACTTCATGAGCGTTGCGGAACGGCAGTCCCTTGCGCACCAGGTAATCAGCGATATCAGTGGCAGTGGAGAAACCACGCCCGGCAGCAATACGCATCTGCTCTGGTTTAATAGTCATCTCGGCGATCATTTCGGCAAACACCTTGAGCGAACCGCGTACTGTGTCGATAGTGTCAAAGAGCGGTTCCTTGTCTTCCTGCATGTCTTTGTTATAAGCCAGCGGCAGTGACTTCATCAGGGTAAGCAGGCTGACCTGGTTGCCATAGACCCGACCGGTCTTGCCGCGTACCAGTTCGGGAACGTCCGGATTCTTCTTCTGCGGCATAATGGAGCTGCCGGTGCAGAAACTATCAGAGAGATCGATGAAAGCAAAATCGGCGCTCGACCAGAGGATCAGTTCTTCGGAGAGACGCGAGAGATGCATCATCATGATCGAGGCAAAACTGCAGAATTCGAGAACGAAGTCGCGATCGGAGACTGAGTCCAGGCTGTTGCGCGTCACTCCGGCGAAATCGAGCTGATCCGCAACCCATTCACGATCAATGGGGAAGGTTGTGCCTGCCAGGGCTCCCGCACCGAGCGGCAGCAGGTTGAGTCGGCTGCGCAGGTCGTGCAGGCGACCAGTATCCCGAGCTAGCATCTCCACGTAAGCCAGCATGTGGTGAGCAAAGAGCACCGGTTGAGCGGTTTGCAGATGAGTGTATCCAGGCATGATGACATCGAGGTTGCCCTCGGCCTGATCAAGCAGGGCCGATTGCAGTTGCTTGAGAGCTGTTGCAATGGCATCGACTTCGTCGCGTAGATATAGGCGCACATCAAGTGCGACCTGATCATTACGGGAACGGGCGGTGTGCAGTTTGCCGCCGACCGCACCGATCTTTTCGATCAGGCGGGCTTCGATGTTCATATGAATATCTTCACGGGCGACTGAAAAGACGAACTTGCCCGCTTCGATTTCGGCAAGAATCTCGTTGAGACCATGAATGATCGTTTCAGCTTCGTTGTCAGCAATGATCTCCTGACGGGCGAGCATCCTGGCATGGGTGACGGAGCCGAGGATGTCGTAGCGATACAGGCGCCGGTCGAAGTTGATCGAAGCGGTGAACTCTTCGACAAAGGCATCGGTTGGCTGGGTGAAGCGCCCTGCCCAGAGTTTGTCATTCATATCTTTATTGCCCCTTCATGATTCAGTGGCTCCGGCTTAATTGCGGTTAGCCATTTCATCTGCCGGTTCACCCGGATCCACTAGAACGCCAGGATAGACCTGGGCAAGGATGTGCCGGGTGCCTGGTGTTACATCGTATGTCGTCAACTGGCTTGCCAGAACCCAGTCAGCTTTGGTTACTTCCTGATTGTTAAGCAACAGTTCAACCGTCAAAGGATATGCCCGGTAATAGAGGATTACATAGTGAGAGTTATTGTCACCTAGGGCAACGTGTTCATAAACGTCGAGCAAACCGTCGATGTGAACTTCGAGACCAACCTCCTCACGGACTTCGCGGTGCAGGGCCTCCAGCAGTGGTTCGCCATGATCGACCTTGCCGCCGGGCATGACCCACTGGCCACAAAATGGCTCGATGCAGCGCCGAGTCAACAGGACACGTTCCTTATCGTCGATGATACAGGCAACGACGGAGGTTTTGATTGACTGTTTTTTGAAGTCCATAAATCCGGAACGCGTCCCTTATCTCTTTGCCTCCCTTTGCATCGCTGCAATCCGCAAACGCAGGGCATTGAGCTTGATGAAGCCTTCGGCATCAGCCTGGTTGTAAACTTCATCTGCTTCAAAGGTGGCGAAATCGACATTGAACAGGCTGTCAGTGTCTGAGTCGCGGCCAACCACGCGGCAATGCCCCTTGTAGAGCTTGATGCGCGCCTTGCCGTTGACCGTCTGCTGGGTCTGGTCGATCAGAGCCTGCAGGGCCAAACGCTCGGGAGCAAACCAGAAGCCGTTGTAAACCATGCTGGCATAGCGGGAGATCAGTGAGTCGCGTAGGTGCATGACCTCTCGGTCCATAGTAATCGATTCTACGCCGCGATGCGCTTCTTCGAGAATAGTGCCGCCGGGAGTCTCGTAGACACCGCGGCTCTTCATGCCGACAAAACGGTTTTCCATCAGGTCGACGCGGCCGATACCATGTTTGCCGCCCAGTTCATTCAGCTTGGCCAGCAGGTTGGCCGGTGACAGGCGCTCGCCGTTGACGGCCACAGCATCGCCTTTCTCAAAATCAATCTCAACATATTCCGGCTGGTCAGGAGCATCTTCCGGGCGTACGGACAGTACGTACATCTCTTCCGGAGCCTCGGCCCAAGGATTCTCAAGGATGTCACCTTCGAAGGAGATGTGCAGCAGGTTGCGATCACTGCTCCAGGGAAATTTTTTGCTGGTCGGCACCGGAATGTTGTGCTTGCGAGCATATTCTTCCAGAGCGGTTCGACTATTCAAGTCCCACTCGCGCCAAGGCGCGATTACGGTTACAGAGGGATCGAAATGATAATAAGCAAGTTCGAAACGCACCTGGTCGTTGCCTTTGCCAGTGGCACCGTGGGAGACGGCATCAGCGCCTTCCCTGGCGGCGATTTCCATCTGTGCCTTTGAAATCAGCGGCCTGGCAATCGAGGTGCCGAGGAAGTAGCGGCCTTCATAAATGGCGTTAGCGCGAAACATCGGGAAGACGAAGTCACGCGTGAATTCTTCACGCAGGTCGAGAATATGACAGTCACTCGCACCGGTGTTTTTAGCCTTTTGAGGGATGCCATCAAGCTCTTCGCCCTGACCAAGGTCAGCTGAAAAGGCAATAACTTCACAATCGTATTCCTCGACCAGCCATTTGAGAATAATCGAAGTGTCAAGTCCTCCAGAGTAGGCGAGGACAACTTTTTTGACTTGCGGTTTTGACATTGGAAAATGCTCCTTATGGTTCTAATGGCGCAGGTTCATTGACCGTAGCGCGAAAGTGTTTTAATGATTCCAGTCTCCAGCCTTATAGCTTTATAACATACGTATCGGCAATTTTATCGTGCAGTCCCTGTTTCTGGCTGTCGAAAGCAACCATGATGTAGCCGATGCAGAGCAGAATGCCGGAAATAAATTTACCAAGAACCTCGCGTAATACTGCACGGCCATAGGTCATTGGGCTACCATCGGTACGAATGACTTTGATGCGCAGTGCCATCTTGCCCGGAGTCTGGCCACAGTAACCGGTGAAAAAGACGGCATAACCAATGCTGAGTGATACACCAAATAGCCCGATCACTATATTGATGGATGGATCATCAGCGGTTGCAATACCGAGCATGCCTATAACCAGGCCGATCGACAGACTGAGTACGAACTGCACCACACCCAGTAGAAAAGAGTCTAGCAGAGAGGCAACTACGCGAATCCAGAAACCAGCCTTGGGTTGAAGTTGGGGGGGCTGGTAGTTGATTTGTTCTACCTTTGGGCTGTTAACTTGTCCTACTGGTGAGTTCTCCGTTTTTACCCCAGTCATGCTCACGGGGAGAAGCGCCTTGTCAAAGGTGAAACTCTGACTGCATTTAGGGCAGTTCACCTTGACCGGACGATCCGGAACCTTGGCTGGATCGACCGTTTTAGAAAAATTACAATTTGGACAGACGATATTCATTTCTTTATGCTTTTTCGCGTTACTCGCAACACGCCACGGGGGGGTAACTCATCAATGTCGCCATGATGGCTTTCTGCGCATGCAGGCGGTTCTCGGCTTCATCATAAATAATAGAATGACTGCTCTCCATGACCTCATCGGTGATCTCTTCATCACGATGGGCAGGAAGACAGTGCATGACCACGCACTCCGGGTCGGCCAGTGCAACCAGTTCCATGTTGATCTGATAGCCGACAAAAGCTTTTTCTCGCACCTGCTGTTCTTCTTCCTGGCCCATGCTGGCCCAGACATCAGTGTTCAGGACCTGAGCACCTCGCGCTGCTTCGCGCGGGTCGCTGGTATAGAGAATTTTTGCTCCGGCATCTGCCGCTCGTTTACAGACTGAGGCGTCCGGTTCGTAACCAGCTGGTGTGGCCACCCGGAGTTCGAAACCGAAAACAGCGGCGGCGTTGATCCAGCTGTTGGCCATATTGTTGCCATCGCCGATCCAGCAGTAGGATAACTGACGATAGTTTTCCTTGTATTCGCTGACAGTGAAGAGATCTGCCATCACCTGACAGGGGTGGTAAAGATCGGTCAGGCCGTTGATTATCGGCACTGAACTGTATTTGGCAAAGTCTTCGATTGCTTGTTGTGAGTAGGTCCGGATCATGACACCATCGACATAACGGGCCATGCAGCGGGCGGTGTCCTTGATCGGTTCACCGCGACCCATCTGGGTGTTTCCCGAAGCCAGGAAAAGCGCGTGCCCACCTAATTGAAACATGCCGACCTCAAAGGAGACACGGGTGCGTGTCGAGCTTTTTTCGAAGAGCATGCCAAGGGTTTTGTCTGCCAGTAGATGATGTTGCATGCCGGCCTTTTGCTTGGACTTCAAATCGCTGGTCAGCGCAAAGATCTTTTCCAGATCTTCAAGACTCCAGTCGCTGAGGCAAAGGAAATCTTTCTTCACGGTAGTCACTCCTTAAAATTATCCGGTTGTTCAGCGAGGACTTGATCAAGAATATTAATTGCTTCATCAATTTCTTCCCGGCTGACGATCAGTGGTGGCAGGAAGCGCAAGACATTGCCGACAGTACAATTGATCAGCAAGCCACGCTCCATGGCGGCTTTGACCAGTTCATCACCTTCGATATCCAACTCCATGCCGATGATCAGACCACAACCACGAACTTCCTTAATAAAGGCATATTTGCCCTTCAGTTGTTCAAGCTGTTCGGTCAGGTAGGCACCCATGGCTCGACAGTTGTCCAGAACGCCGTCGTCGGCTATCGTTCGTATCGCTGCCAGGGCTGCTGAGCAAATCAACGGGTTGCCGCCGAAGGTTGAACCATGAGATCCGGGGCCAAGCCTTTTGGCGAGTTCCTCAGTAGTCAGCATGGCACCGATCGGTGGGCCGCCGGCAAGCGCTTTGGCCAGGGTCAGAATGTCAGGGGCGACCCCTTCCTGCTCATACGCCCAAAGGGTGCCGGTTCTGCCACAGCCGACCTGGACCTCATCGTAGATCAGCAGCAGATCAAATTCGTCGCAGATATCGCGGACTGTTTTGAGATAACCTGGTGGTGGCACGTTGACACCGCCTTCGCCCTGAACAGGCTCCAGCATGATCGCGCATATGCTTGGTGTGATTGCCTGGCGCATCGCTTCAGGATCACCAAAGGGCACGTACCTGAAGCCTGGAACCAGTGGCGTGAAACCGGCTTTGACCTTTTCCTGGCCGGTCGCACTTATGGTGCCGATGGTGCGACCGTGGAAGGAGGCCAGTGCGGTAATCACTTCAAAACGGTCTTCACCATATTTTTCCCGACTGTGTTTACGCACCAGTTTCATCGCTGCTTCATTGGCTTCGGCGCCCGAGTTGCAGAAGAAGGCCCGGTCGGCGAAGGAGCGATCACAGAGCCATTCCGCCAATTCGATTTGTAAAGGGATATGGTAGAAGTTGGAACAATGCAGCAATTTGCCTGCTTGCTCCTGCAGGGCAGCAACCACCTTCGGATGACAATGTCCTAGATTGTTAACGGCTACTCCAGCGAGGAAATCGAGATAGGATTTGCCGTCGACATCCCACAGTCGGCAACCCTCGCCGCGCTCTGCAACGATCGGGTAGCGGCCATAGGTTTTCATGACATGCTGGTCGGCTCTGCCGATCCATTCTTTAGATGTGCTCATGGTATTATCCGTGAAACGTGAAATGTTAGCAAATATGTCTGTCATCCCCGAGGGTGTAGTCGGGAATAACAGCATCTTCTATCGGAACTTCGCAACTTCCGTACCGATCCCTTTATCCGTAAAAATCTCAAGGAGGCAGGCGTGTTCAACCCGGCCATCAACAATGTGTGCTTTACGAACCCCGGCGAGGACGGCATCCAGACAACAGGTCACCTTTGGAATCATGCCGCCACTGATGGTTTCGTCGTCGATCAGATGCTGCACCTCGCCAACGTCAATATTGGTAATCAGTTCCCCTGATTTATTTTTGACCCCTTCGATATCGGTAAGCAGAATCAACTTCTCAGCTTTAAGGGCCGCGGCTATCTGTCCGGCGACCAGGTCAGCATTGATGTTGTACGTCTCACCGGCTTCGCCAACTCCTACCGGGGCGATGACCGGGATGAAGTTATTTTTTTCCAGAGCCTGAATGATCTCCGGGTGAATATTTACCACTTCGCCGACATGACCGATGTCAATTATTTCGGGCGTCAGCGTATCGGGGTTGATCGCCTTCATCTCCATCTTCCTGGCTCTGATTAGGTCGCCATCCTTGCCGGTCAGGCCGACAGCCCGGCCACCGTGACGGTTGATGTTGGCAACAATTTCCTTATTGACCCGGCCTCCCAACACCATCTCGACAACGTCCATAGTCGCGCTGTCGGTAACCCGCATACCGTGCACGAACCGCGATTCAAGCCCCATCTTCTCCATGACATTGCCGATCTGTGGTCCACCTCCGTGTACCACCACCGGATTCATGCCGATGTACTTCATCAGAACGATGTCCTTGGCAAAAGATTCCTTGAGATGCTCCTCCACCATGGCATTGCCGCCGTACTTGATGACAATAGTTTTGTCAGCAAAGCGCTTGATGTAGGGCAGTGACTCCATAAGGATATTGGCTTTTTTTATCAGTTCTTGCATGCTTTGTCCTGATTTCCTCTTAAAGGATATAGCGCGACAGGTCCTCGTCATCAGCTATCTTGGCGAGGCGCTCGCGAACAAAGGCTTCATCGATCGGGAAACGTTTTTCCGGTCGCTCCGGTGCGGTAAAAGACAGCTCTTCGAGCAGGGTTTCCATGATTGTATGCAAGCGCCTGGCACCGATATTCTCTGTACGTTCATTGACGCTGGCTGCGGTTTTAGCGATTTCCTTGATCGCTTCTTCGCTGAATTCCAGGTTGATACCTTCTGTCGCCAAAAGTGCCTGGTACTGGCGAATCAAGGCATTGTTCGGTTCGGTCAGGATTCTGACAAAGTCAGCTTCCTCAAGACTGTCGAGTTCAACCCGGATAGGAAAGCGTCCCTGCAGTTCCGGAATCAGGTCAGAGGGCTTGGCGACATGAAATGCACCGGCTGCGATAAAGAGGACATGGTCGGTCTTGACCGGACCGTATTTGGTGTTGATCGTACTCCCCTCGACAATTGGCAAGATGTCGCGCTGTACTCCTTCGCGGGAAACTTCCGGTCCGTGGCCGCCCTCGCGACTGGCAATCTTGTCGATTTCATCGATGAAGATGATGCCGTTTTGCTCGGTACGCTCTATAGCAAGAGTCTGCACCTTGTCCATATCCACCAGTTTTTCCGCCTCTATTTCAATCAGTAACGGCTGGGCCTCTGAGACCTTCATGCGGCGACTCTTGGTCTTCTTCGGAAAGATGTTGCCGAACATCTCCTTGATGTTGAAGCCCATTTCTTCAGGACCCTGTGGACCGAAAATCTGCATGCTCGGCATCTGGTTGTCCGGCATTTCGAAATCAACCATACGTTCATTGAGTTCGCCCATACGTAGCAGTTGGCGAAGCTTGGCTCTGGTTCTGCCCCCGCTGGAGGCTTCAGTGGCTTCTGTCGACGTTTGTTCCCCTGGGAGCAGCAGGTCGAGCAGCCGTTCCTCGGCCATCTCCTCTGCCTTAATCTGTTGTTTTTTCGCTTCCTCTTTTTTAACCATCACGATGGCCAGTTCGACCAGGTCGCGCACCATGCTTTCGACATCGCGACCAACATAACCAACCTCGGTGAACTTGCTGGCTTCGACCTTGACAAACGGAGCCTGGGCCAGGCGTGCCAGGCGTCGGGCGATTTCAGTTTTACCGACTCCGGTCGGCCCGATCATGATGATATTCTTCGGCGCAATTTCCTCGCGGAGGTCCGGATCAACCTTCTGGCGACGCCAACGGTTACGCAAGGCGACTGCCACTGCTCGCTTGGCGTTGTTCTGGCCGACGATATAGCGATCAAGTTCGGAGACAATTTCCCGGGGAGTAAAGTTATTCAAGACAAGGTCTCCACAATGATTCGATCGTTGGTGTAAACGCAGATGTCGGCAGCAATTTTTAAGGACTCCTCGGCAATCTGGGCCATGGAGAGCTCCGTGTGGCTGGTCAGGGCTCGTGCGGCTGCCTGCGCAAAGGTGCCGCCCGATCCAATTGCGGCAATCCCGTGCTCCGGTTCGATCACATCGCCGACCCCTGAGAGCACCAGTGTTGCTTCTCGGTCAGCAACAATCAGCAGCGCTTCGAGGTGGCGGAGAATCTTGTCCTTACGCCAGTCCTTGGCCAGTTCGACTGCCGCTCGTTGCAGGTTGCCGCGATACTCTTGTAGCTTAGCCTCAAACTTTTCAAAGAGGGTGAAGGCGTCGGCTGTACTGCCAGCAAAACCGGCAATTACCTGGTCATCATACATGTGCCGAAGTTTCCTGGCTGTATGCTTCATGATGGTGTTGCCGAGGCTGACCTGACCATCACCAGCCATAGCGACTTCAGCTCCGCGGCGCACGCAAAGAATGGTTGTCCCTTTGAACATCTTGAGCCTCTCTTCTAAAGCAAAAAATACCAGAATATAGCATAAGCACGTGGGGAGACAAAGCAAAATGCCTATGCTGGCAGCCTGTTGGACTATCAGGTTGGGTGAGGAAAAGGTGCTTCTGGGTCAGATGGTGTTATCGGCAGGTTCAAGGAGAGTCCGACAGCTTCTTGGGCAGTTGGATGATGGCTTTGGTCCCCTTGCCTGGAGTACTGCTAATATTGATAGTACCACCGTGATCACGGATAAACTGACGGGCATAAAAGAGGCCCAGACCGAAGCCACGGACCTGGCCGGTATGTTGAGGGTCAATCTGGTAAAATTTCTCGAAGATTTTGACGACCTCTTCAGGGGTAATCCCCGGCCCGTTGTCAGTAATAATGAAGGTGATTTCGGTTTCTCCAACCTCACAAGAGAGAGTGATCTTGCCACCATGGAGGGTGAACTTTATGGCATTGTCTAAAAGTGCGTTCAGGGCAAAGGCGATGCGGCGACGATCGACGATTACTTTTGGCCAATGTTCTGACAGTGATGCGTCCAGAGTCAGCCCCTTCTGTGCAATCACTTGACGCTTTTCGGACAAAATGGCGCTGATAATTTCTTTCAGATCTTCCCTAGAGGCGTTGCCAGCGCTGCTCTTGAGGATAATATCACTGTAGTAAAGCAGATCCTGAATCAGGTAGGCGAGGTAATCGGACTCTTCGCGAATGGCATCAAGGGCAGAGGCAAATCCTGGATCCTCCATGTCGATGGCGCCACTGGCAAGGTTCTGTATGAAGAGCGAGATGGATGTTGTCGGCGTTCGCAGCTTGTGAGAGATAAATCCAAGAAAGTCAGACTTGATACGGTCAAGTTGCTTCAATTGCATCAGTTCCTGATGCAAGGTCTTTTTCTCAAGGGCATTTTTTATCGATATTTTGAGCTGTAGGAGGTTGATCGGCTTGTGGATGAAGTCATCAGCATGGGCCTTGAGGGCTCGGAGGATAATGTCCTTGTCAGCATAACCGGTCATGACTATGACCAGTTGCTCAGGGTCCTGTTCCTTGATTTTCTGAAGCAGCTCAAGTCCATTCATGATCGGCATCATGACATCGACCAGAATCAGGTCTACTTTCTCGTGGTCCAGAACCCGTAAAGCTTCCTGGCCATTCTCAGCCTGAAGAGTCCGGTAGTCCTTCAAGGTTCGGGCGCAAAGATCGCGAATAACCGGCTCGTCGTCGACGATGAGGATGGCCGGCGTCTCAGCTTGCTGCAATAACCGAGGCTCTCCCCGCATTTCAAGTCGCATACTGACTCCGCAGTAAAGCTCTGCGTTGTTTATAAAAACGGCTGTCATCCCCTAATGATTCTATCGGGGATCCATGGATTTTAAGTCTGGATTCTCGATTAAACCTTCGAGAATGACAGTCTTTCATAGTGCTGAACAGTTAAACGTCTGCTAATTACTTCGGATGGTATGGATCAGTTCGGCAACCTTGTTTAAGGCCTCAGCTAACTTCTCCGGCTGGTTGCCGCCCGCCTGGGCAAGGTCCGGTCGGCCACCACCACGTCCGCCAACTTCCTTGGCCATGGCTGCGACCAGTTTTCCGGCGTGTAACACATTAGTCAGATCGGCAGTGACCGCAACCAGCAGGTTAACCTTGCCTTCATAAGGGCATCCTATGGCGACAACACCGGAGCCGAGTTTGTCGCGCAGTTTATCGGCCATCTCCCGCAAGCCCTTACCGTCTGCCGAGTCCACCTCGGCGGCCAGTAACTTGATGCCGTCGATTTCCTGGACCTGGCTCATGATGTCTTCGGCCTGGCCAGCTTTCAACCGGCTCTCCAGAGTGGCAAGTTCACGCTCCAGCTCTTTCTGGCGTTCCACCATCTTTGCCAGGCGGGTTTCCAGTTGTGGGCGGTCGCTTTTCACCAGGCCAGCCATGCGGCTGATGGCATCTTCTTGCTGCTGTACCAGATCCAGGGCACGGGTTCCGGTAGCGGCCTCAATGCGCCGGACACCGGCGGCAATTCCGGCCTCCTGAATGATTTTAAAAAGACCTATGTCACCGGCGGCAGCAGTATGGGTGCCGCCACAGAGCTCCATGCTGAAATCACCAAGATTGACGACCCGGACCCGCTTGCCGTATTTCTCACCGAAGAGTGCTGTAGCACCGGCGGCAACAGCTTCGTCGGCTGCCATCTCCCGGGTTTCTACAGAATGGTTTTCGCGGATGCGTCGATTGACTTCGGTTTCGATGCGGCGCAGTTCCTCATGCGTGATTGCCGAAAAATGATTGAAGTCGAAACGCAGACGGTCAGGGGCAACCAGAGAACCTGCCTGTTTGACATGATCACCCAGCACTTCGACCAACACAGCATGCAGAATATGGGTCGAGGTGTGGTTCAGGGCGGTTGCCTGGCGCGCGGCCGCATCCACCGTGAGTTCCACCTCTTGGCCGATCGCCAGGGTGCCTTCGATAATCTTGCCGACGTGAACGATCAATTCTGGCAGCGGTTTTCTCGTGTCGGTGATTTCGATTTTGAGACCCGGTGCGTTGATCGTGCCAAGGTCACCGGCCTGGCCACCTGATTCGCCGTAAAAAGGTGTCGCTTCAGTAATGATCTCTATCTGCTCACCGGCACCGGCCTGGCTGATCTGTTCGCCATCGTGCAGGATTGCTGTAATGCGGCTGCTGGACGTCAGCTCATGGTAACCGCTGAAGTTCACTTTGTAGCCTTGCTCGACTAGCTCACGATAGACTGGTCCAATGGCCTCTTCGCCAGAACCTTTCCAGTGCGCCCGAGCTTTTTGGCGCTGTTCTTCCATGCAATTTTCGAAGCCGGTCTCATCGATAGTGAAACCTTTTGCTTCAACGATATCAGCCGTCAGGTCGGTCGGGAACCCGTAGGTGTCATAGAGTTTGAAAAGCACAGTGCCGGGGATGATCGTTGCCTGCTGCTGTTGCAGGTGTTCGACCTCCTCGTTGAGGATACGCAGGCCATTGTCGAGAGTCTGCATAAAACGTTCTTCTTCCTTCTCGACGATTTTGGCAACAAAGCTCTTGCGTTCGGCTTCCTGTGGATAGGCTTCAGCCATAAATTCGAGAACGAAAACTGCCGTCTTGTAGAGTACGGGGTCAGCAAAGCCGAGCATCTTGGCATGACGCATGGCCCGGCGCATGATGCGGCGCAGTACATAACCGCGACCTTCGTTGCTCGGCATAACGCCGTCAGCGATCAGGTAAGCGGTGGCTCGGCTGTGATCGGTCATAACCCGCATCGAGACATCATCCTCAGGATTGTCACCGTAGGTTTTTCCGGAAAGCTTTTCAATATAGCCGATGATATCGCGCATCAGGTTGGTGTCGTAGTTTGATAAAACACCTTGCATGACAGTAGTAAGCCGTTCCAGTCCCATGCCGGTGTCAACGGCTGGTTTTGGCAGTGGTACCAGCTCACCGTCCGGCTGGCGGTTGAACTGCATGAAGACGTTATTCCAGATCTCCATGTAGCGGTCGCAGTCGCAACCGACGGTGCAACTCGGAGAGTCGCAACCAATTTCCGGCCCGTTGTCGTAAAAAATTTCCGAGCAGGGTCCACAGGGACCGGTGTCGCCCATCGACCAGAAGTTATCCTCCTCAAAACGGAAAATACGCTCGCGGGGAACCCCTTCCTGTTCGTGCCAGATGTCGGCGGCTTCGTCATCATCGGTATAGACCGAGACATAAAGGCGGTCCTTATCGATGCCCAGGTCGACAGTGAGGAATTCCCAAGCGTAGGCAATTGCATTTTTCTTGAAATAATCGCCGAAGGAAAAATTACCGAGCATCTCGAAAAAAGTATGGTGGCGGGCGGTACGACCGACATTTTCCAGGTCGTTGTGTTTGCCGCCGGCACGGACACACTTCTGCGAGGTTGTGGCGCGAACGTAGGCTCGTTTTTCATGACCGAGGAAACAGTCTTTGAACTGATTCATGCCGGCATTGGTAAAGAGCAGTGTCGGGTCGTTGTGTGGGACCAGGGAGGAAGAAGCAACAATCGTGTGGCCGCGGTCTGCAAAAAACTTCAAAAAGAGCTGACGTATTTCACTGCCGGTTTTTATTGTGGCGGTTTTCATCGTGGGGTTCAAAGCCTTTCTGTGTCAATTGATCCATGATGCGGTCGATTGTGAAACCGCGTCGTTGGAGAAAATTTACAACCCGGCGTCGTTCCTTGGCAGACGCAGAGCTGTAGTTGAAATCAGGGAATCGTCGTTCCATCAATGCTGATAGAAGATGATCTTCATCGCAAATTTCACGAGCCTTGTCAAGTGCCTGACAGGCAGTTTCTTTGTCGACGCCATGCTGACGTAAGTCAGCCAGAACGCGCTGGCCGACAGCACGGCCTCGGGTCATCAGGCTGGTTGCCCGGTTCAGGGCGTAGCGGGCATCATCGAGATAGCCAAGCTCAAGGCAACGCTGCAAAACAGTATCAATAAGCACCGGCTCAAAGCCTTTATCAAGCAGACGCCGGGACAACTCTGCCTGGCTGTAATCGCGGCCGGTCAATATTCGCAGAGCTGTTGGCCAGGGATCCGTCCGTTCTGGTTGTGGCCCAGATTTATTCGTCACCTTTTTTGTTTTCGTCCTCAAATGCGTCCCATGAGAGGTCCGATGTCGACGAGACCCCGGAGACCTTGAGTTTGAAATCATCTGGATTGGAACACTGCCGCAAGGCTTCTTCAAAACTGATCTTCTTGGTCTTCATCAGGTTCATCAGTGACTGGTCGAAGGTCTGCATGCCGTAAGATTCATGACCTTGCTGGATTGCATCCGGCAGTAATTTGGTCTGTTCCTTTTCATCAATCATCTGGCGGACCCTGGCCGACGCCACCATGATCTCGACCGCTGGGACACGACCCTTGCCGTCAAGTTTAGGTACCAGGCGCATGGAAATAACACCTCGCAAAACTGCCGCCAGCTGGATACGCACCTGGCGCTGCTGGTACGGCGGGAAAACCGAGATGATCCGGTTGATCGTTTCTGTTGCATCGACCGTATGCAGGGTAGAGAGAACCAGATGCCCGGTTTCGGCTGCTGTCAGCGCCGTCTCGATCGTTTCATGATCTCGCATCTCGCCGACCAGGATGACGTCAGGGTCTTGACGCAGAGCTGATTTCAAGGCGGGTTGGAAGCCCAGGGTGTCGGAGCCGACTTCACGCTGGTTAATGATGCTTTTCTTGTCGCGATGAAGAAATTCAATCGGGTCCTCGATCGTCACAATATGTGATTTACGGTTGGTGTTGATGTAATCGATGACAGCGGCGAGAGTGGTTGATTTGCCGGAACCGGTGGCGCCGGTCACCAGAATCAAGCCGCGATTGGCCATGGCCATTTTCTTGATAACCGATGGCAACATCAGGTCATCCAGACCTTTGATGTCAAAAGGAATGGCACGAAAGACCAGTGAAACCGAGCCGCGCTGGGTAAAGGCGTTGACACGGAAGCGCCCCAATCCGGGGACCCCGTATGCCAGGTCTACCTCATAGGCGATGTCGAAGCGCTCCTTCTGCATATCGTTCATGATTTCTTCGGTAATCTGTTCGGTCTGATCGGGAGATATCCGTGGTGCTTTTGGCAGCGGGCGCAAAGTGCCGTCGATACGGTAGATCGGCGGCAGACCCGCCTTGAGGTGGATGTCGGAGGCTCCGGATTTCAGGCCAACTGACAGGATTTCATTGAGATCCATGAGCTATTCTCCTTCAGGCGGGGTTCCTGCAGGGCTGAGGCCGTAATGCTCGAGCACTTTCATTTCGATCTCAGCTGCTGTTTCAGGGTGTTCGGTCAGATAGCGTTTGGCATTTTCGCGTCCCTGGCCGATGCGGTCTTCACCGTAAGAAAACCAGGACCCGCTTTTCTCGACAATGTTGCATTCAACGCCAAGATCGAGCAGATCTCCTTCACGTGAAATACCGGCACCATACATGATGTCGAATTCTGCTTCCTTGAAGGGCGGAGCAATTTTGTTCTTGACGATTTTTACCCGGGTGCGGTTACCGATCGCATCCTGCCCCTGTTTGAGAGATGCAATCCGACGAATGTCCATGCGTACGGTCGCGTAGAATTTCAGGGCGTTGCCGCCAGTTGTGGTCTCGGGATTGCCGAACATGACGCCGATCTTCATGCGGATCTGGTTGATGAAAATCACACAGCAGTTTGATTTACTGATAGTTCCTGTCAGTTTACGCAGAGCCTGTGACATCAGTCGGGCCTGAAGGCCCATGTGAGAGTCGCCCATTTCACCTTCGATTTCTGCACGCGGAACAAGAGCGGCAACCGAGTCGATAATCAAGACATCAATGGCACCGCTGCGCACGAGAACTTCGACAATTTCAAGGGCTTGTTCGCCAGTATCCGGTTGTGATATCAGCAGTTCATCGATATTAACACCTAGTTTCTTGGCGTAATGGATATCAAGGGCGTGCTCAGCATCGACAAAAGCGGCTACACCACCTGTTTTTTGAGCTTCTGCGGCAATGTGTAATGCCAGGGTCGTTTTGCCTGAAGACTCAGGCCCGTAGATCTCAATGACACGGCCACGCGGGACCCCGCCGATACCGAGAGCGATATCAAGACTCAAAGCTCCAGTTGGGATCGAGCCGATGTCTGGTATGACTGCGCCTTCACCGAGGCGCATGATGCTGCCTTTGCCAAATTGTTTTTCAATCTGGCCCATGGCCAGTTCAATAGCTCTGTTGCGATCACTCTCTGCCATCAGTTTCCCTCCTTGCGGGGTCAATGCACACAAATGAATGTTAGGTCGTCTGCCAGCAGCTTGTCGAACTCTATAGAGCTGAAGCGGAAAAGTTGACTATTGACACGAAGCCTTACGGATATCACAGAAACCCTGATCTTTTCAAGGGCTTCCTGTTTGATTTCGTCGAAGCAATGCGCGTGTGGGTGCAAGTTCTTAGAATGAACCCTAGCCAAGCACATATCGACCATCATCAGGGCTGACCAGAGGCAGTAATGCTGAGAAGCGGCTACCTTGATCAGGGCCGGCACTTTCGACCCAGACTATACCTGCATGAGTTTCAATAATCCCTTTGGCCAGGGTCAGGCCGAGTCCAATCCCTTTGCCTCCAAATTGGGCCTGTGATGTCGAATGCTTGGAAATGTCTCCTACTTCCTGGAATTTGTCGAATATCTGGATTCGGTCTTCCAATTCGAGCCCTATGCCGCTGTCACTGATTGCAATTTCCAGATAGCTTTCTGCCAAAACACCATCGAAAAAACTTACCGAAAATGCTCTTAATTCACTAGCGAGGGCCAAGACTTCTTTCTGCTGGAGAACTCTTCCGGTGATGTGGACCCGGCCACCTTCAGGAGTGAACTTTATGGCATTTTCCATTAGTCGGCCGAAGGCGCGTTGCAAATGATGGACATCACCACGTATCACGGCGTCGTCGGGAAAGTCCTGCAATTCCATGTGTAGCTTGCGTACCTCGCAATTTGGCTTGAAGTCGGCGTGAAGTTCATTGATCATCGGCCAGGGATTGAAAGCTTCATGAGCCATGTAAAGTGTTTTTGCTTCAAGGCGAGCCGCTTCCAAAAGGTCGTCAACGATGTGATTGAGCCGCCGACTGCCACGCATTATGACATCCAGGGCTTGTTTCTCATTTTTACCAAGGACCTGCTCTGCTTCACTCTGGAGAAACTCTGCTCCAGAAAGGATGGTTGTCAGGGGGGTGCGCAACTCATGTGAGGCCAACGACAGAAATGCACTTTTCATCTGGTTGAGGCTCTGTAGCTTGCGATGATGTTGTTCGAGTTGTTCCAAATTATCACGCAGGGTCGCTCGGGAGCGTTCAAGTTCGCGCAGGCTGGCGAAGTTGAGCCGGTGCTGCCATTGCAGTTCATCAAAAAGCTCGGCGTTTTTCAGCAAAGGGCCGAGTTGTCTGCCGATCGCCTGGATAAGTCGCACATCTTCGCGGTTGAAGACCCGATTGCCTCGGTCGAAAATAAAGAGGACACCCAGAGTTTCTTCTTCGGCAATAAATGGCACGGCTAAAAAAGCGTGCCAGTTGTCTGCAAAAACCGCACTGGAACTTCGACGATGGTCCTTTTGGAGATCAGTAGAAAGACGCGGACGACCGGTTTCCACTACCTTGCCGGCGAGCCCGATGCCTGGTTGTATTTTCCCAAGCTCTTCAACGACCTTGCCCGGGATATTGCGATGGAAAGCGAGTTTCATCTCTGTACCGGACTGTTCCAGAAGGAATATGCCTCCTCCCGATATGTCAAGGCTCCTGATAACTTCATCAAGAATGATTGCAAGTGTGTGGGGCAGATCATGCCCTTCGGCAACACGGTGGGAGATCTCATTGAGCAATGTGAGGTGTCGGTTATGACTCTGTAGCTCAAGTTGCAGGTTAGTAATATGTGTGACATCACGAAAACTGCCGTAGACAATCTGACGATTTTCCATGCGCCCGGTTTTGATCTTGATTTCGCCAAGGAATTGGCCACCGTCTTTGCGCCGAAACTTGATTCCGCTGATCTCTGCTTCGTCCTCTTTTATAACCGTGCTGATCATGCGCAACAGACGGTGCCGATGTTCACGGGAAAAGAGGATCTTGAAGGTCAGATGGGTGACTTCTCCCTGAGTGTAGCCGGTCAGGTTCTCTGCCTGACTATTGGCCTCCAGCAGCGAGCCGTCTTCCTGGTCGAAGATAAACAGGGCCTCGCCAGAGTTTTGTACCAGCTGTCGGTCACGGCTGCGGTAGTTTTCCAGAAGATCTGCCTGTTGTCGACAATCCGCTTCGCTATACAGCAGTTTGCTTTGCAGTGTCCTTGCCTGATTTTGGTTTCGTCTGCCCCAGATGATGGCCAGAATAATAACGATTCCTGCCATGGTAAGGAGAAATGTGGTCATGATCAGTTTTCCTCCCCATCGTTTGAAAATCCGCACGTGTCAGAAAATCTTGATGTGTCTGAAAGCTGTGATATGGCCAGACGGCGAAGCCAGTCAAGGGCTGTACAGGCTGTGCGTAGCCGAACCTGATCACGATTACCATGGAAATTGAATCGCTCAACGCGCTCTTCCCAAGGACTGACCATGGCAAGGTAGACTGTTCCCACCGGTTTATCGATGGTGCCACCGTCGGGGCCGGCAATGCCGGTAACAGCAAGAGCAACGTCGGTGTGAGCTGCGGCGTGTACGCCTTTGGCCATAGCCTCCGCACACTCGGCGCTGACGGCACCATGGTGATCGAGAATCTCCTGAGTAACATGCAGACAATCAAGCTTGGCTGAGTTGGCATATGAGACGATACTGCGTTCCAGAAAAGCCGATGACCCCGGCTGGTCGGTGAGCAGTTTGGCGATCAGGCCGCCGGTGCATGATTCAGCAAGGGCGAGAGTGAGGCTGGCTATTGACAGAAAACGTGCTGTATTGCCGGCCAGAGAGTCACTGCCGATACTGACGACATAGTCGCCCAATGTCTTACGTACGGTCAGCTCAGCACGGTCGACCAGTTTTTGGGCAGATTCTCCCTTGGCACGCAGCTTGACCTGCACCATTGACAGGTCGACGTTAAATGCTAATTCAACTCCATCTGGCAGGCCATTGCGGTTGATGCGTGCCTCAACGTCTGGTTCTGCCAGGCCGAATATGGACATAACCCGCTGGCACTGCAGGGGAGGGTTTGGGAAGCGGCTCAACAGCGAGGGCATGACGTATTCTACGAGCATGGCCAGCATTTCTCGGGGGACACCGGGCAGAAAATAAAGGTCGGCCTGGTTGCTCTGTAGGTGGAATCCAGGGGCGGTGCCGTTTTGGTTGGTGATGACTTCACTCCTGCCTGGCAAAAGTGCTTGTTTCTCGTTACGTGGGTGCATCTCCCTTTTCCAGGCACGAAAGCGGGCTCTGATCTGTTTGAGTGCTTTGTCGTTAAGGACCAGAGGGCGTACAAAGGCATGGGCCGCAGCTTTGGAAGTACGATCATCTTCTGTCGGACCGAGGCCACCGGTAACAATGACCGCATCGTGTGTGTCAGCCAGGCGTTGTAGCGCAGCAGCTATCGTCTCTTTGCGGTCGCCAACGGTTGCTGCTTCGCACACTGGCAAGGAGCTGTCCATTAATATCCGGGCGATTGCCGCTGTATTGGTGTCAGCCAGATCGCCGTTAAGAAGTTCGTCGCCTATGGTGAGGATTGCGATTTTCATCAGTATCAAACTTCTTCTGAATGATAGTTCGGCAGAGTATCCACCATTATCATCCCAGGTTAAATAGCCACAAGGTCAAGCGTAAGGCAATTGCAGCATAAACTCCAGCGACGAAGTCGTCGAGGACTACGCCGACGCCATGCTTCAGATTTTTGTCAAGCCAGCCTGCTGGCTGTGGCTTGAGAATATCGAAAAGACGGAACCAGAAAAAGCCAAGTAGAGCAACGGTCCAGCTCCAGGGCAAAAAAGCAACGGTCACCAGGTAGCCGACCAGTTCATCTATGACAATGCGGCCATCGTCTGCAACGCCGTAAATTTGTCCGGCGGCGTCGGCTACCCAGAAGCTGAGGAAAAGCAGCGCCGTAAAGGTTATGAGAAAAAGCCACCAGGGCCAGGTGCTGGTCAAAAAGAAAATGGGGATTCCGGCGAGAGTGCCAACCGTTCCCGAGGCAAAGGGTGCGTAACCGAGCCCGGCGTTGCTGGAAAGAAAAAGAATCAGACCGCGCATTATGTCTCCAGGTCAAACTGCCGATTGGCGGTTGTTGTTACCACTCGGTAGATTTCTGGCAGAGGTTTGCCGGTGGTTTTTGCCAAGAGCTGACAGCTGGCATGCTCTGGGGTAATGCGCAGCAGCTTTTTGCCTTCGTAGATCAATTTTACCGCAGCTTCGCCGAAATCTGTCTGTACTGTTGCCGGTTCGCGCCGAAGTTTCATGCGGCGTGTCTCGTACATACGTACCCCGATAGCACTGCTTTCACGCAGGATTGTCTGTGCCAGCCGTTGGGCCTCATGAGGTTGGGCCACAACTGTCAGGTGTGTCCCCGGGCGATTTTTTTTCATTTGTAGGGGCGCGAATGCGGCATCAAGAGCGCCATCTGTCATAAGTCGGTCAATCATAGAACCGAGCCATTCTGGTGACGAGTCATCAATGTGAGTTTCAATCACGGTCACCGAATCATGTTCAAAGTTTGTTGCCGCGGCTCTTTTGCCAATGACACCACGCAACAGGTTAGGGCGATCCTCCAACTTCCAACCGCCAACACCGTAGCCGATGCGTTCGATGGTCATTTCCGGCATGGTCCCGAATTGTGCAATTTCTGCGGTGATTGCCGCCCCTGTGGGAGTAACCAGTTCACGATCACTGCCGGCGTTACGCACCGGTTGTCCTTGCAATAGCTGCAAGGTGGCTGGGGCTGGCAATGGTATGATGCCATGAGCGCTACGGATCATGCCGCTGGAAAGGGGCAGGGGGGCGCAAATAATTTCTCGCACACCGAGCAAATGCAGCCCGATCGCACTGCCAACGATGTCGACGATGGCATCGACGGCTCCGACTTCATGAAAATGGACATCATCCAAGTCGACTTTGTGAACATGTGCTTCTGCTTCGCCAAGGCGTCGGAAAATCCGCCGCGCTCTGCTTTGTACCGAAGCATTGAGTTGGCTTTCTGTGAGTATGGTGTCGATGTCCGTCCAGCTTCGCGCTGGTTGCTGCTCTTCGCACAAAACCTTGATGCGCGTACCGCCGATGCCATGGCGTTTTTCACTGCTCTGCTCAAGTCGATAACCGCAAACGGGTAATTGGGCCAACTCGGTTTCGATTAAGTTCAAATTAACGCCAAGATCAACCAGCAGGCCGAGCATCATGTCACCGGAAATCCCGGAAAAAGTATCCAGATAAAGAATGCTCATGATTCTCCTCGTCGATTGATGCGTGTGGCGGCAAAGGCGGCACCGAAGCCGTTGTCGATATTGACCACCGTGATACCGCCAGCACAGGAGTTGAGCATGCCGAGCAGGGCGGAGACTCCACCGAAGGCGGCACCGTAGCCAACTGAGGTTGGAACTGCAATCACGGGAACATCAACCAGACCACCGACCACCGAAGGCAGAGCGCCCTCCATACCGGCAATGACGATGATTACAGAGGCTTCTCGCAGCAGCCTGGTGTGTGCTATCAGGCGATGGATGCCCGCAACGCCCACATCAACAAGTTCTTCCACCTGGTTGTTGAACATGCGTGCCGTTACCGCAGCTTCCCGTGCTACTGGCAGATCGGATGTGCCAGCACAGATAATGAGCACTTTGCCCCGCCCGAGATCTTTAAATGGTTTTTGTTGCAGGGTAAAGGTTCTGGCGAGGGGGTCGTATTTACCATGGGAGTGGTTATTTGACAGGGACTCCGCTTTTTCACTGGCAATCCGTGTGACCAGAACATTGTCGCCGTGTTCTGCCATGCGTTGGACGATGTTTGCAATCTGCTCGGCGGTTTTGGCTTCTCCCAAGATTACCTCAGGAACTCCCTGACGCAGGGCGCGGTGGTGGTCGATCATGGCGTCGCCAGTATCTTCGAAAGGGAGCATGCGGAGACGTTCCAGGCTCTCGTCGATACTGAGATCACCAGATTGCACTGCAGTCAGTAAGTGCTTTAAATCGTTGACATCCATAATTGTCCTTCCGTCACCTTAAAAAATAATACTAGCATTTCTAACTGTTTATTCAAACTTTTAGAAGGTAATTGTGCTATGAATTTGGACTGTTTTGCCATGAACGTGCTCAGAATTACGTTATATGTTTGAGCTTGTCATGGGGGCATGTGGTTTTCTGCATCCTGGTCGCCTGTTGTAAGGGCCCGTCTGGTGTCTGGTCGGGGAACGTTTCTTGCATTAAATTCTTTTTATGGAGTAAACGTTTTTCCCCGTCCAACATAGATGCCGGGAGGTGGATTATGCTTAAGCCGAATAGACTGTATCCTCTGTTCAGGCGTGTTCTGCTGGTTGTGCTGCTATGTCTGTTGAGTCAGAGTCAGGTTATTGCCGGTATGGGGCTTGACTTTAATTTCGGCGGCGCTGATAGCTCCTGTACGCCAGACACACCTTTGGTTATAACTCCCGGCCCAATCGCTTCACCGGTGCGAATTACGGTTCTTGATGCGCAGAGCTTCCTGATTGCAGACTATGCCAGGAACTGGATATACAGAGTTGGTTTAGACGGTGTACCGGTCAGATTTTTTGAAACCGATGGTAGCCCTCTTAGTGTGACTTTTCGGCCGAGCCGGCGGATTACCTATTATGTCGGCAACGACAAAGACAAAACCATCGATATTTATAAAAGTAAAAGAGGGGAGTTGATTCTCAGGAAAAAGCTGTTTAGTAAGCACGGTGGAGTCCAGGCTCTCGATATGGTTTACGATGCTCGCCTGCGCCAACTGTTTGTGGTTGATGGCTTGGCCAGAGAAATCAAGGTGCTTCGCAGGAACGGTCGTTTGCTCAAAAGTTTTGGTGGTAATATGGTTCTTGCCGATCCCAAAGGGATTGCCGTTGATGCTGTGAAAGGTGAAGTCTTCGTCTCAGATTATGGCGATTCCACTGTCGGTATCCCTGCCTCCATCAAGGTCTTCAATCTCTCCGGTGACCTGAAAAGGACCATTACAGGTAACTTTTCTCGCCCACAGGGACTCTGGCTCACCGACAGCAAGATTTTTGTTGCCGATAATATGCTCGCTCAAATCCTTGAATTTGACCGTGATACAGACGAGATGACAACCTCTTACGGTTGCCTGGGATCTAGCGATGGCCATCTGCTCCTGCCAATGGATGTTGCTCTGGACGCTGCGGGTCTGAACCTTTATGTTGCCGATAATCGCAACATGCGAGTCACGGTCCTGCCGTTGACCGAATCACAGTGAAGGAGACCAGCCATGAAAAGCACTAGAATTATTGCAATCATGTTCTTTGCGGTCACTCTCCTCTTGTGCAGCAGTTCTTTCGGTCCGGCCCAGGCGCTTCTGGCCAATCATGATTGTTCGTTCTGCCACGACTTCCACGGCAATCCAGGCTATTCGCAGCTGTTGATCGCGGAGAACTCGGAACTGGTTTGCCTCTCCTGCCATACGGTCTCCATCAACACTACGAGCGCAGCCGAGGTTCATAACCCGCTGGGTCTGGCCTCTGATCAGCCTGGTTACATCACCTGTCGTGAATGTCACGATGCCCATTCCAGTAGTGGCAGCAACATTAAAATGGTTGGCTACAAACGTGATGCACAAAACTGGAGTGAATCGTTTCCGGCGCCTGGCATTCGTAAGGAATTGCCGTCAACGGTCGGTTTGACTTATAACGTAGTAACTTATACTGGCCCGACCGATTTCAATATTGCTGGAGCCACTGTCGGTGCCTGTGAGGCCTGCCATATCGTTAACCACAAGGTGGGCAAAGACTGCACCCTCTGCCATGGTCACAGTGCCGGGTTCCCCTCTGCAGGCACTGGCTGTCTAGGCTGTCATGATGGCACAGATGTCGATGCGCCTGTGGTTACCTACGATAGTCCTCATTCCAAGAATACGATCTTCGGCATCACCAGTCCCGTTGTCTTTGACTGTGTCGATTGCCACACTAACCATGGTTCCGGGACGGTTGAAATCCCCAATAATGCTGCTGTTGGTATTGATTATTCACTCAACGGTGAGGGCGGCATTGCGCTTGGCAGCAGTTCGGTGTCCGGCAATAGTGAAGCTGAGATTTGCTGGAATTGCCACGCTACTTACGGGGTGTCAGAATGGGGCGTTAATACTGACACCAACGGTGGTGCCAACAACTATGATTTCGGTTCACTCTCCGGTACGCTTGCTCCGGCCTGGGTTAATGTCACAGGAACAACAGGAGCAACCTGGACCAGTGGCCAGACGCAGTTCTCCTACAAGACTGGCGGCATTCAGTCTACTCATTCTGTTAACAATAGTGCCATTGGGGCGGGTCTTGATTCCGTTGCCACTATCCGCTGTTCATATTGCCATGATGTCCACGAGCTGAACCTTGCTAGCGGCGATAATACTTTGGGTAAGCCGTATCTGCGTGGCAGCTGGATGGGCAGCCCCTATCGTGAAGACGGCGCGCCACAGGCCGGTGACAGTTGGACTACGAATGGAGATTATGGCGCTGTGCCACGAGGCGGAACGCAGGCGACTGAATTGGGCGGCTACCAGATTGACCAGAACAACGGCAATCCGACTACGGCTGGAAATCCTGCACATCTGAATCCGGTCGATCCGAGTTGGGCACTGGGTAACAGCGCCGGACTCTGTAGTCTTTGCCATGGGACTGACGTTGACAATCTCAATCAGTTCGGTGATCCGGCCAACGCCTGGGTCGGCACCAACGGCCATGCCAATGCGGCGATCGGTGGCAGTGGCACCGCATCAGGCCTGGCTGTGGACATCTTCAGTATGGCGATTCGCAATCCGAGCGGTGCGCCTCTTTATACCTCGCGAGGCTCTGACCGTGGCTATCCGCGCCAGTCATATGGCAATGCTGGTATTTTCAACGACAGTGTCCCCAGTGGTGATAATACCAATAACTACTGGGGGCAGGGTTTCCGCGGTTCTGGAGGCTTTGGTCTCTCGCCGCAGCTCACAAATGCTCGGCCCTATGGATACCAGGATTACAATTGGGGTGCCAGTGTCGATAACACCCTGGATGACCGCTATCACAAGTTTTCCTGCTCGAAGTGCCACAATCCGCATGCCTCGCGTCTGCCGCGTCTGCTGATTAGCAACTGTCTCGATACCAAGCATAACGATTGGGATGATCAGAGCAGTGTCAGTACCCTCGGAACGACTGGCTATGCACCGGAAAACCAAGGTGTCACCTTCGCCATGGCGACCTCGGCGCAGAACTGCCATCGGCTGGCAGATACAACTAACTACTCAAATGCTACGGGGGATGGTTGGAACCTGGTTTCACCTTGGACGGTGGAAGGAACACAAGATAACCCTGGAATACAATGATTGGAAGGTGGTGATAAAAGAAGGGGCAGGCACCTGCGGAGTCAGCTTTTATTCGTCGCCACCGATCTTGTCGATGAAGACCTCACGTGGTCTGCTAGTACCATCGGAGGGCCCAACGATTCCTTCGGCTTCCATCTTCTCAATCATACGCGCGGCGCGGTTGTAACCGAGACGCAGACGGCGCTGCAGCATGGAGATTGAGGCCTGCTTGGCATTGGCTATAACGGCTAGGGCCTCATCCCATTTCTCATCATACTCGTCGTCGCCATTACCGCCGCTTGCTGCGGCCGGAGGGGCATCGAGGATTGATTTGTCGTATTCAGGTTTGCCCTGTCTTTTGAGGAAGTCAACCACCCTTTGTACTTCAATTTCCGAAACGAAAGCGCCATGGATGCGTTGTACCGCGCCGGTTCCGGGCGGCAGGAAGAGCATGTCGCCGTTGCCGAGCAGGGTTTCTGCACCCATCTGGTCAAGTATGGTACGCGAGTCGATGCGTGAGAAGACCTTGAAGGAGATACGGGTCGGGAAGTTCGCCTTGATCAACCCGGTGATAACATCGACGCTCGGTCTTTGCGTAGCAAGGATCAAGTGGATGCCGGCAGCGCGGGCCATTTGCGCCAAGCGGGCGATGGCTTCCTCAATCTCGCGCCCGGCAACCATCATCAGGTCAGCCAATTCATCGACAATAACGACTATGTAAGGCAAGTGGCCGTGGTCGAGTTCTTTCCCTTCGGCTAGATCAATCTCCGGCAATTCCTCTTCCATGAGATCGACGGCTGCGGCACTGCCAAACTGCTGCTTGCGTTTGCTAGTCTTTTCCTTCTCTTCCTTGATGAGCTTGCGATTGTAGCCGTCGATATTGCGTACGCCTTTGTCTGCCATCAACTTGTAGCGGCGTTCCATTTCGCGCACCGCCCAGTTGAGAGCCAGGGCCGCCTTCTTCGGATTGGTCACCACCGGTAACAGCAGGTGAGGAATGCCCTCATACATGGAGAGTTCCAGCATCTTAGGGTCGACCATGATCAAGCGAACATCCTTGGGGTCAGCACGATAAAGAAGCGACAGGATCATGGCGTTGATCGAAACCGATTTACCTGTTCCAGTGGCACCAGCCACCAGCAGGTGTGGCATTTTAGCGAGATCGGAAACGACAGTATGGCCGAAAATATCCTTTCCCAGGGCGATTGGGAGACGCCCACCGGTCTTCTGGAATTCTTTGGTGGCAAAAATTTCCTTGAGGTAAATCATCTCACGGTCGCGATTCGGAATCTCAATACCGACCACGCCACGGCCAGGAATTGGTGCGACAATACGGATAGAGAGGGCCTTGAGTGCCATACTTAGATCGTCGGACAGCCCGGCAATCTTGTTGACCTTGACGCCCGGTGCCGGTGCGAACTCGTACATGGTGACTACTGGTCCCGGTTTGACTTCAGAGACATCGCCCTCGACGTTGAAGTCGAGTAATTTGTTCTCCAGAAGACGGGCGTTCATCATCAAGGCGTCCTTGTCAACCTGTTTTGCTACCTCGCCATCATGGTCGAGCAGGGTCAGTGACGGCTCGTGATAGGTCCCGGCGGGTTCCAAAAACTCGAATGCTTCCTGGCTGTCCGGGGCTTTCTTTTTACTGCTCTTTTCTTTTACCGCTGGTGCCGGAGGTGGTTCTGGGGCGCGGATGACGGTTGATTTCTCCTTCTTGGGGCTTTTAGCTTCCTGCAAAGCCCGCCGGGCTTTGCGGTGTCTTTCTAGGGAACCTGCAAAGCGGGCTAGTAACCCCTCGAGAAAGAGCACCATGGAAAAGCGGGCGACCAGCATAGAAGAGACCGAAAGGAATACGAGCAGGAAGATAGTTGCTCCGGTCAGGTTGAACCAGTCCTTTAAGGTGCTTGCCAGGAAAAAGCCGATGAAACCGCCAGCCTGATTCAGGGTCTGCCCGAAAAGAGCGACCTTTTCAACTTTAAGTGAAATCATACCGGCAATAGAAATCAGCATTACCACAAAAGCGAAGATCTTGTACGTACGAGGGTGCAGGTCGCGAAATTTTAACAGTCGCCAGGAAAAGAGCAGGCAGGCAAAAGGAATCAACAAGGCAGGCAGGCCAATGATCTGGAAAAAAAGATCGGACACATATGCACCGACCTTGCCACAGATGTTGTTAATCGATGCCGGGTTCAGATTGTTGTTGAAAGACGGATCACTATTATTAAACGAGATCAGACTCAAGAGCAGGAAGATACCGGCGGCCATCCAGACCAGACCGGCGATCTCTTTCTTGATATGTTCGCGCAGGAAGGTTTTGCGTGGTTTTTCACTCATAAATGACCCTGTGATAAATTCGCGCCATGCTAGCGCAATTATAGGGAAAAGGTCAAAGGTTTAGCGTAGGAAGGTCAGGCCCATGCACCAGCGGTAAAGCGCGAACCAGTGTAGCCGTCGACGGCGGATAATACCCATGAGCAGGTGAATGCAGGGTAGTCCCGTTATCATGGCTGCAAAGGGCCCGGCTATATATGGTAAGATAGTCGCTGTTGCCACGGAATCAAACTTTTTCGCGCCACGCGCCACAATGGTTAAAGTTCCATAATAATTGGCAGGATCAGGGGGCGACGATCCATGGTCTTGTTGAATAGTCGGCGTAAAGTTTTGCGGACCTCAACGCGAAGCTCTTCCCAGTCGGCTATTGCTTCCCGGCTGTGAGCGTCCAGCATCTGGCCAACTAAAGCCTTGGCTTCATTCAATAATTCTTCGCTTTCGTCCTCTGGAACAAAGCCACGGGTGATGATCTCCGGTCCGGAGACGATCTCACCGGTCTTTTGATGCAGTGCCAGAAAGACGATGACCAGGCCATGATTGGCAAGGTGCCGTCGATCACGCAATTCCATCAGTCCGACATCGCCGACACCCTTACCATCAATAAAAACCCGACCAGTTTCAACTCGGGGTTCGGTGTGGTGGCCATTGGCAGAAAGCACCAGAGGAGTGCCGTTACTGATCATTATTGCCCGATCCTCGGCCCAACCCATGCTGTGCGCCAGTTGTGCATGTTTTACCAGATGACGGTATTCACCGTGTACCGGTACGAAATATTCCGGTTTGACCAGATTTAATACAGTTTTGAGGTCGTTCTGGCTGGCGTGTCCGGAAACGTGGATCTCGCTGGTTGTCTCATAATGGACTTCCGCTCCTCGCCGATAGAGGTGATTGATCACATGGGTGATCGCTCGTTCGTTGCCAGGAATAAACTTTGATGAAAGAATAACCGTGTCGCCAGGCTTGATCTGGATCTGTTTATGATCATCCATGGCAATGCGTGACAGGGCGCTGAGCGGTTCGCCCTGGCTCCCCGTTGTCAAAATCAGAATCCGCTGTGGCGGCAAATCGCGCATTTGCCGCAGATCAATGAGTATATCATCCGGCACATGGAGGTAGCCGAGCTGCCTGGCGATGGCGATGTTGCTGACCATACTGCGGCCGGAGACCAGAACCTTTCGATCCACCTTCACTGCGGCATTGATTACCTGCTGGATACGATGAATATTGGAGGAGAAGGTCGCTACCAGAATTTTGCCGGTGCAGCGTGGCAGCAGTTCCTCGAAAGCTTCACCGACCGTGCGCTCAGAGAGGGTTTGTCCAGTATTCTCAACATTCGTGGAATCGGAGAGCAGCAGCAGGACCCCTTCTTCGCCGTAGGCGGCCAGACGGCCAAGGTCGGTAGGTTGGTTGTCCACCGGAGTCGGGTCGAGTTTAAAATCACCAGTATGTACGATCAACCCGGCCGGGGTGCGGATTGCCAGGCCGCAGCCATCGACAATTGAGTGAGCTGCGCGGAAAAATTCCACCTCGAACGGGCCGATGCTGACCGGTTCACGAACTTTTATGCTTCGGAATTCAACCTGGTCCTTCATGTGGTGTTCTTCCAGTTTGTTGGCGAGCAGTCCCAACGTCAGCGGTGAGCTGTAAACAGGTGGGCAGCCTAGTGCTTCAATCAGGAAGGGAATAGCGCCGATGTGATCTTCGTGGCCATGAGTCAGAAGGATGCCAAGGATCTCCCCCTGACGGTCTGCAATTGCCGAGATGTCGGGAATGACCAGATCGATGCCTAGCATGTAGGCTTCCGGAAACATCAGGCCGCAGTCGATGATCAATAGTCCACCTTCGATCTCGACGACCATCATGTTAAGACCAATTTCACCGAGGCCTCCCAGGGGCAGGATTCTCACCGCATCAGGGTGCAACGGGCGTGGTGGCTCGGAATTTTGTAAATCGTTCGTCATAAGTCGAATTTTTCTGACAAATCAGGTGGTTGGCGGTAAAAGCGACGTCAGTCTAGGTGAGTGGCAGGTGAGAGTCAAATGCTTTCATGTTTGCCGGTTTATGACTTGATGGCTACAATAGCTTCATATGTTGAATGCTAAGGAGTTGCGATGAAATTGCCACAACCATTGATCGAAGGTCGTCTGGTGCGTCGCTATAAGCGTTTTCTGGCTGATATCGAGTTGGCAGATGGCACCCTGGTGACAGCACATACAGCAAATACCGGCAGCATGCAGCAGTGCGCAGTGCCTGGACAGGCTGTTCTTTTGTCCAAAAGCGATAATCCGAAACGCAAGCTTGCCTGGTCATGGGAGCTGGTGCAGGTCAACAACTATTGGGTTGATATCAATACACATCGTGCTAACCGGGTGGTTGAGGAGGCCTTGTGCAATAGTATTATCCACGGGTTTCAAGGTTATACAGTGCGCCCCGAGTTCCCTTTTGCAAAGAGTCGTATCGATTTCATGTTACAAGGGCCCAGTGAGAGGGCCCTTTTGGAAGTGAAGAACGTCACCCTCTGTTGCGAGCCCGGTGTTGCCTGTTTTCCTGATGCAATCACGATACGAGGACAAAAGCATCTGCGTGATCTAATGGAAGCTAAAGAGGAAGGCTGGCGGGCTGTGATCTTTTTTCTGGTGCAGCGCGGTGAGGCTGAAGTATTTACTCCGGCTGATGAAATCGATGTGGAATATGGCCGTCTACTCAGAAAGGCAGTTGACTCTGGGGTTGAAGCCTTGGCGTACCGGACGATCGTTTCACCTCGAGAAAATCTGATTGACAAGCAGATAACCATTCAATTGTAGAGAATTGATGGCAATATACTCATTGTGGCAGTAGTCACCAAATTGAGTATACTGTCAATTGTATGTTCGCAGCTTCATTGCATAGAAAGGACATCACGATGCGCGTCGAAACCGACATAAAGCTGGGCTTCAAGGATGTACTGATCCGTCCCAAACGCTCGACCCTGAAAAGCCGGTCCCTGGTTGAACTGGATCGGACCTTTACTTTCCTTCACAGCAAGCGGCAATGGAGTGGTGTGCCAATCATCGCTGCCAATATGGATACCATTGGCACCTTCGAGGTTGCCGAAGTGCTGGCTGGGCAGCGCATGCTCTGCGCCATCCACAAGCACTACAGCCTCGATGACTGGCAAAGCTTCATTGGTCGGCAGAAGGCTGATGATATCTTCGAACGAATTATGGTCAGTACCGGCGTGGCAGACGAGGACTTTAACAAGTTATCCCAGATTCTCGTCCAGCACCCGGAATTGCTGTTCATTTGTATTGATGTCGCTAATGGTTATGCTGAATCGTTTGTTGAGTATGTTGTCAAGGTTCGCCAAGCTTTCCCCGACAAGACCATCATCGCCGGTAACGTGGTTACTGGAGAGATGGTAGAAGAGCTGCTTCTCTCGGGTGCCGATATAGCCAAGGTTGGTATTGGGCCCGGTTCGGTCTGCACCACCCGGGTTAAGACCGGGGTTGGCTACCCGCAGCTCTCGGCTGTGATCGAGTGTGCCGATTCGGCCCATGGGCTCGGTGGTCGTATCATTGCCGATGGTGGTTGTGTTTGCGCCGGGGATGTGGCCAAAGCTTTTGGCGGTGGGGCCGACTTTGTTATGCTTGGCGGTATGTTTGCTGGTCACGACGAGAGTGGTGGCCAACTGGTAGAACGCGGTGGGCAGCAGTTTAAACTTTACTACGGTATGAGCTCTGAAACTGCTATGAAAAAACACGCCGGGATGGTGGCCAATTACCGTGCCTCAGAAGGCAAGACGGTTGAAGTTCCCTACCGTGGCCCCCTTGCCGAGACTGTCAGTGATATTCTTGGTGGCCTCCGTTCGACCTGTACCTACGTCGGTGCTTCGGCTTTGAGGGAGTTGACTAAACGAACCACTTTTATCAGGGTTATGGAGCAGGAGAACAGGACGTTTGAATGAAGAGCTAAAGATGGCTGTAAGTTGTAATAAATTGCTAAATTGCTAAATTGAAAGTCGAGTTATTTTGTGCGTACCGTTGGTCTGATCACTGAATATAATCCGTTCCATAACGGCCACCTGCATCATTTGCAGGAAAGTCTGCGGCGTACTGGTGCCGAGGCCAGCATTGCGGTCATGAGTGGACATTTCCTGCAGCGTGGCGAACCGGCGTTGGTCGACAAATGGGTGCGAACCGAGATGGCGCTTGCTGCCGGTGTTGACCTTATATTGGAGCTGCCGTTCCCTTTTGCCTGCAACAGCGCACCTCATTTTGCCATGGGTGCGGTACGGACACTCAACGCTCTCGGAGTTGTCGATACACTTTGTTTCGGTAGTGAGTCTGGAGAAGTGGCTCCCTTGCAGGAGATTGCGCAGCTCCTGGTTGACAGGGCAGACGTGATTGAGGAAGGAACGCGCAAACGTTTGCGACATGGGGTCAATTATCCGCAAGCGCGTGCCGCGGTTCTCTCGGAACTCTACCCGGATCTTTCGTTAGAAACAATGTCGTCACCCAATAATATCCTGGGCATCGAGTATTTGCGAGCTCTGCAAACGACTTCCAGCCCGATAAAAGCCTTCACAATCCCACGGCTTGGTGCCGGCTACCACAGTACCGATGTCACCGGCCATATCGCCAGCGCGACCGGCATCCGCAAGCGGCTTTCCGAAGGCAGCAAGATCGACCATCTCTTACCTGCCGGCTGTCAAAAGATCCTGCGTGAGGCCCTTGCTGAGGGACGGTCTCTTGATTATGATCGCCTCTTCCTCTCTTTACAGACCCTCCTGCTTCAGGAGGTAGAGACCCTGCGTGGAATTTATCAAGTGAAAGACGGTCTGGGGCAACGCTTGGTCAATGCGGCCATGACTTCGACAAGTTATGCTGAGTTGGCTGATACAATCAAATCGCGACATTGGACCTTGACGCGTATTCAGCGGATTTTGAGTTATGTGTTGTTGCAGATAAACAACGATGAGATGCGCAAATTTTTGCAGCAGGGTCCGCTATACTTGCGATTATTGGGTGCTACAGAAAAAGGGCGGGGGATGCTGGCCAGGGCGCGCACCAAGAGGACTTTGCCTATGATCTCCGATCCCGCCAGGGCGAAAGCTACCTTGCGACGGTTTTACAGCAATCGCCCTGAATCCAGTCGCCTGGCGGAACGGATGCTTAATTGTGATCTGCGGGCAACTCGGCTTTACGGACTGCTACAGGCATCTCCGCAAAGAGTTCATTTTAATCAGGATTTTTTTCAGGCTGTTTTACAAGCTTGAACAGGGTTAATCCTCAAACCTGACCTTCTTGTGTTCGACAAGCGGTGTTCCTGTGTCGGCTTCCTGTATAACTGCCGCTGGCAGATGCTTACGGCTTTTAACGCCGAGATCAATGAGCGTCTGTGCTCTGGAGATGAGATTCCCTTTGCCGCTGACCAGTTTGTTGTGCGCGCTGTCATAAGCTTTTCGGGTGTTGTCTACCTGGTCGCCTATTTTCTCCAGGTCCGCTACGAAGCCGACAAATTTGTCGTAGAGTTTACCAGCCCTTTCGGCAATTTCCAGGGCGTTTTTGTTCTGGTATTCGTAACGCCAGATATTCTGGATAGTACGCAAGGTCACCAGCAGGGTTGAGGGGCTGACGATCATAATGCTCTTGTCAAAAGCTTTACGGAAAATCTCATTGTCTTTGTCAATCGCCAGCATAAAGGCACTTTCTACAGGCACAAACATCAGGACAAAATCGAGGCTTTTGATCCCTGGCAGTTCGTCGTACTTTTTTGATGCCAGTCCTTTCAAATGAGCATTGATTGATATCAGATGCTCTTTAACGGCTTTTTCTCGATCATCATCATTCTCGGCGCGGACATATTTTTCATAAGCGACCAGGGACACTTTCGAATCAATAATGATATCTTTCTCTTCCGGCAGATGGACAACGACATCAGGCTTTAGTAGTTTACCTTCTACATCCCTGAAGCCTCCTTGCGAATCATACTCGATGCCTTTACGTAGACCAGATTCTTCGAGAATGCGTTCAAGAATGATTTCTCCCCAGATCCCCTGCATCTTTGTGTCGCCTTTGAGAGCTTTTGTCAGGTTCTCAGCATCCTCGCCGATCTTCTGGTTTAATTCCTGAAGTCGTTGTACTTCTTTGATCAATGAGTGACGCTCCTTGCCTTCTGTGGCGTAGACTTCGGTCACCTTCTTTTCAAACGCCGCAATTCTCTCTTTGAAAGGCGTCAGAATTGAGTCGAGGTTGGTTTTGCTCTGATCGGCAAACGCCTTGGTTTTTTCATCGAAGATCTGGTTGGCGAGGTTTTCAAACTGGATTTCAAGTTCTTTTTTGGCCCCATTTAAAAGCTTCAGGTTTTCTTCGGAGCGGCGAACTTCTTGCTTTAATTCGGTCGCCAACTTTGCGTTATTACGCTCCAGTTCAGTTTTATCTTCAATCAAGCTGTCCAGCCTGCTGTCTTTGGTTTGTAACTCTTCAGATTGCCGCCGCAGTTGCTCTTCGCGACTGGCCAATCGTTCCTTCAGGGTGGCAAGATCGCTAGCGAGCTCCTGCCGACCTGACAGGCGGGCGATTTCAATGCGATTTTTAACCAACAGGATAACTGGGAATAGCAGCAAAATAAAACCGACGAACGGTATGGCAACAAGCCAGATTAGGTCAGGCGAGGCAGGCACGGCAGACTCCATAGTGAGTGACAAGCAAAGATAATGCTCTTACCGAAAAGATAGCAGGCATGGAGAGAGGCTACAAGGGGGGTGTGACAGGATAGTTCACAGCACGAGACAGTGAGTAAACATAGCCGTCGGGTTGACATGATGAAGTCAGAAGTACGGAGAAGTCTGAAAGTTCAGGATTCGTGTTCATCCGGAGTTTCCGGATGAACACGAAATTAAGCAACCTGGGCCGAGTCGGCCTGGCAATATTGGCGCAAATCACTTGAAAAGCGCTCCAGGCCAGCTCTCGTCATGCGACCAGGGGTCTGACAGTTCTTGCAGATCTGGCGATGACCAGGAGCATAATCCTGCAGATCGAGAAACAGGGTCTGATTGCATTGCGGGCATTCGAAACGAATCTGCAGAGTCATGGCTAGCTCCATTGTTGGCGGTTGCTAATCTTGGTGTGGGCTAATCATGCCAGAGGTTATTGCGGCATTCAAGTAAAAAATGCTGTTTTTTTTGGGTTCTACGGCAAAAAACGTTGGAATTGCTGTGATAGCCACCTGGTACTGCCAGCTTATGGCGCATTTGCAACCTCAGTGAGGCCTTTTAACCCTCAAAGTCAACAGCGGTGACACTGGACGTGATGGCTTTGACATGCGCCACGACTTTCTGATGTTCAGGATGGATCTGGTAACGTTGCAGTGCATCGAGATCCTCAAAGCTGGAAACCAGGCCCAGATCATAAGAACGTTCGGAACGGAGCACGTCCGCACCGAAACGAAACTCGCGAATCTCTTCAATTGATTGAGGCAGGCCGCCAAGCCCCTCTGCTAACTGCTGGATTTCTGCTGTCGTCGTTTCTGGTTTGAATTTGAAAAGGACTATGTGGGTGATCATGTTTTTCTCCTTTAGGAGGTTGTTGGACTATACGGGCCGACAGCCTCCTAGCTATTGAGTTGGGATAGTTGGTCGTTGAGAGTCCAGTAATCATAGATATAGCCGACCCCAAATAAGCCACCGGTTGCAAGGTAAAGGATGCCGGTCAGCCACTTGCCCATATACATGCGGTGCACGCCCAAAAGACCCAGGAAGGTAAGCAGAATCCAGGCGGTGTCGTAGTCGATTGGGCCTGAGGTGAAGCGCAGGTCAACTTTGCGATCCATGTCGGGGATCAAAAAAAGGTCTACCAGCCAGCCAATGAAGAACAGTCCCAGAGTGAAAAAATAGATGGTCCCGGAGATCGGTCGGCCATAATAGAAGCGGTGTGAACCTGTAAAGCCAAATACCCAGAGAAGATAACCAATCACGGGGGTATGGGTCGTCTGCGGCATGCGGTAGTGCTCCTTCTTTGATGTGTCGGTTCCAAGTTTCAGCGTGTCGGTGTCAGGTCAAACACGTCGAGAATGGTGCGAGTCGCTGAATTAAGACGGATGATCTTATCTTCAACTTGCAAGATATCTGTACCGGTTGGTGAGGGAGGAAGTCTTTGCAGAAGGGCATCTGGCAGGCTTTTTCCTTGACGATAGACGTGGTAATCGAGAGTCTTCCCTAAAACCAATTTTTTCTGCCATCCGGTTGGCAGTGGTTTTCCGCGGGCTACTTTCTTTTGCAGTCCAGGGGGGAGCTTTTTATCATTATGTTTTGACACCGAGATCTTTGGACCAAGCAGATGCGCGCGAATCAGGTTGCGTTCTGCCGGGTCAAAAGATGCTTTCCGTTCGTTAGTAAGCTGTTTTTCGACAACGGCCTGCGAGGTTTCATGGTTCTTCGGTGTTTTCTGCTTGGCATGAACCGGTTGGGTGATAGTCAGTGTTACTATGATTAGAACTGCAATGCGCCACATGATGATTGCTCCATTCCACAGATGAAATTTAAGAGAGCGTCACTCTAGTATATTTTGTCGGCGCTGTCATTACTCTAGTACCATGTAAATCCTAAAACATCGCATCTTGCTGGTTATTTGACGCGCTAGCTGCGTTGTGACTTCAGTTGCATAGCTATGGCTATGGAATTGAAATCACGCCTTGCTGACACGCCAAATCCCATCGCAATTTTGCGACATTTTAAGATGTACAAGGAACTGGTGTGTAACGGTGTGGAAATGAAGTTATGCCGGGAAGGTGTTTTCGTTTTGGTCTGTAGAGTCCAGAAGTCTAATGGATTTCCTGAGATCCTTCAAAATTTAACTCACTTTGATCACCTTGCTTTTTTATGCCGAAGAGTAAATTGTCAGAATTGTTGAGGAAGTGTGTCATGTCTTCAGCACTCATGGCTGCGCCAAAGAGCAGCCCTTGCGCTTCCCGACAACCACGTTTGCGTAAAAAGTCCAACTGCATTGGATCTTCAACGCCGACGGCCGTAACAGAGAGGTTCAGGCTGGCAGCCATACTTAGAATGGCCTCGGTAATAGCAGCGTAATCAGGGTTGTGGATGATGTCACGAATGAATTCGTGGGCGATCTTGATCCGATGAATTGGAAAATGTTTAAGGTATAACAGAGAGGAATAACCTGTGCCGAAATCGTCTATCGCAAGATTAATTCCACGAATCTTGAGATCAGTCAAAGCAATGATACTGTCATTGACATGCCCCATGATCGAATTTTCAGTCAATTCGATCTCCAGAGTATTGGGATGGATCCCTGTTTCCTTCAGAATCGATTCAATTTGATCAATAAAATTGGTTTGGCGGATGTGATGTCCAGAGAGATTTACAGACATGCGGAATGGTGGTAGTCCGGCATCTTGCCAGGCCCGGGCCTGGGCACAGGCCGTTTTTAGAACCCACTCATCCAAATGAAATGCCAGACTGCTTTCTTCGGCAACACTGATGATTCGACCTGGAGAGATCAGGTTGCCGTCGCTATCGTACCATCGCAGCAGTGCCTCGACGCCGGTGATGTGGCCGGTCGCCAGGTTGACCTGAGGTTGGTAATGCTGCTGCAGCTCTCCGCTGCTCAGTGCCTGACGCAAGCGATTCTCAAGGTCCGTCTTGGCCTGGGCGGCTGCATTCATCTCTTCTGAAAAGAACTGGATATTGTTGCGGCCACGACTTTTGGCAACATACATAGCCGTATCGGCACTTTTTAACAGCGCTTGTGGTTCTTCACCATCTATAGGGTAGACCGCCACGCCGATACTGGCTGTGGTGAATAATTCACGGTTGTCAATCTGAAAAGGTTGCGCCAAGGCCTCCAGGATGCGTCGTCCCATGGTGGTAAAGTTGGGGTCATGGTTTGGGTCAGCCTGCACAATCACGAATTCATCGCCGCCCAGGCGGGCAAAAGTGTCGCCTTCGCGTATGAATTTCTTCAAGCGTTGAGCGACGGAACGTAGGACCAGGTCACCGACTGCATGTCCCTGAGTATCGTTGATCAGTTTAAAGCGGTCGAGATCAAAGAAGAAAACACCTAACTGACGATTGTCACGTCTGGCATGGGCCACTGCTTGCAGAATACGATCATTCATCAAGGCCCGGTTGGGCAACCCGGTCAGGGTATCGTAGTATGCCAGTCTTTCAATGCGTTCTTCGGCGGCGCGGTGGTCGGTCAGGTCATTGAGAACGGCCAGACTATCGGTCAGGTGCCCGTTAGAATCACGTCGAGCAACTTCGGAAATGGATACATCAATTGTTGAACCGTCAGCCAGCCACAATTGATAGTTGATGTCCTTGATTTCACCTGAATCTCTTAGTTGTCGAAAGTGTTTTGTCCGGATTTCCGGAATATTCTCGCCAACAACAAAGCTGAAAAAATCCTTGCCGATGACCTCACCGTGATCGTAGCCGAGAGTATCGAGCCATGATTGGCTGACGTAAAGAAGATATCCCTCACTATTCATTGAATGCAGCATGGCTGGGGTATTCTGGAAGAATTCCAAAAAGCGATTTTCACTGTTCTTTAAACGATAATTCATGCTACGCAGGCGAATGTTCGACCAACCGAAGAGGATGCCAATCAAGCTCCCTGACACAACTGGCAGCCATAGATGATTGATATCCGTAGGCAGGTTCTGAAGGTTGCGTGCCAGGAAGGTTACAATGAGAGCGAGCAGGGCTCCGGCAAAGAACCAGCCACAAAAAAGCAAAAAAGGTTGTTTTTCAGGTGTAGACTTAGACATAGAATGGGCACCACTTAAAACAAATTGCCTGCAAGCAAAAAGAAACGAGCCGATAGTGGAATGAAGACTCGAATATTAAATCATGATTACATCCTAGGTGCTTTTCACACTCTAGGAGCTTGTCCGACAATGAGTATCGAAGCAAAAATCCAGAAGTTTGAGAACAGATTCTAGCACGTTTAAGAGTAATAGCCATAGCTATTGGTCAAAAAGGGGCTGAAATATGGGTCAAACAACTGGGTTTGCAGCCGATCATGGATTGTCGGACAAGCTCCTAGTTAAATAATACGGCGTACAGCGATGACAGTTTGCAACTTATATGCTAGCATGAAATTCTTTAATTTCTATGTTTGATAGGTAAAAATATGGCAAGACCAACTGCTGGAAACCAATTTCATACTGAAGTGAGCCATCGTGCCCGGATCAAGTTACCGCCGATGTTCACTGTTCTGATGCATAATGATGATTACACGACTATGGAGTTTGTTGTTGAGGCCCTGATCGCTGTTTTTCATAAGTCACCTACCGAGGCGAACCGAATCATGTTGCATATTCACTTTAAAGGTTCAGGAGTCTGTGGTGCCTATCCATACGAAGTTGCTGAGACCAAGATCCGTAAGGTTAGCGCTATGGCGAGTAAGGAGGGCTTTCCGTTGCGTTGCTCTCTGGAGCAGGCTTGATCTCCGGGTGATTGTAGGCTGAAAATGATGATTTCGTTGGTAATGGAGTAATAAGGACACATGTTTAATCAGGATGTTCAAATAGCTTTTTCACTTGCCGTCAGAGAGGCTCAACGCCGGCATCATGAATTTCTGACGACCGAGCATGTCTTGTACGCGATGCTCTTCGATGAACAGGGTCAGGAGATTCTGCAGGCCTGTGGTGGCGATGTTGATAACTTGCGTGCAGATATTGAACTTTTTTTCGATCAACACCTCGAATCATTGCAACAGGCCGATGAAGATATGCCGGAACAAACAGTTGGCTTGCAAAATGTTTTGCAGCGGACGGTGACTCACATGCAGTCATCAGGGCGTAAGGAAATTGGCATTGGCGATATTCTCTCAGCAATTCTTGAGCAGGAAGATTGCCTGGCAGCGCAGATTCTTCAGGCCGAAGGGATGTCCCGGCTTGATGTTTTGAACTACGTTTCTCATGGCATCACCAAGGGACCTTTTCAGGAACCCGAGCTCGAGCAGCAGAATCTGGATGAGCAAACCAAGCAATCACCTGGCAGTAAACCGACGACGAAAATCAATCCACTTGAGGCTTTTACGATCAATCTTCTCGAGCGAGCAGCCAAAGGTAAGATTGACCCTCTGGTTGGCAGACAGGCCGAGCTGGAACGCACGGTGCAAATCCTCTGTCGCCGACGCAAAAACAATCCGGTACTGGTCGGCGAGCCTGGTGTCGGTAAAACTGCCATTGCCGAAGGCCTGGCCCTTCGTATTGTTGATCAGAATGTGCCGGAAATACTGCAGAATGCTGAGCTCTTTGCCCTCGACATGGGAGCTTTGCTGGCGGGAACCAAGTACCGGGGCGACTTTGAAGAACGTCTCAAAGCGGTGGTAAATGCTCTGTCAAAACGCCCTCGGGCTATTCTGGTGATTGACGAGATTCATACGATCGTCGGTGCTGGCGCTACCAGTGGCGGATCTCTCGACGCGGCTAATATACTTAAGCCGGTGCTGGGTTCCGGTGAGATCAGCTGTATCGGTTCGACCACCTACGAAGAATATAAAAATCTCTTCGAAAAGGACCGGGCTCTTTCGCGACGATTTCAGAAAGTTGATGTGCTGGAGCCAAGTGTTGATGAAACAGTCGAAATCCTCCAGGGGCTCAAAGGCTATTATGAAGAGCATCATGGAGTAAAATATACGAGCGCAGCGTTGGTTGCGGCAGCCCGCCTGTCTGCTCGGCATGTTAACTTTCGGCGTTTGCCGGACAAGGCAATTGATGTGATTGATGAGGCTGGTGCCAGGCTGCGCATCTATCCACGTAAAAGTTCGACCATCGGCGTCACTGACATTGAAACGGTGGTTGCTGGGATCGCACGCATCCCGGCGCGCAAGCTTGCCAAGACTGATCGGCGCAAGCTGAAAGATCTCGATAAGTCGATCAAGCGTCAGGTCTTCGGCCAGGCCCAGGCAGTGGAGCAACTCTGCCAGACCATCCGCCGGGCTCGTGCCGGTCTCGGCCAACCGGAGAAACCGACCGGATCGTTTCTTTTTACAGGGCCAACCGGCGTCGGCAAAACCGAAGTTGCCAAACAGCTTGCCATGCAGATGGGCGTGGAGTTCCTGCGTTTCGATATGAGTGAATATATGGAGAAGCATGCTGTCTCCCGCCTGATCGGATCGCCACCCGGATATGTCGGTTTCGAACAGGGCGGCCTTTTGACCGATGCGGTGATTCGCAATCCACATGCTGTGTTGCTCCTCGATGAAATTGAAAAGGCGCATCTGGATATCTTCAATATCCTCTTGCAAGTCATGGATCATGGCACCTTAACAGACAACAACGGTCGTCAGGCGGATTTTCATAATATTGTCCTGATCATGACCAGTAATGCTGGTGCCCGAGAGATGAGCAGCGTGCCGATTGGCTTCGGCGACCGCTTACCAGGTGAGGCGCGCCAGGCGGTTGAGAAAATCTTCTCACCGGAGTTTCGCAATCGCCTCGATGCCATTATCGCCTTCCGTCCTCTCGATGAAGAAGTCATGACTCGTGTGGTTGACAAGTTTATCCACCAGCTACAGACCTCGTTGGACGAGCGCAAGGTGACTTTGAGCCTGACCGATGGTGCTCGACGTGAGCTGGCCCGCCGTGGTTATGACCCGGTTTTCGGTGCCCGCCCGCTGGGACGCTTGATCGAAAGCGAAATCGGCAATGTCCTCGCCGACGAAATTCTCTTCGGTCAACTCACTCGCGGCGGCAAAGTCCGCATCGCCTGCAAATCAGGCAAGCTTGATTTCAGCTACTCTTGAAACCCGGAACGCGCTACTCTCCTCATGCCCATCTTCCAACTCACCGATGAACTGATATTCCCTGACCCGAACTGGGCTACTGCGGAAGGTTTGCTGGCCATCGGCGGTGATCTCTCCCCGGAACGGCTGATTCTGGCATACAAACTCGGCATTTTCCCCTGGTACGGTGAAGATGAACCGGTCCTGTGGTGGTCACCGGATCCGCGCTGTGTGCTGATTCCAGAAAACGTGTATGTCTCACGGCGACTTGGCAGAATTATTAAGCAGAACCGTTTTCGTTTGACCTGCAATCGTGTATTTAAACAGGTTGTTGAGGCCTGTGCCAATGTCCGGGTTCACAATGGTGAGGAAACCTGGTTGATACAAGAGATGCAGACAGCTTATCAAAAGCTGCATGGGCTAGGTTTTGCCCATTCAGTGGAAGCCTGGTGCGGTGATGAACTGGTTGGTGGTCTCTATGGTGTTGCTCTGGGGAAATTCTTCTTTGGCGAATCGATGTTTCATTATCAACCGAATGCTTCCAAGGTCGTCTTGGTTCAATTTGCCAGGTATCTGAAGAGAGAAGGTTTTGTCCTGTTCGACTGCCAGGTTAGCAATCCACACTTGGTCAGTATGGGCGCCAGTCATCTTGCGCGTGAGGATTTTCTTGAGCGTTTGGTGATTGGAGGGTTGGGGCCTGAAGGTGTCGCGGAGAAGGTTGTGTTTCCGGAGATTTTATAAGACATTGGTGGCAGTGGGCTATCTCTGCTTCCGACAAAAAAAGGCCGGACCCTGTTTACAGGATCCGGCCTTTCTCAAAAATAGACTAAACGCGATGATTAGTCTCTGCGCATCATGCGCATTTTCTTACGCAGGCGCCTCTGGGCTTCTTTCTCTTTGCGCTTACGCTTAACACTGGGCTTTTCGTAGAATTTACGTTGCTTCATTTCACGGAAAAGACCTTCCTGCTGTAGCTTACGCTTGAGAACCCGGATGGCTTTCTCGACATTATTGTCGATAACATGGATCTCCACCTGCAATCACCTCGCTTTCTTGGAAAAATAATCCCTCTGAGAGAGAAGAATGCGGACTATAGCTGACTTTACAACACAGTGCAAGCGAGAATCCTCGAATTGCGACGAGGAGCTTGTCCGACAATCCATGATCGGCTGCAAACCCAGCTGTTTGGCCCATATTGCAGCTCCTTTTCGACCAATAGCTATGGCTATTACTCTCAAACAAGCCAAAATCTGTTCTCAAACTTCCGGGTTTTCGCTTCGACCCTTATTGTCGGACAAGCTCCGAGAGAGCCTGCTTCTAGAATTTTGTCGTAAATAACCCAACCCTCAAGCCACCATTGTCGAGACTGGCGATCTTCTTGAATGGCAAACCGGTTGCTTTCACCAGTTTTGGATCAGAACAGATCATTGCCAATTGCCAGCCGGGATAGCTGCGCTGCAATTGCTGTCCAAGCTCGGAGTAATGAAATTCCGGGTTTTCTCCCAGATCAAGGCGCTTGCCATAAGGTGGGTTGCAGACAAGTAAACCCTGGTTATCATGTACCGGCTGCTCAGAGAGGGGTCGTTGATCGATTACAACCTGGTCAACAACTCCGCAACGCTGGCAATTTTCTTTTGCAGAAGCAACCGCTTTGGGGTTTTCATCAGCACCACTAATGGCCATGCTCAAATCAACTTCCCCTCGACGGGCCTCATCACATAGGAGCTTCCATAGCCCATCACGATATCCTGGCCAGGCTATAAAGGCGAATGAGCGATTAAGCCCCGGAGCCTGTTGGCGCGCCAGCAGCGCTCCTTCGGTGAGGAAGCTCCCCGAACCGCACATAGGGTCTGTCAGGGGCACTGTACCGTTCCAGCCCAGCAGCATCAGTACTCCAGCCGCCAGTGTTTCACGTAGAGGTGCAACGGTTACCGACTGCCGATAACCACGACGGTGCAGGAGTTCACCGGAACTGTCAATCGAGAGAGTCACTTGATCATCGACAATTCTGACCAGTATGAGTTGGGGTTTTTTACTGACAGGATTTGTCGAACGGCCGAGTGCTTGATTGAGTGCCGACTCAAGGGCTTCTGCAACCCGTGTGGTGTGGTTGAGACGTGACGAATGGCAGGTGACGCGGAAGGAGATAGCAGCCTCAGGTCGAATAAAACGCCCCCATGGAAGGCGTTTCGCCCGACGATAAAGATCCGGAAAATCCCGGCTGCGGAATTCAGCAAAGCGAACTAGAACCCGACTGGCGCTTCTCAGCCAGAGGTTGGCTCGATAGAGATCGCGCAAACGACCTGTAAAGGAAATACCGCCGACATCGACTTCCTGTGGGGTTATCTCCAGGGCCGTGAGCTCTGTCGCACACACGTTTTCCAGGCCTGGTGAAACGATGGCATAAAAGTTTTCTGTATGACGATGGTCCATTGTCTCTCTCTTAAATAAATTTAAAGATTGGCCGAACCGACAAAATCAGTATAATGGTGGCCAAATTTGTTGAAACGGAGGATGATTTATGACACGGCGTTGGATGATAGTGACAATTCTGCTTATGGTGGCCCTGCCTTCCGTTATCTATGGTCGCTGGATCAAGGATAAAGTCTACCTGCAAACCGACTCGGTAGGCAAGGTAGAGTTCAGCCACTATACACACATGGAGATAGAATCTATCGGCAAAAACTGTCCAACCTGCCACAATGATGTTTTTCATATTGTTACCAAGAAGAATTTGCCAGTCACCATGAAGCAAATGGAGGATGGTAAGTCCTGTGGCTTCTGTCATAACGGCAGGAAGGCTTTCAGCGTCAAAGAGGATTGTACCACCTGCCATGCTGGTGACATTCTCTACGTCAACGAAGATGCTGGCAACATCACCTTTCCCCATGAAACTCATACAGAAATGTTTGGTTGCGATGAGTGTCATCCTGATCTATTCAAGGCTGAGCGAGGGTCGAATCAGGTGACTATGGAAGATATGGAGAATGGTGAGTCCTGCGGTGCCTGTCACGATGGCGATACTGCTTTCGGGGTTGCTGAGGATTGTGAGTCATGTCACGAAATGTGAAAATTAAAGGTGATCACTGAAACACTACCAAATGAGGAGCACTGCTGATGAGTGGCACAGTACATTATTCGGAGCTGGGGTTGGTCAATACCCGTGATATGTTCACCAAGGCAATGGCAGGCGGGTATGCTATTCCTGCTTACAATTTTAACAATCTCGAGCAGCTCCAGGCAATTGTTATGGCCTGTGCAGAGAGCCGTTCGCCAGTCATTATTCAGGTCAGCAAAGGTGCACGTGAATATGCCAATGCCACCATGCTGCGTTACATGGCCATGGGGGCCGTGAAGATGGCTCAGGAGATGGGTGTCGATCTCCCCATCTGTTTGCACCTTGATCACGGTGATTCTTTCGAGATCTGCAAATCTTGCGTTGATAATGGTTTTTCTTCGGTGATGATCGACGGTTCGCACCTACCTTACGATGAGAATGTTGCCCTGACCAAAAAGGTCGTTGAGTATGCTCATCAATTTGATGTTACAGTCGAAGGTGAACTCGGCGTTTTGGCTGGTATTGAGGACGATGTTCAGGCTGAAAAGTCGACCTATACCAAGCCGGAAGAAGTCGAGGATTTTGTCAAAAAGACCGGGGTCGATTCCCTGGCAATTTCCATCGGTACCAGCCACGGTGCTTTCAAGTTCAAGCTGAAAGAAGGTGAGGAAGTACCGCCGTTGCGCTTCGATATTCTTGAAGAGGTCGAGAAGCGTATACCCGGCTTCCCAATCGTGCTGCACGGAGCCTCAAGTGTGGTGCAGGAATATGTGACACTGATTAATCAGTATGGCGGCAAGATGGAAGGAGCTGTTGGCGTACCTGAAGAACAGCTTCGTAAAGCTGCCAAGAGCGCCGTCTGCAAAATCAACATTGATTCCGACGGTCGTCTCGTGGTCACCGCTAAAGTGCGTGAATACCTGGCTAACAACCCAGGTGAATTCGATCCCAGAAAATACCTTGGTGCGGCACGCAAAGAATTGGCTTCATTGCTCAATCATAAGAATAATGCCGTGTTAGGGAGTGCGGGAAAGGCTTAAAAGCGGATGTGCGGGACGCGTAGCGCGGAAAAACAAAAAGCAAGAGTCGCTCGATTATCCGAGCGGCTCTTGTTGGTTAAATGCTTATCTTTACTTTTTGTGAGCCTTGGTTTTGGGTAGAGGAATGAACGTTACATCGAGTTTAAGTTGTTCACCTTCTCGTTCTACAACCAGAGTAGTTTGATCTCCACTGACGCGTTGTTTGACTTCATAGATCAGGTCGAAACTGTCCTCAATCAAAACCTTGTTCAGAGTGATGATGATATCTCCGGCCAGAATTCCAGCCTTATCTGCCGTTGAATTCGGCACAACCGCTTCGACGACCACCTTGCCATCTGTTTCTTTCATCCGCACGCCTAGTTTGACGCGTTCGCCAGGCAGACTCTCGTATTCCGTGTAAGCCAGATAGTCATAGGGTGGCATCGGAAAGCCCGGCATGTCGACATTCATCAGTTTGTCCTGTTTCTCCTTGGGGATAACAATCTCTTTACTGCCAATCAAGACGTAAGATATTGGCAGGCGGCGATAGACGCGTCTTGGGATACCGAAGCCGAAGCGGATATGGTTGCCGCCGGCCATTACCACCATGCGATGCTCAGGCTCCTTGCTCGCCAGGGTACGCGTGATGCTCTCCGCCATGGTCTCATCCCAGAGTGTCTGAATACGCATAAAGCCATCAAGCATTTTGTCTCCCTGGCTGTGGTCGGCATAAATAGCTTTGCTCATGGCTCTCTGATATTGGTCATTCATATCCATCTCGGGCAACTGTGCCCGTGTCTCTTCATCCAGTGCAGCAAGGTCTGTCATACCGACTTTACGACGAAGTTGCTTGGTGACATTGAGGCCAATAACCGGGATCTGATGGTCGCGGGCATAATTGAGAATTTCGCGGTAGTAGGCAAAATCCTGAGTCCAGACACTGTACCAGTCAGATTTTTTCAAGAATTCTTTTTCTGACAGCTGGCCAGTAACCCATTCGTTGAGTACCGCCTGCTGCTTATGATTGAACATCTCCAGCCCCAGACTTACCTGCCCCGGATAACGTTCTGCCACAGTTTTGAGAACCTGCAATTCCAGCCGATGCGCGGCAGGATTATCGTGGGTTTCGCCGACATAGATGATGCGTGCGTCAGCAATGGCTGAATTCATCTGGTCTGCGGTGACCTTAACGCCGGTAGGCAGATGGTAGATGTCGCCAACAGCTGGTGGCTCTGTTGGCGGGTAGGGGGCTTCCGGATTGCCGATCGGTTGTTGACTCATAGTGCAGGCCGTCATAAAAAGTAGAAGAAGGCAGAGAAACAAGGATGTTTTAGAGTGACTCTGGTGCCGCATTTTGGTATCCGTAAGAAGTTGTGAAATTGATTGTGGATTCGTTGCGAATTAGATCATGGTCCAGTCTCCAGATTCAAGATAAATGTCCCGATGATTATTTTCAGGAGTTCAGGATGAGTAAAGTTTTAATTATTGGTGCCGGTGGTGTTGGTCGGGTCGTGGTGCATAAATGTGCCCAGCGCAAGGATATATTTTCTGCCATCACCCTGGCCTCGCGTACCAGGTCTAAATGTGATGCAATTGCTGCTGAAATTAATACTATGGATATTAAAACTGCTCAGGTAGATGCCGATAATGTTCCTGAGTTGACAGCGTTGCTCCGTCAGGAATCACCCCGCCTGGTGATTAATGTTGCCTTGCCCTATCAGGATCTGACCATCATGGATGCCTGTCTTGAGGCCGGGGTTGATTATCTCGACACCGCCAACTATGAGCCTCTCGATACGGCCAGGTTTGAGTACAAATGGCAGTGGGATTACCAGAAACGCTTTCAGGAAAAAGGCCTGATGGCTCTGCTCGGTAGCGGCTTTGATCCAGGTATGACCAATGTCTACACAGCGCTGGCAGCGAAGAATTACCTCGATGAAGTTCTTGAAATTGATATTATTGATGCCAACGCTGGTGACCATGGTCAAGCTTTCGCTACCAATTTTAACCCGGAGATCAATATTCGTGAGGTGACCGCACCTTGTCGTCACTGGGAAGATGGTGATTGGATAGAAACCGCTGCACTCGCCACCAAGCGGTTTTTTGATTTCCCCGAGGGCATAGGTACGATGAGGGTCTATCGTATGTATCATGAGGAAATGGAATCTCTGGTCAAGCATCTGCCGACAATCAAAAAAGCCCAGTTCTGGATGACTTTTTCCGACAACTATCTCAAGCACCTCGAAGTATTGCAAAATGTCGGTATGACCCGTATCGACGAAGTTGATTACAATGGACAGAAGGTTGTACCGCTGCAGTTCCTCAAGGCAGTCCTGCCCGATCCCGGTTCCCTCGGGCCGCTGACCAGGGGTAAAACCTGTATCGGCGTCATTGCCCGCGGCCTCAAGAATGGTAAACTCAGGCAGGTTTACATCTACAACATCTGTGATCATGAAAAGTGCTACGCAGAGGTTAATTCTCAGGCAGTAAGTTACACCACCGGTGTTCCGGCCGTCGTCGGTGCAATCATGATGCTGAACGGAGCCTGGCATAAACCCGGGGTCTGGAATATGGAACAGTTTGATCCAGAGGCTTTCCTGGCCGAGGTCGGCCCTATGGGGCTGCCGCATGTGGTTGTCGACAACGGTTTCTGGCCGGCGCTGTGACGGCAGGGGCTTGAGGCTTGTTAACCACAGCTCAGAGTGTATCGAATAGTTTTTTGGTCTTCTTTGTATCTCTGCGTCTTTGCGTTGAAAAAGGTTTAGTTTTTTGACCAGTATCGACATTGAAAAAATCCTCAATCTGGCTCCATCGCCAGCTTATGTGATCAACTTGGGTCGCTTGCGCCATAATCTGGCCATTCTCGACGAGGTGCAGCGGCGCAGTGGAGTGAAGATATTGCTGGCACTCAAAGCTTTTGCCATGTGGGATACTTTTCCATTGATTCGTAAGACGCTACATGGTGTCTGTGCCTCGTCACTCTGGGAAGCCCGCCTTGGCCACGAGAAGTTCGGTGGTGAAGTGCACTCCTTTGCAGCGGCATTCAAAGAGAACGACATTGTCGAACTGCTGTCAATCTCTGATCATCTGGTTTTTAACTCCTTTAATCAGCTAGAACGCTTCCGACCGCTTTGGGATAAAGAGCAGGTGAAGGTGTCAGTCGGCTTGCGTGTTAATCCTGAACACTCGGAAGGACACACCGAACTCTACGACCCCTGTGCACCGAACTCACGACTCGGGATCTGTCGGAGTGAGTTTGACGATAAATCACTGACCGGCGTGGAAGGGCTGCATTTTCACACCCTCTGTGAACACATGTTTGCACCTCTGGCCCGTACTGCAAAGGTTTTTGAAGAGAAATTTGGCGAGTTTCTGCCGCAGATGAAATGGCTTAACTTTGGCGGTGGTCACCACATCACCCGTGAGGGTTATGACATAGATGGCCTTATTGAACTGATCAGATATTTCCAAGAGAAATACAAAGTCGAAGTTTACCTCGAACCGGGCGAGGCCATTGTTATCGGTACCGGTTTATTGATTAGTGAAGTTCTGGACGTTGCGCATAATGAAATCGATACGGCCATTCTTGATGTCTCTGCAACCTGCCACATGCCGGATATTCTGGAGATGCCTTACCGACCTGAAGTTCAAGGGGGTTTTGATCCCGGTGCCAAAGCACACACTTATCGCTTCGCTGGGCCGTCCTGTCTGGCTGGTGATATCATTGGTGACTGGTCTTTCGAGCGATCGCTGAGCCCAGGTAATCGGCTGGTTTTTCTCGATATGGCGCACTACACCATGGTCAAAACCAGCACATTTAATGGTATCTACCACCCGCATCTCTGTACCTTTGAACCTGATACGGGAAAATTGACAGTGGTGAGAAGTTTTAATTATGAGGATTTCCGGGGGCGTCTTTCCTGAATTTATGAAGCCTTTTAACCACGAAGAACACGAAATTCACGAAGAAAGACTTTTTCTGTACGTTTTGGGGCTTTAGGCATTTCCCCTCTTCGCGGTCTTCGTGTCCTTCGTGGTGGAATTTCTTGGATAAGGAAGTACATTTCATCTACGGGTGAGGAATATGGAACGTTGGTCAGCCAAAAAGTCCGCTGTGATTTACAATATTGACAACTGGGGTGATGGCTTCTTCTCCATCAACCGTAAAGGGCATGTCTGTGTTCATCCTTCGCCGCATTCTAAGTATTCCATCGATCTGCGGGCACTCATTGATGATCTGATCAAACGCAAGATCAAACCACCGATCCTGATCCGTTTCATGAATGTACTGAAAGGCCGGATTGATGCCATTAACCGGGCCTTCAACAACGCCATCGAAGAGAACGATTATCCTGCCGGTTATCAGACTTTTTATCCGATAAAAGTCAATCAGCAACGTCAGGTGGTCGAGGCGATCACCGAGTTTGGCAAGAAGCACAACATCGGTCTTGAGGTTGGCTCCAAGCCTGAATTGGTTGCAGCGATCTCCGTGGCCACCGGTAAGAAGTTACCGATCATCTGTAACGGTTACAAGGATGAGGCTTTTATAGAAACGGTCCTCTATGCTGGCAAGATCGGTTACGACATTACCCTTGTGGTCGAAAAACTCTTCGAGCTGGAAAAAATTATCACCCTGGCAAGAAAGCTCGACATAGTACCGAAGCTCGGTATCCGGGTGAAACTCTCCTCGAAGGGGACAGGCAAGTGGTCAACTTCCGGGGGCAGCGATGCAAAATTTGGCCTGAAGATTTCAGAACTTCTTGCAGCGGTCGACCTGCTTAAAGAACACGACCTGCTCGAACAGGTGAATCTTCTGCATTTTCATATTGGCAGTCAGATTACCAAGATTGACAAGATCAAGAACGCCCTGGTCGAAGGTAGTCGAATTTATGCAGAGCTTAAGAAACTGGGGGTTGGCCTCAAGTATCTGGACATAGGTGGAGGGCTTGGAGTCGATTATGATGGCTCCAAATCGAGTTACTTTTCCAGCGTTAATTACTCGGTCGAAGAGTATGCCAGCGATGTCATTTATCAGGTCAAGAATGTCTGCGATGATGCCGGTGTGACCTGTCCAGATATCATCTCAGAGTCAGGACGAGCAATCGTCGCCCACTACTCGGTGCTGATTACCAATATTCTCAATACCAGCACCCAGAATGCCTTGCCAGATTACGACGATGTCCTGGAAGAGGCAGAGAAACTCTCGCCTACGGTCAAGAAGCTTAACGATATCTACCAGAGCCTTGATCGTCACTCGTTACGCGAGGATTACCATGATACCTTGCAGTTAATTCAGGAGGCCGTCAGTCTTTTCAGCCTTGGTTACCTGAATTTGCACGACCGGGCGTTGGCCGAATGGCTCTGTAATAAGATTTTTATCAAGATCAACAGCATTGTTGAGCGGATGCAGCCGGTTCCTGAAGAGTTGCAGCATTTTCAACTGAGTCTGCGTCAGACTTACTTCGCTAACTTTTCACTCTTCCAGTCGGTGCCAGACTCTTGGGCAATTGATCAGCTTTTTCCTGTTATGCCGCTGCAACGTCTTAACCAGAAACCTGATGTCATGGCTAGCATCGCTGATATTACCTGTGATTCCGATGGTGAGGTCAGCAGTTTTGTTGGGGAACATGGCCGTACCAATTTTCTGCCACTACACAAGGTGCAAGGGGAAGAGGCTTATTTTGTCGGTTTCTTCATGATCGGTGCCTATCAGGAGATCCTTGGCGACATGCACAACCTGTTCGGTGATACTAACGCTGTACATATTACTTTTAATAAAAAGACCAACTATAAGATCGACACGGTGATCCAGGGCGACGCCACTTGGGAGAGCCTCAAATACGTGCAGTATAAAGGACCGGAAATTTTAAAACATGTTCGTGATACTCTGGAGAAAAGAGTCGCCTCGCGCAAGGTCCCTTTTGAGGAGACCAGTCATTTTATTGAGTTGCTGGATAAGATGTTGCTGTCTTATACTTATCTAGGGAGGTAGGGTTAAACTCCTGGGAGCGAGCAATGTTGGATGTGGGACGAGGAAAATCTTGAATAGTCTGATGTGAGGTTGTCCCTTGCTGTACATGTGGCGCTATAGTTGCATGGATGTTGAGTGCAGTCTTATTGTTGGTGAGTAAGATGAACCTATACGTTGTTAGCTCCAAGCCGTTTAATAGCAAGTTTTTGTCTTGAACAGATATGTGAGAAAACTATTATGAAAGTGATAGATTTGAACATTGCGACCGAGGATTCTTCGGCGTCGCCTAAAGGGCTTTCAGTCGTCTCCAGGCAACCTAAGCGATTGAACAACAATGCTGGATTTACCTTGGTCGAGATAATTATGGTCATGGCCATCATCGCGGTGTTGGCCTTGATGGTCATGCCGACGTTTAGCCATTTTGTCAACAAGGTCAGAAACACCAGGGCGATTGCAGAAATTCGTGGTGTCGAGAAAGACATATGGGCAAGATTTATTGATATGGATCGTTTGCCAAATTCCCTGGCTGAGGTGGGGCTGGATGGTATGAAGGATCCTTGGGGGAACGATTACATCTACTTGAGAATCGGTAATCCTGGTGTGCCGAGACAGAAACCGCTTGGCATCGAAGACTTGAATACTGACTTTGACCTTTTTAGTCGCGGCCAGGATGGTGTGTACCAGACGATTATTGACGATCCACAGAGTAAGGATGATATTGTACGCGCCAGTGATGGTAGCTGGATTGGAGTAGGGGAGGACTTCTAGCCATGTGCCTTTTGTATTACAAAGATATAACCTTGGTGCTGAAGGATCGCTCCCCTTCAAGTGGTCCCTTTGAAAAGGTGGTTGAATCATGAAGTGCCCATGTCCTAAATGTGACGCTTTAATCGAAGTCTCCGAGCAGGAAATTTCTGCTGGCGGTTCTCAGAGTTGCCCTGAATGCAAACAGAAGTACTGGACTCAACGTGAAGAATTCATGCTGAGGGCCTACAAAAAACAGGGTAAGATCTACTGCATCGGTTGTGGTCATGAGCTCGGCCACGAAATGTTATGTATGCAATGTGGTTGTTTATGTCCCGATTACTGTATCGTCCAATCTTCAAAACCTGTCGCTCGCAAACGGAAAAAAGCCGGTTCCAGCTTTAGTTTCAGTTTTGGTCGTGGACGACGAGCCCAGCCTGCTGTGTGGGAAAGCTCTGGTAAGGTCGCCCCTGAACAGAGTAAGGTACCCTCTGATCATAAAACCCGCAAGAAGGGTTTGACTTATGCCGTCATTGCCTTGCTGGCTCTTGTCCTGATTGGCGGTATGACCAAGGTTTATCTGGATAAGCAAGCAGACCAAAAATATGCGAAGAGCTTTATCGTGGCACTCTACGGGGTCAAGGCAGGAACAGACTTGAGTCTTAAAACCATTGCTGACATTTCCTCCGGGTGGAAGGAGACAGTAGAAAACACCAATATCCCTCCACGCCCTAGCCAGAAAGATTTGGACAAGTCGCAGAGGGCTAAAGCAAGAATAAGTGCTGCAGTAGGCAAACTAAGTGAGTCGTCGGAAAAATTTATCCCGGCAAGAAAGAATCTGGTCAGACTCCAAAAAGTTTACGAAAAAATCTACGCACTGAGTATCTCTACCCCTGGTACGCTTGATGCTTTCACCGTGTCAACTCGTAAATTGGAGGCAGATTTTTTAAAGACGGCAGGCGAACTCAAGAGCAGCATGCCTGAGGTATTGCAGGAGAAACTACAAGACTCTCTCGACAAGTACCCAAACCTGAGATTTATGCTATAGCAACCCGTTAGGATGTTGCAGCTGCTGAAGAGGTAAGATCCCTTCTGTTGGCGTAAATTGTCACCTGTCGACTGACATAAATTGGCAAAATTGCAGCAATTCCACAAGTAAGTCGTTGCATGCCGCAGATATAACCGCTTGAAAAAGATAAAAAAGGGGAACGCTCCGCTTGCAGTGTTCCCCTTTTAAATGTCAGCTTTTTTACGTCCGACGCTACTCGTTACTCGCCACGGATTTGCCCCTCTCATTCATAACTTTATAAGCACAAAACTCCCCACACATAGTACAGGCACCGTGCTCTTCATCAACACCCGATTCTGCGCGTATACGACGGGCTTTTTCAGGGTCAATGGCGAGAGCGAACTGGCCTTCCCAGTCAAGGTCCTTACGGCATTTTGCCATGGCGATGTCTTTGTCGATAGCGCCGGGTAGTTCCTTGACAATATCGCCGGCATGGGCAGCGATGCGGCAGGCCATGACCCCTTCGTGGACATCCTCTATCGTCGGCAGGCGCAGATGCTCACTGGCTGTGACGTAGCAGAGGAAGTCGGCCCCCGCGGCTGCGGCCAAGGTGCCGCCAATAGCGCAGGTGATATGGTCGTAGCCTGGAGCGATGTCAGTAACCAGTGGGCCTAGCACGTAGAAAGGTGCACCGTGACAGAGGCGTTTCTGTAATTGGATGTTGGCTTCGATCTGATTGAGTGGCACATGGCCAGGGCCTTCGATCATCACCTGGACACCCGCCTTCCAGGCGCGCTGGGCCAATTCGCCGAGCAGAATCAGCTCATGAATCTGGGCGCGGTCGGTTGCGTCGGCCAGGCAGCCGGGTCGGAAGCCGTCGCCGAGGGAGAGGGTAGCGTCATAAGGTTTGACGATTTCCAGCAGTCGATCGTAATGCTCAAAGAGCGGGTTCTCGGCGTTATTGTGTGTCATCCATTCGATGGTGAAGGAACCGCCGCGTGAGACTACCTCCATGATGCGGCCCTCGTTGTCCATGCGTTCGACTGTGGAGCGGGTCACGCCGCAGTGCACGGTGATAAAGTCGACACCGTCATCGAGGTGTTTGACGATACCGTCGAAGATCTCGTCGACAGTCATATCGACCATCGCTTTGTTTTTCCTGGTTACCGTATCGACAGCGGCCTGGTAGAGCGGCACCGAACCGATACAGGCTGTGGTTTCGCTGATGATTGCGCGACGTATCTCATCAATCGGGCCGCCGGTCGAAAGGTCCATAATGGCATCAGCGCCAGCGGCAACGGCAACGCGGGCTTTTTCCAGTTCGTTGTCGATGCTGGTGTCATCTTTGCTGGTGCCGATGTTGGCATTAACCTTGGTGCGCAATCCCTTGCCGACCGCCAGCGGCACACCGTTGGTGTGATTGTTGTTATGACAGATGACGGCAGTGCCTTCGGCAACGCGCTGGCGCAGGATTTCTGGATCAATGTTTTCAATCGCTGCGGCCTGCTTCATTTTGCCGGAAATAATGCCCTGACGGGCTAGTTCAAGTTGAGTCAATGTGTTTTGTTTCTTCATGAATCCTCTTTAGTTGTCAGTGCTCTTTGTTAATGCGAATTGTCGTTGGCATATCGATTTGGTTATTTATTTGTAAAATCAAAAACGCTGATAAAATCTGATGAATGCAGATCAAGACTAAAACCTGATGTTTAGCCGCGGTCAAAATCTGTGAAAATCTGTAAGGGCAAAGACACAATCTTGAGGTCTTTATGTTTTAAACACAGACCTTGACAGATTTTCACCGCGGCCATTTTGCCTTTAATTTTTGAAGTCAGAACCTCTGACGGCTCTTGCCCCTGCAAAATGATTGATCGGGCCGTGACCACCACCCAATGGGACAGCATGGCGAATCGCTTCATTGATAAATAGTTTGGCCAATTCAGCGGCTTTGATCAGAGGCTGTCCTTGTGCCAGTAAAGTGGCAAGAACGGCTGAATAGGAACAACCGGTGCCATGGGTGTTGATTGTCTCGATACGTTCTGCAGTCAGCTTTTGTATAGTATCCCCTGCCAGGAGGATATCGATTGCATCCTCTTTACGGTGCCCACCCTTGAGCAGAACATGACGTGGGCCCATGTCTTGTAGTCTTTTGGCGGCATTTTCCATCTCTTCAAGGGTGTGTATCGCCAGTCCGGTCAATGCTTCGGCTTCCGGAATGTTGGGTGTCAATAAATAGGTGCGCGGGAGCAGCTCGCCGCACAAGGCCTCTACAGCTTCATGTTTCAGCAGTGCGGTTCCACTTTTGGCAACCATGACTGGATCAACCACGCTGAGTAAACTGTATTTCTTGACAACTCCGGCCACCCCGCTGACAATCTCTGCATTGTAGAGCATGCCAGTTTTAAGCGTGTCGGTTCCGATATCATTCAGGACCGTCTCGGCCTGTTTGACAACAAACTCGGCCGCTGCCGGAGAAAGTCCATGCACACCGATGGTATTCTGTGCGGTCAGCACGGTGATGGCACTGGTGCCGTAGGAGCCGAGCAGGGCAATTGACTTAAGGTCCGCCTGAATCCCTGCACCGCCACCGGAATCGGCCCCGGCAATTGTCATTACCCGGGTTTCTTCAAGGGCTTTTTTGCTATTGAAGAGCAGGGCAAGCTCCCTGGCCGCCAGTGCGGGTTTCGGGTCTTCAGCAACTGCTGAGATGACTGCTAGTGAGTCGGCTCCTGCCTCAATTGCATCAGAACCATTGACCCAGCTGATACCGCCGATGGCGACCAGCGGGATCTTGACGGCTCGGCGCGCTTTGCGCAGAGCTTCCAGTCCGACCAGTTCGGTGTCGTCCTTGCTGTTGGTCGGGAATATGCTGCCGACACCTATGTAATCGGCCCCGGCCATCTCGGCCTTGAGAGCCTGATCGACGGTACGGGTGGAAACACCGATCACTTTGTTCGGGCCGAGCAGTTTACGGGCGTCTTTAACCGAACCGTCGTTCTGCCCCAGATGCACACCGTCGGCAAAACTTTCAACCGCGAGGTTTGGGCTGTCGTTGACCAGGAAGGTAGCTTCGACTTCCTTGCATAATTGTACCAGTTGGCGTGCCAGGTTGACCTGTGCTTCCGCTGAACGTTGCTTGTCGCGGTATTGCACGATTTGTACACCACCGCGCAATCCCTCGCGCACGATATTCAGGATGTGCTCGTCAGAACCCTGTGGGGTAATCAGATAGAGGCCCTTGATCATCTTTGTTGCTTCCTTGCTGCTTTCTGCGTGGGATCAAACCAGGACGATCCGACTATTTAGTAAGTCGATTTCCTGGATGGTAGCATCGATGTCACGGTGCTTGCCGAAAACATCGATCAAGCGTAGTTTCTTGTTCATGACCAGCAACGAAGCGACATCTTCCAAGGCAGTTTCCAGATCATCCTGAACCAGGAGAAAATGACCATCATTCAGACACATAGTAGAACCTCTCATTTTGATCTCACCAGCGTAGAATATTGCATGAGTGACTGTCAACTTCTTAAACGTCTTTACACTCTGCAAAGCCACATGTTTTAATGTCGATCCTCTTCAATCTTAGCGGAGATTTCTATGCTTGTACCCCGCCCGACCCGGGTTGAAATCGATCTTGTCGCTCTCCGGCATAATTTTCTGGAAATCCAACGCACCGTCGGTGCAGATTGCGATGTATTGGCTGTGGTCAAGGCAAATGCTTATGGTCATGGTGTCAGTCATGTCGCTCCGATTCTTGCTGCTGCTGGTGCCGACCTCTTCGGTGTCGCTCTGCTTGAAGAAGGTGTGGAGTTGCGTAGGCTGGGAATTAAGCAGCCGATTATAATCCTGGGCAGTGTTTTCCATGGACAGGAGGTGGAAGTCCTGCAACATCAGTTAACACCGGTGCTCTATGATTTGACCTGCGCTCATCAATTAGACCGTGCCGCGAGTGAGGCCGGACGAACTATCGATTATCATCTTAAGGTTGACACAGGGATGGGACGGCTGGGTTTTCGAGTCAAACTGCTTGATGAGGTGCTGCCTGTCCTGAAAAGTCTGAAGAATCTAAATATGACCGGTCTCATGAGTCACCTTGCTGTGGCTGATGAACCTGAGCGATCATTGACCGGACTGCAGTATCAAGCGTTCGCCGGAGTGGTTGATAAGGTTGAGAGTTTCGGATTCACCCCCTGTTATCGTCACATTGCCAACAGTGCCGGTATCTACAGCCGCAAATTGACCGGATGCAACATGGTTCGGCCGGGGATCTCTTTGTATGGCGGTTTGACCGGCGGTCCTTTTGACCCTTCGTTCAGCCAACAGCCAGTCATGCGCTTTGTGAGTCAAGTGGCACAACTCAAGGAACTCCCTGCTGGAGAAGGTATCTCCTATGGCCATCGCTTTGTGACTTCGAGAGATTCAAAGGTGGCTGCGATTCCGGTCGGCTATGCTGATGGTTACAATCGCTTGCTGACGAATTGTGGCGAAGTTCTGATCCACGGCCAACGGTTTCCTGTTGCCGGAACAGTCTGCATGGACTGGATTCTGATTGATGTGACCGATCTTGCCGATGTCCAGATCGGTGATGATGTCACTTTACTCGGCCGTGATGGTGATGAAATTATTACCGCCGAAGAATGGGCCGATAAAGTTGGTTCCATCACCTATGAAGTGTTTTGCAACATCAGCAAGCGAGTGCCGCGAGTTTTTGTTAATGGCCCCACTCAAGCCCACTGTTTACAGGGGTGAAGCGATTATAACGAGCAGGTGGGTGTTCTTAACCCCCGATCTCCTGAGATGAAAAAGTCCTCAATGAATCGACATATCGCTCTCGACCTAGGCACCACTACTCTGGCCGGAAGATTGCTTGGCCCAAATGGTGACGTGTTGCTTGAGAGGCAGATCGTCAATCCTCAGCATCAATATGGCGCTGATATCCTGATGCGTCTACAGCAGGCTCATGATGGCGCTGGCGAAGAACTGCAAGCGCTGCTTGTCATTGGACTGCGCTCTTTGGTCGCAGAGCTTGTTGGTAAGGCTGATTGCATCTCTGATGATATTGTCTCTATCGCTGTTGCCGGCAACCCCGGGATGTCCTGCCTGCTGTGCAACCTGCCTGTCTCATCCTTACTCTTTCCACCACACAAGCCCCCTTATAAAGAGCTGCTTTGTATCCCTGTCAGCGAAATAGATCTCGGTCTTGCGGTGCCACTGTATGTTTTCCCCTTGATCTCGGGCTTCGTCGGTGGTGATCTGGTTGCCTGTTTGCTTGACCTGTTGGATGTTCAGCCGGGAACTCTTCTGATCGATATCGGTACCAATGCTGAACTGGCGCTTTGGGATGGCAGCTGCTGGTGGGTGACCTCTGCTGCGGCCGGGCCGGCATTTGAAGGTGGCAACATCGACACCGGAATGGTTCTTGTTGATGGTGCCGTCACCGATGTTCAACTGCATGGAGATCGCCTGCAACTAACTGTTGCTGGAGGAGGGCAGCCACGCGGTTTATGCGGCAGTGGTCTGGCTGCACTAGTTGCCGTGGCACGCCAAGGTGGCTTGATCGATGCTAGCGGACGCATTCTTTCCGCAGATGAAGTTGAGACCAACCTGGAACATTACCTGGTCGAGAGGGATGGTTCATGGGCGCTTCGCTTTCATCGCAGCGCTGCGAGTGAACTGCTCTTGACGCAGGAAGATTTGCGCAACTTCCAGTTGGCCAAAGGTGCGGTACAGTCCGGGGTTCAGGTCCTTCTCGAGCGAGGCGGCTTTAGCCCTGAAAACGTGTCACAAGTACTGGTGACAGGAGCCCTAGGAACGGCTTTGCCTGTCGAGGTTCTGAAAAGGGTTGCCTTGCTGCCTGAGCCCATGTTAGATAAAACCTCTTTTATCGTAAACGGAGTGCTGGCGGGCTTGCAGAGCTATTTGACCGCTGCCGATGGTCAACGGCGATTGGCTGATCTGCTAAACACGATTCAGCCTTTTCCGCTCTCTGGTACCCCGGCTTTCGAAAGGCTTTTTATGGCGTCTCTAGAATTTTAGGTCAAAAGCATAGTTAGCCGCGGTGAAAATCTGTCAAGGTCTGTGTTTAAAGCATAAAGACCTCAAGATTGTGTCTTTGCCCTTACAGATTTCCACAGATTTTCACCGCGGCTAAATAAAGGTTTTTGGTTTTATCTAATCAACATTTCAACAGAGGTTTTACTATGGCTGTCATCAAACGCGCACTAATCAGTGTTTCCGACAAAACTGGCATCGTCGATTTTGCCAAAGAGCTAAGTAAGTACGGCGTAGAAATCCTTTCCACCGGCGGCACCGCCAGTATGATGCGTGAAGCCGGGCTTGAAGTGAAAGATGTCTCCGAACATACTGGTTATCCGGAAATGCTCGATGGCCGTGTCAAGACTCTGCACCCGAAAATTCACGGCGGTTTGCTTGGCCTGCGCGACAACCCGGCCCATGTCGCCAAAATGGCAGAACATGACATTACGCCGATCGATATGGTGGTGGTCAATCTCTATCCTTTCGAGGCAACCGTGGCCAATGCCGATTGCACCCTTGAGGATGCCATCGAAAATATCGATATAGGTGGGCCAACTATGCTGCGCAGTGCGGCTAAAAACAACCAGTCGGTGACGGTGGTCATTGATCCGGCTGATTACGCTGTGGTTCTCGATGAAATGCAAGCCAACGCTGGTGACGTCTCCTGTGAAACCAACTTTCGTCTAGCCCTCAAGGTTTACCAGCGGACCTCGGCTTACGATGCCGCTATTTCCAACTGGCTGGGTCGTAAAATAGATGCAGAAAGCGCCAACTTCCCAAGTGCTTTGACTTTCCAGTACCAGCGTACCGAGATTATGCGCTATGGTGAGAACCCGCACCAGAAGGCGGCCTTCTACGTTGAAAGCGATATTGCCGAGGTTTCCCTGGCAACCGCGAAACAGTTGCAGGGCAAAAAACTCTCCTACAACAATATTGCCGACACCGATGCCGCCCTGGAGTGTATCAAGCAGTTCAATGAGGGCCCGGCCTGCGTCATCGTCAAGCATGCCAACCCTTGCGGTGTAGCTTACGGCGAGACGTTGCTTGATGCTTATCAGCGTGCTTTCAGCACTGACACCGAATCAGCTTTCGGTGGCATTATCGCCTTCAACCGTGAGCTTGATGCGGCTACTGCTCAGGCGATTGCCGAGAAACAGTTTGTCGAGGTGATCATAGCTCCTAAGGTGACTGACGAAGCGGTTGCTGTAGTTGCCACCAAGAAGAATGTCCGCCTGCTCGAATGTGGTGAATGGCCGGAACAGTCGGCTGCTCGACTTGACATGAAGAGAGTCAACGGCGGCCTGCTGGTGCAAGAGGCCGATCTGGTTCTGACTGCCGAGTTAAAGGTGGTCAGCAAACGTCAACCGACTGCAGCAGAGATGAAAGATCTGCTCTTCACCTGGCGGGTGTCCAAGTTTGTCAAATCAAACGCTATCGTTTATGGTAAAGACGGCATGACCGTTGGTGTTGGTGCCGGCCAGATGAGTCGGGTTAACTCGGCACGCATCGCGGCAATCAAAGCTGAGCACGCCGGTCTCGAAGTCAAAGGCGCGGTTATGGCCTCCGACGCCTTTTTCCCCTTCCGTGATGGCATCGATAATGCTGCTGCTGTGGGTATCAGTGCGGTTATTCAACCCGGTGGCTCAATCCGTGATGAGGAAGTCATTGCTGCTGCTGATGAGCATGATATGGCGATGGTCTTCACCAGCATGCGGCATTTCCGGCATTGATGACCGGTCAAAAGGCAAAGGTCAAAGGCAAATTAGCCGCGGTTAAAATCTGTGAAAATCTGTAAGGGCTAAAGACACAATCTTGTGGTCTTTTGCTTTAAACACAGACCTTGGCAGATTCTGACCGCGGCTAAATAAAGGTTCTGTTCGTGTTTTTTAGTTGTGGAGATCATTAAGGAGAAGGCATGAAAATACTCGTTGTCGGTGGTGGTGGTCGCGAACATACGCTGGTATGGAAGATCGCGCAATCGCCTCTGGTCGATACAATTTACTGTGCTCCGGGTAATCCGGGGATTGCAGGCTTGGCGGACTGCGTCCATATTCCTGCTGATGATATCGAGGCTTTGCTTGACTTTGCCAAAGCCGAGAAGATTGACCTGACCGTAGTCGGTCCGGAAGTGCCTTTAACTATGGGTATAGTTGACCGCTTTCAGGAGGCTGGGCTGGAGATCTTCGGTCCGAATCAGGCGGCGGCTTGCATTGAGGGCAGTAAGAGCTTTTCCAAAGATCTGATGGCCAAGTACGCTATCCCGACCGCTGCTTATCAGACCTTTACAGATCGTGATGCCGCTGTTGCCTATATCAGGGAGCAGGGCGCACCGATTGTTGTCAAGGCCGATGGTCTAGCTGCTGGTAAAGGTGTGATTGTCGCCATGAGTGAGCAGCAGGCCATTACTGCAATTGATGACATAATGCTCGACAAGGTATTCGGAGCTGCTGGGACGAGCGTTGTTATTGAGGAATTCATGGATGGCGAAGAGGCCTCTTTCTTTGCTTTTACCGACGGCAAGAACATCCTGCCGTTGGCCTCATCGCAGGACCATAAACGGGCTTTCGACAACGACGAAGGACCAAATACCGGCGGCATGGGTGCCTATTCCCCGGCCCCGGTAGTGACGACCGCACTCCATGATGAAATTGTCGAAACTATTGTCAAACCGACTATTGCCGGCATGGCCAGTGACGGCTGTCCGTACAGCGGGATTCTCTATGTTGGTCTGATGATCAAGGATGGCAAGCCACGGGTGGTGGAATTTAATGCCCGTTTTGGTGATCCGGAAGCTCAACCGTTGTTAATGCGTATGAAGTCGGATATTGTGCCGGTACTGCAGGCCTGCGCCCGTGGCAATTTACAGCAGAATTCGTTTGAGTGGCATGATAAGGCTGCTGTCTGCGTCGTCATGGTCAGTGGCGGTTACCCGGCTTCCTACAAGAAGGGCTTTGAAATCACCGGGCTGGAAGACGTCCTGGTTATGGATGATGTCGTTGTTTTCCATGCTGGCACCAGCCTCAAAGACGGCAAGATTGTCAATACCGGTGGTCGTGTCCTAGGTGTCACCGGCCTCGGCAGCACGGTTGCAGAAGCGATTGATTATGCCTACTCTGCTGTTGATAAAATCAATTGGACGGGCGTACATTTCCGCAAGGATATTGGACGTAAAGCCCTGAATCGATGACCGTAAGCAGTCTGTCATGGATTGTCAGGCCGCCTCCCTAAGGAAAGACAACCTTCTGTAACGCTGAACAGTTAATCACTTTTCACCTTTCATTGAGGTTTAACTTATGAACGAAACACCTTTAGTCGGCATCCTCATGGGAAGCGACAATGATTACGAGATTATGAAAGAAACAGCTGTTGCCCTTAAACATTTCGGCATCCCTTTTGAGATGACTGTCTCTAGTGCTCATCGCACCCCGGAGCGTACTGCTAACTTTGTTCGCGGTGCGCAAGAGCGTGGGATAAAGGTCCTGATTGCTGGAGCAGGGGCTGCGGCACATCTTGCCGGTGTGGTTGCTGCGGAAACGACTCTACCGGTTATTGCCGTGCCGATCGATGCAACTGCGCTTAACGGCATGGATGCGTTGCTGGCAATGGTGCAGATGCCAGCCGGAATCCCGGTGGCGACTATGGCCATTGGTAAGGCCGGTGCACGTAATGCCGGCATCTTTACTGCGCAACTGCTGGCTGTTGATGACGTCGAACTCAGTAAAAAACTGGTGCAGTTCAAAGCCGACATGGCTGCGGGTGTTGAGGCTAAAGCCGCTGCTCTCGATAAGCGGCTCGCGCAGGATTTCAGTTAAGAACACCCCCCTGCTCGTTATACTCATACTCGCTTTCCCCCTGTAAACAAGGAGGATCGGAGGTACGAATAACTTTCGACATACCTTGTCTTGACAGTGGTTGATAAATCATATTAATTTGGTAAGAGTTTCTGTCGTACCTGAGCAGTATGTTTGCTCATGGTACGGCAGTCTAAGTTTTAGAGGGCATGGGTCAGGCCCTTCTGTCTCTCTTCCAGGAGAAAATAATTTGAGTAAAGAAAAGAGTTTCACCGACCAGCTGTGGGATTTTTTCTGTTCCCTGAAACTGGCGATTATTATCCTGATTCTGCTGGCGACGACCTCGATTATCGGTACGGTCATTGAGCAGAACAAGTCTCCGCAGGAGTACATGCAGAGCTACGGTATGAGCGAGTCGACCTACAAGGCTCTTGATGCTTTGCAGGTTTTCGACATGTACCACTCCTATTGGTTCTTATCGCTGATGGGGCTTTTTGCCGTCAACCTGATCTGCTGTTCGATCAAGCGCCTGCCGCGCATCATCAAGATTGTGCGCGAACCGATCCTGGTGGCTGACGATGGCTTGTTTCGTACCTTTCCAAATAAAGGCGAAGTTGTTACAACAGGGACAGTCGAGAGTGTGCGCGATAAAGTCGTTGCCCTGCTCGGCAATAAGTTTGCGACACCGGTGGTTACCGAAGAGGATGGCAAGATCTATCTTTTCTCGCAAAAGGGTGCTCTGTCCCGTTTCAGCGTTTATGTCACCCACTCTTCGATCCTGATTATCTTCCTCGGTGCCATGATCGGCAATGTCTGGGGTTATAAGGCCTATGTCAATATCGTCGAAGGTCAGTCGATCAGCGAGGTCTGGTCGCGCGCCGGCCAGGTGCCGATTCCGATTGGCTTTGAGCTGCGCTGTGATGATTTTGAAGTCACCTACTACGAGGGTGGTAGCCGGCCGAAAGATTTTACCAGTGACCTGGTGGTGCTGGAGAATGGCAAGGAAATCCTGAAAAAGACTATCGAAGTCAACGATCCTCTCTCCTATAAAGGCCTGACTTTTTATCAATCAAGTTATGGGCCGGCTGGTGATCCGGTCTACCGGTTCCGCGTCAAACATCGTAAAAGCGGTGAGACGGTGACGGTCAGAGGAGCGCAGGGCAAACACCTGAAGCTGCCGGGCGGTTCTGACCTGATTCCTATGGGTTATGCCGAGAGTTACCAGAGCTTTGGCCCTGCAGCTCAGGTTAATATCGATAGCGGTGACCACGCCCACGGCACCCCGTTTATTGTTTTTAAGAACTATCCGCAATTTGATGAAAAACGCGGTGGTGCCTATGCCATCAGCCTGATCGATGTTCAGCAAAGTTACTATACCGGCCTGCAAGTCGCTAAAGACCCTGGGGTCTGGGTGGTCTGGCTCGGTTGCCTGCTGATCGTGCTCGGTTCCTGTAGTGCTTTCTTCTTCTCTCATCGACGTATCTGGGTCAGTATCCAGCCGTTAGATAAGGGCATCGGCGTTAAACTCGGTGGCAACGCCCATCGCAACCAACCGGCCTTTGCGCTCTACTTTGACGAATTGAAAAAAGAATTCGACGACACCTTGTCGTCCTGATGGAGGAAATATGACCAGCTCACTTTTGTTCAACATCACAACGGTTGCCTACTTTGCGGCCATGGTGGTTTTTATCGTCTTCCTGACCGCCAAGAACAAGGCCATCGGCTTCTTCGCCATTCTGGTCTGCTGGGTTGGTTTTATTGCCAACACTGGCGCTATCGGCATGCGCTGGGTTGAGGCCTATGCCATGGGCTACGAACAGGCACCGCTCTCCAATTTATATGAGTCGGTAGTCTTCTTCTCCTGGTCGATTCTACTGATCTATCTGATCTTCGATCTCAAATACAAACAACGCGCTATCGGTGCCTTTGTCATCCCCTTTGCTTTCGGTGGCATGATCTGGGCGCAATGGAGCCTCGATGCCACTATCGCACCGCTCGTGCCCGCCCTGCAGAGTAACTGGCTGACCTACCACGTGATCACCTGTTTTATTGGTTATGCCGCCTTTGCCATGGCTTGTGGTGTGTCGATCATGTATCTGATCAAGATCAACAAAGAAGAAAAGTCTGCCGAAGGATCACCCATTGGTGGCATCCTTGGCATGTTCCCCAGCAGCAAAGTTCTCGACGATCTCAACTACAAAGCGATTATGGTCGGTTTTCCGATGCTGACCCTCGGCATTATCACTGGTGCCGCCTGGGCTAACTACGCCTGGGGTACCTATTGGAGCTGGGATCCGAAAGAGACCTGGAGCCTGATCGTCTGGTTCATCTATGCGGCTTTTCTGCATGCTCGTTTTACGCGTGGCTGGGTTGGCCGTCGAGTGGCCTGGCTGTCGATTTTCGGTTTTGCCGCGACCATCTTCTGTTACCTTGGCGTTAATCTGGTACTCTCTGGGCTACACTCTTACGGTGGTTGAGCTTTCGTGATGTGGTACGTGTAGCAATGAAAAGCTAATGAAAAGCCAGAACACTATTATTTGATGCTTTTCTGTGCAGGGGGATGGACGTTATGTTCTGTTCCCCTGTGTTGTTTAAACTGTGGCTTCCAGTTTAATAAGGCCGAGAATTTGCATATACACTGCCGAGCGCTGTTCTTTTCTTGAATTATGGCGCGGTAAAGCTTGTTTTATGCTGATTTAACTCTCAAGAGAGATCCCTCTTGTGGGGAGTTCACTGTACTGACACCGCCAAACAGCGAGATTGGTGAACCTGTGGTGGTGTTGCGCAGATTACGTTGCCGGGAAACGGAGCACGATGCGTCTTAGTTTGTTTGTTTTGTTGCTGACATTCTTCTACCTGCTGACCGGATCGGTTTGGGCTGCTTCCGGTTGTGTCGTGGCGGAGTGTCATGCGAACTTTGGCAAGGCTGAATATGTCCATGCGCCAATTGCCGAGAACGATTGCGCGAGTTGCCACGTGGCGACCTCTGAAGTTCATCCTGGGTCCGGTTCCATGCAACTGGTGGAGCCTGAACCGCAACTTTGCCTGCAGTGCCATGAGTCTCCGGCCAAAGATATGACCAATCCGCACTCGGCTCTTGCCGAAGGGTGTACCGGCTGCCATAATCCTCATCAGGGAAATTTGCCTGCCTTGGTGTTGCAGTCTGGAGGCAAGCTATGCCTGACCTGTCATAATGAAGTTATGGATGGCAAGACCGTCAAAACCAAAGGGCAAAGCATTTACGGCATTGCTGTCGGCTCCATGGACCTGTTCGGCGAAATTGACGAGACCGGGCTGGTTGCCGATTTCAGTCATGTTGAAGATTGCACCCCGGAAGGCAAGTACGTGCACGGCCCGGTTGCCGCAGGCAGTTGCTATTTTTGTCACGCGACACATGGCAGCAATAATCCCGCCATGCTGATTCTGCCCGGCAATGGCACCTGCGTCGCTTGCCATGTCGGCATCAAGGAGATCAACGATAATGCGGTCTCTCAGCACGAACCGGTCGCCAACGGCAACTGCTGGGATTGCCATGCGCCACATGTGTCGAATTACAAGCCTTTCCTGAGGGCCTTTTACCCGGAGGGATTCTACGTCCCCTACGAAAATGAGAATTTTGCGCTCTGCTTCAACTGTCACGACAAGAACGCATTTCTCTTTGAGCGCACCACCGAGGCGACCGCATTCAGGAATCGTGACCAGAATCTGCATTACTTTCATGTTAACCGTACAGAGAAAGGTCGGGTTTGCAAGGGTTGCCACGGAGTACATGGTGCCGATCAGGAGAAATTGCTGATGAGCAAGGTGCCCGGCTTCGGTGAGTGGGAGATTCCTCTGACCTGGGCCAACGATGGTGAGCGGGCGACCTGTTATGTCGGTTGCCACCGGCCGAAGACTTATGATCGCACACTCAAGATACCGAACCTCTAGCCGCCTGTCGGACAATCAGGGCTGAAGCAAAAATTTGGAAGTTATGAAATTATCATTCCGTCACATCTCCCTGTTGTTGCTTGGCACGATATTATCTGCTTGCAGTACTACTGCCCCCGAAGAGGCCAGCCGCTACTTTTTCCCACCTGCTCCGGCCGGGCCGAAAATCGAATATGTGAAATCTTACTTTTCCACCCAGGATTTGCGGCCTGAAAAGACAAGTTTTGCGACTAAGTATATCTTGGGAGAAGAGCGGCCTCAGTCTGTTTTTATTACACCTGTCGACGTGGTTTCTGATTCGCATGGTCGGGTGTTTGTGACAGATACAGGGTTGCAGCAGGTCCTGGTGCTTGACACGGTGGGTTTTGAACTAAGGTCACTGAAGCCTTCAGGTGACGCTGCGCAGTTTGCTGCTCCCTATGGATTGGCCATAGACGATATTGGCAGGATTTATGTCAGTGATGTGGTTGCACGCACAATCAGTGTCTTCGATCGCAACGAAAAGTTCCTGTTTGCAATCTCTAATCCCGACTTAGCAAGACCTACTGGATTAGCTGTTGATACCAAGAATAACCGTTTATATGTTGTTGATACGCCGCTGCACAGGATCGCTATCTTCGATCTTGAGGGGAATTTGATCAAATTCATGGGTGAGCGGGGGGATGCTGCTGACCAGTTTAACTATCCGACTGATGTTGATGTCGATCTGTACGGCAACCTGTATGTCATGGACTCCATGAATGCCAGGGTTAAGGTGTTTGATGTGGCTGGCCAGCCTTTACGTACTTTTGGCGAGAGAGGCACTGCGGCAGGTTCGTTTTCCATTGCCAAGAACCTGGCCTTATCCAGGGACGGACAGGTTTATGTTACAGATGCCCTTGAGCATAAATTGATCATCTTCAGTCTTGAAGGAGATTTGCTGCTGCGCATTGGTTCCAAGTCTCCTGCCAGTGGAGGGATTGCCCCGGGTGGGTTTTATTTGCCAAGAGGGGTGGATGTTGACCAGAACAGCGCGGTGTGGGTTGTCGATACCCTGAACAAAATGGTCCACAATTTCCAATACCTGACGCCCGAATATTTACGCAAACATCCGATTGAATGACAGTGATGATTGTCAGGCAGAAAAAATATGGCATAAGATGATCTCTTCCGGAAAAGAGGTACGAATGAGATTGACGAAAATTATAACTATATGCACTTTGCTGCTATTGGTCAGCCAGGTTGGAGCCCATGCGCTTGAGATTTTGTACCCAGCGGATGGCAGCTACGTCAGTAAATCCAAATACCTGGTGATCAAGGGAGGGACAGACCCCTTTCTGGACGGCATGAGTATCGAGATCAATGGCGTGAAAAGCGATGTCATCGATCTCACGAACGAAGCGTATCGGCAAAGCTTCGGCGATATGCTGGTTGTCGAACCGACATTTGACCCAGGACAGAACACTATCATCGTGGAGGGCTTTCTGCGAGGAGAACGGATGGCGGTTGCCCGGGCCGAGATTTATTTCCACGACCGCTACGACGAATCACCGCCAACTGATTACCGACGGGAACAATTCCATTTGCCGGAACGGGAAGCACCTTGTGCCACCTGTCATAACATGTCTCCTTCGCAGGCAGATCTCGCGACCAGAGATCCTCGCAAGTATCCGTGTAGTTCATGTCATGCACGTATGCTTGCCAAGAAACATGTGCATGGCCCTGCAGGGGTTTATGATTGCACCTATTGTCATGATGTGGAGAGCCGTCCATATAAATACCAGGCACGTTCCGGTGATGCACTCCTTTGCCTGGAGTGTCATGATGACAAGGCCGAGGACTTCAAGACGTCCAAGTTTATGCACGGGCCGATCGAGGCGGGTATGTGCCTGGTCTGCCACGACGCGCATGCCACCGATCAACCTTCGCAACTCGTGATGCCTGCTTATGAGCTCTGTTCTGGGTGTCACGAAAATGTAGTGAAAGAGCCCCACGTGACCCGTGGGTCCGGGGGTAAACCACATCCTTTAAAGGGAGTTGTCAATCCGGCGGAGAATGGTGAGGAATTAAGTTGTGCTAGTTGTCACGATCCTCATACTGGCCAATCCGCGGCACTGTTCCGTTGGGGGGTTAAATCTCGTTTTTCCCTTTGTGCTAAATGTCACGATAAATAGGCGTTGTAAAATTAGGGATGTCTAAAAACTATATAGTGAGGTAGTAAAGTGCAAGTATCCAAAGTTGTGTTCTTTTTGATTGTGCTGTCGGTTGCGGTTTTTTCTGGATGTGCCAGTAAAAAACCGGCACCACTGAAAGTTTACTGGCCGCCGCCGCCGGCAGAGCCGAAGATGGAGTGGATCACCACCTTCTCCTCAGAGGATAATTTCCCGAAAACTGAGGGCCAGGTCATGGCCGAGCAATTTCTGGGCAAGCAGACCCTGCACTTCTTGCAAAAGCCGATGGGAGTCGCAGTCGATAGTAAAGGACTTGTCTACGTTTCCGATCTTGATGCCAACAATATTCGCGTCATCGATTTTGTTAATAAGACGATGGCCATGTACTCACGAAAAGCACAGATCGGCCTGCCAATCGGCTTGGCTTTCGACAGCAAAGACATGCTCTATGTTGCCGAGGCTTACGGCAAGCAGGTTCTGGTATTCAATTCCGATCATGAAGTGGTCAGGTCTATTGGAGCTGGTGAATTCGGTAAGCCGACCTTTCTTGCTGTGGATGAAAAACGCGGCCGGTTGTATGTCTCCGATGTGGTCAAAAGTGAGGTTTTCGTTTTTGATCTGAGTAGTGGTGAGAAGCTGTTTTCTTTTGGTGGCAGAGGGGGAGAAAAGGGTAAACTCTACGGACCTCAGGGGATTGCTATCGATAAAGATGGCAATATCTTTGTTGCCGAACAGTTTAATACCAGGATCCAAGTTTTTGACGGTGAGGGCAAGCATCTCTACATGTTCGGTAGGCGAGGAGACAAAGCTTTTCAATTTGAAGGCCCGCGCGGTCTGGCTTTCGACAGTGAAGGCAACCTCTTCGTTGCCGAGGCACGTAAAGCTGCCTTGCTGGTGTTTCAGTCTGACGGTACGCCTTTAACGGCAATTGGCGGTGGCCGCACCGCTCATCAACTTGGCTTCACATTGCCGACATCGGTTTTTATTGATCGCAATGATCGCATCTATATCAGCGACGGCATGAACAGGCGCATCACTATCTGGCAAATGCTGACACCGACTTATCTGGCAGAGCATCCACTTGATAGCGAGGCCCTGCAAAGAATTGAGAAGAAAGTTAAGCGTATCCAACGGGAGAAAAAGGCTCAGTGATATAGCGGAGAAGGCCCTGTGTCATATGGCCGCAACCTGGTTTTGCGAAGAATTAGACTAGTGGTGATTGCCTGTTTGCATCTGTGCTTTTGCACAGTTCTCGCGCTGGCATGGTGTTTGCTTTTGCTTTGAGTATGACTTTTATGGCTGCGGCGAAAATAGGTTTTGCACTGCCAACACTCAAGAAATTGGTTACAGGAGGTAGAAGAATGAAAAAGGTTATTGTTTTACTGATCGCTGCAGCGTTGCTCGCTGCACCCGCATTCGGGGTTATCCGTAACTCCAAGCACGACCTGTCATCGTCCGGCACTTCGACGATCAAGACTAACAACGTTGATGAAACTTGTGTGTTCTGCCACACCCCGCACGGTGGCGCTACCGGTCTTCTGGCTCCCCTGTGGAACCGTTCCATTCCTGGTGGTGGTCTTGTGGCCACAGATCTCTACAACAGTGCTACTCTCGACCAGACCAACAGTAACCCGACCACGGTTCTGGCTGCTGTCAACCTCTCTGATGCGCCACTCTGTCTTTCCTGCCACGACGGTGGTTCCCTTGCTGGTGGTTTGACCAACCCGCCAGCCAGCAACGGTAATGCTCAGCCGACCTTCGCTGCTTCGGGTCTTGGTTTTGATACTGTTGGTCTTGCATCCAATGTCACTGGCGCAAATGGTGGCGATGGTTCCATGCTGCGCAATGACCATCCGATCGGCATGGATTATGGTGCAGTTTATACTGCTGATAACGCAGGTTTCTATCCAGAAACCAATGCCAACGTAGATGTTGGTGGTCTGCCACTCTACACTACCACTGGCGTTATGTGGTGTTCGTCCTGCCACGACGTGCATAATCAGGGTGCTGGTCAGCCATTCCTCAATATATCGAATGCTGGCTCTGCTCTTTGTACCACCTGCCATATCAAGTAAGTCGATTTAATCATGCAGTACCGGGCGGGGACAGATTTTCTGTCCCCGCCTTTTTTTCTGCTTCAGGCAGCTGTTTGACTGTTTGCCAGCTAGTTTTTAACGTTGTTTTATGGACTCATATGTTGCAATGCTGTGTGGTCCTTGGCCCTCTGGTTGTGGAATGAAAATTGCATTTTGCCTAGCGGTTAGCTTTTGAACTTTCTACTGTCCATTACAGATAATTGGTGTTTAATGAAGTCCTGGTTACTCTCGATATCATTGCTGTTACTCTTCTTTGGCGTTCTTGTGTCGTCCACGTGGGCTGTTGTCGATGGGTCTGTGGAGTGGAATTATGTCAATTTCGAGAGGGACCATAAAGATGGTGACAATTTCAGTGCCTCCAGTTTCTCGCAACGCTATTCAGTGCTCTACAGCCAAAGTGGCTTGCTAGGTGGCGGACGGCTCGGCTCCTGGACTCTTGGTCTCGGTGCCGAATGGGCCGCCTTCGATAGCGATGTCGATGGTGAGGAAATCGATATGGATTCTTTCAAGATCCTCTACAATGGCGATCTGCTGATTGCCCCTGGTGGCTTGCCGTTTCGTTTACACGCCTACAGTTACGATCTTGATGCTATCACCACCACAAAGGATAATGTTGTCGGGCTCTCACGAAGCCCCTATCTTCGTCCCTGGATCGCTACGGATCTGAACAACGGTCAGACGATTCACACTGGTGTGCAGTTTGTTGCTGGTATCCGCAATGGCAGTTATCTCGGCAAATATCGGGAGGCCCTCTCCCAGTGGCCGCGAATTCTGCTCGATTACCGCGATATCTATCGCCGTGATATCAAAGCGATCACTCCGACTAAATTCAGGCAGCGTGATCTGGCGTTTGTCTCCCTTAACAAGAAAGACAACTGGTTTCATTACCGGATCTATGATTTCAAGGATTATATTAACACTCGCAATGACACGCGTGAAGAAACAGTCCTGCTTGGCACTATCGATCATCTGCTCAAGCGGCAGTGGATCCATTTGACTAACTGGATCCAGATCTCTGTGGATGGCAGCTACACGACGACCAAAGATCAGCTCAGCACCAGTGATGAAAGCCGCTACGACGTCAATCTTTTCTCAACTATGCAATGGCGTGATCTGAAGGTTGCCAATTTTAGCTATTTTTCGCGTGAACGAACCGGCTCCCGAGTCGCACAATATCTCGATGTCCCGATTTATCTGAACAACAGGATCAGCCCCGACGTGAACTTGCGTGGTCAGGTTGTTGTCAATCGCTGGGAAGAAAAAATCGATAGTCGTCTCCGGGAAAAAGAGGATGTCTACTATTCAACTGCCAAATATGAGACCAATATTACCCGGAGAATCAGGGTTAATTACGAGGTTGAAGCCGAGTATAACACCCGTAAACAAGGAAACGCACAAGGCCTCCGGGCCGAAGTCGAGGCTTATTCCAATAGGGTTACCAGGGATCGTCTCAGCTGGTATGGCAATCTGGGGCTGGGTCGTTTCTCCGGCGATGCACTAAACGACGACGATACCGGCTATTGGGAGAGCTTCGGCACAGGTCGAGTTACCTACAGTTTAACAAGAAGTCTCCGTCTGGAGGTAAGCCAAGAATTACTCTACGGCAGCGGCTCGATTGGTGCTTATACAACCAGCTATCTTGTCCCTCGGAGTACTCGTGGTTTCGATTACACTGATGGCGAAGTGGCGCGAGATGATAATTACTTGCGTACCCAGACCGGTTTATCGTTAGAACACTCAGGTCGCAACCGACTCTCAAACCGTGTGAGTGCTCTCTACAAGTACGAAGAAGATGCCCGTGAATCCAGGTGGGTTTTTGAATTGGAACACCGCTTGCGCTACGATCGGAAGTCCTTCAGTGTAAACATGACGAACTATCTTTCGACCGGCGATATTCAGAGCAACGATACCCAGGGAAAGTCTTTTTTAGGCTCCAATCAGGATGTCAATTCTGTCGACAGGCTGTACAGACATAGAACACATTTGAACTATCTACCGAACAAGTATTGGCTGGCAGAGTTTGACTTGGATGTTGAGTGGCGTCGCGGCAAAACGCGTGGCAGTAGCAGCAATAAGAATAATAGCACTATTCTCTTCACTCAGAAGCTGCGTAGGAACTTTTACGCGATCAACGGCGTTATCCGCAAGCTCGCGGATATTGAACAGCGCATTGATTATGAAAAATTTATGGGTGGTTTCGACCAGGAGTGGATGACATATACCCTGGCTGGGAATTATTATCCAATCAATTTTCTCTCTTTCGGTGGACGCTTCGAATATAGATACTATAACCCCGGTCAGAATATAATGCTCTTCAGCCTCAGCACTGGTCTGCATTTCCCCAAATTCCAGGTTGATTTCGATTACGAATATGGCACTGATGATGATCGTCAAATAGTTGTGCAGCGTTATGAAGTAAATGTTCGCAAGACCTTTTAGCCGCCAGCTTATTGATAACCCAACAGCCGATTAACTCTCTCACCCATGATGAAACTTTCTATAATTGTTCCTCTTTTTAATGAAGCCGAGAATATCCCTCGCCTTTATACCGAAACGACCGAGGCGTTGGAACTTGCAGGCCACTCCTATGAGTTGATACTTGTCGATGACGGTAGCCAGGATGCTTCTTATGAAAGGCTTACCGAGATCGCTGCTGACGACAAGCGGGTCAAGGTTATCCGGCTGCGGAGAAATTTCGGCCAGACTGCGGCCATGTCTGCAGGTTTTGAGGCTGCCAGAGGAGAGATTATCCTGCCGATGGATGGGGACCTGCAAAATGATCCCAAAGATATCTCGCGGTTGGTCGCAAAGGTTGCGGAAGGTTTTGATATCGTCTCTGGTTACCGGGAAAAACGCCAAGACAAGTTTTTGACCCGTCGCCTGCCGTCAATCCTCGCAAATTCGCTGATCTCACGTATGACTGGTGTGCACCTCAGAGATTATGGCTGTACTTTGAAGGCATATCGCAAAGAAGTTTTGCAGAAGGTCAGTCTGTATGGCGAGTTACATCGCTTTGTCCCGGCTCTTGCCAGTCAGGCCGGAGCCCGGGTCACGGAAATCCCGGTCAACCATCGTGCCCGCCAGGCTGGTGTCAGCAAGTATGGTATTGATCGTACCATTCGCGTTATCCTCGACCTTATAACCGTCAAGTTTCTCCTCAAGTATTCCACCCGGCCCATGCAACTCTTCGGTAAATGGGGCTTGATGGCATTTCTCACCGGAGGACTGTCAGGGGTGGCCACACTTTACATGAAGTTCCAGGGGCTTGCTATGAATCGCAATCCATTGCTGGTTCTAACGGCCTTTCTGTTTTTCGCCGGAGCCCAGTTTTTCGCCATCGGTCTCCTTGGTGAACTGGTCACGCGTACCTACCACGAAGTGCAAAACAAGCCGATCTACACCATCCTCGAAACTCTCAATTTTGATGAAGATATTTGAAAAAGGTCAAAAGCAATTTAGCCGCGGTGAGAATCTGTCAAGGTCTGTGTTTGAAAGCATAAAACCTAAAAGCCCTTGATTTTAGCCCTTACAGATTTTCACAGATTCTGACCGCGGCAAAAAAAGGTTTTGGTTCTAAGGTCAAAAGCAATTAGCCGCAGATAGAATCTGATAAGATCTGATGAAAGCAAAAAGGCATTCTAAATAATGTTAAAGCTTTTCCTGTCAGATTTTATCAGACCTTATCAGCGGCTAAATAAAAGGTTTTTGCTTTTCATAGATTTTCATAGATTTTCATCGCGGCTAAATATAGTCTTGTCCGCATGAAATTCCCTCGTATCACAACATATTTTGGCCCCGGCATATTATGCGCGATGCTCCTCGCGATCCTCGCTGTCACAATCTCCGTAGTGCATTCCTTCGACGTCTTCTGGCAGCTTCAAAACGGCCGCTACATGGTCGATACCATGAGTATGATCCGCACCGACACCTTCACCCTGGCGGCGGATGTGCCGCGGCATGAACACACCTGGCTGCACAGCCTGATCCTTTTCGGGCTTTACAAAGTTGCAGGATATGGTGCCATCAGCGTGTTAAAGGGTCTGGTCATTACTGCCACCGCTTGCTTTCTGACTCTGGCCGCCCGTCGCCGTAAATCTTCCTGGTTGGCGATCGCCACGTTGCTGCCGGTGTTTCTGCTGACCAGTGGTGGTTGGCTTGAGCGGCCGCAGATCTGGACTTTCCTTTGCACTGCAATCTTTATCTGGTGGCTAGAAGGTTACTTGAACCGGCCGTCATGGCAGATTCTCTGGTTGCTGCCACTGATGATGTTCTGGAGTAATCTCCATGCTGGCTCGATTCTGGCTCTAGCCCTGGTTGCCGCTTACCTGGTCGGCGAGACTGGGCAATCACTAATTGCCAGACGGTTTTCATGGCTGGGTACCGGTCAGTTGTTTGGTCTGTTGGTTGGTGTGTTACTGGCCGGACTTGCCAATCCCTATCCTGCCCGCTGGTTCAATACCCTGCTGGGCTCTTACAAATTGGGTGCCACAGTCGACGCTGCTGGCAAAGTGACCGGCAGTTCCCTGGCGGTGTTCAACATGGACTGGACGCCGACCACATTCCAGAATCAGCCGATATTCTTTTATGCAATGGCTTTGGCCGGTGTGATCATGTTGCTGGGATGGCGCAGGCTCCGGCTATCAGACCTTTGCTTGCTGGCTGGGTTGGCCCTGATGGGGCTCAAGCTCGTGCGGCATGTGCCGTTTTTTTACATGGGGATGGTCGCCATTCTGCCGGCCTACCTCGATCAGCTTGCGGAACCGCTCCGTCAGCGATTACCGCAGCTGTATCGCAACATCGCCATGGTCGCGGTTTGTGCTTTGGCTATAGGCTCTTTCTGGTATTTCTGGCAACCTCTTTACAGGGTTTATGGACTGTTTAACACGGGGCTACGCAGTTGGCACTACCCGATTGCCGCCACCGAGTTTGTCAAAGAGCACAAGTTACCAAAAAATATCTACAATACCTACGACTGGGGCGGCTATATGGCTTTCAAGCTGTTCCCTGATTATCTGATGTTCTGGGACGGCCGCCAGAACTCGGCAGAGATGTTCAACCTCGGTTGGAATGTAATGGCTGGTAAGCCAGACTGGGAGCAGATTCTAAATAAATTTAACGTCAATACAATTGTTACGCGAGCATCGACAATTGATACCGGGCAGAAGTATCCGTTGCTTGATCGACTCGCCGCTCATCCCGACTGGTATTTGGTTCTCAATACTGAATCTTCAATGGTTTTCGTTAGGCGTGGCAGCGTCTCCGAAGACTGGCTGAAAAAACATGCTCTCTCAAAGAAGCGTATAGACGACACAGTTCTCTCCGAAACTCTCTTGATGATTAAGAACAATGCAAATCGCTACATGTCCTGGTGGGAGATGGCGCAGATCTACACCAGGCGCAAGCAGTACAATAATGCTCTGTTCGCCCTGAACCAGTATCTCGCTAGAGCACCGAAACGCTTCCCTGCTGCCGAAAAGCTACATCGCCAGCTCACTCAAGTGGTAAATAAGGCGAGTAAAAAGTGACTTTATTTCGACTATTGTTCACGGTTTTGCCCTCAATCCCCCTTGTTTTACAGGGGGGAAGCGAGTAGAACGAGCAGGGGGGTGTTCTTAATGGTTTAAACAAAAACATCGGCTCAATGCTTATGCCCTTATAGATTCTCATAGATTTTAATCGCGGCTAAAGACAGGTTTTGAGCTTAGTTTCAAAGGTGTTGGTTTTATGTCATCCAATCTGAAAATCCTCATGATCGCTCCAACCCCATATTTCTCCGACCGTGGTTGTCACGTACGCATATACGAAGAATCCAAAGCTCTCAAAGCCCGAGGCCACAAAGTAGTCATAGTCGCCTATCACCTGGGGCGCGATGTCGACGATATTCCTGTTGTCAGAATCCCGAGAATTCCTTGGTATAAAAAGCTTTCCGCAGGCCCTTCCTGGCACAAACCATATCTCGATATTCTTCTGCTTTACAAAGCAATTGTCACCGCGAAGAGATTCAATCCCGACATCATTCACGCCCACCTGCACGAAGGTGCTTTTCTGGCCGCTATCGCCAAACGTTCTTTGCAGGCACCGCTGCTGTTTGATTGCCAGGGGAGTTTGTGTGGTGAGTTGTTTGACCACGGCTTCATGAAACAGGGTGGTCTCTTGCATAAGATGTTTGCTCGACTGGAACGCTGGATCACCTGTCAGGCTGATCATATAATTACCAGCTCGACACCGACCTCCGAATTGATAAAGAAAGAATTTCCTGAAGTCGCTGGTAGATTGACACCACTTATCGACGCAGTCGATACCAACCTGTTTATACCCTTGCCGAAAGATACGGAGCTGCTCAAAAGATTGGGCATCCCTGCAGACAAAAAGTTGATTGTTTATCTTGGTGCTATGACCGAATACCAGGGGGTAGATCTGCTGCTCAATGCATTGAAGCAGCTATCTGCCGAACGGAATGATTTTCACGCTCTTTTAATGGGTTATCCTGAAGGTGGCTATGTTGAGCAGGCAAGAGTACTTGGCCTTGATGATCGAATCACTTTCACTGGCAAGCTTGACTATTCTGAAGCGACTCGTTATCTCAGTCTGGGAGATATTGCCGTTTCTGCAAAGCTTTCTGCCACTGAGGCCAACGGTAAACTGCTCAATTATATAGCCTGTGGACTGCCGACGATCACTACTGATAACTTGGTTAACCGGGAGTTGTTAGGCAACTGTGGGGTTTACATGAAGTCATCTGAGTCTGCAGAATTATGCCGATGTATGGTGCAGTTGTTGGAGAATGACACGTTGCGTGCAGAGTTGGCAGATTATTCTCGGCAGGTTGCAGTAAAGAAACATTCCTGGGATACGCGGATTGCGACTCTGGAACAGGTCTATGTTGCTTTGTTACAACCTTGAAGGCAAATTAGCTGCGGATAGAATCTGATAAGGTTTGATGAAGTAAGAAAGGCATTTAATGAGGTTTAAGAATTTACCATCAGATTTTATCGGACCTTATCAGCGGCCAACAAAGGTTTTAAGTTTTTAAATTCAAAAGCAAATTAACCGCGGTGAAAATCTGTACAAGGTCTGTGTTTAAAGCATAAAACCCAAAGCCCTTATATTTTAGCCCTTACATATTTTCACAGATTCTGACCGCGGCAAAAAAAGGTTTTGGTTCTAAGGTCAAAAGCAAATCAGCCACGATAAAGGTCTATCCTGACCTATGGTTATGAAGGCAGGTTCAGCAGAAACCGCCAGACAGGCATGATTTCAATTTCCCCGGATTCAACCTGAATCAGTTCTTCTTCATCACGGGTCACGATGATCCCCTGTTCCAGTTCCAATTCGTCCATAGCTTCGGCGAGCGCCATGGTTTCACGCTTACGGGTCTGGGGATTCGCCATAGACTCGCAGACCTGGACAAGCATGCGGTAGCGATCCTGACGCTGGACAATGAAATCTACCTCCCGGCCAGCCCTGGTCTTGAAATAGAAGATATCTGGAGTTGTCCGGCGTAGCGTAGTGACACTTTGAGCATTTCAATCGTGGTTTGCTCTCCAGTAGCATACCTTGCCGGATGGTGCTGTAAGCGGAAATAATTATTACCAGTCTTGTATGTAAATGGTAATATGTCTTCTGAACAGCCTGTTTTGAGCACTGATAGAATCTGATATGATAAGATAAGGAATTAGCCGCGATGAAGGTCTATCTAAGGTCTATGGTTAAAAGCTTAAACCCAAAAAGCCATTGGTTTTGCTCTTACAGATTTTCATAGACTTTCATCGTGGCAAAAAAAGGTTTTGTTTTTAAGGTCAAAGACGAATTAGCCGCGATGAGAATCTATCAAAGTCTATGATTAGAAGCATGAACCATAAGTCATTGGTTTGGCCCTTATAGGTTTTCATAGATTCTGATCGTGGCTAAAAAAGATTTTACGGATTCAACGAATCACAGAATGCTACTGGAGGGTTGAATGACTGATGAATTATTGAAAGACTTATCATCAAGGATAATGGCGGCCGAAAAAACGGTGAAGATTCTCCTTTTTGGTTCTCATGCACGTGGTACCTCAAGTTCCGACAGCGATATCGACCTTCTTGTTGTGCTGGATAAAAACGAAACACCACAGACCTTTAAGGCACAGAGTGAGAACTATCTGAAGATCAGCCGTGCTATTCGCTGTATAGAGAAAAAGGTACCGATTGATCTGCTTGTCTACACCAAGCCAGAGTTTGAGCGATTTGCCAAATCCGGAAGTCAATTTTCAAAAAAAATTCTCACTGAGGGGATTGATCTTCAATGAAACCGATTTCAGTTGATTGGCTTAAATCTGCCAGATCTGATTTGCTCACAATGGAAGCACTTCTCGGACGTGCCGAATTGACGGCAGTTGTTGCTTTTCATGCACAGCAATGCGTCGAGAAGGTACTCAAGGCCATAATAGAAGAGCATGAGTTGGGAGGGATCAAGTCTCACGACCTGATTACCCTGAATGGGATTGTATCAGAGGTATGGGATGTCGGGGCGGAGGAAGATATCCTCGCACTTTTGAACAAGCTCTATATTGATTCCAGGTATCCAGGGGCGTTGGGGCTTTTGCCCCAGGGTGCTCCTGATATAGACGAAGCCAAAGGTTTTTTCAAATTTGCCGGTAACTTGTATGAACTTGTGAATACTCGATTGAAGTTTCCGATAGAAGGTCGAAAATAAATTTGTCAAGATCAGGTCTTTTGCTCTTACCAATTTTCATAGATTCTGATCGTGGCTAAATAAATGTTTACTTTTGTTTGGTCAACTCTGTATGGAGAATGAAATGAACAGATCTGATTTACTGAACACCTTGGCAGAATTCAAAAGGATTGAAGGCGATAAGTATGGCCTCCTGTCCATTGGGGTTTTTGGCTCTTTCGCAAGGGAGCAGGCTTCAGAATTCAGTGATGCAGACATTGTCGTAATGACGGAAACACCAGACCCTTTTATTATGGTGCATATAAAGGAAGATTTGGAGGAACGACTACGGATGCCTGTTGACCTGGTAAGGTTTCGTGAAAAGATGAATCCTTTTTTGAGACGGCGGATTGAAAAAGAGGCGGTTTATGTGCGATAAGGAGATGCTTCTCGAGGTGTTGAAGCAGACATCTGACGCCATAGACCTGGTTATGAAACGCTTTGAACCTGTAGCTTCAGTTGATTACTTTACGGATACTCCGGAGGGCATGGAAAAACTTGATGCCATTTGTATGGTCATAATCGCAATCGGTGAAAGTCTAAAGAATATTGACAAGATCACCAACAAAAAACTTTTGTCACAATATCCAGAGATAGATTGGAAGGGCGCAAAAGGGATGAGGGATATAATTTCGCATCATTATTTTGATGTCGATGCTGAGGAAATCTTTTGGGTTTGCGAGAACAGGATGAAACCGCTCACCGCAACTATAAAGAAAATTATTAGTGATGTTAGGTGAGAATCTATCAGGCTCTGTGGTTATGATCAAAACACAAGGTCAAAGGCATAATTAGCCGCGATGAAAATCTATCAGGGTCTATGGTTAAAGGCTGTAACTTCAGCTTATGATTAACGATTGTCATTCCCGAGGGTATAATCGGGAATCCAGACCTTAAAATATGGGTCCCCGATAAAATCACTCAGGGTTGACGTATATTTACTAACAATTCAGATCCTCAATCCCCCTTGTTTTACAGGGGGGAAGCGAGTACCACGAGCAGGGGGTGTTCGCGGCCAATAAAAGATTTTGTTCTAAGGCCCTTCATGTCTTTCACGTTCAAAAAATGAACATACTGCAACAAACCCCTTGATTTATCGTGTGATTCTCGTGTATCGTTCATAATATGAACGATCAAGAGTCCTTCCGTGCCCTGCAATTGATGAATGAGCTTGAAGATGGTGAGTCGGTTTCTCAGCGAGAACTCGCTGGTCGGCTTGGTGTCGCTGTCGGTCTTATTAATTCCTATCTGAAAAACTTTGTTGCCAAAGGGTATGTGCGGGTTAAGAACTATCCGCGTAATCGCTATGGCTATTTGCTGACTCCAAAAGGGTTGACTGAAAAAAGTCGCCTGGCTTACCGGCATCTAAATTATTTCAACACTTTGTATAAAACAGCTCGTCGCGATTATGCCGAGCTGTTTGTTTCGTTGGCTGAGCAGAATGTCGATAGTGTTGCTTTCTGCGGTGTCGATGAGGTAGCTGAAATTGCCTTGCTTTCTTTGCGGGAGACATCTATTGATGTGGGGGAAGTTTTTGCGGAAGACCATGTAGGTGGAGGTTTCTTCCAACAGACCATCAGACCTTTGGAAGAGATCTGTTTGTGGAACAGTGGTCCTGTTATTGTAACAGTAGCAAAAGAGCGGGAGCGTTTGTTTGAAACAGTGCAGAGCATGAATCTTGCGGTGTCGATCTACTGCCCGGGGATAAGGTCTGTAGAATAGGTAGATAAGATAAGGTCATTGATGTTTGTAGAACAGTCTATCCTTGTCACTAGTGGAAACGGTTCATTTGATCGAAGATTTGTCGAAACCACTTTGAAGATGACTGGTTGAACCTAGTAGCAAAGTTTTTAAATGTGAGGATTTCACGGTTATGAGCAGGCAAAAAATATCAAAAACAGTAAATAGTGTTTTGGCTCCCTTTGGGCTCAAAATTGAGAAGAAAAAAGCTTTAGGCAGCGGCCCTCTCCAGCAGGTACACGATCCAGCTCTTTCATTTATGAAAGATGACGGGTTGAAAAAGGTACTGATTGATGAATTGGTGGCCGTGTCTATCATGTTTTTTGAAGAAAATCAATTGAATTTTGAAAAAATTGATCTTCGAGTGGAAATTGATTTTTTTTATGAGCTCTATTCTAATCGGGGTCTGCAGAACAATACCGGTGGCAGCGGGTTTCATAATATGTTTTGGATATTCCTTTTTGTTCGGGCCCTTAAGCCGGAACTGATTGTGGAGAGTGGTGTTTGGAAAGGACATACTTCGTGGTTACTCGAAAGTGCGTGTCCCGATGCAACTGTTCTTGGCTTTGATATCGATTTGGACAATCTTGAATATAAGGATGGAAATGTTGAGTATTTTGAGCAAGATTGGTCTTTGTTTGACTTCGGGTCCGTTGACCCTCGAAAAGCGATGGTGTTTTTTGATTGTCATGTGAGTCATGCTCGTAGAATTATTGAGGCAAAGGAAAGAGGATTTCAGTACCTTTTGTTTGATGATAATCCGCCTTTGCACAAGTTGTATGGTTATGGTTTGCCTGGTTTCCCGACTGCAAACATGTTGGTCTCCAAAGGTGTGCTGGAACTGGAAGAGGTTGCCTGGTGCTGGCAGGGAAAAGAGTTGTGCCGAAAGCTTGACCGATTAGAAGCGGCTACCGCCATTACGTATATCAAAAACCATAAAATTTTTCCCGATGTTGGAGGGACCACACGGTATGGTGGATTCTCTTTCCTGACGTATGTAGAGATTTAGTCCAATATTATTCATCCTATCCGTTTGTGTTGTCGTCTAACTTGGTGCAGGTAGGCAACATTAGACGTTATAGATTTTCCTTGCTAGGTGGAGGCCTACTATACTAAGGACGTTTTGTAAAAAATTCCCCGGATTGGAGCAGGTGCTTGTCAATTTAAGCTGGTTATGGTTTGACCGTATCATTCGGATGGTAGTTGGTTTGTTCGTTGTTGCCTGGATGGCCCGGTCTTTGGGAGCTACAGACTTTGGACGGCTGAATTTCGGATTGGCATTGGTTGGCATATTTTCCATTTTTTCACGATTGGGTCTTGACGGGATTCTGGTGCGTGAACTGGTTCGTTATCCTGACCGAAAGGGGACTCTGTTGGGCAGCGCATTTTTGTTGCGCTGCCTGGGTGGATTGGTACTGATTGTAACGACAGGTTTCTTCTCGATGTTACTCAGGCCAGAGGATACAGTTCTTTTCTGGTTAGTTATTCTACTTTCTTTTGGGCATTTAGCGCGGTCCTTAGATGTTGTTGAGTTGTGGCTGCGGTCATTAGTTTTAGCCAAGTACTCAGTTATTCCACAGTTGGTGGGGGTATTGTTGGCGTCCTTAGCCCGCATACTGGTCCTGGTTGCTGGTGGGTCACTTGTTTTGCTTGGTGCCACCTACTTTTTCGAGGGAGTGCTCGTTGCTGGCGGTTTGTTGTGGGTTTACCGGCGGATGAACGGACAGGATGGTTGGTCGGTTACACAAAGGGATTCTGTTGCACTGTTGGGCGAAAGCTGGCCGTTGATTTTTTCGGGTCTCTTCTCCATGTTGTATCAGCAGGTCGACCAGTTAATGATCGGGCAGATGTTGGGTAATTATGCACTTGGTCAATATAGCGCTGTCGTGAAAATTTCGGTAGTTTGGTATTTTCTTCCAGTTTCAGTTGTGCACTCAGTTCAAAAATTCATCGTTGAGGCAAAAGATCAAAGTGCTTCTTTATATGAAGCGCGAATGCAAGATGTCTTTACAGTGTTGTTTGCCCTATCTTTGCTAATCTGCATTCCCTTTGTAATGTTTCCTGCAGAAATTCTTCATCTGATTTACGGAAAACAATATATTGAGTCGTCAGGTGTTTTAATTGTTCATATCCTTTCAAATATCATAATTTTTGTTGGCATGGCGAGAAGCTTGTGGGCTACAACAGAAGGTTATGTAAAGTTTATTATGTATGCCAATGTTTCCGCTTCATTTGTGAATATTTTTCTTAATTATTATCTTCTTCCCATTTATGGAATAGTCGGCGCGGCATATTCCACGTTGATTTCATATGCTTTTGCTTATGTTTTTTCGAATGCAATTTATAATAAGTCTCGACCATTGTTTTTTATGCAACTGAAAACTTTATGTTTTTTGGATTTTTCGCGGGTGATTAAAAAGTACGGGCTTATCCGCTAGGTATAGAGTGTAAATGAGTATTTAAAGGGAAATATTAATGACTCCATGAATAACTTAAGCAGAAAATTAAAAAGGATATGGCATACTTTTTCTTCGCTAAGCCAAGTTAAAGGTCGGTTTAATAACAGTGATTTGTTTTTTGTCGAGTTCCCAAAGAGTGGGGTAACCTGGTTCACGACATTATTTGTCAATTGCTGTCTCGTGGAGGCAGGAATGAAGCAAAAAGCGACCCATTTCAACCTTGAGCAGTTCGTAGGTGATGTTCATCAGTCTCACCAGATCGGACCCAGCATACTGTCTCTTCCGGGTTACCGTCTCATCAAAAGCCATGAAGAATTCAATGTCTCTTACCGTCACGTTATCTACTTGGTGAGAAACCCAATAAGTGTCATGGTAAGTTACTATGCATTTTTACAAGGACGGATAGGCTACCAGGGGACATTTTCGGACTTCATCAAGGATGAAAGATATGGTGCCATGGCCTGGAACCGGCACGTAGAATCCTGGCTTGGGGTGGATCGATCAATAAAAATACATATTCAGAGGTACGAAGATTTAAAAGACGATACTTACAAAGAGATGAGAACCCTGTTTAATAATTTGGGGGTTTTAATTAGTGAAAAAACGATCCGGGAATCTGTAGAAATGTCTTCATTTGAGAATATGAAAGAGGACAATGTACTTTTTTTGAAAAAATGTCCGGTTAGAAATTACAAGTTTGTCAGGAAAGGTGAAAAGAATTATGACATTCATGATGAAGACAAATCCTATATTTTGAAAAACACGAGAGGACTTATCAAAAAATATTATCCCGAGCTGGTTGAGTAAGTTATGTCGATCCTAGGTAAACTGAAGGATTTGCAATGCATGGCCAAGCGACTACAGGGGGTTGACAATAGACTTTCCTTGGAGAAGCCTCATGTCATTCAGTTTCCGGTCAATGACATTTGCAATTCTTCTTGCCAGATGTGCAATGTCTGGCAGAAAAAGTTGGATTCTCAAATTTCAACAGCAGATCTAGCGGTCATTTTATCCAACCGGTTATTCGCTGAGGTCTCAGGCGTTGGATTGAATGGGGGTGAGCCAACCCTCCGGAAAGATTTACCGGAAATTGCCAGTATACTGGTTGCACGTCTACCAAAATTAAGAACTATTTCACTGATTACAAATGCACTAAATGCGGAAAATGTCATAGCGCAGATTGATGCCCTTGGTGTTGGCCTGCAAGACTCAAATAAGATATTTTCTGTCATGGTCTCACTCGATGGTGTTGGGGATGTTCATGATAGAGTCAGGGGTCGGGCAGGAAGTTTTGAAAATGCAGTAAGAGTGATAGAGCATTGTCTTGTATCGTCTGCGGTTGATCGCCTTCATCTCGGCTGTACAGTAATTCGCGAAAACATTTTTGGTTTACATGATCTTTTAGATTTTGCGATTCTAAAAGGGGTGCATATAAAGTTCCGGCTCGGGATACCGCATCAGCGTTTGTATGCTGACGAATTGACTGAGCCCTTTGCTCTGTCCTCTGCGGAAAAGTTGCATTTCGGTATGTTCTTAGAGGGGGCCATAAGGCTGTATGAGACATCTGAGATTCAGAAATTTTTTTATCGCTCATTGGTGGATCAACTACTCAATGGCAGCCCTCGTAAGGCAGGGTGTGATTGGCAACACAGAGGCGTTACACTATCGGCCCGAGGGGAGTTGCTTTATTGCGCAGTAGAAAGTGATGTGCTGGGTTCAGCAATAGATTGCGATAGTGAAAAACTTTATTTCAATAACAAAAAACATTTACATGAAATTGTTGCCAGCCGTTGTGCAGATTGTAAGCACGATTATGTTGGCTTGCCATCACCAAGAGTGGCCGCGAGGCACTTTCTTGTCTCCCTGCTCGACAGATTAGGACTGCCTCTGACTCAGAATCGCCGAAGACGTATTTCAGCATCGATCAACAGTATTACAGGAGCTCGTACATTCGCCAAGAGGCTGAAAGCCTATCGAAATATTGCTGAGGATTTAGAGAAATCTTCGAAATGGGCTCCTGAGGAACAGAACAGAAAGATGAGAGTTCTGGTTGTTGGTTGGTATGGGACGGAAACCCTTGGCGACAAAGCCATTCTCGGTGGTATTGTCGGAGTCTTAAGGAATAGTTACAGTGCTATTGATATCCACCTGGTTTCTCTGGACCAAACAGTCAGCGCGGTCACATTGGAACAGATGCCCGATCTTGGTGATATCTCGATTTGCAATGTTGAAGATGGCTTAAAACTGCTAACTGATATCGACCTGCTCATTTTTGGTGGCGGCCCTCTCATGGCAATCGACAATATGGCTGAAATGCAGGTGTTCTTTGAGAAAGCCAAACACCTTAAGAAAAAAAGTGTCGTGGCCGGATGTGGTGTAGGCCCTTTTGGTAGGCAGTACCACAACCAAGCAATAAAAGCAGTGCTATCATCTGCTGCTATTCGCATTTACCGTGATCATAAATCTCTTTATAACGCTCAAAGTATTGGAATCTCTACTAACACAGACTTAGTTGTAGAAGACCCAGCCTTTGCCTGGTTGCAAACGAGTCTCTCTGCATTGCCTATCGCCCACAATGTAGAGAATGACGGAAAATTCCGGTTGTTACTCGGTCTGCGGGATTGGCCTGTCGAACAGTATGCAGGGCATTTTTCGAGAGCTAAAGCTTATCGAATTAAAGAACATTTTGAAGAATGTCTTATTGAATTTTTAATAGAGATCGCCACAAAGCATAAGAACCTTGTGCTTGTCCCCTTCCCGATGTGTACAAATTCTCATGGTGGTGATGACCGCTGGTACCTGAGGAGCCTTCTTCGTAAAATCCCCTCGCTCAAGGATCGATTCAATACGTCATATCTGTCAAAAGAACTGACCCCGGCTGAAGCTCTAAATGTTTTCCGTATGGCCGATGCTGCTCTGGCTATGCGTTTCCATTCTCTGGTTTTTGCGCTAGATGCCAGCTTGCCGACAGTTGCAATTGATTACACCTTAGGTCGTGGTAAGGTGACTTCTTTAGCTGAGTCTTATCAAGTGCCGCATCGATCACTTGAAAAAATCGATACAGAATTTCTGGTCAAAGAAATGACAGCAATTATATCCAGCCCGAAAAAAGTAATCCCCGTCAAACCTGCAACTTTTCCTGCGATGTTCGGTAAGGTCTTACGTGAGAGGTTCAGGTGAAAGTAGCTCTGGTAAATACCAGCGATTCTTCCGGGGGAGCTGCAAGAGCAGCTTGCCGGTTACTCCAAGGCCTGCGATCAAATGGTTTGTCTGCTACAATGTTCGTCCAGGAAAACCTTGGCGGAGACGTTGGCATAAATGGGCACGCTGTGGGAGGCAAACAAGGTGTTCATGTTGCCCGTTTCTCGCTGGACAAACTACCTTTACGCATGTTGTATCCATCTATTAGCCCCTCATTCAGCCTTGCATGGTTACCTGGAAATTTGCCCAGAAGAGTCAAGCGTTTCGGTACCGATGTCGTCCATTTGCACTGGGTCAATTCCGGATTCTTGTCTATTGATGCCTTGAAGTCATTGCATGTCCCTATTGTCTGGACATTACATGATATGTGGGCTTTCTCTGGAGGTTGCTTATATACGGGTGATTGCGAGAAATACAAAGAACGTTGTGGTAAATGCCCTCAATTGGAGTCCAAAAGTGACAGGGATATCAGCCGTTGGGTCTGGACGCGTAAAGAAAAGGCCTGGCGGGATTTGCCCCTCACAATTGTAACACCCAGTTATTGGCTTGCAGAATGTGCTCAAAAGAGTCCTTTACTCTCAAGATTCCGCATAGAAGTTATTCCCAACGGGTTGAATCTTGAAGTTTATAAGCCACAGGACAAAATTACTGTGCGGCAACATCTTGGCCTGCCTGTTGACAAAAAATTGATTTTGTTCGGAGCCATGCAGGCGACTAGTGATCGCAGGAAGGGTTTTTATTTGCTTCGCGAGGTCTTGGAAATCATCAGACAGAATGGTTGGGGCGATCATTGCGAGGCCGTTGTTTTCGGCTCATCTGAGGAAACCATTGATGCGCATGGTCTTAAAACACATTCTCTTGGCGTGTTGAATGATGAGCAAAGTATAGTTGATGCATATTCCGCAGCAGATGTTTTTGTAGCCCCTTCAGTTCAGGAAAACCTGGCTAATACCGTTATGGAGGCTTTGGCCTGCGGAACCCCTTGTGTTGCTTTTGATATAGGGGGAATGCCGGATATGATCGATAATGGCAGCAACGGCTATCTGGCTACTCCATTTGATGCAAACTCTTTTGCAACGGGCATCATTCGACTGATTGAGAATGACAAGTTTCTTAAGAAAGCCTCCGCTCGAGCAAGGGACAAAGTTATTAATACTTTTGAGCTTACAATGATTGCACAAAAATACCAGTCTCTTTATGAAGAAGTTGTCAATAAATGAAAATCACAATTATTACGCCAACGTTTAACAGTGTTGAGTACCTAGAAAAGTCAATTATTAGCGTCCTCAACCAAAATTATGAGGAACTTGAATACCTTTTTATCGATGGCGGATCTGTGGATGGAACACTTGATTTGATCAAGGTTTACGCTAAAGACCGGCCATTTGTACGCTGGTTGTCAGAGCCTGATGATGGTATTGCAGATGCTTTCAATAAAGGCTTGGCAATGGCGACCGGAGATTGGATCGGTATCCTCAATTCAGATGATCGTTATGTTCCTGAGACCCTGTCCAAGGTTTGCGAAGCAATCAGGAAAAATCCTCTGGCAGAGATTGTTCACGGTGACCTACTACGTCTTGATGAAAGCGGAGAGGAGCTTTTCCTGTTGAAACCGGTCGAGGTTGGGAAAGTCATATGGCACCAGATGCCAATCAATCATCCGGCGACATTTGTTGCACGGAAAGTTTATGAAGAGCTTGGTGATTTCGATGTGTCACTCAAGGTTGCCATGGATTATGAACTTGTTTTGCGATTCTATCTGGCCGGGAAGAAATTCTTTTATATCAATAAAATCCTGGCGCAGATGAGTTACGGTGGAGCCAGTGACGAAAGGTTTATTGACGTGCGGCGAGAAGTGTATAGGGTCACAGTTCAACGAGGTTATCCACGTTACAAGGCATTGTTCTGGCTGGGTGACAATGTATTGAGAGGCTTTTGCAAGGGTATTTTGAGGCGCTTGGGGTTACATGGTCTACTTCGGCTTCATCCCCGTTTTCACAAAGGAGATGCCTGAACATGCGCATTGCCATTGATGCTTCAACCATTTCCACCCAAGGAGGGCCGAGGACTTATGTTCTTGGATTACTCGACGCTCTTTTGCCTATGGATAAAGATAACGAATATGTTGTCATTTACAATGATGCAACTCATTTGGGGCGGTTCCCTCTGGCCAAAGAAGTCGCCATCCCAGGAAAGAAGCCTCTAGCTAGGCTCTGGCGCGAGCATGTCCGACTGCCACTTCTGTGTAGAGATGAAAAAGTCGATTTGCTGCACTGTCCGAAAAGCGCTATCCCACTAATTTCTCCCCATTGTCCAGTGGTGGTCACCCTGCACGATTTGATCCCGATCAAACATTCGGAGACGGAGGGTCGTCTTGCGCAACTCTACTGGCGCTTGCATATTCCGCGGGCAGCACGAAAAAGCCGGTTTGTCATGACAGATTCAGAGCATGCAAAAAATGAGATTATTTCTGAATACGCTGTTGCAGAAGACCGGATTCAAGTCGTTCCACTTGGTTTCGAACCGGTAATGAGTCAGCAACAGCCAAGACGAGAGGTGGCACAGCTTGTACGTGACCGTCATGGAATAGGAGAGGGTTATATCCTCTATGTCGGTACAATTCAGCCCAGGAAAAATCTTCAGACCTTGATAGAGGCCTATGCTCTACTGCGTGAATCAATACCCATGCCACCCTCAATGGTCATTGTCGGGCGCAAAGGATGGCTTTATGATGATCTTTTTGTGCGCATCCGTTCACTCGGGTTGGAAGAGTTTGTTCTGTTTACGGGCTTCGTCCCGGATGAAGACTTGCCAGCTATTTATGCAGGTGCCAATGTTTTTGCCTATCTTTCCCTGTTTGAAGGCTTCGGCCTTCCTCCTCTGGAAGCAATGGCCTGCGGGATTCCAGTGGTTGTCTCAAACACTACCTCAATACCTGAGGTAGTAGGAGACGCTGGAATTACGGTTGAACCGACCGATGTCTCTGCGGTTGCCGAGGCAATCAGAGAGGTGCTTGTTAATCCCTCTCTATCCATCACGTTGCGTGAACAAGGGCTAAAGCAGGCGGCCAGATTCTCTTGGAAAAACACTGCTGAAGAAGTCTTGAAAATATATCGATCTGTGGGAGGTCACGGTGACAAAACATAAGCAGAACAAACAAGCGGTTGCCATGATCGTCGGGATTTCTGGACAGGACGGCGCCTATCTGGCCAAGTTGCTCCTCGACAAAGGTTACGAGGTTTGGGGAACCGCACGTGATGCACAAATGGCGACTTTTAATAATTTAGCAAAGTTGGGGATTAAGGAACGTGTGCACAGTGAATCTATGTCTCTCAACGATTTTCGCAGTGTCTTACAGATGGTCAGCAAAATTGCCCCGGATGAACTCTATAATCTAGCGGGCCAGAGTTCGGTTGGACTTTCCTTCGACCAACCTGTTGAAACTCTTGAAAGCATCAGCACCGGAACCTTGAATCTTTTGGAAGTAATTCGGTTCGTCGGTAAACCAATCCGTTTTTATAATGCAGGTTCAAGTGAATGTTTTGGTGACACAGAGGACGCTCCAGCGAATGAATCTACACCGTTTCATCCGCAGTCACCTTATGCCGTAGCCAAGGCCGCAGCTTATTGGTTGGTTGCCAACTACCGTGAAGCCTATGGTCTCTACGCTTGCTCGGGTATGCTCTTCAATCACGAGTCTCCGCTGAGACCTGAACGTTTTGTGACCCGAAAGATTGTTTCTACCGCATGCCGCATTGCTCATGGAAGCGATGAAAAGCTACAATTGGGGGCTATGAATATCTCTCGGGACTGGGGATGGGCACCGGAATATGTTGAGGCAATGTGGCGTATGTTGCAGCTTAATGTTCCTGAAGATTTTGTCATCGCAACAGGCAGAACTTACTGCTTGGAGGAGTTTGTTGCGGAAGCCTTCATGGCCGTAAATCTGGATTGGCGCGATCATGTTCAGAACGATCCGTCTCTGTTGCGACCGTCGGATATCCTTGTCGGTCGTGCCGATCCAACAAAGGCAAAGGAAATGCTTGACTGGCAAGCTGAATACCAAATGCATGATGTTGTTTGCATGATGATTCAGGCCGAGCTTAAAGAACTATAACCTTAACCGGCCAAGGTTGGGGCGGAAGGGACATTAATAAACTAACTTAATAGCTGCCTCTGACCAGCGACAATCATACAGACGTAGTACAACTGGTCTACTGTGGGTTATGCCGACTTTATGGTAAAATCAACATGCACGGTATTGTAAGGGGAAATGATTTGACCCGTTTCAGATTTCTGTGAAATTTCGGTTTTCAGTAGGGCTTTTGAACCTCACCATGAACGGCTTTTACATCCCTGCCATGCGCCGAGCGGCCTCACGAATATTTATGACCACATAGGATTATCTTGATGCGTAAGTTGGGGAATAACTACATCTTAGCGTGGCTTTGGATTCTAGGCCTCTTCCTTCTTGCCCTGCGCCCCATCGAAGCCTTCGACACCTTCTGGCAACTCCAGTCCGGCAAGTACATCTGGCAGACCGGCCAGTTCATCTACCAGGACACCTTCAGCCTGGCTAGTGACCTCTTCCGCCTGGAGCACTGCTGGCTGCACGACATCATCCTCTATATAACTTATGTTGCTGGCGGTTACCCGCTGCTTTCCCTATTGAAGCCACTGCTGATCACCATCTGTGGTGGGCTGCTGTTGCGCTGGGCTCTAAAGAAGGGAGTGGACTTAGCTTACGCCCTACCGGTCTTGACACTCTGCCTGATTGCCTCTGCAGATTCCTGGTTGTTACGTCCACAACTCTGGACATTTCTATTCGGACTGCTTTATCTTCACCTGTTGTATCTCGGTCGAGAACGGGGGGGACGTGCCTGGTTCTGGATGATCCCGCTAATGCTGATCTGGGCCAATCTGCATGCCGCCTGCATCTTCGGTTTTGCGTTGATAGCTGCCTTCTGGATTGGCGAATTGTGGCGGGCCTGGCGGGGTACTGCTTCCTGGCGCTCCCTCGGCACACTGACCTTCTGCAGCCTGCTGACCTTCGCCGCAGCCTTTGTAAACCCCTATGGTTACCGTATACCCGTTGGTCAGTTATTGGGACATCTGAATCAGTACCAGGTAGCAACGGGAGATGCGCCGATCGGCATGCTGGGCAACATGGAGTGGTTGCCGCCGAACTTTGAGCAGGTGCCGTGGTTCTATGTTGTCATGGCACTATGGGGTGTGACTATCCTCTGGCGCTTGTGCCGCCGCCGGATGGATGTGGCCGAAATTGTCTTTTTTGTCGGCTTTTCTTACATGGGGTTCAGCCAGATCCGTCACACTACGTTGGTTGCCCTGCTGGCCGGATATTTCCTACCTGTGGCAATGCAGGATATTTTTAAACCCCTGTTGAGTAAAGTTACACAACAAAAGATGGTTGATGGGGCTCTGAAATGGGGAACGATTGCTCTTCTTGTGGTAATGATCTTGTTCGAGGGCAGCCGAGGGGTTCTGGGTGTCGGTTTGAAGGCATCGGATTACCCGATCAAGGCAACGGAGTTCCTGGCCAATAATAAGCTACCAGCCACCATTTATAACGCCTACGATTGGGGCGGCTACCTGATGTGGCAACTCTACCCTGATTACCTGGTATTTATCGACGGTCGCTCCACTAGTAACAAGCATTTCCGCGATTCCATTGAGATTGAACTCGCGCGCCCTGGGTGGGAAGATGTCCTGGATGAATACGGCATCAACACCATCATCACCCGAACCTGTTTCTCAGACACCGGTGGTCCGCTCAACCTGATCGATGGCCTGGCCCGAGACAACCGCTGGGCTCTGGTCTACAGTGATGATGTCGCGGTTGTTTATATTCGCAGGATTGCTGCTGAGCGGGATTTTCTGGCACAGAATGCTCAGCCGATGAAAAGTGCTTTTGCTACCATGTTTGCCGAGGCGTCACGTCTTTATTCTGAGGATGGCTCACGTAAACGGTCACTGCTTGCTATGGGACGGGCAGCCATGCGGCTTGGCCGTCATACCGAGGCGTTGAGCGCCTATCAAAAGTTTCTGGGATTCTACCCTGATGACCAGGAAGCCAAACGGGCTGTCAGCGTGCTCAGTCGCTGGGTGAAGTAATGAACGGATCTTTACCGACCGTTATAAAGACCAACTTGTTGCCTTTGCTATTGCTCATGGCCTTAGCCTTCTGTGTCTTCGGTAATACTATCGGTCACGAGTGGACCTATGATGATTTTCCAGTAGTTGTCGATAACCCGGACACCAAGTCATGGTCAGCTTTTCTTGAAGACAGCTACCCTGGGAGACCGGTCCGGGAGCTTACCTATCTCGTTGATCACGCCCTGTTTGGTTCGAATCCCGCCGGGTATCATGTCCAATCGATCTTCTGGCACGGTCTGGCTGGATTTTTGATTTACCGGGTTATGCTTGCCCTTGGTTTCGGCTGGCTGGCCGGGTTAATTTCAGGAGTCCTGTTCATCGTCCATCCCATCACAGTAGAGGCTGTTGCTAATATCTCTCATCGCAAGGAGAGCTTGTCTCTGGTTTTCTCCTTGCTGGCTCTGCTCACATATCAGAGAGCATTCAAGTCTTCTTATCTGCCCTGGTTATACATTATCGGCAGTTTTTGTCTGGCTGCTATTGCTTATCAGAGCAAACAGACGGCTGTGTGCCTGCCATTTGTTTTTCTGGCGTATGAATGGATCTTTGTTGAGCGCTCAAAATGGTTGCTCTTGCGCTGTTGGAAAGTTCTGGCGGGATTGGCAGTGATTGGTGGGACGGGTGGGTTGTTCTGGTTCTGGAAGATTGACGGTGTCGCTCGTTATGTCTCTGGATTCCAGGGCTTACTGCAATCGAAGGCGAATTTTTTAGGTGCAGCTCAATTTGAAGTCTATCTCCTGACCCTGCTGAAATCCTGGGCTTTCAGTTTTAGTAAACTGCTTTTTCCAGCTGGCTTGTCCACTGAGTATATTATCCTCCCGCCTCAAAGTTGGCTGGACCCTTGGGTGCTTTCAGGTTTGGTGATGGTGATTGGCATAGCTGCTGCTCTCGTATGGTCGGGTCTCCATAGGTCGCCTTTGTTCTTATGGCTCGTTCTGGGAAGCGTTTTCTATCTCCCCGTTTCCAATATCTGGCCTTTGGTCTACCTTGCTGCCGATCGTTATTTGTATGTACCCTGGGCAGCTATGTCTATGATTATAGCCTGGTTGCTCTGCCGGTATTTGCCTCGTCCCGTAGTTTCAGCCTCTCTTACGTGTGCTTTAGCTATTCTCCTGGTTTCTTTTACCTGGCAACAGAACCGAGTTTGGGCCTCCCCTGAGACATTGTGGATGCATGCTCTCAAGGTCAATCCGCAATCATCTTTTGTGCTTAACAATGTGGGGAATCTTCATCTGGTGCGAAATGATGTGGCTGGTGCCTTGCCTTATTATCAGAAGGCGATCAAGGCGAATCCAGTTAACCCGACAGCCTGGTATAATCTCGGCTATATTTTTGAGAATCAGGGGAATATACCGGTGGCGCTTAAATATTATCAGCAGTTTGTTAACGTTGCTTATGGGCCATGGAATAAGGATGTGTTGCGGTTGCAGGCGCATCTTTTGATGAAATATCGTGTGCAGCTCAAACGTGGACAGTTTGATCCTGCTATTGTGCCACCATAATGTGGAGTTTTGCTTGGGGGTAGTTTACTATTCGAGATCTTGATTTTGATCTTTCGCGTTTCTCGTCCCGCGTCCCGCGCTACTGTTTCTTTAGATCAGCCCCTGCTTCTTGAGGTCGTCTGTAACTGTATTAATGAAATCAGTGATTACCGTGTCGGGAGCGGTGCTGCTCTTGGTTTCAAGTTCGGCCGACCATATTAGTTTTTTTGTCTGCGTATCGAACAAGTATGTTTGAATGATAACGGTTTCATGTTTATTGGTGGGAGTATAGATAACCTCCATGTTGGGGGCGTCAAAGCTGTGATAGTCTGAAAACGCAGGCTGTCGATAAGACCCATAAGGTTTATAACTCTGTGGGACGTGATCATAGGTGCCATACCTCTTGTAGTATGGCTGTGGATAAATTCCTGACCCGAAGTCTCGAATGACCCTGTCATATTTGTAGGCATCCGGTTGAATGATATCTGTGTCGGAGATGGTTCCACGACCTGCCGCCATGGTTAATAACAAGGCGTCTGCACCTGTTGCTTCGACACTATTTCCAATAGTTTCATCATTGACTTCACTCAGAACGGGCTGGTCCTGATAGCTTGAGATGCCTGTCACGCCGTAGCTCGTAAGAGTTTCAGCGACGGTGTCTTCAAATCGCTGGCGAGTGGACTGATTATCAGCGTAGCCAATAATGTATACTGTGTTAACTTTACTGGTGAACTGAGCGTCTTTACTGGAATCTTTCAGTGTAGTACTCGAGCAGCCTGTGAGCACCGAGATGCATATGATCAACCCAGCCCACATGATGAAGCAGGTTCTCATTCCAGACTCCCTGATCTTTTGGCAGTTGATCATCAAATCTGTTTGTCATCCTGCCATTGTAGCCGTCATTCTGATTTTATAGAACAAGTTTTTTCGCTGCCTTGGAAAGGGTATAAATCTTGTTCATCCTGCGTATTCTTGTGAATTGTAAATTAAATTGACAATATTCATCCGTAGTTTGACAATCTATCCCATGACAGCACTCTCGGATGAAACCCTCGACGACCTGACTGTTAGTGGTCTGAAAATCTTGCAGGCGAAAAACGGCTATCGTTTTTCCATTGACCCGGTTTTGCTCAGCGCATTCGTACCCTCCTTGAAAAATGCTCGGGTGGTGGACCTGGGCACCGGCAATGGCATTATTCCTCTCCTCTTATCATTTCGGCAAGAAGCTCAAGCGATCACCGGTGTTGAACTTCAAGCAGAAATGGTTGATCGTGCCAAGCGTTCAGTACAATTGAACGGCTTGGGGGAATCGATACAGATCGTTCAGGGTGATATCCGTGAATTGCCCGAGGCACTGTGTGCCGGTAGCTTTGATATCGTCACGGCCAACCCGCCGTATCGAAAATCAGACTCCGGCCGAGTCTCTTCGGATGATGAACGTGCCATGGCTCGCCATGAACTTGCTGGCGGTATTGACGCTTTCCTGCGAGCGGCAACTATTCTGCTCAATCCGGGTGGCGGCTTTTACCTTGTCTACCTGGCTGAACGCCTGGCTGAACTCTTATCTGGAATGCGTTGTTGCCGTCTGGAACCAAAACGATTACGCATGGTGCACTCCCGTAAAGGAGAGATCGCGAGGTTGGTGCTGGTGGAAGGGCGTATGAATGGCAAGCCGGGGATGATCGTCGAAGCGCCGTTGACTATTTATAAGGGGGAAGGGCGGGATTATACGGCGGAAGTTTTGGCGATGTATGAAGGGGACGGGACGCGAAAAGCCCCCAGCCCCTAGCCCTTAGGTCTTACCCACCAGCCTCAGCTTTAATCAGTCTCATTTGTTTCTGCAGGAATTTCTCCATCTCATCGCGTAATTCAGGATCGTCAATGGCTGTCAACAGTCCACCTATCTGTTGTTTCTCACTATCATCCAACTGCACCATCCGCCACGCCGGTGGTGGTTCCTCTTGTTTCTTTGCACACACATTGACTTTACCGCGCTTGAGGTAAAGATCCTTGATGGTTGCTTTGCCCAGTTCAGCGTTCAGTTGGGTGAGAATCTTCGGTTTCATCAACTGTAATTGCTGTCGCCAGGTTGGCTGATCGACATTGACTTCGAGTACTCCCTCGCGGATTCTAACTGGGCGAGTGCGGGCGGCAATTTGTGGGCCGACGACCTCATCCCAGATAATCAGGGCCCGGTATTGCTGCAGGCGCTCGTCGAGACCCAGCCCTTTTAGCAGCTTATCGACCAGGTCGCCAGCACGGGCTGCCTGCTTTAATTTAGGTCGTCTGGGCCTTCTCACAAACGTCTCCGACGATAGAGCTGGCTACCAATCATCTGTCCGGCAACGGCCAGGGCAATCGAGGTGGGAATGACGTGCCAATGAATATTGTTGGAAATACGTAGCCCAATAATAAACGGCACTGATAGATGGATGAAGACGAACCAGCGGATGGAATATTTGGGGCACCCCTGACGCAGGTAGCCAAGGGGTATGTTGCTCAAAAGAGCAAAGGCCAGCATGCTGATCAGGGCGATGTTGATTTCGATGTCCAAGGGTGATGCCTTTCGGTAGAGTCATCTTAACCGTCAGTTTATGCTTGGCGTTTCGTTAAAGTCAAATGGTTAAGAAATCGGAACACGGAACGCGGGACGAGGGATGTGAAGGTCAAAAGCATTAAACCGTAAACTCTCTAAAATTAAAGGCAAATAGGTCGCAGATAAAATATGATCTTTTCTGGTTGAGTTTTCGAAAGTCATGAATCCAGGGTACTTGTTAGCCTCCAGTAATAGCTTCTAATCTCAAGGTTTTCTTGTCCCTCGTCCCTCGTCCCGTGTTCCGGTGTCATTGACACCCCCGAAGTCGCGGTGCTAAACTCACCAAGTTTTACTTTAAACTGCGACAACCCGTGATAAGAGGCTCCCATGGATCAAAAACAACAGCTATTGCTTGATGCCACCAAACGGCTGATCCGGCGCGGAGCCTTTCCTAATCTGGCGAAACTTCTTGCCAAGTCTCATCCTGCTGACATCGCCCATCTCTTCCGCTACCTCGATCTGAAGGAGCAGCGTATTCTTTTCAATCTGATTGAAGATGCGGAGAAGAGTGCCAATGTGTTGGCGGAACTTGATCATGCTATCGGTGCCCAGTTACTCGAACAGCTCGACAAAGAGACGATTACCGAGGTTTTGCAGGAGATGTCCTCGGATGATGCTGCTGATATCATCGGCTACATGCCGGATGAATTGGCGGACGAGATCCTCAATATTATGCACGATGAGGATTCTGAGGAGATCGAGCAGTTACTGCAGTATGAAGAAGATACCGCCGGCGGCATTATGTCGACCGATATTTTCTCTCTGGATGAGGATTGTACCGTCAAGGCTGCCATTGAGGCGATCCAGCAGGCTGGCGATGTAGAGATGGTCTTCTACATCTACGTGGTTAACGAGGCCGGGCAACTGGTTGGGGTGCTCTCCCTGCGCCAGCTTGTGACCGTCTCACCGACAAAAAAACTTTCAGACATCATGATTACCGATGTCTTCAGTGTGCGTACCGACATGGATCAGGAAGAGGTTGCGCGGATTGTTGAAAAATACAACATCCTTGCGGTGCCGGTTATTGATGAAATGAACAGCCTGAAGGGAATCATTACGGTTGATGATATCATCGACGTGATCCGCCAGGAGGCGACCGAGGATATCTACAAGATGGCTGGTGCCAGCGAGGAAGAGCTCCTCTATGGCTACAAGGCCTTCAAGGTCGCCCGTTTGCGCCTGCCGTGGCTGCTGGTTAACCTGTTTGGTGGTGTGATTACCGGTTACCTGATGTGGAGCTTCAAAGTGACCCTCAAGGAAGTGATCGCCCTGATCTCTTTCATTCCGGTTATCACCGGTATGGGTGGCAATGTCGGCGGTCAGTCGGCGACAATTATTGTGCGCGGTTTTGCCACCGGCCGAATTGATTTTACCATGATGCGCCAGGTTTTTTTGAAAGAGGTGCGTGTCGGTTTGATTATGGGCAGTGTCTGCGGCTTTACCGTTGGTCTGGTTGCCTGGGCCTGGCATGGGAATCCATATCTCGGTCTGGTCGTCGGCCTGGCGATGGTGGTGGCCATGGTAGTGGCCTCATCGATGGGCGTGATCGCTCCGGCTGCTTTCAAAAAACTCGGCATTGACCCGGCGATTGCCTCGATGCCTTTTGTACAGACGGCTAATGACATCACCGGTATTCTCATCTATTTTGCTACAGCTACGGCGTTTATCTCTTATTTGCGATGAAATCGCAGATTTCCCAAGCCATCATCCTCCACCATACCGATTACGGTGAAGCTGACCGCATCGTCACTTTTCTGACCCCTGATCATGGCCGCCTCAAAGGTTTTGCCCGTGCTGCTCGTAAGAGCCGTAAGCGTTTCGGTGCTGCCCTTGAACCCTTTGCTGAAGTGAAATTGCATTGGGCTGCTCGCAGTTCAGGGGATCTGATCAGTCTGCGTGATGCTGAGTTGGTCACGTTGCGCTCTGGACTACGTCGTGATCTGGAAACCCTGACATTGGCAGGCTACGGTTGTGAACTGACCGAGGTCCTTTTTGATGAGTCGGGAGTCGGGGTTGAGGTTTTTCAACTTCTGCAGGCTTTTCTCGACCACCTTGATGGCGAGGGTTATTCGGTCGAAGCGCGCCTACTGATGGAAATCCGTACCCTTTCTCTGGCTGGTTATGTTCCCCACTTACAGCATTGCGCCGACTGCTTTGGTCCTCTGCCGAGCGGTCCGGTAAGCTTTTCCGCAGCGGCCGATGGTAGCCTCTGCCCGGCCTGTGATGGCGGCCGAGCCACACTCAAGGTCGACCGCATGACACTCGGTACTTTTGGTAAGATCCTGCAAACACCTCTGACCAGCTTTACTGGTTTTCGGCTCAGTTCACAATCTCGACTGGAAGGACAGGCGTTGTTGAATGATGCCCTGCAACGCCATTTGCACAGACCTTTGAAAACCCTTAAATTCCTCAACCGATTCAGCCCGCAGGAGACGATTGAAAAGAGCTCTTAAGGCAGGGTTTTAGCGGGGGAATCTCTTGACAGGGCAGGGGGGGCAAAGCTAGTATGCCGAACTATTGTTTGCAGGTGGGCTGTGGTCTTAAGGCTCCCTGAACCTGGTTTATTTTTACTAAACATTTAGCCCTGTTTTAACGCAAAGACGCTAAGGTGCAAAGAAAGACAAAACACTAAAAGACTGAAAACTTTGGTTAGATGATTGTAACTATTCAGCATTACAAAAGATTGTCATTCGGGGATGACAGGCGTTTTTGTGAACTGTCTTAAAGGCTCATAATTCCCTTGCTCTGCGACTTTGCGTCTTGAGTGAGCAACGCGAACGGGTGTTAAATGTTTTTTGTCCGACCTTATTGATCTGACGGGCCTTACGCCCCTGGAGGTATTGTGACTTTTCAAGAACTAATCATGGCACTGCAGCACTACTGGGCCGACCATGGCTGTATCATCCAACAGCCCTATGATACTGAAAAGGGTGCTGGAACTTTTCATCCCGCAACCTTCCTGCGTGCCCTCGGTCCGGAGCCCTGGAAAGTGGCTTATGTTGAACCCTCCCGCCGACCGACCGACGGTCGTTATGGTGAGAATCCTAATCGTCTGCAGCATTACTACCAGTTCCAGGTTTTACTCAAGCCTTCGCCTATGAACATCCAGGAACTCTACCTCGATTCTCTCAAGAGCTTTGGTATTGATCCTGCCAAGCACGATATCCGCTTTGTTGAGGATGACTGGGAGTCGCCGACCCTTGGTGCCTGGGGCCTCGGCTGGGAGGTCTGGCTGGACGGTATGGAAATCACTCAGTTTACCTATTTTCAGCAGTGTGGTGGGCTCGACCTTAAGCCGATTCCGGGCGAGTTGACCTACGGCATTGAACGCATCGCCATGTATATCCAGGGGGTCGACAACGTCTACGATCTCGATTGGGGTGGCGGTCTCAAATACGGTGATGTCCACCACCAGACCGAGGTGGAGTGTTCCGCCTACAATTTTGAAGAAGCCGATACCGGTATGATGCTGCAACTCTTCGATATGTCTGAAAAGGAGTGTCTTCGCCTGGTGGAGAAGCAGTTGGTTTACCCCGCCTATGATTACGTCCTGAAATGTTCCCACTCCTTCAATATGCTTGATGCTCGCGGTGCTATCTCGGTGACTGAGCGTGCTCACTATATTGGCCGGGTACGTAACCTGTCGAAACTATGTGCAGAACTGTATGTGGCACAGCGCGAGAAGATGGGTTTTCCACTTTTGAAGAAATAATTCAGAATTCAGGCGTTGTTTAACGCAAAGACGCTAAGGCGCAAAGAAAGTTTATATTTCATGTCCACTCATTTGTTTTACTCTGCGACTTTGCGTTTTGAGTGAGCAAAGCGAACGGGCGTTAAAAATGTTTTTATATCGGAGTAACGAATGTCCAAAGAAATATTCCTTGAAATAGGTACTGAAGAAATTCCCGCAGGTTTTTTGCCGAAGGCAATGTCTGATCTGGAGCGGATGATACGCAAAGAACTGAACACCGCGCGGCTGGAATTTGCTGAGATCAAAACCTTTGCGACACCACGTCGTCTGGCGCTGGCGGTGAGTGATGTCGCTGAGGATCAACCGACTTTGCGCACCGAGGCTATGGGGCCGGCCAAGCAGATCGCTTATGATGCCGAAGGTAATCCTAGCAAAGCTGCTATCGGCTTTGCCCGCGGGCAGAAGGTTGATGTCGCCGATCTCAAATTGGTGGAAACCGATAAGGGTGAGTATCTGTTTATTGAGAAAGAAGAGCCCGGACGACCGACAGCGGAACTCCTGATCGGGATTCTGCAGCGCGTGGTTGCTGGCCTGACCTTCAAGAAATCGATGCGTTGGGAAACCCTCGATGTTCGTTTCGCCCGGCCAATGCACTGGATTGTTGCTCTTTATGGTGGTGAAGTTGTTTCCTTTACGCACGGCAATCTGACCAGTGGCAATAAGTCGCGTGGTCACCGTTTTATGGCACCGCAGGAGTTTGCCGTGACCGGGATGGTCGATTGGCTGGAAGGTTGCCGCAAGCATTTTGTCACCGCTAACCATAACGAACGCAAGGCCGTTATTCGCGAGCAGGTTGAAACGGCGGGCAAGGCTGCCGGAGGTAAGACTTCGCTTGATGAAAGACTCCTTGAAGAAGTCACCTATCTGGTAGAGGATCCGACTCCCCTCTGTGGCAGCTTCGACAAAAAATATCTGCAGCTGCCGCGTGAACTGCTGGTAACGTCAATGCGTGAACATCAGCGTTACTTCACCATTGAAGACAATCAGGGGAAACTCCTTAACAAATTCATCACCATATCCAATACTCGCCCCGAAGATGAACAGGTCGTCATCAAGGGTAACGAGAGGGTCATCAGGCCGCGTTTGGATGATGCCATGTTCTTCTGGGTAGAAGACCAGAAGGTCAAGCTGGAGAGTAATCTGGAATCTCTCAAGCAGGTGATCTACCAGGCAAAGCTCGGCAGCAGCTTTGAAAAAGTTGAACGTTTCACGCAGATTGCCAAGAGTCTGGCAGAGCGTTTTGAGCCAACGGCGGTTGCCCTGACAGAACGCGCGGCTCAGTTGGCCAAGTGTGACCTTGAGACCAAGATGGTCTATGAGTTCCCCGAATTGCAGGGAATCATGGGGCGCGAATACTCACGCATCGAGGGCGAGGATCCGCGTATTTCAATCGCCATCTTTGAACACTACCTGCCCACCGAAGCGGGAGGTACTCTGCCGTCGGATAATCTCGGCGCTTTTGTCTCCATTGCCGACAAGATCGATACGATCTGCGGCTGTTTCGGTGTCGGCCTGATTCCGACGGGTTCCGCCGATCCCTATGCACTGCGTCGCAGTGCCATTGGTGTCCTCAATATCATCCTTGATCGCGGCTACCAGATCAGCATCCCTCAACTGGTTGAGCAGAGCCTGGGTTTACTGGAAAGAAAACTGACACGACCGCAGGCCGAAGTGCAGGCCAATGTGGTTGAGTTTATCCGCTTGCGGCTTGCGAATATGCTGACCAGTCGCGATTACTCGACCGATGTGGTCGATGCTGTTCTGTCGGCTCGTTTCGATGAGCCTGACGATGCGGTAGCGAGAGTGGCGGCCCTTGCAGCGCTCAAGGGCGCGGCTGATTTCGAGCCATTGGCTGTGGCCTTCAAGAGGGTTGGCAATATTATTAAAGGTGGCGTCGATGCCGCTGTACAGACCGAGCTGTTCGAAGATGATTGCGAGCGTGCTTTAGCGTCTGCGGTCGAGATAACCCGCCAGGTGGTGGCCGACCAGGTCAGCAATGGTGACTATGGCGCTGCGTTACAGACTATCGCTGGACTACGTGAGCCGGTTGACGCCTTCTTTGATGGTGTCATGGTTATGGCTGAGGATGACAAGGTCAAGACCAATCGGTTGGCTCTGCTGACCAAGGTAGCAAGCCTGTTTGCAGATATTGCAGACTTTACAAGGATATCCGCGTGAAAACTTTAAAGTCAAAAGCATATTAGCCGCGGTGAAAATCTGTCAAGGTCTGTGTTTAAAAGCATAAAACCAAAAGTCCTTGTTTTTAGCCCTTACAGATTTTCACAGATTCTGACCGCGGCTAAATAAAAGTCTTTAGATTTTAAGGTCAAAAACAAATTAGCCGCAATGAAAATCTATCAAGGTCTGTGTTTAAAAGCATAAAACCAAAAGTCCTTGTTTTTAGCCCTTACAGATTTTCACAGATTCTGACCGCGGCTAAATAAAAGTCTTTGATTTTAAGGTCAAAAACAAATTAGCCGCAATGAAAATCTATCAAGGTCTATTTGTTGAAAAGCATAGAACTTTAAAACCCTTGTCTTTTATAGATTTTTATAGATTTTGATCGCGGCTAAATAAATGGTTTCGGGTTCTGAATCTAACGAATCAATATTCATAGCAACCTTACTTTGGGAGGAATCAAAAATGGCAAAGTATGTCTATTTCTTTGGTGATGGCGAAGCCGAAGGTCGCGGCGACATGAAAAACCTGCTCGGCGGCAAGGGTGCCAATCTGGCGGAAATGACCAGTATCGGTCTGCCAGTGCCAGCCGGTTTCACTCTTACTACGGAAGTCTGCACCGAGTTCTACAAGAATGACCGTAACTACCCGGCCGGTCTTGAGGAGGAAGTCAACCAGAACCTGGCGCAGGTTGAGAAGTTGATGGGCAAGAAATTTGGTGACGCGCAGAATCCGCTGCTGGTTTCGGTGCGTTCCGGAGCCCGGGCTTCGATGCCAGGGATGATGGATACAGTTCTCAACCTCGGTCTCAATGACGATACTGTCCAGGGAGTGATCGCCCAGAGTGGTGATGCCCGTTTTGCCTATGATTCCTATCGACGTTTTATCCAGATGTACGCCAATGTCGTCCTCGATATGGATGGCGACATCCTTGAGCATATTCTCGAGAAGATGAAGTCCGATCGCGGTGTTGAGGAAGACACTGCTTTGACTGCCGATGATTTGAAAGAGCTGGTCAGTCTGTTCAAGACTAAGGTCAAGGAAGACCTCGGCCATGATTTCCCCATGGACCCCAAAGAACAGCTCTGGGGTTCCATCGGCGCGGTCTTCGGTTCCTGGATGAATTTTCGAGCCAAAACCTATCGTAAACTCAATAACATCCCCGCAGAATGGGGCACTGCTGTCAATGTCCAGTCGATGGTCTATGGCAATATGGGCGACGATTGCGCCACCGGCGTTGCCTTCACCCGCGACCCCGCCACCGGCGAGGATTACTTCTACGGTGAATATCTGATCAACGCCCAGGGCGAGGACGTGGTCGCTGGTACCCGTACGCCGCAGCCAATCAACAAGGCCAAATACAAACCGGGTGATTTGCCAGCTATGGAAGATGTCCTTCCTGATTGCTATGCGCAGTTAGATAAGATCCGCAGCATCCTCGAAACGCACTACAAGGATATGCAGGATATTGAGTTCACCATCGAAAAGCACAAGCTCTATATGTTGCAGACCCGCGGTGGCAAGCGTACTGCCAAGGCTGCGGTGAAAATTGCCGTTGATATGGTTGCTGAAGGATTGATTAGTAAAAAGGAAGCGGTGATGCGGGTCGAGCCGGAACAACTCGATCAGTTACTGCACCCCTCGCTTGATCCTGATGCTTCGAAAACAGTGGTTGCTAAAGGCTTGCCTGCATCTCCAGGTGCTGCCAGCGGCCAGGTGGTTTTTTCCGCTGATGAGGCGGAAGAGGCGGCCAAAATTGGTCTCAAGGTGATTTTGGTGCGTGTTGAGACCAGCCCCGAAGATATCCACGGCATGCATGCCGCCGAGGGGATTCTTACCGCTCGTGGTGGGATGACTTCTCATGCGGCGGTGGTGGCCCGTGGCATGGGTAAATGCTGTGTCTCTGGTTGCGGCGAAATCAAGGTTGATTATGCTAAGCAGCAATTTACCGCCAGGAATGGTCGGATCTTCAAGAAGAGCGATGTGATTACTCTTGATGGCTCTACCGGTGAAGTTATGCAGGGCGAAGTGCCGACAGTGCAGGCGGAGTTGACGGGCGAATTCAGTCAATTGATGGCATGGGTTGATGACATCCGTCGTATGCGTGTGCGTGCCAATGCCGATACTCCTTATGATGCCCAGGTGGCTCGTGACTTCGGTGCTGAGGGCATTGGCCTCTGCCGGACCGAACATATGTTCTTCGAGAGTGATCGTCTTACCGCTGTACGTGAGATGATCCTTGCTGCAGATATGGAAGGTCGCAAACAGGCGTTAGCGAAGATTCTGCCAATGCAAAAAGGCGACTTCCTTGGTCTTTTCAAGGTTATGAAGGGCCTGCCAGTCACTATTCGTCTGCTTGACCCACCTCTGCATGAATTCCTGCCGCACAGTGATAAGGATATCGAAACCTTGGCTGGTGAGATAAATGTTCCGGTGCAGACCTTGAAGTCTAAGGTTGAGTCGTTGCACGAGTTCAACCCGATGCTTGGTCACCGCGGTTGCCGACTGGCGATTACCTACCCTGAAATTTACGATATGCAGGTGCAGGCGATTATGGAAGCTGCCTGCGAGCTGGTCAAAAATGATGGTTTCGACATTGTTCCCGAGATTATGATTCCGCTGGTCTGTGAAGTGAGGGAGCTGGCGATCCTGCGTGCTAACGCCATCCGCGTTGCCGATGAAGTCATCGCCAGTTACGGTGTCAAAGTCACCTATCTGATAGGTACCATGATCGAACTGCCTCGCGCGGCCCTGACTGCTGATGTTATTGCCAATGAGGCCGAGTTCTTCTCCTTTGGTACCAACGACCTGACCCAGACCACCTACGGTCTTTCCCGTGATGATGCTGGCAAGTTCTTGCCCGCTTATGTTGAGCAGGATCTATTTCCTAGCGATCCCTTTGTCGCCATCGACCAGGACGGGGTTGGTCAACTGGTGAAGATGGGTTGTGAGCTGGGCCGCAAGACCCGCCCTGATATCAAACTTGGTATCTGCGGCGAGCACGGCGGTGAGGCTTCTTCGGTGAAGTTCTGTCACCGTATCGGCCTAGACTATGTCTCCTGCTCGCCCTTCCGCGTGCCGATTGCCCGACTGGCTGCGGCGCAGGCGGTGCTGGAAGAAAACTAGAAATCAATTGTCAAATCAACAAAAGCCTCTGTCCATGACGGGGGCTTTTGTTGTTTGAATCTCTTCTTAACTGTCTCATGCGTTATCTATATGATAGACTCATTTCAGTTATTTATAAGGAGGACTCTATGAAAGCAATCCTGCAAAGCTGCATCGATGTAGAAGAACGGGTCGGTGAAATCTACCAGCAACTGGTGAACCATCCGGATGCCAACGATGAGTTACGTGAGATCTGGCAGGAGATGGCTGATGATGAGCTGCGTCATGCGCATCGCATTCGCTTGGTGAATGACCTATTTGAGATCGCTGGTGTGCTGGAGTGTGGGCTGAATCTTGAGGAAGTGCAGGAGCTTTTTGATCGTGCCGGTGAAATTCTGCTCGATGCTCAGGAGGGCAGCCTTTCTCTAGATGAAGCAATCTACGCCTCTGTAGAACTTGAAGATGCCTTCCTGAAAGCTCACCTCGGTTTTGCAGAGTTAGGCAATCAACCTGATTTGCAGACTATGTTCAAGGCCCTGGCTGAAGCAGACCGGGAACACACCGTGCGACTCAAATCTTATCTTAATCGCATGAATGATGGTGATGGCCTGGTTTTTGATGATGGTAGTGAGTAGCGGGTGGCACAAAAAACAGCTACTCTACTGATACCTGTAATCTGCCAACCTTCTCAATCGTCGCCTCTAGTTGGTCTCCACTCATAATTTTGCCAACCCCTGCCGGGGTTCCGGTAAGCAGGATATCTCCTGCCTCCAAGATGAAGTAAGAAGACACAGCAGCGATCAGTTCCGCTACTGTGCGCATCATGTCGCTGCTGTTGCCGTCCTGACGTACTTGCCCATTCACAGTCAATTTAAGCTGCAGGTTTTGCGGGTCTGCCACCTGATCCGTGCCTACAAATGCCGAAAGTGGGCAGGAGGTGTCGAAGGCTTTGGCAATTTCCCAAGGTAGTCCTTTCTCCTTTTGTGTGTTTTGCACATCCCTGAGAGTCAGATCCAGAGCGACACCGTAACCACTTACGTAATCGAGAGCTTTTTCGGTACTGACTTCTTTTGCATTTCTACCGATTAGTACCGCGAGCTCGATCTCATGATGGCAATTGCTGGAATAAGCTGGAATAACTACTGTTCCTCCTGAGTCAACGATGGAGCTGGGAGGCTTTATAAAGACAACCGGTTTGTCCGGTGTTTTGTTACCGAGTTCTTTGATGTGTTCGGCATAGTTGCGGCCGATACAGGCAATTTTACCGACTGGGATATTGCGGCCATCGAGGTTTATGGTGTGCATGTTGGTCTCCATGAGGAAGATGAATTTAGCGGACAGGGTACAGGGTGAAAGACTAATGGTACAGAGGAAAGATGCGTTAGGTAAATAATATGCTCTGGCCGTAACTCTTCAGCATTACAAAATATTGTCATTCCCGAAGGTGTAATCGGGAATCCAGACTTTAGAGCATGGATCCCCGATAGAATCATTCGGGGATGACAGACGTTTTTGTAAGGCATTCAAATTGTGCTGAATAGTTACCTTTGGCAATGTGTTATGATGACACGAATTTGTTAGGTAAATTAACCCATCCCTGAGAAGACTGATGCTTCTGCCGATCGGCGATGTTCCCAATCCCAAAACAACTCCCTATGTCAACTGGCTGTTGATCGGGATCAATGTTGTTGTGTTCCTGGCGATCACTCTCCCTATGAGTGCGACGCGCCCTGATCTCAATGATCCTGCCTTGCTGGAATATCTGAGCCTTATTGGTGCCAGTGGTAACTGGTCGACACAGATGGTTTACCAGCATGTCTCGGCCTACGATCTGGTGGTTTTTAAATACGGCTTCAGGCCTGCCGAGTTCTCTCTGCTGAGTATGTTTACGGCGATGTTTCTGCATGCTGGCTGGATGCATCTGGCCGGTAATATGCTGTTCCTCTGGATATACGGTGATAATGTTGAGCACCGCCTTGGCCATGTCGGCTATCTTATGGCCTATCTCGGTGCTGGTCTGGTGGCGACACTCTTTTTCGGTATGTTTGTGCCGAATTCACAGATACCGATGCTCGGCGCTTCGGGAGCAATCTCAGGTGTACTTGGTTTCTATTTTTTATGGTTTCCGCGTAACCGGATCAAGGTTTTTGTTTTTCTTTTTCCCTTGATCATGACCACCTTTCTGATTCCATCTCGCATCGTTCTTGGGGTTTATCTGGTGATCGATAACCTCTTGCCTTTCATGATGAGTTCGGCAGAAGGGAGTGGCGTTGCACACGGGGCGCATATTGGCGGCTTCCTTGCTGGTCTTGGCCTGGCTCTGGCAGTTGATCGTTTGCCCGGCTTATTACGGATGAAAGGAACAACTCCACGAGTTGGCCGTAAACGGGCCAATCTTGTCAATGCGGTGACCGATATCGTTAGCTCCATAGATCGTGATGATCTGGCGCATGCGGTCGCACGCTTCGCTCAAATGGATGGTCGCAGTCAGCGGAGCCAACTGTCGACCAATAATATCCTTACTATTGGCGAGTATATGCTGGATAGTGGCTCTCCAGACGAAGCCTTGACAGTGTTTAGACGACTGATCGCCGAACGGCCAGGCGATAAAGGTCTTGATCGGGCCTACTTGGGAGCAGGGCGGGCATTACTGCACAAAGACCGTTGTGAAACTTCTGCCTGGCACTATTTTGTCGCTGCTGTTGATCTGGCACAAACCCCTGAAGTCACCGAGAATGCTCGCCGATATATGAAGATGATAGAGGAAGGGAAGCAGTAATCGGTCAACTGACACAAATCACAAATCAAAGGTTATTGTCATGTACAATTATTTCAATTACGACTATCCCCTGTACCGCCCACCAAGTGAGGCGTACAGCCAGATATTCCAGATTACCCTGGGATGTTCTCAGAACCATTGCACTTTTTGCGGGATGTACAAAACCAAGCAGTTCAAAGTGCGACCTATTGCAGAGGTTAAGGCGGAAATCGAAAGAATTCCCATCTTTCACCGAGGTGGTATTCAAAAAGTTTTCCTGGCTGACGGAGATGCCCTCATTTACCCTCAGGCAGGGTTGATTGAAATTCTCGAGTTACTGGCTGAATCTTTTCCGAAGCTGACCCGTATCGGTATTTATGCCTCTCCTAACAGCCTGAGAAGCAAGTCGGTGGCGGAGTTGTCCCGGTTGCGGGAAAAGAAGCTGCGAATTCTTTACTTTGGTCTGGAGAGTGGTGATGAGCAGACTTTGTCAGCTATCAAGAAAGGCTTCAGCCCGGCCGAGATGCTTGATTTGTGCCGTAAGGCTCAGCAGGCTGGGCTGAAACTCTCGGTGACAGCTATCCTCGGATTGGCAGGTCGGGAGCGCAGTGTCGAACATGCCAGAGGTACCGCAAAATGGGTTACAGAACTCTCTCCGGAATTTTTTTCGCTGCTGACCATGTTCCGTCGCCACAATGATGATTTCCTGCGTTCAATTACCTTGCAAACCAATGGTGGTATTATCGAAGAAACTCTCGAAATAGTCCGTCATCTTGCGCCGCAAAAGACCATTCTGCGTTCTAACCACGCCTCTAATATCCTTAATCTTGCCGGCTCTTACCCTAAGGATCGGGAGAGGATTATTGCTTTGGCTGAAAGCGCCTTGGTGCAGGCTAAGCGGGATATGGTTTGGTTTGATGAGGTTCCGGATTATTCTGAAGATAATTTCTGATTTTTCGTGTTCCTAGTTCCTTGTGCAAGGTTTCGGGTTTTAAGGTCAAAAGCTTTAGGGTCAAAAGCTTTTAGGGTCAAGATCGCCGGTCCCGGCCGACAGCCGGGTAACTTTCTTTCCAAAGCCAAAGAAAGTAACCAAAGAACGCTTTGCGCGGCGCTGGGCACTTCTTTCGCCAGTGGTCGGTGAGTTAATTGCTGGCGGTTCTTGATGAGCAAGGTCTGGTGCTGTTTTGTTTATGCTGCTAAGCAGTTGTGGTGAGCCAGCTTTTCGTCAGGACTGAAACAATGGGCTACAGGGCGAAGACCAGACATCTCGCAAAAAAACGTCCTGTTTATTTGTTGCCACGCAGAATCACCTTTCTCATCAACCTTATAGCTGCACAAAACACCGACCAATGGCGAAAGAAGTGCCCTCCACAGGAGAAAAGCCTTTTTGCATACTTTTTTGGCGTTGTAAAAAGTAAGGCGTCTGTCGGGACGCGACCCGACGGTCTTGACCTTGATTCTTCAAGACTCTCATCCCTGTGAACAGGTTTTGATGTTACCTGTTATAACTATTCCACTGAATAATAACTACTGAAGACTTCTGCCGCTGCACACGGATTATCGCTGGCTAGAATAGCCGAAATCAAAGCAACACCACCGGCACCAGCCTGACGGACCTCAGCAATTCTAGGTAGAGTTATGCCACCGAGAGCAAACACCGGCAATGAACTGTCACGGCACGCTTCTGTCAAGGCCTGCAACCCCTGTGGTGCTCCAAACGCCGCTTTGGAGGGAGTCGCATAAACCGGTCCGAAAGTGACAAAGTCTGCACCCTGTTCGGCCGCACGGCTGATGTCAGCGTTACTGTGTGTGGAGACACCGATCAAAAGTTTTGGCCCGATCAGTTGCCGGACGACAGCAGTTGGCAGGGAGTGTTCGCCGAGATGTACACCATCTGCTTGCACGGCAAGGGCAACATCAATTCGGTCATTGATCAGCAAGTGGGCATCAAAATGCCTGGTCAGATCTCGTAATTTCCGCGCAAGTGGCAGAAGCTCTGACGCAGTGAGATCTTTTTCACGAAGCTGAATGGCTTTAACGCCACCTTGCAGTGCAGAATCAATTGCAGAGAGGAGGGTGTGGTTGGTTGCAACCTGGGTGCGGTCGGTGATCAGGTAGAGGGGAAAGTCGATTGGGTTAGACATAGGACCCTGGCTATAAGCTGTAAGGTTAGAAAATTCAACCTGTTTCTTTTTGTAAGAATGCGCCATCCCAATCCTTCCAAACCGGATCGTAACCGTGTGATCTCAGAATCTCAGCGATTTCAGCCGGGGAGCGGTCATCATCAATGGTGAACTGTTCTGTCGCAGAATTTTCTTCCGCGTAGCCGCCCGGAGCCGTGCATGATCCGGCGCTCATCTGGGTGATGCCGAGGGGCAGTAGATTGTCACGCAGTTTGGCACTTTCCCGGGTGGAGAGTACCAGGCCAGCATCGTGTAGCAGTAGGCGCATGGCGCACATCAGCTGAACAAATTGTCGGTCAGAGACCGGGTTGATTGGTTGGAACCCACCTTCCGCTGGACGCAGGCGAGGAAAGGAGACCGTCAGCAGGGTGCGCCAGTAATGATGCATCAGGTAACGGCCATGTAATCCGGCAAAGAATGCTTCACTGCGGAAGTTGCTGAGGCCGAGCAGGAAACCGATGCCGATGCGGCGTAAACCGGCGGCACCGCCGCGCTCCGGTGTTTTCAGTCGGAAGTTGTAGTCACGTTTGCGGCCGCTTGGGTGGAGTTGCTGGTAAAGTTCCGGGTCGTAGGTTTCCTGGTAGATTGTCAGACCGTCAACTCCGGCAGCCACCATTTCTTTATAACCCGCAGTCTCCATCGGATAGACTTCAATGCTGATGGAGGAAAACAGTGGTCTGATGCGCTCGGCAGCTGCAGCAATAAAGTCATTGCCGACCTTGCCTGGAGCTTCACCAGTCAACAGCAAGATGTGACGAAAACCTTGATCGTGCAGAATGCGGGCGTCTTGTTCGATCTCGTCAAGGGTCAGGGTGCGGCGGGGAATTGGATTGTTAACCGAGAAGCCGCAATAGAGGCAACTGTTGTGGCATTCGTTGGAGAGGTAAAGCGGGGCATAAAGCAGAATGGTTCGACCAAAACGCCGCAAAGTGATGGCGTGGGCTTTTTGGGCCATCTCTTCAAGGAAATCTTCGGCAGCTGGCGACAGCAGGGCCATGAAATCGCGATTGTCGATCTGCTCCGAGGCCAATGCTCGTCGCACATCTGCTGCGGTCATGGCTTCGATCTCGGCAATTACCTGCCGCTGATCGTATCTTTGAATAATATTAAGAAAACTCATAATTAAAGTTTGTAGGGGCTAAGCAAACGTTTCACCTGCTTCGCCCTTGTCGTCATGGGGCCTAAATACGGGCGAAGCAGATGATGCTTGCTTAGCCCCTACAGATGCAAATGGTCTGTCAGCAATTACCGCGTGCCTAAGAAGGTTATTGATGTAAAAAACCAGTCAACGGACTACTCGCTTCAGCCTTGTCTTGTTGTTTGCCGAGTCCGGCGAGATAGGCTTCGCGTCCAGCTTCGACACCTTTTCTGAAGGCAACACCCATAGCCCCCGGATCGCGGGCGACAGCCAGAGCGGTGTTGACCAGAACAGCATCGGCACCCATCTCCATTGCTTCTGCGGCATGGGAAGGTGCGCCCAGTCCGGCATCAACCACCACGGGAACGGTGGCTTGCTCGATAATGATGGCGATGTTATCACGGGTGCGTACACCCTTGTTCGTACCGATCGGTGCTCCCAAAGGCATGACTGTTGCTGTTCCGGCTTCCTGCAGGTGCTTGGCCAGTACCGGGTCGGCGTTGATGTATGGCAGTACGATGAAGCCTTCTTTGACCAGAACCTCTGCTGCTTTTAACGTCTCGATTGGATCTGGCAGCAGATAGTAAGGATCCGGTGTGACCTCAAGTTTGACCCAGGGCTCGCAACCGGCAGCGCGAGCAATGCGGGCGAGACGAATCGCCTCTTCGGCATCGCGGGCACCGCTGGTGTTAGGCAACAGCAAGTAGCGTTCTGGGTCGATATGTTTGAGCAGGCTGTTCTGTGGATTATCAACATCCACCCGGCGCAGGGCAACGGTGACTATCTCGCTGCCGGAACCTTCCATGGCAGCAACCATCGCCTCATTTGACGCAAACTTACCGGTCCCGACCATCAGACGTGATTTAAAAGAACGTCCAGCAATAATTAATTTATCCATCTTAAACCTCGAAAAGAGAGGAACGCGGGACGCGGGACGCGGGACGCGAAAAGCCTTTGACTCTCCTCGTTCCTCGTTCCTCGCTCCTCGTCCCAGGTTTTAACCGCCCCCGACAAAGTGAATCACTTCCAGGGTGTCGCCATTACTTAAAAGAGTATCTGCCAGCCTCTGGCGCGAGATGATGTTGCGGTTATGTTCCACCACGACCTGCAGACAATCAAGTTGTCTCTGATCAAGGAACTCCTGGATATTGATACTGGTTTGCAGCTCACAGGTTTTACCGTTGAAAATAATTTCCATCGCTATTCTTTTTCTCCAGGAGCCTGTCCGACAATCAATGATTGGCTGCAAACCCAGCTGTTTGGCCCATATTTCAGCTCCTTTTCTACCAATAGCTATGGCTATTACTCTCAAACGAGCCAAAATCTGTTCTCAAACTTCTGGGCTTTCGCTTCGACCCTTATTGTCGGACAGGCTCCTAACAGGGTTGTGGCCAAGCAATAGTCGCAATACCGCGTTGGCCTGGTGATGAGCGGCGACGCCGACGCGAGGTGCCATCAGACCGGTGCCTGGAGCCGCAGCGGTGCAGCCGTCACCGCAAAGGTAGAGATTATCGGCGACCTCTTGTGTCTGCACAGTGTTGGCCGGACCGTAGCCCGCCATGCCGGATCCGGTCACAATTGGTCGACCAGGGAGTCTGGTGGCAAAGGTTTCGATCAGCATTACCTTCTGGTCTGCCCGGTCAAAGGCTTCCGCCAGAATCTGAGCGTGTCCAAACACCTCTTCAATGTTGGTTGGCGTCAAACGTAAATGGCATGCTGTGATTCGCACATGCGGATTGATGCGTGCCAGGGTGTCGCGCAGAGCATAGACTTTAGGCAGGCCGATCTGATCGATAAAAAACTGCTGTCGATTCAGGTTGGATGGCTCGACAATGTCGAAGTCGGCAATAATCAGATGACCAATGCCGGTACGGGCCAGTGCGATAGCGATGGCGGAACCGAGGCCACCGACACCAGCAATGCCGACAGTTGACTCTTTGACGACTTCGTGAACACCCGGCGTGTGACGGGCAGTCAGAAGAGCATCGAGTTCGTCGGCATCAGGGATTTCGCCACGCTTGATCAGGATCACCTGATCATCGTCGTTTAGCAGCGTCTCTGCTTCGGCGGGAAAACCGTTGACAATCAAGAGGTCGGCGTCAGCTTTGATACGATCTCTGACTGAGCCCACGGATTCATTGGTATCGACGGTGTAGTTCTGTTCGTTGACTTTGACTTGCATAAGAAAGTTTTGCTTACATAAAAAGTAAAAGCCGCACATGGCGGCTCTTTTCGGGCTGGTTCCCGAAAATCGTGCCGCTTCCCTACGCCGGCATAATCCGGATCAGGTTCAAGGGGTCGTCTGTCATTGAGAGAGTGAGACTCTCTTGGGCAGACTCTCAGTAGTGTCTACTCCCCCAGGGCTTTTGGCTTAAGTTGTTTGTAAGATAAGAAGACTAACAGGCTCCTTCACTTTCAGTCAACAGCAAACCCATCTTTCACCCCTGTCAGTTTACTCTCTTTTCACAGTTGTCATAAGGGCATACTTCGATTAGGATGTGACTTTCCAGTGGGGAATCTCCCTTTAATAAAATTTGATTGCCATGAAAGGATGTGGTGGATGAGTATTTCCAACCGCTATCGTGATATTGCCAAAGACGTTGCCGCTTTTCGGATAAAACTGAAGGACTGTGGCTCCAATGCTGACCAGGGTGCGCGAGTGGTTAAAAAAGCCAGTCGCGGACTGCAGGAATTGGTTGATCAGGTCGGTGAAATACCCCGCATGCGCCTCGAATTCCAGTTAACGCCGGTTTTGCTTAAGGTTTACAATAACCTTGATCGGGCTCGCCTTATCTTTGATGAGGAGGGCCTCGACGAGCAGGTAACAGCGACTTGGGAACTGCAGCAGCAAATCTATCGCTTACTTAATGATCTATAAGAACCTGTGAGGAGTGAGGAAGCCACCACACCAGCTCTGTAGGGGCAAAGCAAGAGTTTTACCTGCTTTGCCCTTTTCATAATTACCATAAGAACGGGTTGAAAACCGGGCGAAGCAGATGGACCTTGCTTCGCCCCTACACGGTGACCCTGTTATTGAATTTTGTTGATGGCCGCCTGCCATTGCTCCAACAGCGACTCTCGCCAGCCACTCTCTACCTGTGGTTCAAAACAACGCTCCTCCTGCCAGCTTGCAGCAAGCTCATCCGTATCATTCCAAAAATCAATAGCCAGACCAGCCAGCATTGCTGCTCCAAGGGCTGTTGTCTCGAGAGTTTTCGGTCGTGACACCGGTTGATTAATCAGATCCGTCTGTATCTGCATCAGCAGGTTGTTTTGCGCTGCACCACCATCTACCTTGAGGATGGAACCAGGCTCGCCACGGTCATCGGCTATTGCCATGACCAGATCATGGATCTGTAAGGCGATGCCTTCCAGTGTGGCGCGAGCCAGATGCGCAGCGGTTGTGCCGCGAGTCAGCCCGGTGATCTGGCCACGGGCTTCGCTACGCCAGTGTGGCGCGCCCAGCCCGGTCAGGGCCGGAACAAAGATCACACCGTCGCTATCGGGCACCTGTTGAGCCAGGGCTTCAATGTCACCAGCGGTTTTGATCAGCCCAATGCCGTCGCGCAGCCACTGCACAGCGGCTCCGGCAATGAAAGCGCTGCCTTCCAGGGCGTAGCAGGTCTGGCCGTTAACTTGCCAGGCGACTGTGGTCAGGAGACCGTGCTTGCTGGGCAGAGGTGTAGCACCGATGTTTTCCAGGATAAATGCCCCGGTTCCGTAAGTGCATTTTGTCTGGCCCGGCGCAAAACACGCCTGACCGAAGAGGGCCGCCTGCTGATCGCCGGCTATGCCGGCAATAGGGATACCATCAGGCAGAAAATCGAGTCCGAAGGTTTTGCCGAAGATTTGTGATGAAGAAGTGATCTCGGGGAGAATTGTCCGTGGCACTCCGAGCGGTTCGAGTAGTGCGTCATCCCACTCGAGTGACTGCAAATCCATCATCAGTGTTCGCGAGGCATTTGAAACGTCTGTAACATGGGCTTTGCCGCCGGTCAGACGCCAGGCCAGGAAAGTATCTATGGTGCCGAAGGCAAGGTGTCCTGATTTGGCTCTGCTTTTTATCTCAGGGGCTTCCTGGAAGAGCCATGTCAACTTGGTTCCGGAAAAATAAGGGTCGAGAACCAAGCCGGTCTGACGGCGATATCTCTCCTCCAGGCCCTGATCTTTCAATTTATGGCAGATTTCTGCTGTGCGTCGGCACTGCCAGACGATGGCATTGGCAACTGCACGGTTGTCTGCACGGTCCCAGAGCAGGGTGGTCTCACGTTGATTTGTTATGCCGATTGCCTGGATTTGGCTGGTCGATGTGCCGGTTGCTGCAAGCAGATCAAGAATCGCCTGGCGTAGCGATGCCCAGATCTCTTCCGGATCGTGTTCCACCCAGCCGGGCTTAGGGAAGTGTTGTGGGAAGTCGACAGTCTGCTGGCCGTGGATGAGTAAATCATGGCCAACCAGAAGTGCTGTTGTGCCGGTGGTTCCTTGATCTATGGCAAGGATGTAGTCACTCATATTGCTCCCTTTGCAGCTGTTACTACGTCAGTCTCAGAGGAATTCGCTTCGATCCTTATTGTTGGACAGGCTCCTGGTTCTTTCCTGTAATGAATTTAAGAATTTCCTCCCTGTCGTTGTAAACAACTCGGATGCCTTTGGACAGGGGATGACGCTATATACAGAAAAACCCGCTGTTTAGGCGGGCTCACTGTGTCGCGTTGGACTGCGATAGATTCGCAAATGGTACCGAAGGCCGGAATCGAACCGGCACGCCCAGAGGGCATCGGTTTTTGAGACCGACGTGTCTACCAATTCCACCACTTCGGCAAAGAGGTGTGCATTATAGGGATTAGCCCTTGTGTGGTCAAGAGTTAAGAGGACATAGTTAAAAGGACAACATGCTGGCGTTTTTTTGTTCGCCAAAATGATTAGCGTCCGCTATCATACTAATCAACAACTAATTACTAACCCTGACGATCTCATGCCACGCAAGCCAAACTCAAAAATAGGCATTACCACTCTCGAGGATATCAGTGCACTGATTCTGCAGTCGCACGATCTCGACGATACCCTGCGTAACATTGTGACCCTTGTAGCAAAGCGGATGCACACAGATGTCTGCTCAATTTATCTCCTGGATCCCGACAGTGAAACCTTGCGCTTGCAAGCCTCCAAAGGCCTGTCCCGCAAAGCTGTTGGTAAGGTTACCTTGCGTATAGGCGAGGGACTCACCGGGATGGCCGCACAAAAGCGCCATGCAATAGCTATTGAGGAACCCCAGGATCACCCCAGCTACCGTTATTTTAAGGAGACCGGTGAGGAACGTTTTCATTCATTCCTGGGGATACCTCTCTTTGAACGCAACAACCCACTTGGTGTCATTGTTCTGCAGACCAAAGACTCCCGGAAGTTCAGTAAAGAAGAAATCAGCGCCCTGTCGACAATTGCCTTTCAGATCACTTCAATTGTCATCAACGCTCGTCTGCTCGACTCTATCCACCTGCACCAGAAAGAGAGCCAACGCGTCACCCAAGAGCTTGCCCAAGCACAGCAATTTTTGACAGGTGCTGAAGAATCAATCGAGACCTCTCCACAGGCAGTTCTCACCGGCAAAGTTGCTTATCCGGGGGTTGCTATTGGACCTGCAGCGATTCTTGAAGAGCGCCTTGGTTTTGCCGATATTCTTCACGAAGAACAAGTGGACACAGGAGCCGAACTGAAGAATCTTGAAAGTGCCCTGGAGAAGACCTGTATCCAGACAATCTTTCTTGAAAAACGCGTTGCGGAGCGCCTTAGCGAGAGCGATGCTGCAATCTTCCATACGCACCTGATGATTCTTGAAGACCGCAGTTTTATCAAAAAGCTTCAGGACGAAATCAACAAAGGTCACAGCGCTGCTTACGCCCTGGAGAAAATCGTTGCCAACTATATAGAAGCCTTCCATAAGATGGATGATCCTTACCTCAGGGAGCGCGCCACGGACATGGAGGATATCGGCCGTCGTATCCTCGCCAATCTGGTCGGTGATGCTTCGGAACAGAACTTGCGCCTGAAGCATCCAAGTATTCTGGTGGCGCGGCAGATTTTACCCTCGGACATGGCCACACTTGATACCGAACAGATTCTCGGTATCATCACCGAAAGTGGTGAGAAGAATGCTCATGCCATCATTATGGCGAAATCGATGGGTATTCCTGCAATCGTCGCCGTACGGGGGGCTCTCAAGCACATTGCTCCAGAAGACAACCTGATTGCAGATGCCAACACCGGGCGTATTTACATCAAACCCCTGGATACGGTCAAGGATGAGTACCAGCGACTGCAACTGGACCAGACACGTGAACTCTGTCGCCTGGAGAAGTACCGTGACCAACAGGCGACGACTTCTGACGGTGAACGCATCATCCTGCGCGCCAATATCGGTCTGATCAGCGACATCAACGTGGCCAAGCGCTTCGGTGCCGAAGGTGTTGGCCTTTACCGGACCGAGTTCCCATACATGGCTCGCGGTGACTTTCCCGGCCGCAACGACCAATATGAACTCTATAGCCGGGTGGTCAAGGAGTTTGACGGACAACCTGTTACTATCCGCACCCTGGATATCGGCGGTGACAAAGTATTGCCCTATTTCAGCCCACCCAAAGAAGACAACCCGTTCATGGGTTGGCGGTCTGTGCGGGTGTCCCTCGATAACCGTGACATTTTCCGTACCCAGATCGAGGCAATCCTTATGGCCGGCCAGCACGGTCCGGTTAAGCTGCTTTTCCCGATGATCTCCAGCCTGGATGAAACACGTGCTTGCCTGGAGGTGGTTGAAGAGGCCCGTAAGAACCTGCAAAAGGAAGGCCTGAAATTCTCCACGAACGTTCCCATTGGCGTCATGATTGAGGTTCCTGCTGCAGTTCGTCTGGTACCCCAGCTTGCCAACGAAGTCGATTTCTTTGCTCTTGGCACCAACGATCTGGTTCAATATATGCTGGCTGCCGACCGCAACAACCCTCTGGTAAGCAAGTATTACGACCCATTACATCCTGCTGTTTTGCAGGTCATTTATGAAGTAACTCATACCGCCACAGTGTTGGGCAAAGGTGTCAGCCTCTGCGGCGAGATGGCCACAGATCCACTAACCCTGCTGTTACTGATCGGTATGGGGTTGCGAGAATTCTCCATGCCTGCACCATTTATTCCCCGGACCAAGGCGTTTCTCAAGGGAGTCTCAATGGAAATGGCCAGTCGACACTACACCGAGATACAGAGGATGGATAGCGGTGTTCAAATTAGGGAATATCTTGGTGAGATGCTTACTGAGGTGGAGTTGGGGTATTAGAAATGAGGCTGTGATCAGCTATCTTTCTTCGACATTAAAGTCAAGACCGTCGGGTCGCGTCCCGACGGTCTTGATTTTACAAAAAGGCCAATTGTGGATTTACCCCATCACCTTATAAAATAAGTAACTATTTCAAAGCCTGAATCTTCCCTAAGCTCTCCTGGAGAACCACCATCTTCTCCTCGGCGTCCTTCAACTTGCCGCGATCTTTTTCTAACACATGCGCAGGCGCATTGGCGACAAATTTTTCATTGGCAAGTTTCTTGGTAAAGAGATCAATATCCTTCTGAACTTTGGCAATCTCTTTTTGCAGACGCTTCTTTTCTTCGGCAATGTCAACCAAACCCGCCAGTGGCAGAGAGATCTCCACATCGCCAACAACCTGAGTGGCTACCTGCTCAGGGCGATCAAGACTCTGGCCAATGGTCAGCTCGTTGACCTTGCCAAGCACCCGGATAGCTGCACTCCCATCGACAAGGGTATTTTGCACCTGCTCAGATTTGCAATCCAGTAATGCAGTAATCTGCTTGCCGGGCGGCACATCCATTTCGCCCCTGATATTACGAATCGCCCGGATAACATCCATGACCAGTTCCATCTGTTCAGCACCGACAGTATCGATCGGCAAACCGGAACCATCTGGATAATCGGCTTGCATGATCGACGCACAAGTGCGCTTGCCGGGCAGTACCTGCCAGATTTCCTCGGTAATAAACGGCATAATCGGGTGCAGAAGACGCAGTAACTGTTCAAGCACCGTAAAAAGAACGCTTTGCACACGCAGCTTGGCTTGGGGATCGTCACCATACAGATCACCCTTGGCCATCTCGATATACCAATCGCAGAAACTGTGCCAGGTAAACGCGTATAGCGTGCTGGCCACCTCGTTAAACTTATAATCATTGAGGGACTGGTTCGTTTGTCTAATGGTTTCTTCAAGTCGCGTCAAAATCCAGCGATCAGCATTGGAGAGATTGACAGCATCCAGATCGATTTCAAGTGGATCAAAATCTTCAAGATTCATCAGTGTGAAACGACTGGCATTCCAGAGTTTATTACAGAAGTTGCGATAGCCGGCGATGCGCTCCGGGGAGAGCTTGATGTCACGCCCCATCGCTGCAAACGAGGTCAGAGTAAAACGGAAAGCATCAGCACCGTATTCGTCGATCACATGCAGCGGATCGATAACGTTGCCTTTGCTCTTGCTCATCTTCTGGCCCTGGGAATCACGCACCAGAGCATGGATGTAGACTTCCTTGAAGGGTACCTTCTCCATAAATTTGAGGCCCATCATCATCATGCGAGCCACCCAGAAGAACAGGATGTCAAATCCCGTCACCAGACAGGAGGTCGGGTAAAACTTGGCAAGAGTCTCGGTCTGATCCGGCCAACCCATGGTCGAGAAAGGCCAGAGAGCCGAAGAGAACCAGGTGTCGAGGACATCTGTCTCCTGATGGATATCCGTGCTGCCGCAGTGACAACATGAGGTCGCATCTTCACGGCTGACGGTCAGCTTGTCACAGTCTGCACAGAACCAGACAGGAATGCGGTGACCCCACCAGATTTGTCGGCTGATGCACCAGTCCTGGAGATTAAACATCCATTCAAAGTAGGTTTTTTCCCACTGCTTAGGAAGGATACGGGTGTCACCTTCCTGTACCGCCTTGATCGCATCTTCTGCCAGGGGACCAACTTTGATATACCACTGCAATGACAGGTAGGGTTCAATAACGGTTCTGCAACGATAGCATTCGCCGACAGAGTTAGAGTAATCATCAATCTTGTCGAGCAGATTTTGCTTTTCCAGATCGGCAACTATATTGGCGCGGGCCTCATAGCGTTCCTGACCCTGGTAGGGACCGCCATTTTCGTTGACAATGCCTGATTTATCAAAAATATTGATCTTTTCCAGGTCGTGCCTTTTACCGAGCTCAAAGTCGTTGAAATCATGGGCCGGGGTAATTTTTACCGCACCGCTGCCAAACTCCTTATCGACATAATCATCGGCAACAATCGGAATTTCACGATTAAGCAATGGCAAAAGAACTTTTTTGCCGATCAGATCATGATAGCGCTCATCCTCAGGATGGACAGCAACAGCACTGTCGCCAAGCATGGTTTCCGGCCGGGTGGTCGCCACCACCAGGTAGCGATCTGTACCGATGACCGGGTAACGCAGATGCCAGAGATGCCCCTTTTTATCCTCGTGCTCTACTTCCAGATCAGATAGTGCCGTATGACAACGTGGGCACCAGTTGATCAGACGATTGGCTCGATAGATCAGACCATCTTCATAGAGTCGAACAAAGACTTCCCTGACTGCCTTGGAGAGGCCGGCATCCATGGTGAAACGCTCGCGCTGCCAATCACAGGAGGCGCCCAAACGTTTCAATTGTTCAATAATCTTCCCGCCTGAATCTTCCCGCCACTTCCAGACACGCTTGATAAACTCTTCACGGCCAATCGCGTGACGATCAAGACCCTCAGAGGCCAACTGCTTTTCAACAACATTCTGGGTTGCAATCCCCGCATGATCTGTACCCGGCATCCAGAGGACTTCACAGCCTGACATACGTTTCCAGCGGGCCAGAATATCTTGCAGGGTATTATTGAGGGCGTGCCCCATATGCAACACGCCGGTTACATTTGGTGGCGGTATAACAATCGAATAGTGTGGTTTAGTAGACTTTTCATTGGCGCAGAAATGGCCGTCTTCTTCCCATATTCCATACCACTTTCGCTCAACATCATGTGGTTCGTAACCTTTGTTCAACTTCTCTTCCATCGGTGTCGCATCCTTCTCACATAGAGATTTTGGCATTCTGCCAACAATTAAGGCAATGAACAAAAGGAAAAGGGGATTTTAACAATCCCCATTTCACATATTAGTCTATTTGGCTAGTCTATTGGCTGAGGTCGCTTGTCAGGCGGCAGCATCCTTGATTTTGCGGATTTCTTCACGTATCAGCTTCTCGGCCAGGTCAGGGACAACCTCCCATGCAACCCGTTCAAGAATCGACTCGGCAAACTTTTCCACCACTTTCGTAACAACCTTTTCGATGATCTTCTCAACATCCTCCTCACTCAAGGAAGAGGCCATTGCCTCTACATCAACTCCAGCTTCAACTTCAACATTAACCATTGCAGCAGCTACGGCAGCAGGTTCCAGTTCCTCAATAACGGCTGGTGGCTCCTCAGCAGACTCAGGTTCTGCAAAAACCGGAGTCTCTTCTGCCACGGGATCAACAGCAGTAAACGCAGGGGGCTTTTCTGCAAATGCAGGAGTTTCCTTGATCGGCTCAGCGAAGATGTCTTCATCATTGGTTTCATCACGAGACCAGGCAGCGAGGGTCTGTTCCGGCATGATCGGCTCAAGGTCTTCCTCGCCCAGGATGTCATCATCACCAAGAGACATAATTTCATCGTCACCCATTTCGAAAACGTCGAAATCGGTTTCCGCAACCGGTGCATCTTCTATCGTTGCAAAATCAGCCGCCGCCGGTTCAGCACTTTCCATGGCGGGACTCTCCACAAAAGTAAAGGTGTCTTCAGTGTCAAAAGTATCTTCAACCGTTGATTCTGCAACCGGTGGTTCTATGATAAAGTCACTCCAGTCATCGGCAACAGCAACCGGTTCAGCTTCTACTGAAGGATTCTCTTCCTCAAAGGAGATGTCACCAAAAGGATCCTCCGGAGCTGCCGCCATGTCAGGCTCAGCACTCGTAGCTTCGGGAAGGGCATCTTGGGCTTCTTCGGTGAAAATATCCTGAGATTCAAGGACAGTTTCTTGGGGCTCCAGGAAACCTGCCTGGGGTTCCGTGAAGATAGCTGGGGACGGTTTCTCAACAACAGCGGGTGCCTCGACAACGGGTGCCGGGGTTGCCGGAGAGACAACTACTTCAGGGGTCTCGGGAACCTCACGAGCAGCGCTGAGCAGTTCAGCTACCTTGTCGATTAAGGTTTGGGACTCAAAAGGCTTTTCAATCCAGGCATCGGCTTTGCAGCTTCTAGCCTTATCCTCATCAAAAGGTTCGAAGGAACCGGCCAGCAGCAAGACAGGAACCCGCTGAAGAGCAGGGTTCTGCTTGATAGCGCTGGTCAATTCATAGCCATTCTTGCCTGGCATGTAGATATCTGCCATAACCAGGTCAGGCTTGATTTCCAAGGCCTTTGCTAAGGCAGAATCGCCGTTATCGGTAACGGTTAACTCATAGTCCTCATGCGCAAAGGTAATCTGGATAACCTTTTGAATCGTTATACTGTCGTCTGCCAACAACAGCTTCTTGCTCATACCAACCTCCTTGTTCCGACAAAACCGACACCTGTTTACCCAGAAGCGGTGTGTTACAGGTCGGTATTAACTATCATTTTCCACTCTTGCCAGGCTGGCAAATAGCCGTAAAGGTGCTAAAAAACTACCATATCGCCTTCTTGGGTGTCAAGCTTCCCAACAGCTTCCCAATAGCCGCCCCTGATTTACTGGCAGTATTTTAAGTGCTTTTCCAGGGTTGGGGAAAAAAGAGTTTTTGATAGAGGTTCATCGCGTAGCGATCTGTCATGCTGGCCAGGAAATCAGCAATCAGAATTTCAATGCAATCATCCTCTTCACAACGGCAACCATAAGTCACCATCTCCTGTGGTTTTGCAACGAAATATTCGAACAACTCTCTAAGTACCCGGCTGGCCTTACGGAAGTCTTCTTCGACTGCTGCTGATTGATAAACATTGACATGCAACCAATCACGGAGCCTGGTCACTTGCTCTGCAACCGGTACGGAAAGCTGTACGGTAGCGTAATCTGCCGCCAATGTCGTTTCTATTAAATCAGTAATCATCGTATTCAGCCGCTGTGAAGAATCATCACCAAGAGCACTTCGTAAAACAGACGGCACATCATTCTTGTTGATCAGCCCACCCCGAATAGCATCATCCAGATCGTGATTGACATAAGCGATTACATCAGATAGGCGGACAAGTTGACCCTCGAGTGTCGCAGGAAGATCCTTTCGGCTCCGCCCCAGCAATGCACCACGTCCCTTTGAGTGCCGCAGAATTCCGTCACGTACTTCCCTGGAAAGATTAAGGCCTTTGCCATCTTTCTCAAGCAGTTCAACAACTCTCAAACTCTGATTTACATGGTGGAAGCCATCCGGCAGGATTTCATTAAGGACGCGTTCACCAGCATGCCCGAAGGGTGTGTGACCAAGATCATGTCCAAGAGCAATCGCTTCGGTGAGGTCCTCATTCAATCGCAAAGCTCGAGCCATGGTTCTGGCAACCTGGCTGACCTCAAGGGTATGGGTAAGCCGAGTACGATAATGATCTCCTTCCGGAGCCAGGAATACCTGAGTTTTATACTTCAGGCGCCGAAAAGCCTTACTGTGCAGAATGCGATCACGGTCAACCTGGAAAATTGTGCGCACCGGGCAAGCTTCTTCCTCTGTATGCCTACCTTTAGAGAACTGGCTGTGGCAGGCATATTCACATAGAAGATTGGTTTCTGCAGACTCAATAATTTCTCTGATAATCATGTATCACTCCGTCTTGCGAAAGTCACAATAATCGACATGTTTCATGAAAAGTTATATTACAAAAAAACGCAGAGTCAGCGTAACTGGAAGTTGACTTCCTGAGAAACATTGTTTGTAGATAAATTCATCGACATAACCACACTCAGCAACAGATAACGAAACATACTATTTTTCCCTTTGCTCAAATTGTTGAATACGTTAAGTTGTGTTCATCTCGAGATGGTGGTCCGTGATTAGTTAACAGACCATACACAAACTTACTGAAAAACAGAATCAGACCATGAAAAATATTTTAATTGCTGATAATCGCTCCGATCTTCTGGCAACCCTGGAGCCAATACTCAAGCACTGGGGCTACCGCGTTTTATCGACTAGTAAAGCAGATCAGGTCATGCTTTTTCTTCGAGAAAGCATACCAAGCTTACTGATTATTGGTGAGGAGCTTTTTGCCGACCCGAGACTGGAACTTGATTCAGAGACGACGCAAAGAATCAAATTGGCAGATTTGCCTGTTATTGCTCTTAAACAGGGCGCAACGAAAATTGCGGAATTGCCACCCAATGCGACCCTTGATGTCCCTGTCGAACTATTCGAACTATTCTCATTTATCCAGAAACATGTAGAACATCACCCGCGACAAAATCTTCGTCTCCGTTTAAAGCTCCCGGGTATGTACAGTCTTTCTGACGATGAGTTCATCCTCGCAGACGTCCTTAGCCTCAGTATGCGTGGCCTTTTCTTTAAGGCCCCAACTAAAATCAATGAAGGGGATCGCGTTACTGTGGTCTTTCCATTGCTTGGTCATGGTAAGGAAATCGAAGTCAAATCAACCGTTCTTTACATAGTCCATCCAGAGGCCGAGAATAATTTCTTCCAGGGCTTCGGTGTCGGCTTTGATGATATCCCCGAGAGCATCAAGGAACAGTTGCAGCAATATATCAGGGAGCATTTCCTTAGAGAGGTATCATCCAGTCACAATGGTGTCGGCGATTTTGTCGAAGGCCAGCTTAGACACTGATTGCAAACAACCCTGGCTGATCTCAAACGACCAGTTTTTTACCTCAACTCAGATATCAAGCACATCAACAAAGCTCTCACCAGAGTTTATTCCATGAACCTTGAAATATGCCGCCAGAGTTGCCCCGACATCGGCAAAGGACTGGCGATCTCCTAGATTAACCCCTGTCTGCATTGACCTTGACCAGATCAACACTGGCACATACTCACGAGTGTGATCCGCTCCCTGAGTTGTTGGATCACAGCCATGGTCTGCACAAATTACCAGAAGATCATCTGGTTGCATGTTCTTGTATAATTGTGGCAACCATGTGTCGAACTCCTCCAGGGCCCGGCCGAAGCCGACAATATCTTTACGATGCCCGTAAACCATGTCAAAATCGATCAGGTTGACCATTAGCAACCCTTTGTCCAGGGCCGCCAAACCTGCCAGCGTCTTACTCATACCATCAGCATTATCTATTGTTTTCGTGCTGCGTGATATGCCTTGACCGGTGAAAAGATCACAAATTTTGCCTACAGATAAAACCGTATAATCCTGACTGGTTAAACATTCCAGTAGAGTCGTCTGGGGAGGCGGTAATGGGAAATCTTTACGACGCGAGGTGCGGTGGAAACCGTCTTCTTCATTGCCAACAAAAGGCCTGGCGATCACTCTGGCGATATTGTATTCATCAACAAGGTGTCTGGCTGCCTGGCATAATTCATACAATTCCTGCAGCGGTAAGACCTCTTCATGGGCGGCAATCTGGAAAACGGAGTCAACACTTGTGTAGAGAATTGGTCGGCTGGTTCTGACATGCTCGGCACCATAGCTCTTGAGAATAGAAATCCCGTTAGCTGACACATTGCCAAGAGGTTGTGCTCCGACAATTTCGGCAAATGCTTCAACCAGTTGTTTTGGAAAACCTTGTGGGTAGGTCGCGAAAGGTTTATCGACGACCACACCTGTAAGCTCCCAGTGGCCGACGATACTATCCTTGCCAGCAGAACGCTCGGCAAGCCGACCATATGCTCCACAGGGTTCCGCAAGAGCAGGTACACCCTTAATATCCGCAACATTCCCTAAGCCGAGTTGCTGCAGATTAGGTAAATGCAGACCACCACACGCCGTCGCCACGTGGGGCAAGGTAGCAGCACCTTCATCACCATAGTCTTTCGCATCGGGTAGAGCTTCAAGCCCGACGCCGTCAAGAACTATCCAGACAACACGCCCTGGGACCCTTATTGTTGGACAGGCTCCTGGGTTAATCGACATGGCAATTATGTGCGATAATCGGCGTTGATTCGTACATATTCGTACGAAAGGTCAGAAGTATAGTAGTATGCGCTGCCTTCACCTAAAGCAAGATCAACCGTCACAGTGAACTCTGCTTTCTTGAGTATCTCACTGGCTTTGTCTTCCTGTTCAGAACCGAGCGCGAGCCCTTTGGAGACCATTGCGACATCGTCAAACAGGATGCTGACCTGGTCAGGATCAACCTCAGCGTCAGAATAGCCAACCGCAGCTATAATTCGGCCCCAGTTGGCATCAGATCCAAAGAAGGCGGTTTTGACCAACTGCGAGGTTGCAACACTGCGGGCCGCCACAAGGGCTTCGTCGTCGCTTGCTGCACCGTTAATCTGAATACGCACCAGCTTGGTTGCGCCTTCACCATCACGGACAATCATTTTTGCCAGTTCCAGCATGATTTCATCCAAGGCACTATTGAATTGCTCCAACTCAGCAGACCCTTCGGAAATCTCCGGGCTTTCCGCATCGCCACTGGCAAGCAGTAAAACCATATCATTTGTTGAGGTGTCACGGTCGACAGTAATTCTGTTAAAGGAACTGTTCACTGCTTGACGCAAGGAAATCTCAAGCAAATCGTCCGCCAACACCGCATCAGTAAGGACAAAAGCCAGCATAGTCGCCATGTCTGGATGAATCATGCCGGCACCTTTGGCCAGGCCCAGGAGTCGGACTTCATTTCCGTTGATATCGATGGACCGACTGCTCATTTTTGGGAAAGCGTCGGTTGTCATCATGGCCCTGGCCACGCCGTCGAACTGATCATGACTCAACATTCTGCATAGGTCAGGTATATGCTCCTCAAAACAGGGCATTGGCAGGGGAACACCGATCACACCAGTCGATGAAACGGCAACCATCTGCGGTGCCATATCGAGACTTTCCGCAACCAGGTCACCACAGCGACGTGCATCCTGAAGACCCTGGGCACCTGTGCAGGCATTGGCGTTGCCGCTGTTAACCAGAACCGCCTGGCAAAGTCCTTGACGCACCCGTGACTCGGTAATCTTGACCGGTGCTGCGACGACCTTATTGGTGGTAAAAACACCGGCACATTCGACCGGCTTGTCAGCACAGATCAGGGCCAAGTCAAGTTTGCCGGATTTCTTGATTCCAGAACTGCATGCTGCAGCCTTGAATCCCCTGGGTATAGCAAGAACCGATTCAGCCATTGGTCAACTCCCTGGTTGGTAACAGGAGACCAATCTATGTCCCCTCTTCGTCTACAGGCTTACTTTCCACAACATTTCTTATATTTCTTGCCACTGCCACAGGGACAGGCAGTATTACGACCGACCTTGTCCACATCGCGCTTGACCGGACCCTGAGCTGCTGGCTTCGGTCCACCCAGTCTGGCCAGAGCCTGGCGTTCACGACGTTGCTCAGCTTCCATTTCAGCGACTTCTTCTTCACGGGCCAGCTGGACGAGGAACAGCTTGCGGGTAACATCCTGGCGGATGCGTGCCATCATTTCCATAAAGAGAGCGTAGGCTTCACGTTTATACTCTTCTTTCGGATTGCGTTGTGCATAAGCACGCATGCCGATGCCCTCTTTGAGTTGGTCAATCGACAACAGGTGCTCTTTCCAATGGGTGTCGATCGTCTGCAGAAGCAGAACTTTCATCAGATGTTCCATAACTGGCGGAGTGAACAGTTCCGTCCTCGCTGCCAGGTGCGCTGCAACCTGTTCTTTGAGACCTTCTTCAAGGTCAGCAGGGTTAAGATCTTTATCGGGTTCCGGCAGGTCGGCTTCTATATTGAACTGACCGACAAAATCGGCAGCCAGGCTATCCCAGTTCCATTCGTCAGATGGTGTTTTATCCGAGCAAAAGGTCGCAACCATATCATCAACCATCTCATCGAGAATCGCCTCAATAGTCTCGCGGATATTTTCACCAGCCAACACCTCTTTGCGCTGGCTGTATATGACTTCACGCTGACGGTTCATAACATCGTCATAGTCGATCAGGTGTTTACGGATGTCGAAGTTGTGCGCCTCAACTTTCTTTTGGGCACCTTCGATCGCCTTGGAAATCATACCGTGTTCAATCGCCTCATTCTCAGGTACCTTGAGTTTTTCCATCACGAAAGAAACTCGGTGAGAACCAAAGATGCGCAACAGGTCATCGTCAAGACTCATGTAAAAGCGGCTTTCACCAGGATCACCCTGGCGTCCAGAACGTCCACGCAACTGGTTATCTATACGCCGTGATTCATGACGCTCGGTCCCCAGAATGTACAGCCCGCCAGCATTGAGAACCTCCTGTTTCTCTGCCTCACAATTTGCTGAGTACTTCTCAAGAGCCTGCGCATACGTCTGTTTCGGATTCTCAGCTCCAGCAGCCTCACGTTTGGCCATCATCTCGGGATTGCCCCCCAAGACAATATCGGTACCACGACCAGCCATGTTGGTTGCAATGGTAATAGCACCCTTGCGGCCGGCTTGAGCAACAATTTCAGCCTCGCGATCATGCTGCTTGGCGTTCAGTACGTTATGCGATACGCCACGTTTTTTTAGAAGATTTGACAGTTTTTCCGAGTTCTCGATAGTGATGGTACCGACCAGTGCTGGCTGACCGGTCTCATGACAACGGATTATATCTTCAATAACCGCGTGGAACTTTTCCTTCTCGGTTTTATAGATGACATCGGATTGATCGATACGAATCATCGGCGCGTTAGTCGGAATGACAACAACCTCGAGATTGTAAATCTCGTTGAATTCGGCAGCTTCGGTATCAGCGGTACCGGTCATTCCAGCCAGTTTTTCATACATGCGAAAATAGTTCTGGAAGGTAATTGTTGCCAAGGTCTGGTTCTCCCGTTCAACCTTCAAACCCTCCTTCGCCTCGATTGCCTGATGCTGGCCGTCACCCCAGCGTCGACCTGGCATAAGCCGGCCGGTAAATTCATCAACGATAATAACCTCGCCGTCCTTGACCACATAGTCAACGTCACGATTAAAGATGACATGAGCTCTTAACGCCTGATTTACATGGTGCAGGATCGCCATATTGGCAGGCTCGTACAGGTTTTCTACCCCTATAAGCTTTTCGACCTTCAGCACGCCTTCCTCGGTAAGAGTCACCGACTTGGATTTTTCGTCAACTGTGTAGTCGCCTGTATAGGTCCGGATTGATCGACCGACGGTGCCATCACGCTCCTCGACCATTTCGCCCTTTTCCAAGTGTGGGATCATTTCGTCCGCACTATAGTAAAGCTCGCTGATCGCATCGCTTGGCCCGGAAATAATCAAGGGAGTTCTGGCTTCGTCAATCAAGATCGAGTCAACTTCGTCAACAATGGCATAGTAGAGGTCACGCTGAACATAATCTTCAAGAGCGAATTTCATGTTGTCGCGCAGATAATCAAAGCCGAATTCATTATTGGTGCCGTAAGTGACATCAGCCCGATACGCAGCTTTTCGCTCTGCATCACTCAAGCCGTGGATGATACAATCGACTTCCAGACCAAGGAAAGTATAGACTTGGCCCATCCATTCAGCGTCGCGCTTGGCCAGATAATCGTTGACAGTAATGACATGCACACCTTTTTCGGCCAGAGCATTGAGATACACCGGCAAAGTTGCCATCAGGGTCTTGCCTTCACCGGTTTTCATCTCGGCGATTTTTCCGGAGTGCAGCACCATGCCACCAATCAGCTGAACATCGAAGTGCCGCATCCCCAAGGTACGTATTGCGGCTTCACGAACCACCGCAAAAGCTTCAACCAGGAGATCTTCGAGCGATTCTCCCTGTTGCAAACGGGCACGAAATTCAACTGTTTTTTCTACCAGGCCAGCATCTGACAGCTTCTGGATCTCTGGTTCCATGGCGTTGATTTCTACAACAGTCTGCTGCAGTCGTTTAACTTCACGATCATTTTTGCTGCCAACAATTTTTTTAAGGATACTTCCAATCATGCACAACTCCATATCCGGTGATATCGCCAGAAATAATTATGAGAGAACAACCAACCGTCAATCCAGTCAGAATCGCAAATTTTAGCACAGTAGAGAGAACACTCACAAGGTTAAATGGTAGCAATTAAAGACCTGCTGGTACAGAGCACAAAACGTCAAAGCCCCGGGATTTCCTCCCCGGGGCTTTGACGTTTTGTGCAACTGATTGGTAGCTAAAGCTACCGCTATCTCCAGACACCTTTCTGGTAGCTGAAGATATGTCTGTTAGGAATAACTTTCACAACGGTAAACGAACCATCATCAAATTCTTCAGGAGTGTTGGAGGTAGCTTCAAGAACCTGTTCCCGGTAGGAGATAATGCCAACATAAGGGATAATGCTGGACTGTGATCGGCGAACCTTGACACGCATCGATGAGTCGTCGATTTGATGGTATATGGCCAGATAGGTACCGTCTGTCTGCTTGGTAACTTCCATACGGGAACGGGAGAGAATGTGGTTACGATTCAACTGCTGTACTTTCGACTTGGCAAAGATTTCAAACTCAAGGCGCTTGAGCGCCAGGGCCTGATTTTTGAGGAGTTTTTCCTGAGCCGCAACCGGGTCAACATTCATAAAGCTTACTTGAACCGGAGTTGTTTCACCAGCCATAACCGATGAGCTCAATACAAAAAGAGCAGCAACCCCAAAAAATATTTTAACAATAATGCTATTCATGGAGCGTCTTCCGCAAAACACTTCTGTCTGTCCATTGGATTACCGAATTGTCAGATATAGAGCAACATCCATACCAGGGAGCAAGAGGCGAGACTAACAGCTTGATTATACTGTATAAGCATATATGTTCTATGTATCTCAAGAGAAATCAGTGATCATCTCCCGAGTAATTATGTGACGTTTTACGCCAGATGGCTTAGTGAAATCAAACCTGTAAATCTGTCTGATACCCAGTTTAATCCAAAAAAATGGCCAGGCACTCAAGAGCACCTGGCCGGTGTCGCGCATTTTTTCAGTCAGGCATGCGGCTATCTGGACATCAACTCCACGCGTCGGTTAAGCCTACGGCCTTCCTTGGTTCCATTGTCATACTTCGAACGAGTCTCTCCGTATCCGACAGCCTTCAGTCTGGAGGAAGCAATCCCGTTGTTAACAAGCCACTTATTTACTGAGGCAGCACGTTTCTCGGATAGTGTCTGGTTATAATTTTCCGGGCCTGTTGAATCAGTGTGTCCAGAAAGGACAAAGTCAGTGCCGGATTCTTCTTTGAGGATCATCTTCACCTGCTCAAGTACGGGTACCATTTCATCTGTGATAGCCGATTTGTCAAAACCAAACAGTAGGTTGAAGGTGATCACTTCCTTAGCGGGTGTAGGTGTAACAGGGGCTGGAGCAGGCTTTGCCATTGGCTTCGGAGGGTGTGTCACGTGCGAGGCATCATAAAGAACATCTTTGGCAAACTGGTCCATGTCAGCATCAGTTGTAACAACACTGCAGTTAGAAAGAGCACTAATCTTTTCTATGATCTGCTTACCCTCTGGAGTGTCAGCATAGCTGATCACATGAATACAAAGGTTGGGTGCATGCTTTTTGTAGAGTGCCCTTGCTGCAGCAATCGGATCACCGCCTTCATTAGCCGCACCGTCGGTGAACAGGATCAAGGCTGTTGTTCCGGAGAGTTTGCCGATAGCAGGGCTGATTTTCGTCAGGTCAGTACCCATTGTCGTAAGATGGTTGAAAGGAGGGACGACCCCGACCACAGCAGAGCTGAGCGAGCCTGTCCTATAGGGAGTAGGGCTGGTGAGTGATTTATGAGGTGCGAAAAGAGCAACTCCACCATTATAACCAAGTTCGGGGAGAGTCTTATCCAGACGATTGACTGCGGCTATAGCCTTATCAAATTTCTGCTGTCCAGCCTGAGCCTTGGCATAAGCCATTGAGCCGGACTGGTCCATGTAGATAATAAAATTATCAACTTTTTTCAGAAGGTGCGCAGAGGCCACCAGGGGGAGGGCTAAACCGAGTGCCAGCACAAGCGAAGTGACCGTTAACGTCAGCTTGCAAGTCTTTTTCATCTTATTGCTCCTTTTATTTTAAGCTATTGGTTTAAGGAAAATCCTAAATGGACTATGAATTTTTAATTAGTTAAAATAAAGACTAGCGGAAGTCTACAATTAGTCAACTACTTGAACACTCTTAAATTACAGACAAGGATGTTTTTCGTTATTCTCAGGGGATAACAACGCATTGTGTTGATAATGGTTACATTACAGGCAGGTCGCTGATAGAAGGACTTCCATTAAGGAAACCAGTAATGCATGGTCTTAACAATTTCGATGGACTTCTGTAAGGGGGGCGTCTAAAGATATTTACGTGGATTGACAGGCACGCCATTAAGACGAACTTCATAATGAACGTGAGAACCCGTTGAACGTCCGGTATTGCCGACGGATGCGATACGGTCACCGCGTCTGACCCTCTGGCCTACCTTGACGTGATATTTGGAGTTATGCCCATAGATGGTACGATAACCATAACCATGATCAATTGTCACGACCTTGCCGTAGCCAGGCTGTGTCTTGACACTACTGACAATGCCGTCAGCCACCGCGATTACTGGAGTTCCAGTTCGTGCCGCAATATCAAGCCCTTCATGCATCTTGCGTTTACCGTTGAATGGGTCCCGCCTGATACCAAAACTGGAGGTTAACCAGCCTTTAACGGGCCATCCCAATGGTTTGGCAGCCAGCAATGAGCGCTGGTCGTTAAGAATACCTTGGATTTCTTCCTGGCTCTCTCGACGCAGATCAATCTGGCGACGGACTTCGTCAATACGTTGTTGAATCTCACTAAACTCCCGGTCACTATCATCAGCCCTTGCCGGTCCACCAACACCAGCGATACTGTCACCCTTTGGTGCCGTAAGTTTTGCCATGACGCGCACTTTGGCGTCATTCTGTGCCAAGACAACCATTTCCTGACGCAAAACCTCGAGCTTGCCTACCAGTTGATCCAACTCTTCGCGTTGTGAAAGGTTTTCAACCTGCAGACGTTGCAATTCATGACGGTCAAGATTGGTCATAGCGTAATCAACGATTAAGGCGGTAAGGCCCAGCGCCAGAATAACAGATGCGGCGACAATCCCCTTAATAACAGTGCTGCGTACTGCGAAACGGCGCACTTGGTGGGATCCCTCGGGTATAATTAATATTGTAAAACGCTTTGCTGGCAAAGCTGAAACCTCCAAACAAACCTTAACATTTACTAAATTTCGAGGCTAATTAATAAAGGATTGGCAAGTATACTGTCAAGGTTAAATTTGACATTTGCCCAACCTATGTTAGCGCATCAGTGCAACATCGTCAGAGAGATAAAGTAAGAGCAATTTCGTCACATTCCGGGAACTTTGCACATTTAATACAAGCGCCCCAGATCTTCTGCGGTAGTTCTGACTTTTCTATAACCTCAAAACCGAGCTTTTCAAAAAACACTTTCTGGTAAGTTAAAGCAAAAACTCTGCTAATACCTAAATGACGTGCTTCAGAGATACAAGCCTCAACCAGGTGTCTGCCGATACCGCGGCCGCCATAATCTTCATGTACCACTAACGAGCGCACTTCAGCGAGATCTTCCCAGTAGATATTGAGCGCAGCGGCACCAATAACCCGCTCATCCTCAATAAATACATAAAAATCTCGAATCGCTTCGAAAATATCCATGAGCGATCTCGGCAGAACCAAACCATCTTTAACGTAGACCAGCAATAGCTGGTGGATTTGACGAGCATCCTGCAGGGTGGCCTTACGAATCATAAATACTCCTGACGACTAACATGTCGAGGTTGCAATCAGTTCTTTGGCATGCAATAGCGTCTGCTCGGTCACCTGTGCCCCACCGAGCATGCGTGCCATTTCCTGTACTCTTTCATCACCACTGATGCATTCCATTGCAGTGAGGGTACGGCCTTCAATCTCGCGCTTTAGAACTCTATGGTGGTGATCGGCAAAAGCTGCGACCTGTGGCAGGTGGGTGACGCAAAGGATTTGTGAAGTACGACTCACCACTTGCAGTTTACGTCCGACAGCAGTTGCTGCAGCACCACCAATGCCAGCGTCTACTTCATCGAATATAACGGTTGGCACACTATCTGCCTCTGGTGCAATTCGCTTGAGTGCCAGCATCAATCTGGAAAGTTCACCGCCTGAGGCAACTTTTACCAAAGGCTTTGCTGGTTCTCCAGGATTCAGGCTGATCATGAATTCTATCTTCTCAGACCCATCATGACCAGGCTCTGCCAAAGGAGAAAAAGCAATTTCAAAAGAGGCACCAGGCATTGCCAGGTCGTTTAATTCGCCGAGAAGTGCTGTCATCAGTCGCCCGGCGGCCTGTTGGCGGGCCGCAGAAAGCGCTTCACCCCGCTGTTTGGTCTTATCGGTAAGGACGGCCAGCTCAGCGGCAAGAGTTTCCCGGGTTTCGCCAGCATTCTCCAGCTCTTCGATTTCACGGTCGAAGTCAGCTTTCAGGGACAGGATTTCGCTTATAGCCGGTGCATATTTATGCTTGAGACGAACCAGTACAGCGAGCCGCTCTTCGATAGCCTCAAGACGATCAGGCTCAAAAGTGAGCCGGCCAAGGTACGAGCGCAGCTGCTCAGAAACGTCTTCAAGTTCAAAGAGACAGTGCTGAACCATCTCGGCGAGAGGACTCAACTCCTTATCAATTTCAGCCACTGACCGTAGATTGTCCTGCAACCCGCCCAGAATTTCACAGACCGAACCGTTGCTCTCATAAAGAGCTTCGTAACCACTACTTGTTATACCCTCCAGGCGTTCTGCATTCTGTAGCAACAGGCGCTCTGCGAGGAGTGCTTCCTCTTCCTCGGGCGATAGTTGTGCCGTTGCTATTTCATCGGCTTGATGGCGTAAAAAATCGAGTCTCTGCTGGCGGTTGCGCTCAGCCTCTTGCAGATGTTCAAGCTGCCTGGATATGGTTTGCATTGCTCGGTATGACTCATGGTAGGTATGGACCTGCTCATCTAGAGACCCATACCTGTCCAGAATTGCCAGATGCACGTTCTTATGCAACAGAGACTGATGCTCATGCTGGCCGCACACTGTCACCAACTGTTCCGCCAGGGGTTGTAGTTGGGCGAGGGTTGCCAGGCTGCCGTTGACATAGGCCCTGCTGCGCCCACTACTCTGCACAATCCTTCTTAGGACAAGCTCTTCGTCGACATGGAAACCTGAATCGGCAAAGGACTGCCGAATATCATCCCGTCCTGTAAGGTCGAATAATGCCTCAACCGTCGCTTCGGCAGCCCCTGCCCGTACCAGGTCTGGGCGCGCCCGATCGCCTAATAGCAAACCGAAAGCATCAAGAATAATTGACTTGCCAGCACCGGTTTCACCGGTGAGAACATTGAATCCCTCATCGAACTGAACTTCGAGACGATCGATAATGGCAAAGTTTGTAATAGTCAGGTTGAGGAGCACGGTTCTATCTCTCTCCCCAACGCAGTTTGGTGCGCAATACCTTGAAGTAGTCCTTGCTTGGGCTTTTTATCAGAAGGGTGCAGTGATTCGATTTACGCAGTTCCACAAGATCACCGCCCTGAAGAGACATTCCTTCCTGGCCATCGGCAGTAAAGACAACATCCTCATCGTGGGATTTGACTTCAATACGGATCGTAGCTTCATCAGAAACAACAATCGGCCGATTCGTCAACGTATGCGCACAGATTGGCGAGATGACATGACAGTGATTGCCAGGATAAATAATCGGTCCGCCTGCCGCCAGATTGTAACCGGTTGAACCGGTCGGTGTCGAGACGATCAGGCCATCCGCCTTAAAAGTAGTCAGGTAGTCATCATCAACCCAGGTTTCCATATCGATGATACGAGCCAGGGCACCTTTGTTAATGACCACATCGTTGAGAACGCGATAGCGCGCGACTTCTTCGCCGTTGCGACGGATGACAGCTAACAGACGCATCCGTTCGGAAACTGTAAAGTTACCTTCAACAACCTGTTCCAGCATGGGGAAGAGTTCAGACCGGGTTATTTCGGTAAGGAACCCAAGACTGCCAAGGTTAACGCCGAGGATGGGAGTACGCAGGTCACCAACCAGACGGGCGACAGAAAGCAGAGTGCCATCACCGCCAAGCACAACAACCATGTCAACCAGAGGTGGAATGTCTTGCCCCGGGTAGCCTCGCACATCAGACATGGACCCGGCCAAAGGTTCGTCAACAAAGGCTTCTATTTTTCGTTCAAGCAGCCAGGCAACAACGTCTTCAGCAAGACGAACAGCGTCCTTGTGATGACGTTTGGCAAAAACCCCTATAGATTGCATTAGAACTACTCCCATCAAATGGCGATGACTCTACCACAGCAGATCGCCAAAGTCTATGCCTGTCAAGCACTTACAGCAGCATTCCCTTGTTAGAAAAGGAGTGGCATGCTAGGCTGTGCTATGGATCTTTTCTCCTCAGCAACATCAGATAAAGCCCCGGCACCACTGGCCGAGCGACTGCGTCCGCACAGCATTGACGAGATGGTTGGCCAACAGCATCTGCTTGGTAAGGACGGTATTTTACGCCGCCTGATTGAACAGGACCAGTTCACCTCGGCCATTCTGTGGGGCCCGCCGGGGACGGGTAAAACCACCCTGGCCAGAGTCATCGCGCAAACGACTCGCAGTAACTTCGTTGCTTTTTCAGCGGTACTGCAGGGAGTCAAGGATATCCGCGAAGTGGTTGCCAAGGCTCAACAAGAGAGGAATTACTACGGTCGGCGAACCCTGCTTTTTGTCGACGAAATTCATCGATTCAACAAGGCTCAGCAGGATGCCTTGCTTCCCTGGGTGGAAAATGGCGACATCACCCTGATCGGCGCGACCACTGAAAACCCTTCATTCGAGGTCAATTCCGCGTTGCTCTCCCGCTCGCGGGTCTTCGTACTTGAGCCACTCGCTGTTGAAGACATTCAACAACTCCTTAAACGTGCACTCTCTTCACGTGAGGGCCTTGGTTTGCAACAACTCGAGATCGAAGACAAGGCCATTGAGTTCATCGCCGAGCAAGCTCATGGTGACGCACGGATTGCATTAAATAACTTGGAAATAGCTGCAGCCACAACTGACAACAAGTCCATTAAATACAGTGATGCTGCAACCGCCATGCAAAAAGCCCCACTGCTGTACGACAAAGGCGCTGAAGAACATTACAATGTCATTTCGGCATTTATCAAGAGCATGCGAGGTTCAAACCCGGATGCCGCCATTTACTGGCTGGCGCGTATGATCGAGGCTGGTGAAGATCCACTATTCATTGCACGGCGTATGGTCATTTTTGCCGCCGAAGATATCGGCAATGCTGACCCACGTGCCCTGCAGATTGCTGTTGCCACCCAACAGGCAGTTCATTTTGTCGGTATGCCTGAAGGCCGGATTCCTCTTGCACAGGCAGTAACCTACCTGGCAACGGCACCCAAAAGCAATGCCGCCTACGTTGCTATTGGTGAAGCGCAGAAAGAGGTTCGCCAGAGCGGCGCGCTGCCCGTCCCATACCACCTGCGCAACGCCCCGACAGGCCTGATGAAAGACCTCGGTTACGGCAAGAGCTATCAGTATGCCCACAACCATACAGACAGTGTCGTCACCCAGGAGCACCTTCCCGAAGCTCTATGTGGTAGAGATTTCTATCGCCCCCAAGATTCCGGTTATGAGAAAATGATCCGTGAACGCCTTGATTGGTGGGCAGCGCAGCGGGAAAAGCAGGAAGGTGAGTAATTGGTCGGCAACAGGCATCACTCCCCTAGAAACACTACTTATTCATTAAAGGCCCTATATTCTCAAGAACATATGCGAGATGATAGGGCCTCAATAAACTGTTTAATTATATATAATTCGCTTGACATTAAGCTTAATTTATCTACAATTGCTATTAATTTTGATATAATTAAGCATAAAATACCATCATAACTTGCGAAATCTGTGGTGAAATAAAGAAGATATGGGATTCAAAAAGACTAGTGCCCAGCCCAGCCCCCATGACAATATCCACCTGTTCCCCAAAGTGAACACCCGGAAACAGAGGGTATCACTGCCTAAACTGATCAACAAACTCAACCGACTCAATTTCAAAGAGGAGTCGGTTCTTTTTAATTTTAAGCACAGGAAACATGGTCATACGATTTCTATGTATGCCCATCCCCATCCATGTCTGGATGCAGAGCTTGAATGTTCCTGGATGGAGATCGAAGCAGGCAATGACCAGCGGTTACGAGCCTTCGAGTTGACCAATTTCATTATGACTGACGGCCAGAACAGCATCCAGGTTGTACCGTCCTTGCTCTCAGTTGATGGACGACAAATCACTGTCAAATTGCCTGATGAGAGCTTTGAAGCACACTCCAGGGCGATTAAAAGACATCAATGCCAGGGCATCAAAGCAAGCATGGTTGTCAATAGTGCCGTCTACCAAGGAGACCTGATTGACTTTAACGCATTTTACTTTCGAGCCGCTCTGGAAACGACCGCTCCACAAACATTCGATTGGATCAACAGCAACATCCCCATCAACCTGACTCTGACCGACAATTCCAGAGTCGTTTACGTTGGTGATTGTAACGTAATACGGCAGACAACCGGGCAGACACACCGGGAATTTGTTCTGGAACCATCACGCAACCAGTTCCCACGTTTTCGTGCCAGGGAGTACCGCTCAGATCGTCACGAACTGCTACCTAACCTCAATGTCGCTTTTACGCATCCAATTACCCAAAAGACCATGTCACTCAAAATGCTTGATCTCTCCGGGTCCGGATTTGCTCTGGTCGAACCCTATGAGGGCGCAACGTTACTACCTGGGATGATCCTTGAGGATGTTGGCATACACCTGACCAGCAGATCAAAACTTAACTGTACTGTACAAGTCATACATCGGACTCATCTGCCGGATGGCAATCTGGTCAAAATTGGTTTGGCACTATTGGATATCGACGCCGTTGAGCACATGGAACTGCTCTCCCTGCTGCAACAGGTCAAGAACCCGGATACTTACGTCTCGAACCAGGTTGATGTTGATACCTTGTGGGATTTCTTTTTTGAAACCGGTTTTATCTATCCGCAAAAATATGCATCGTTGGTGGGCAACAAAGATAAGTTCAAAGAGACTTATACTAAGCTTTACAATCAGCAGCCCAAGATAGCGCGACACTTTATCCATATGGAGCATAATTGTATCCTTAGCCACGTTGCTATGCTACGACTATACGAGAAAACCTGGTGTTTGCATCATCATGCTGCGCTGAACGGCAAGCGTAAATCAGGATTGATCGTTTTGGACTATTTATGTGACTTTATTAACGACACTCATTCTATAGAATCAGCTAACATCCACTACACCACGGGGTTTTATCGTACCACCAACAAATTCCCGATGAAGTTTTATGGTGGGGCGACTGAATATCTGAACAATCCTAAAGCCTGCTCCATCGATGACTTCGCCTATTTCAACTTTGAAGCGATGCCCGTTGATGATGGAGATGAAACTGGCTGCTGGAAGCTGGCAACCACAAGTAAAGGTGACCTCGAGGACCTGCAGGGTTGTTACGAAAAAAAGTCCGGTGGATTGCTGCTCGATGCGTTCGACCTGACACCGGAAAATATGGGTATCAACACCTTGTCTGACGAATATTCCAAATCAGGATTCAAACGTGAAGTTCACCATCTGAGTATTAAAAAAAATGGGGAGCTTAAAGCTGTGCTGGCAGTCAACCGAACCGATGTTGGATTAAACTTCTCAGATCTTACCAATGCGCTTCAGATGTATATAGTGGATGATAGTGGTTTCAAACCGCAGGACTTCAAATTCATACTGTCACTGGTGTCCGCGAAATTCAATATGCTGCAGTTCCCTGTCATGGTTTACCCTGCTGAGTTTATGACAGACAACAATATTCCGTACGAGAAGACCTATCGCTGCAATGTCATAAGCTCGCAATTCTGGGATGATTATATGCGTTATCTGCATAAGTTTATGAAGAGAGCCAGAATAAGATGATTCCTTCACCGCAGGGTAAAGAACTCTACAACAGCTTTCTGATCGATCCATATATACGGCTGATCACCAAGCGCTACTCTCACCTGGACGTTAACGAGGTGCTGGCATACGCGGGAATTATGCCATGGGAAGCCGCCGATGAATCTCACTGGTTAACCCAGGAACAAATCAACCAGTTCACCAAACGAGCCATCGAACTGACCGGCAATCCACACTTGGCCAAAGAGGCCGGGCAATATGTCTTTAATTCGGAATCAACCGGTTTCATGCGCCCATATGTACTCAGCTTCACTAACCCCCATTCAATGTTTGCCAAAATCGGGGAAGTGACCAAACAGCTGGTGCGCTCGTCGACATACACTTCTCGCAAGCTGAGTGACTCATCCGTTGAAATCATCGTCGTCCCACAGCATGGCTGCCAAGAGGAACTATTCCAGTGCGAAAACCGTCTGGGCCTGTTCGAAGCCACCATCAAGGCGTTCCACTACAACCTGATCACTATCGAACAACCGGAATGTGTATTCAACGGTGGGCCTCACTGTCGGTATATCGTCAAATGGAACATTCCGAAAGCTGCGCTTATGAGACGCTGGAGGAACATTTCATTGGTACTCCTGCCGTTCTTAAATTTGCCGGTACTGCTCACAGATCCTGTCATGCTATTCGGCACTGTACCATCATCAATCTGCCTTTATCTCCTGCTTGATCGTCTCGCTGTGGGATCAACGCTTGATGAAATTTCAGACAGTGTCGACCATCTGTACACATCACGAAACCAGCTCATAGATCAGTTGGACTCAAACTACAACAACGCCATGCTCACCAGTGAAATTGGGCATGCTATCAGCCTGCAATCTTCAATCGACAAAGTCATCAATCAGGTCATCAAGACTCTGGAAAACCGTCTTGATTTCGACCGTGGGATGATCCTTCTCACAAATCAGTCGAAAAGCAAACTGTTATACAAAGCCGGATTCGGGCATAGCGATAAGCATCGGAACATTCTGCAACAGGCAAGTTTCCGCCTGGACAACCCAACATCACGAGGTGTTTTTGTTGAAGCTTTCAGGAACCAGGTCCCCTTTCTTGTGGATGATTTCGAAACATTCGAAAGACGGCACTCAACTCACAGTGTCAATTTGGCAAAAGCTTTAAATGTGAAGTCTTTTGTCTGTTGTCCGATTATTTGTGAGGGTGAGTCAGTTGGTGTGCTGGCGGTTGACAACCTGAGGTCTAGCCGCGCGCTCATGCAGCGAGACAAATCTTTGCTCATGGGGATTGCTCCTGTGATTGGAGTTGCTATTCGTAACGCAGAGTTACTGTTATCCAAAGATAAAGAGTTTCGCTCAACCCTACAGGTTCTCGCTGCCTCGATCGATGCGCGGGATCCGATGACCGCGGGCCACAGCGAGAAGGTGACCGAATACTCGGTTGGCATATGCGACGAGATGGGATTAGGTCTTGAATTTCGCGAAGGTGTGCGTGTTGCCGCCCTGCTGCACGACTATGGGAAAATTGGTGTTCCAGACGCTATCCTCAAAAAGGAGGGACGTCTGACCGAAGCTGAGTATGAGGTCATAAAGACGCACAGCATGCAGACGCGCGAAATTCTTGAACAGATCAATTTTGAGGGAAAATATCAAGAGGTGCCAATCATAGCTGGCTCTCACCATGAAAAATGGGACGGTACGGGCTATCCAGAGGGGTTGGGAACAGACAACATCCCGCTAGGAGCCCGAATCGTAGCTGTAGCTGATTTTTTTGAAGCAGTCACGTCGAAGCGTCACTATAGAGAACCGATGCCAACCGGTGTCGCTATCGACTTGGTTAAAGCGCAGAGTGGTACAGACTTCGATCCGCAGGTTGTTGATGCCTTCATTCGCTATCACAAGAGGTGCTTCAACGGCTGGCAGCAAGGAGGAGAAGGTGGTGGCGAAACTCGTAGGACTCGGCCCAAACGGCTTGCATTCAACGCTCCGGTAAAGATTCAGCATGATGGCAGGAATATCCATGGTAAGAGTCACGACATCAGTCTGAATGGCATCTACGTCACGGTCCCGGGGAATATCCAGGAAGAGGCTTATATGAGAATCGAAGTCTTCCTGCCCGGCCAGGAGAAGCCTATTACGGCAACTGGACGCATCGCGTGGGACAATACCGGTGACAACCGACCGAAACCTTTTTATCCTAATGGCTACGGTATTGAGTTGATCGATTTTAAGAATGCCGACGAAGAACTAATGTCCAGCTTTCTAAATAAGCACCTGCCACAGAGTGGAAAAACCCATTAGGGGGCAGAGTGTTTAACACCTCGTGCAATCAAGAGCGGGGTGTAAGCAAAGCGGCGTGGGTTTGAAAAATATTCCTTGAATTCGGCTTCGAATCCAGCAAAGCCGTCGTCATAGTCATCGAAAGTCCAACCGGACCGACGCCCGGCCAGTTCGATCTTTTGCCACCAGTGCCAGCGATCAAACTCCGACAGCTCACCATAGACAAGATGGTGTATTCGTACATCAACCCGGATATCCTGACAGCCTAGATCATGAAGGAAAGAAAATAGTTTGCGTCCAACATACGGATCAAAGTTATTGTTGTCCATCTGGGCCTGGCCAATCTTCTGCAAGGTTCGATCAAGACGCTCTGGAAGTCCATAGTGATTCAGGCAGTTGTGATCAAGATCGGCCAGGCAGAGAATACCGCCAGGCTTCAAGAGCTTGGCAACATGGGTGACAAGCTGAAAAGCCTCTTCCCTGAAGTATTCGAGGATAAAGCGCATCCAGACAAAATCAAACCTGCCGAGGTCGTTTAAGTCGGAAAAGAAATTGCGCTGGACAAAGCTGACATGATTGGCACCATGATTGATGCGGGCATGATTGATCCTCTCCTCGGAACGGTCTACACCGACAACACTTCCGGATGGTCCAACCACACTGGCCAGGCAGCCTGTGGTTACACCCGGGCCACATCCGACATCAAGGGCACGCATGCCGGGTTGCAGACCAGCCCATTGAGCCTGGTCAATAGCAGCATGTTTATCTGTTTTTTGAACCAGACGCTCAAGTTCTCTTTCGCTTTCTGGGAAATATGGTTGATCGCTCACAAGGTACTCCTGTATTGTTAACCCCTCCCCGGTCGGAGAGCTTAACAAACAATACTCGAAGACCCAACAAAAATATCAAAAAGGTCAAGAATTTTCGCATATTTTACAGTACACCCCCTGGAGGTTTTATGATTTCAAAAATATTTCTGAGCATAGTCTGTTTAGTATCTCTGGCCACAACTGCCTTCGGTTCAGGGTACGGCGTCTTCACTCAGGGCGCCTCGGGTCTTGGCCAGGCCAATGCGGTGGTGGCACATCCGACCGGGCCCTCCTCGCTTTACTTCAACCCCGCATTACTGAACGACATCCCTGGTCGTCAAATCGAAATTGGCACAACGGCGGTCTATGTTGATCGAGAGGTCAAACTGGACAGCACCGGCCAAACAGAAGATGCAGACAACAGCTGGAATTTCCCCAGTACGCTCTATTACACTCACGAGGCCAATGAAAAGATTACCGCCGGGATTGGTATTTTCTTCCCCTTTGGTCTTTCCAGTGAATGGGACGATGATTACGAGGGCCGTTATATTGGGACTTCCGTCGAAATGTTCTCCATGAACATCAATCCGGTTTTTTCATATCAGGTTACAGACCGTTTATCGCTTGCTGCAGGTCTGGACTTTGTTTACGTAGATACGGATCTGCGCGCCATGGTCAACCAGACAGTTGCCGGCCTCTTGCTTCCACCTGCTTTGGGCGGACCAATAAATGAGCCTTTGCCAGATGTCAGGCAGAAGTATACTGGCGATGGATGGGGCCTTGGATACAACCTGGGTGCCCTGTTCAAAGCAACTGACCGTGTTTCGATCGGTATGACCTATCGAAGCAAGGTTGACGTCGATATTGACGGGGACTTGTCTTTCAGTCATGTAGATCCGCGTCTTACTCTCCTGCTTCCCAACAGTATGGCCACGTCAGAAGTCAAACTGCCGGCTCAGTTCGTAGCTGGTATCGCCACACAAATTACCGATAATTTGATTGTCGAAGTCGGTGCCCGCTGGGAGGACTGGGACAGTAATAAGGTAATGACCCTCGAACTGGAATTGCCTTTTTTAGGACAGTCGTCCATCTCTCAGCCACGTGACTGGCACTCGACGTGGGCCTATAACATCGGCGGAAACTACCGGGTAAATAAAAAAGTAGCCATCAACTTCGGATACCTTTACGGTGAGAATGCCGTACCGAAATCAACTTTCGAACCACTCTTCCCGGACACAGACGCCCATCTGTTTACGATCGGTACGGACTTAACATGTGGAACCTGGACTCTCTCCGGAGCATTCGGCTACGAATACCATGAATCACGCGACAAAAATAACGCCATCGGAGACCCGCTTGGCTCTCAAGTTGCGGGAATGCCTGTCAATACTGCCAACGGCGAGTACAACACTGACATTTACCTTATTGCAATAAGCCTGGGATACAGCTTCTGAGGTGGACAAATCTGCGGTTGATGCAACCTTTCAGCCGTGCAGAGCAACTCCGGAAATCTCGTAATGGCAATGGTTGCAACTATTGTCAGTTAACGCCATTTCAACAAACCGCAGACCATTCCTGCGGATAACCGTCTCCCCACATCCAGGACAGATCGTATCACCAGCGCCAGGATCATTGACGTTGCCCAGATAGACATAATTCAAACCAGCCTGTCTGCCAATATCCAAGGCCAGATACAAGGTTGATACCGGCGTTGGCGGTCGATCGAGCATCTTATAGGTCGGATAAAAAGCCGAAATATGCCAAGGGACGTCACGACCAAGTTCATTGGCAATAAAGGCTGCAATCTCACACAGCTCATCCTTACTGTCATTATGCCCCGGGATCACCAGGGTCGTAACTTCCAGCCAGATACCCAGCCGACGATAATCCCTGAGGCAATCAAGCACACCATTGAGCGATGCGCCGGTCACTTCACGATAAGCCTGATCAGAAAACCCCTTGAGATCAACATTGGCAGCATCAAGATACGGGGCCATCGCTTCAAGCGCTTCGGTGGTTGTATAGCCGTTAGTCACAAAAACATTTTTGATCCCGGCCGATTTGGCCTTAACGGCAGTGTCAAAGGCGTACTCATAAAAGATGGTCGGCTCGGTATAGGTGTAGGCGATACTCGCCGAGCCGCTCTCCACAGCGTGACGAACAACCTCTTCCGGTAGCAGTTTAGTTCCGGAAATACCTGAATGTTCAAGGGGAAACTGGGAAATCTGGTAATTCTGACAGTACAGGCAACGCAAATTACAGCCGACTGTGGCAAGTGACAGACTGCGCGAACCAGGGTGGAAATGATAGAGAGGCTTTTTCTCGATCGGATCGACATTTTCGGCAACCGACTGGCCATAGACAAGCGTAAATAGAGCACCATCTCGATTCTCTCTGACGCCACAACGCCCCCGCTGGCCATCAGCAATCAAGCAGTGGAAGCGACAAAGGTTACAGCTAACCTTGCGCTCGCCGGTTACTTCCCAGAATTTTGCTGGGTGGAAGTTCAAAACATAAACCGTCGCATCCCCACATTCATCAATATCCCGACCCCGGTCATAGTTGTCACCATACTGGTTCCGCCATAGGAGAAGAGTGGCAGTGGGACGCCGACAACCGGCAGCAGGCCAATCACCATGCCGAGATTGACGACGATGTGCCAGAAGAGCATGGCTGAGACACCGATAGCAAGATACATGCCGAAGCGGTCTCCAGCACGCAGGGCAATGTGCAAACCCCAGATCACAATCAGACAATATAGGACTAAAAGCAGCAAACAGCCGACCAGGCCCCACTCCTCAGCAAAGACAGAGAAGGCGAAATCTGTATGACGTTCCGGGAGGAAAGAGAGCTGCGACTGGGTTCCCTTCATGAAGCCCAAGCCATTGAGCCCGCCACTGCCCACGGCAATCTTTGATTGGATAATATGATATCCGGCACCCAAGGGGTCTCGTTCCGGATTAAGAAACGTCAGGATGCGCTGTTTCTGATAGTCATGTAGAAGGAACCATCCACCACCAGCCGCAGCCAGCCCGGAAACACCAAGAGATACAAAAGCGGAACGCCGTACTCCAGCGAACAGAGCCATAGTGCCACCGATGCACAGCACCAACATGGCTGTCCCCAAATCTGGTTGTTTGATGATTAACAGGGCAGGGAGGCCAAGTATCAGCCCTGGGGCAATCAGCTCCCACAAGGAAAAGCCTCTGAGATGTTCCTTGTCACTGAAATAACGTGCCAGGGCAACAATAATCACGATCTTCATGATTTCGCTTGGCTGCACGTTGAATCCACCGAGACTGATCCAGCGGGTAGCTCCCATAGAGGTCCGACCGATAACCAGTACCAGGATGAGGAGCAACAGGTTGCCGCCATATAAAGGAAAACTTAAATATTCCAGATGACGATAGTCAAAAAAGCAAGTCATGACAACGATCAGCAAGCCAAGCCCCAGCCAGTAGAATTGTTTAAGATAAACCGGCTGTACGGCAGTCATCCATGATGAAGTAGAACTATACATATTGGCAATGCCGATGAGAGAAATTAGCAGGATTACCAGTAGATAAGTCCAGTTAAAATGTGTAACCAAGCGTCTATCAAACATCAGTCAATCTCCGGAAACGGCTTTTCGCACGACATCTTTTTTAGCTTTTTTATCTGCAAAATAGGCTTTATACATAGCCTTGGCAATTGGAGCCGCAGCACTCGAACCGTGACCACCGTGCTCAACAACCACCGCGACAGCTATTTGCGGGTTATCTGTCGGGGCATAGGAGACGAAGAGCGCATGATCTCTGTTTTGATAGGGGATCACATCACCCTTATCCCTTTTTCTTTCCTCTTCGTCAGACTTGCGTTTGATAACTTGGGCCGTACCTGTTTTGCCGGCAAACCGCACTTGTTTCAGACGACTGCGCCAGGCAGTACCACCGACATCATTGACAACCGATTCCATGGCTCCTCTTACCGCTCTCAGTGACTCTTCTGACCAGGCAGTTTCCGTGAGTTTTTCCGGCTTGAGGACCCAATCTGTGCCACCAGCAAGATCAACTATTTTCTGCACGATCTGCGGCTTCCAGACCGTACCGCCGTTGGCCAAGGCCGCCGCCATTGACGCCAGTTGCAGAGGGGTTGCCAAAACAAACCCCTGCCCAATCGCGGAGATCACCGTTTCGCCCTTATACCAACTGGTACCGAAACGTTTCTTTTTCCAGGCCTTGGTTGGAATCAACCCTGAACGCTCCCTTCCAAAAGGGAAACCCGTCTTTTTGCCGAGGCCCAATCTATATGCAGCACTGGCTATCCTATCAATGCCGGTTTCCAGGCCGACAGTATAAAACCAGACATCACAGCTTTCCTTGATCGCTTTATGAAGATCTACAGAGCCATGGCCTCTCTTTTTCCAGCAGCGGTATTCGTAGCTGCTGCTAAGCTTAAATCTGCCGTTACACTGGACTCTGGTCGCAGGTGTCGCAGTGCCTGCTTCCAGAGCGGCAAGAGCTACGACCATCTTGAACGTTGACCCGGGTGGATATTGCCCACGCAGGACCTTGTTGGTCATTGGGTGACGAGGGTTGTTGATCAGCTCTCGCCACTCTTCACTCTTGATCCCACGCGCAAACCAGGCAGGATTAAATGTGGGTCTGCTCACGAAGGCCAAAACCTCCCCATTATTAACGTCAAGCGCAACAATGGCACCGGCATTGTCACCAAGGGCCGTTTCGGCCGCCTGCTGGAGGGTGGCATCAATGGTCAGATAAAGACGCTGCCCAGGTAGCGGGTTGCGTGTGGTCACCTGACGCAGTTCGCGGCCTTTAACATTGACTTCAATACGTTTCTGTCCGGCAGCACCTCGTAACCTGTCCTCAAACATACTCTCCAGCGCAGTTTTGCCGACCATTTCTCCGGACCGATAACCAGCAAAATCCGATTGTTTCAGCTCTTGCTCGGAAACTTCGCCGAGATAACCAAACAGGTGGGCAGCCATCTCACCATACGGGTAAGCCCGAATTGGTTTTACTTCAACCAGAATACCAGGCAAGTTGACAGAATTTTCTTGAACCTTTTCCATCGCCTGACGACCGATATCCTCAAGCAGAGGAAGCGGCCGGTAACGTGGCAATCCCTGTCCTGCCCGCCAGCGTTCCTCAAGCTGTTCTACATCAACATCCAAAAGATCGCCAAGCGTTGCAAAAACACGTTCACGATCACCAACGTCCTGACGCAAAACCGAGACGGTGAATGCTGGACGGTTGTCAACCAGTAAAGTCCCGTGACGATCAAAGATTGTTCCACGCGGTGCCTGGATAGCGACATAACGGATTCGGTTGCGTTCGGAAAGCTCTCGATAATGATCTACCCCGAGGATTTGCAGGTACCACAGGCGCAGGGCCAAAACAGAGAAAATACCGACGACAATCAACGAAGAGATGATATAACGGCGACGCAGGCCAGGTGTTTCTTCTGGAGACGGGTTAAGGCTCATGACGACTATCAAGCTTGCGCAGGCCCGGCAACTTCTTACGCGGCATAAAAGTTCGTTGGAGACGGACGGTCAGACATAAAAGGATCAACGCTGCAATTAAGTTCAACAATAGCTGTACGGGTAGCTGCCAGGCCATTTGCGGCCAGATCCGTGCCGCTTCGCTGAAAAAATCCAGAGCAAAGGCTTGCAGTGCAAATTGTAGAACCGTACCACCTGCAACCAGCAGGAATAGCAGTGGCGAACTTTCTGCATTGACCCGGGTTACGACACCACGCACGACCAGAAAAATACCAAGCAGGACAAACCCGTTAAGACCGAGAAAAACACCGGCAACCCCGTCGTAACACCAACCTATCAGGTAAACCAGCAGACCACCACGCCACGGTTCTGCATGCAAACCAAGATAGATAACCAGGATCAGGATCAGATCAGGTTTATAATACCCCTGCAACAATAGCGGCAGAAATACCGTTTGCAGGATAACCGCAACACCCGCCATGGCCAGGTAGACCAAAGACCGGCTCATTGTAAGCTCCGCAACAGGACCAGGACTTCTTCAAGGTGGGAAAAGTCAACCGCCGGAGTCACTTCGATCTCCTGAAAAAGACCGAACTCCTGTCGGTTTACGCTTTTCACACGACCGACCACCAGGCCCTTAGGAAAGACCCCACCCATGCCACTGGTTACCACCCGGTCGCCGACTCCCACATCCTCTTGACGCAGGACAAAATCGAAAACCAGCTGCTCTCCATTACCACGACAGATACCACGCGCCCGATTATCCTGCAGCAGGCTCGCTACTGCCGAGGAGGCATCGGTAATCAACAAAACCCTGGAGTACCCTGGGCTACTGCGTACGACACGACCAACCACTCCCTCCGCAACCACCACTGGAAGCCCTTCGATAACACCCTGCTCGCTGCCTTTGTCAATCGTAACGGTACGGAACCAACTGGACGCATCCTCGGCAATCACCAGGGCCGGCAGCGTAACCAACTCCTGAGCTTCCTTGAAATCAAGCAGGAGGCGCAACCTCTCATTTTCCAGGCGCATCTCGTCACTCAGCGCCACTACAGCACGTAGAGTAAGATTCTCCTCAAGTAAAGCACGGCTGTCTTCCGCAGTATCAACCAGGTAGAGATAATGACTCCAGATATCAGCAACACTGGCAATCCCTCGGTTACAAACTGCCTGTACCGGACCAGTTACACGCAGCACCAGGCTTTCCAGAAAGTTCGTTTCATCCTGCTGACGCAGGCTGACAGAATACCAGAGCAAGGCAGCCAGAAGGAGTATGGCACCAAGCATCAGAGGTCTATTTTTTTGCCACCATTCCCACATGCATCAAGTCCCATAAAAAAAGAGGGCACAAGGCCCTCTTTCAAGTATTGAAAAATCACAGCTGCCACAAAATCATTGCCTGTGACAACATTTCCCGGGGCCAATCAGGAGGTCACAGTCACCTGCTTGAGCAAATCCAGCTCATCAAGAACCTTGCCGGAACCAATGACCACGCAGGAGAGAGGGTCTTCAGCAATAACTACCGGCAGACCGGTTTCCTCACGTAACAACTGATCGAGGTTGCGTAGAAGAGCACCGCCACCGGCGAGAACAATGCCCTTGTCAACAATATCGGCTGCTAACTCCGGAGGTGTCCGCTCAAGAGCAATGCGCACCGCTTCAACAATGGCATTAATCGGTTCTGAAAGGGCATCTCGAATTTCCTCGGCGTTAATTTCCAGGGTTTTAGGAATACCACTGACCAGGTCGCGACCCTTGACCTCCATTGTGTCCCACTTGCCGCCTTCTGACGGCGAAGTCACAGAATCAGGGTAAGCGCTACCAATCCTGATTTTGATATCTTCAGCGGTACGTTCACCAATCAGTAGATTATATTGGCGCTTGAGGTACTGTGCCAGAGCCTCATCCATTTTGTCGCCGCCGACGCGAACACTTTTCGCGAAGACAATGCCGGCCAGGGAAATGACTGCAACTTCGGTAGTGCCACCACCTATATCGACGATCATATTACCAGAAGCTTCGGTGATCGGCAAACCGGAACCGATCGCAGCAGCCATCGGCTCTTCGATCAGGTAAACCTCGCGCGCCCCGGCCGACTCGGCAGATTCTCTGACAGCACGCTTTTCAACCTGGGTAATTCCGGAGGGCACACAGATAACAATTCGAGGACGAATAAGAGCCCTGCGATTGTGGATTTTGCGGATAAAATAGCGCAGCATTTCCTCAGTAATATCGAAATCAGCAATGACACCATCTTTCATGGGCCGGATGGCGACAATACTACCGGGGGTACGACCGAGCATGTTTTTAGCCTCCGAGCCGACGGCCAGAACTTTCTTTTGGCCAACCGAGTCGCTCTGCACTGCTACAACTGACGGTTCACTGACGACAATCCCCTTACCCTTGAGATAAACCAGGGTGTTTGCAGTCCCCAGATCAATCGCCAGATCGTTGGAAAACATACCTAATATTGCATCGAACAAGTTGACCATAATAAGTGGCAACTCCTTTCACATATAATAATACCCCAGCCAACGCCGGGAAAACGTTGTTAACACTAGCAAAAGCCCTTCTTCTTTTCAAGCAGTAAAAGACACATTAGAAGGAAAACTGTTGCATTTCTACAGTTGATTGTCTAACATTCGTCCCTTACTGAAAAATACTCTAAAATGCTTCAAGGAGAACTCCAGACTCATGCTTGGCTTTGTACGTAATCAACAAAAATCAATCATTGTTAAATTGGCTTTTGCCATCATCATTCTCAGCTTTGTCATCGGCTATGCGATGCTCTCTTCCCCCGGCGGTCCGAGTGGCGAAGACACAACCGCCGAAGCTGCTGTAGTCAATGGCAAGGTAATCGCCTTTAGTGACTTCCAGTCAAGCTACAGCAATCTCTACCAGCTTTATCAGAACATTTACAAGGACCAGTTTACCCCGGCTCTGGAGAAACAACTGAAACTTGCAGGGCAATCGATCAACAGCATGATCGATCAGGCACTTTTGCAGGAGGAGGCAGAGCGACTCCAATTTGATGTTAGCGATAAAGAGCTGGTCGATACAATAGCTCAGATTCCAGCTTTTCAGGAGAACGGTGTATTCAGTAAAGACCGCTACCTTCAGGTCCTTGCCTACCAGCGTCTGGACAGCGATGCATTTGAAGCCATGCAGCGTAACGAATTGATCAGCAATAAGGTTCGTGAGAGTATCTACTCTGGCGTCACCGTCAATGATGCAGATGTCGAGGATGAATTCCGCAAAAACAACGAGAAGATCAATCTCAATTTTGTCAGCCTGACTCCGGCAGCCTTCGAGAAGAAAGTCAAAGTCTCAGAGGAGGCTTTGGAAGCCTATTTCAAAGAACGGCAGGAAGTCTTTCGCGTTGCGGAAATGGTTTCCATACGTTATCTGCAATTCGAGCCTCAACGTTATCTTGAAGATGTGACGTTCGAAGAGAACGACCTGAAAAAATTCTATCGTCGCCACCTCGACCAGTTTGAAATTCTCGAGAAGATCAAAGCCTCGCATATTTTGATCAAAGTCGATGCAGATGCGGACGAGCAGACCCGTGAAAAAAAACGTGCTTTTGCCGAAAAACTGCTGGAAGAAGCCAAAGCTGGAAAAGATTTTGCCGAACTGGCCCGAATCAACTCTGACGACAAAGCCAGTGCGGTCAATGGTGGTAGCCTCGGCTATTTCACCCGCGGCTCGATGGTCAAGCCCTTTGAGCAAGCGGCCTTCAGTATGAAGCCTGGTGATATTAGTGATCTGGTGGAAACCACTTTTGGCTATCATATTATCAAGGTTGAAGAATATACCGAGCCTGGTGTCCGCTCTATGGAAGACGCCATAGTTGAGGTCAAAGAAGGGGTGCGCGCCGAGAAGGCACAGCAGTTGGCTTACGAAAAAGCTATGGATGCGTACAACATCAATCAAAAGACAGGCGATCTGGACGCAGCAGCTGTCGCCAATGAACTCGGCCTCAAGGAGACCGGACCCTTTGCTCGTGATGGTTATATCGATGGCATCGGCCGCAATAAAGAGATTATCAATCTCGCTCTTCTCCTGGCAGATGGCAAGTTGGCAAGACCTGTCGTCACTGATAATGGCATCATCCTCTTCGGTATTAAGGAAAGGATTGCCAGTCATATCCCGGAATTCACCGACGTTAAAGATATGGTCACGGCATCATACCGGGCATCTGAGGCATCCAAGCTTGCCCGTGCTGCTGCCGAGAAGCTGGTCGAAGATCTGCGTGATGGTGGCAACTTGAACAAGCTGGCCAAAAAAGCCAATTACAAGGTTGAGGAAACCGGTGAGTTCACCCGCACTTACAGCCCCTTCGTGCCGCGCATTGGCTCGTCTGAGGAGCTGTCTACTGCAGCCTTTAAACTGGACGAAGGGCAGCCTGACATTGATCAGCTCTTCGAGATACAGAACCATTTTGTTGTTGTTGAACTTAAAGAGCACATTGCTGCTGACCTGACGAAACTTGATGAGGCCAAACGCCAGGAACTCCACAAGTCGATCCTCAGTCGAAAGCAGAAGGAGGCGGTCGAGAAGCGTCTTGCCGATCTCCGCAGTGTAGCAACTATAGTGATCGCCCCACGCGTCCAGGACATGTTGAACAAGGAGAAATAAATTTATGAGTGCGATCGTCCTCGAAAGTAATCTGCCTGAACTGAAAATGGTTAATCGCGGCAAAGTCCGCGACATCTACGATCTCGGTGAGAACCTTCTGATTGTAACATCTGACCGTCTCTCCGCCTTTGATGTCATCATGAATGAGGGCATCCCAAAGAAAGGTCAGGTTCTTAACCAGATTTCGATATTCTGGTTCAACCGGATGGCCGATATAATCCCGAATCATATCATTGCAACCGAAGTCAGCGACTTCCCTGCGGTGACCCATGCCTACCGCGATCAACTCGAAGGACGCACGATGCTGGTCAAGAAAGCTCGTCCCTTGCCGGTCGAATGTATCGTGCGTGGTTATGTCTCAGGTTCGGGCTGGAAGGAGTACCAGCAGCAGGGCAGCATCTGCGGCATCACTCTGCCGGAAAACCTTCTCGAGAGTGCTCAACTTGCTGAGCCGATCTTTACTCCCTCTACCAAGGCGGAACTTGGTGAGCATGATGAGAACATCTCCTTTGATGAAGCGGTCAGGCTCTGCGGCCTGGAGATTGCCGAACGGGTTCGCGATAAAACCCTGGAGATTTACAGTCGTGCTCGTGACTTTGCCTGGGAAAAGGGCATCATTATTGCCGACACCAAGTTTGAGTTTGGCCTCATGGATGATGGCAGTCTGATCTGGATCGACGAAGCGCTTTCCCCCGACTCGTCACGTTTCTGGCCGAAGGACCTCTATAAGCCGGGCGGCCCCCAGTCGAGCTTCGACAAACAGTTTGTGCGCGACTACCTTGAGACCCTCGACTGGGACAAACAGGCACCGCCGCCGCCGCTACCACCTGAAATCGTCAACAAGACCTCGGAGAAGTATCAGGAAGCGCTCTTTCAGTTGACTGGCATCACTCTTTAACATTATCAAAGAATAAGGACTGCAGTCCCAAGTATGCTGCATATAGCCAGGCTCATTATCCTCATCGGATGTACCCTCACCATCTTTCTTGGTGGTTGTGCTGGTGTGTCGATAAAGAACGACCAGCGTCCGGTTGAAGAGGTGGTTAATCAGGCAGAGCAACTGGTGCAGAGCAAAGCTTATGCAGCAGCAGCATACCAGTACGCAATTGCAATCCTAAAAGACCCTGTTGTTGGTCGTTATTATTTGCGCCGCGCAGAACTCCTTGAACGTATCGATGAGGATAAAGAAGCCCGCCGCACTTACGAAAGAGCCCTCGAAATGGTCCCCGAGGACGATCCCGACCAGATACAAGTCATGCATCGCCTGGCATTGATCGATGCCAACCACCTTTTCAAACTGGATGAAGCCGAAGAACTTCTACAACGGTTGCCAGGGAAGAGTGTCGAGAGGCTCGATTTAGCTGCCTTCCTTTACTACCAGTCCAGCCAATACGACATAGCTATCAGTCTACTGAACAAGGCCTTGGAGCGAGTCAGAAACGCCGACCAGAAGGCTCTTCTACTCTACCATGCTGCTTTGATTTACGTCGCTCTTGAAGACCAGAAGAACACCTTTGGTTCACTCTATTATGCAATCAACAATGCAGAACATCTGGGTCTGATTCGCGATATTGAACAACTCTGGCAAGAGATCAATGAGGATCCAGCGGATGGCCTACCTGTACTTCCTGAATCTTGACGTTGGTCAATTCTGAATATTTTAGGACATCAATGCATTCCCCGTAGCAAGCGGTGGCACATCAAAAGTGACCCTTAGAGGCAATACGCACCACAAAAAAGCAGTTGACACTCCAGGGTTGCTCTGCTATAAATCTGCTCCTGTTTGGGGCTATAGCTCAGCTGGGAGAGCGCTTGAATGGCATTCAAGAGGTCGACGGTTCGATCCCGTCTAGCTCCACCAAGCAAAATTAAAGGGTTTACAAGAATTAATCTTGTGAACCCTTTTTCTTTACTTTTCCCACATCAATATCTTTTAACATTAGCGACTAATGCTATAGCCAATGCGCTGTATACGCTCTCGAGCGTTGTACACCTCATGGCAAAACAGATAACTCTATTAACAAATCTAGGAGGCTGTCGGACTATCCATGATCCGGCTGCAAATCCGGCTGTTTGGCCCATATTTCAGCTCCTTTTCGATCAATATCTATTGCTATTACTCTCAAACAAGCCAAAATCTAGTTCTCAAGCTTCGGGGTTTTCACTTCGCCCCTTATTGTCGTGCAGGCTCCTGGATATAAAGGGGGTACGCAAGATACGTAACCCTTTTTTTGTTCCTCTTAACTCAACAAAAAAACGCCGCCCGGGGGAGAGAGGTCCCGTGGCGGCGCAAACAAGGGAACAGAAATCCTTTGTGTGGAATACTGATATCCCTAGACAGTTGCCTAGCTAACCGCAGCAATTACTGTGCCAGGATTGTTCGTTGGCTGTAGATAGCTTTAACTGGTTGTTATCATTGGTTTCCTTGGTGTTTGTTGGTTGGCTGGTCTTGATGCAGACTGTGCCACGTATGGCACGGTAAGCAGCCTGAAAGGGGGAAACTCGCCAATCTTAGGCGAAATGACTGTGCCATCCGTGGCGCACTAGTCGTGGGAACGGTGACAAAAATTGCCTTAGAACCGTTTCATGTTTTAAAATTTGCGCCGTTAAGTCCATTGCGATTAAGCATTCGGTAAAAAGTGCGTCTCGGAATTTCGGCAAGGCGTGCCGCAGAGGAGACATTTCCTTCAGCCTCACGTAAATATCGTGTTAAGAGGTTTTTTTCAACCTCGTTAACATGCTTCTGACGTTGACTGCGCAAGTTGTTCTGGCTCGCTTTGTCTGGAGACTGCAAGACCAGTTCACCAAAGATAACAGGCAGGTTCTCCAGTCGGATAATCTCGTCGTGCGTTAATACTGCCGCGCGTTCGATGATGTTCTGCAATTCACGTATATTGCCGGGCCAATGATATTGGCGCATGGCTTGAATCGCACGTTCCTCTATCCCGGACAGGGTCTTGTTGACCCGGGTGCTGGCTTTGGCAATAAATGCTTGAATCAATTCATCTAGTGAGTCGAGTCGACTTCGCAATGGAGGCATGGTGATGGTAAAAACATTCAGTCGATAAAAGAGGTCTTCGCGAAACCATCCTTCTGCTACACCCTGGTCGAGATTGCGATTGGTTGCTGCTATCAGGCGTACATCCACCTTGGTTGATGTGTCGCCGCCAACCGGTCTGATTTCTCCGCTGTCTAGAACGCGCAATAGCTCTGCCTGCAGTTTAGGTGTAATGTCACCAATTTCATCGAGGAATATAGTGCCACCGTTGGCTGCTTCGAAGATGCCGCGCTTTTCGCTGATTGCACCCGTGAAGGCTCCTTTCCTGTGACCGAAGAGTTCGCTTTCAAGCAGGCTGTCAGTCAGGGTTGTACAATTTACGGTGACGAGTGGTTTGTCTGAGCGTTGGCTTTGTGCATGGATGGCACGGGCTGTCAGTTCTTTACCCGTACCGCTTTCACCGCGAATCAATACTGTGGTCGGTGTCGGACCAACCTGATGAATTAGTCTGATGACTTCTCTGGTACGTTGATCCTTGCAAATAATGGATGTTTCGCCAAATTCCTGTTTCAGGGCACGTTGGGCAAGTTCGTATTTCTGGGTAAGTTTGACATGATCCTCTTTGAGGCGCTTCAGGGAATAGGGGAGGCACATGTCGCGTTCAGCCAGTTCGCGGTACACAGCAACAGCGTGCTCACGACAAGTTGTGTAGCCGCAAGCGCCGCAGTTTAGCTCGTCTTCAGTTTCATATTTATCAGTTGCCTGAAGAATTTGATGCAAACGCTCGTTACTGGGGGTTTTCGGTCGTTCGTATTTGTTGGAGAAGGTTCTGGTTACATCAGGCCATGGTTTGTCATCAAGGTAGGTCGACTTGGTTCGATAATAAAGATCCTGGTCCTGGTGGTGTTTGATAATCAGGTTGCGTTTAGAGAAGGTGGTCAGGCGGTTATTCTTACCCGGGCCGCCAATACAACCGCCATTGCAGAAGCGAAGGTCAACCACTTTAGGTGAGATTCGACCAGCTGCAAGGTCCACGATTACTTCCATCGAGTTCTCTTCGCCTTCAGTTTCCACATAATCATGATTGGTGATTTTGTTGGCAATATCAAATGAGTTTAATGGTCCACCAGAGATTGCAAAAAGGCGCCCATGCTTAGGTTGCATGCCGTCAAAAGCAGTTTCGCCCAGTCGCTGCAGATCAAGTTTGCGCTCCTTGATCATCTGGCTCAATTCCAGGTAAGAAATGACGCAATCGATAGCGCCTGCGCTTTGTTTGGCAGTAATCTCAGCCTTGCCAGCAATGCAGGAACTGATGTAGACAATCGGGGTTTCGCTTGTGGTGCGACTCTTGATAAAGCGCCCAATGGCCACCATTGGTGAGACAGTGCCGGTCATGTTTTTGAGTAATTGTGGGTAATGTTTTTCGATTAGATCGATAATCGTCGGGCAATGAGTTGTTATCAGGGGGTAGGGTTGATCCTGCTCCAGTTTTTGGTGGTAGCTTTCCCGGATCAGATCGACTCCAGCGACACCCTCGTGGACTTCAGCAAAACCGAGTCGACGCAGGCCGGTGACCAGTTGTCCAGAACGAATATCGTTGAAAAAGGCCGGATGTGAACAACCGAGGATGGCTATCGGCGGGGTGTCGGTGGCAAGTAGCTGTTTGCATTCGTCGATATGATCGGCAATAACTTTGGCTTTTTGCGAACAGCTATTAACGCAATTGCCGCAACCGATGCAGCGGTCACTGATGACCTCGGCATAATTACGATGAACGCGGATTGCATTGACAGGGCAATTACGAACACAAGCGTAACATTTGCGACAATTTTCCTTGACGGTGATAACCGGACCCATAGTACTCCTTGGATGATTAATGGTACGGATTGTGCCACTTATGGCACGCTCATGTCAACCAGGGAATCCTGTACAGCATCGCTCAACTCCGCATATTAATAAACTGCAGGTCGATTCCGAAATCCTTGCCTTTGAGTAGTTGAATGACGTCCTGCAGGTTATCGATCTTCTTACCGTTTACGCGTACCTGATCATCCATAATTTGGGCCTGAACTTTGTGCTTGCTCTCTTTGATCGCTTTGACGATCTCCTTGCCCCGTTCCTTGTCTATTCCCTGGAGAAGAGTGACACGCTGGCGCATGGCACCGAGTGAGGCCGGTTCTTTTTTGCCAAACTCAAGACAGCTGGGAGAAACACTGCGACGTGCCAGCTTACCGCGCAAGATATCAACCACTGCGGTCAGTTTATAGTCATCGGCGGCCAAAATAACGATGCAATCTTTTTCCAGGTTGATCTCATTGTGTGTCCCTTTGAAATCGTAGCGCTGATTGATTTCCTTGCGGGCCTGGTTAACGGCATTATCGACCTCCTGCATGTCAATTTTAAAAACTATATCAAAACTCGGCATGAAAATATCTCCAGTTATGTAGTGTGAAATTTTAAACAGCTGCCACCCTTTCTTGGCGACTATCGCTATGCGATCAAACTGACTAAATGGTCGTGTTCTCCTTGTTTTATCTTGAAGCTCCCAGGGTATTTCTTAAGCAGTTCTGCGAATGTTTTGCATTCATAGTTTGATTCATCAAAAGTAGGATCAAGGCGTTTCACGACAGGCCTGATAGCTGCTTTGACAACCCACTCATCACCAGTTTTCTTGGCTATTTGTCTGATTGCTTTTGATAGAAGTTCAACCGGATCCTTGATCTTTATCATGTCCGATTCATCCTCTTCAATACTTTCCTCTGTCTGGCTGTCAAGGACGAAAGACTCGTAATATTTGAAGTCGGAGCAGCTGTTAGCCCAATGCTGATTGGTTGATGATTTACAGCCGATACCAATCAGGTCTTTGCCCGCTGCCTTAATTTTTTGTGCGAGGGGAATAAAGTCACTATCACCACCGATGACAATAATTGAGGAAATATGCGGGAATCTCAGCACATCTTCAATGGCATCAAGAGACAATTTAATATCGGCTCCATTTTTTGCTGAAGCCCCGGGAGGGAATATCTGGATCAATTCGACCGCACATTTAAGCAGGGAATGACGGTATTTTGCAAACCATTGCCAATTGCAATAGGCCTTGTTGATTGCCACATTGCCGTATGTCGTTGCAAAATCATATAGCGCTTGCACATCAAGCAGCAAGTCTTGCTGCTTGCTCCTGTTTTGAGTCCGACCGTAGCTGCCGCTTCCGTTGGCAGAGTCGTACAGGCTGGCATGAATATTCTCAAAATCCCAATAGACTGCTACAGTTTCCTTTCCCATTATTCCTCCTGTCTCGTATGCTTTTTACGCAAACACATTCTTTACGACCACATCATCAAGGCTGAGTTGCCCTGGTCGCGGCCAGGTCTCTTTCGTACCCTTGCCAATGGCGACAAACATGGTAATGACATGATCATCCGGGAGGCGAATCAGCTGTGCAACTTTGTCAAAATCGAAACCGTCCATAGGACAGGAGTCGTGCCCCAATGATTTTGCGGCAAGCATTATAGTTTGCGCAACAATGCCACAGGAGCGCATAGCTTCATCTCTTTGCACCTGATCTTTACCGCGATAATAATTGTCTATTGCTGGAAGCATAAATTCTTTAACTTCTTTTGGTGCATTTACCCAATAACGCCCAGGGTCCTTTTCCCATGCCTTCAAATCTGCACAAAGGACAATAAACATAGAGGTGTCGGTCACTTGTGATTGATCCCAGGCTACCCCTCTGATTTTCTTTCTCAAGTCAGGATCATCAACGATAACAAAACGCCAGTTTTGAATATTAAAAGCTGTTGGTGAAAGAATAGCCAAGGACAAAATCTCATTCGTTTCTTCAGCGGTAAGACTATGGTTTGCATCGAAATGTTTGACAGATCGACGTGAATGTATGGCTTCTGTCGTTTTCATACGAGCTCCTTTTTGCTTAAGACTAAAGAATGTGTTTGGACTTACTTAAAATATGCCAGTGGAATATGATATATGACGCTTTTGATATACATTATGCGTCGGTTCTGAGTTTTGTCAATTTTACAGTGGTGATATGCAGATTGTGTTTTTGATTGACGGTCTTTATAACTGTTCAGCTTCTGCTCTGCCGAAAGCGACCAACTTCGCTACTGAAATGACAAGCTGACTGGTGCGTCGGTGCCTGCTCGACGAGTGACGGATATTCCTGTCGACAGATCTCCTGTACATAAGGACAGCGTGGATGGAAATGGCAGCCACTTGGCGGGTCAATCGGCGAGGGGATCTCGCCTTTCAATATCTGGTGTTGACGGACATTCTGTGGGTCTGGAACTGGTACAGCGTTAAGCAGCGCTTCGCTATAAGGGTGGCGTGGCTGCGAGTAGAATAGCTCTGCATCTGCCACTTCGACGATTCTGCCCAGGTACATCACTGCCACTCTGTCACAGACATGCTCAATAACACCAAGATCGTGAGAAATGAAAAGGTAGGTTAAGCTGAATTCCTGCTGAAGATCTTTAAGCAGGTTGATGATCTGGGCCTGAATGGACAGGTCGAGCGCCGAGACTGGTTCGTCAGCGACGATCAGGCGCGGTTGTACAGCCAGGGTGCGGGCGATGCCGATGCGTTGGCGCTGGCCACCTGAGAATTCATGCGGGTAGCGATCAAAATGTTCTGCGCTCAGGCCGACCTTGGTCATCAATGAAAGAACCTGTTCCCGGACTTGCTGGCCCTTTGCCAGTCCATGTATGATCAGAGGTTCGCCAATTATGTCACCGACGCGCATACGCGGGTTTAGCGATGAGTAGGGATCCTGAAAGATCATTTGCATGTCGCGCCGCAGAGCTGTTAGCTCACGCTTGGCCATACCGGTCACTGTCTTGCCGTCAAAGCGGATGATGCCGTCGTCTGGTTCGATCAGACGCAGCAAAAGTTTGCCAGCAGTCGATTTACCGCAGCCGGATTCACCAACCAGACCCAGGGTTTCGCCAGCTTTGATCGTAAAAGATACGCCATCAACAGCTTTGAGCAGCCGCTTCGGTGCCCCGGGGCGGCTGGAACTGACACGGAAGGCCTTGTGTAAATTTTCGACACTGAGCAGTGTTGACATTATTGCACCTGCCAGCAACGCACCCAGTGACCTGGCTGCACTTCTTTGAGTGGTGGGTGTTTGTCATGACATGGAGCGAAGGTCTCTGGGCAGCGTTCGAGGAAAGAGCAGCCTTTCTCGGCAGCTCCAGCTCTGGGAACACTGCCCTCGATGGGAACCAGTCGTTTCCGGCGTTCACCAACGCGCGGGATACAGGCCAGCAGACCACGAGTGTAAGGATGTCGCGGATCGCCATAGAGTTCTTTCACCGGGGCTGTTTCCATAATCAACCCGGCATACATGATGGCAACCTGGTCGGCATTTTCGGCGACTACGCCGAGATCGTGAGTAATCAGCAGCGTGGCCATGTCCCGCTCGGCCTTGATTTGGCCAAGCAGATCCATGATTTGTGCCTGGATGGTGACATCCAGAGCTGTTGTTGGTTCATCGGCAATCAGTACTTGTGGATCGCAGGCCAGGGCCATTGCAATCATGACCCGCTGGCGCATGCCGCCGGAAAGCTGGTGGGGATACTCTTTGAGCCGTTGTCTGGCCTCAGGGATGCCGACCTTGTGAAGCAGCTCTGCTGCCAGCTCTGTGGCTTCGCGTTTATCGTAGCCGCGGTGCAACAGCAAGGTTTCCATAATCTGGTCGCCAATCCGGAAGACCGGGTTGAGTGAGGTCATTGGCTCCTGGAAAATCATACCGATGCGATTGCCGCGTATCCGGCGGATTTCTTCTTCAGGCATGTGCAGCAGATCAATACCATCGAAAAGGATGTTGCCATCTACAATGCGACCAGGCTCAGGAACCAGGCGCAACAGGGAGAGGGCCGTCATCGATTTACCACAGCCAGATTCGCCTACCAATGCCAGGGTTTCCCCACGATCGATGGTGAAATCAATGCCAGCAATGGCTTTAATAAGGCCGTCGCCGGTAAAAAAAAAGGTTTGTAGGTTGCTGACTTCGAGAAGAGTGCTCATGGGGTCCTGTTGCAGGGATCGATTAATGATGTAAAGGGAATCATGCCGGGAAGGGGATGTCAATATTAAAGGTAGGGACGCGGTACGAGGAAAACGGAAAGACAAAGGCAGAAAAATCTTTGGGTGCTGAAATGTTTATCACGCTTTTAAGGCCATGATTGCTTTTCGTGTCTCGTGTCTCGTGTCTCGTGTCTCGCGATCTGTGCTAGTATGACCAGACACATCTAACTCAACCATAGGTGATAACAATGCCCGACCTGGTCGACCTCCACCTCCACAGCACCTTCTCCGACGGTGTCCTTACTCCGACTCAACTGGTTGCTGAAGCGGCAATCCTCGGCTTGCGGGCAATTGCGCTGGCCGATCACGATAACGTGGATGGTATTCCGGAGGCTCTTGTTGCCGGGCAGCAGTATGGTGTCGAAATTATTTCGGCTGTGGAGCTTTCTACGCTTTGGCGAGAGTTTGACGGGCGAGAGCTAAACGATTTGCACCTTCTCGGCTATGCTTTCAATTATGAAAATGCCGCATTGCAGGAAGCGCTCGGTGAGTTCAGGAACTTCCGGGCCGGGCGCAGTGAACGCATCTTGGCCAACATAAACTTGCGCTTGATGGCTGAAGACCTTCAACCACTTGACTTTGTCGATGTCAGAAAACGTGCAGGGGGGACCCTTGGCCGTCCACATATCGGCCAGGCTTTGGTTGCTGCCGGTTGCGTGCCTAACATGGAGGAGGCTTTTGTTCGTTATCTGGTGCCCTGTAATGAGCCGAAACGCTTCTTTCCTATTGAAGAAGCTATCCGCCTGATTCACGATGCTGGTGGTTGTGCTGTTCTCGCCCATCCGCCCTTTATTGACGTCAGTGACGCACTTCTCCCTAAATTGCTTGATGAGTTTATTGCCTTGGGACTAGATGGCCTGGAGGCGTACAGTTCCAGTGCTGGTAACAATGGCATTGATCGCTATATAACCATGGCGCGCAGGAAAAACTTGATAGTGACCGGCGGCTCTGATTTCCATCAACCGATCAAGGGTGGCGTCGTCATGGGGACAGGGCGGGGTAATCTGAAAATCCCGTATCGCTGTGTGGAGGAGATTAATGAGGCTGTTGGACGAAGGAACCGATAATCCCCGGCGTTCTAAAACCATACTCTGTCGTCGTTCTGTTTTGCACACATTTTCGAAAACAACAAATACCTTGATTTGGATATTACAACCTGTTATTAACAGCAGCTCGTTTCTGCAGCACTCTTCTCAATCAGTGTTTCCCACGTAGCCCACTGCCTGATAAGTACCAGACTCCAGATATTATACAACGCCTTTGCCAACAGAATAATCTCGCTGTCAGCATCAGTAGTTATTCGAATGCGGTGGATTTTTATGTCACCAAGCGAGGCAAAATTGGGCAATCTGCTAAAAGACCTTTGAAACAGAAAGAATGGAACCAAATGTCATTTATTGATGCGATGAAAGATTCGCAGCTTAACGCTAAAAATGAAATCCTGTCTGGACTGACGGTCGCTCTCGCTTTGGTTCCAGAAGCCATAGCTTTTTCACTCATTGCTAATGTAAGCCCCCTGATTGGACTTTATTCAGCATTCATCATCGGTCTTATTACAGCACTTATGGGGGGCAGGCCGGGAATGATTTCCGGCGCAACTGGTGCAATTGCAGTGGTTATTGTCAGTTTGGTTGCCACGCATGGCGTAGAATACTTGTTCTTTGCCGTTATCGTGATGGGTATTCTGCAAATGTGTGTTGGCTTTCTGCGGCTGGGAAAATTCATCCGCTTGGTGCCGCATCCGGTGATGTTTGGCTTTGTCAATGGCTTGGCTATTGTGATTTTTTTGTCACAACTCGAACAATTCAAGGGTGTTGGTGCTGATAATCAATCTTTCTGGCTAACGGGTCAGCCGTTATTCATAATGATTGGTTTTGTCTTGGTAACGATGGCTATTATTTTCTTTTTACCTAAAATTACCAAGGCCATTCCAGCCTCACTTGCAGCGATTACAGTTGTTTCGATGGTCGTCATATTTTTTGAAATTCCAACCCGAACCGTGGGTGATATTGCTTCGATTGCAGGTGGCTTGCCAGAGTTTCATCTACCGGTGGTGCCTTTGAACTTTGAGACCCTTGCGATCGTTTTTCCTTACTCATTGATCATGGCTTTGGTTGGCTTAATCGAAAGTCTGTTGACCTTGACAGTCATCGATGAAATGACCGAAACCCGCGGGCGTGGCAATAAGGAATGTCTTGCCCAAGGTGCGGCTAATTTGGTTACAGGATTTTTTGGTGGCATGGGGGGCTGTGCGATGATCGGCCAAAGTATTATCAATGTCAGTTCTGGTGGCCGCAAGCGTTTATCGGGAATTGTGGCAGCTATTGCGCTGCTTCTCTTCATTCTTTTCGGTGCGTCACTGATTGAAAGGATCCCGATGGCGGCATTGACAGGTCTAATGATTATGGTGGCTATCGGTACCTTTGAATGGGCCAGTTTGAGTATTCTTCGTAAGGTTCCTGTCGCTGACGTGTTTGTGATGGTGCTGGTTGCTTCTGTAACAGTTATTTATCATAACCTGGCGGTGGCGGTTTTTATCGGGGTGGTGGTTTCTGCGCTTGTATTTGCTTGGGAAAATGCCACACGAATTCGAGCAAGAAAACATGTAGACGAATATGGTGTGAAGCATTATGAGATTTTTGGCCCGCTGTTTTTCGGTTCTATAGCCGTATTTCAGGAAAAATTTGATATCTTGAATGATCCACAGGAGGTCATCATTGATTTCAGGGAATCAAGAGTGGTTGATCACTCTGCCATTGAAGCGTTGAATAAGCTTACAGAAAGATATGCTAAAGTGGGAAAAATCGTGCGACTTCGTTATTTAAGTGAGGACTGCCGCAAGCTTCTTGATAATGCATCTTCGATTATCGATGTAAATTACATGGAGGATCCAAAATATAAGTTAGCAGTAGATTCGCTGGCGTAATTCTGTCAGTGATTAATTAGGTTGTCTCTACTGATGATTCTCCAATGTTTTCAGTGCCTTGATAGAACACAAAAGGCTGTTCTGGCGAGAGATCAATGAAGATGTTAATCATTTCAACTTTTTTATAGTTCGCACTTGTCTAATTGGGCCAGTATTCGTTAGTATGCGTATACAATTATGTCAAATATCTGCTGGCCCCCGTGTCGGAGAAGGACGGACCATCATGCGTTTTTTATTTATTCTTATCTGCCTGCTTTTTGTCACTCACAATGCTTTTGCCATGTCTGCTGATGGTTGTGGCGCTGGCTCCTGTGCCGATTGTCACAGTATTACCATGGAAGAAACCAAACAACTGCTCGGTGGTATGGTTGATAAGGTTAATCGCGTGGAATTCGCAGAAATCCCAGGTATGTGGGTGGTGGAAGTGGAAAAGGGCCAACAGAAACTGCCGGTCTATATTGATTTTTCCAAGCAATATCTGTTCACCGGCAACGTGCTCCGCTTGAATGACAAGCAAAACCTTACTCGGCAGCGTAGCGCCCGGATGAACAAAATAGATATTGGCAGAATTCCTCTGCAGGACGCACTTCTGCTTGGCAAGCCGACGGCCAAAACCAAGGTGATTGTCTTTACTGACCCGGAATGCCCCTATTGTAAAAAACTCCATACTGAGCTTAAAGAGGTTGTTCGGCGTGATCCTGAGATTGCCTTTCTGATCAAGCTCTTCCCGCTCAAAATGCATCCCAATGCTTACGAGATTTCGAAGAGCATTGTTTGCAGCAAGTCAATGGAGTTCCTTGAAGCCAGTTTTGCCGGTAAGCCGGTGCCACCAGCAAGTTGCGATACGCCGGTGGTTGATCAAACGCTGGCCCTGGTCGGAGATCTCGGCATCCGTTCGACTCCGACGTTGGTACTGCCTGACGGGTTGGTCCTCTCCGGATATAAAAAGGCTGAGGCATTGTTGAAGTTGATTGGTGAAAATGTTGCGCAGCCAGCAAAGAAATGAATCGCTTGTGGCAAAGCCTTGCTTTCAACGCGCCTATCTGATAAGAAACCAGCGAATGTTCAAATCCGAATGAATGACTGTTAGTCAGCAACGAGTTTACTATTTCGGGTCAAATATAGAGGAGAAATGATTCATGGGTTTGATGGATGGCAAGCGCGGCGTTATTTTCGGGGTCGCTAACAATAGAAGTATTGCCTGGGGTATTGCCCAGCAACTGCACGAGGCCGGTGCTGAACTGGCTTTTACCTACCTGAATGAAGCTCTTGAAAAGCGTGTACGTCCACTTGCTGAAAGCCTGGGTTCCAAGATCATTCTGCCATGTGATGTTGGCTCTGATGATGAGATTGCTGCCGTTTTTACAGAGCTTGAGCAGCAATGGGGAACGATTGATTTTGTCGTGCATGCGGTCGCTTTTGCCAATCGGGGCGAGCTGAAAAAGCCCTTCAGTCAGGCCAGTCGTGAAGGTTTTTCGCTGGCCATGGATATCAGTGCCTATTCGCTGGTTGCCATGACCAGATATGCTCTACCTTTGATGCCGGAGGGTGGCAGTATCGTCACCATGACCTATCTGGGTGCTGTGATGGCAGTCCCCGGTTACAATGTAATGGGTGTCGCCAAGGCTGCCCTGGAAGCCTCAGTTCGTTATTTGGCCGCAGAGCTTGGCCCCCAGAAAATCCGGGTCAACGCAGTCTCCGCCGGGCCGATTAAAACTCTGGCCGCATCCGGTGTCGGCAACTTCAATGAAAAGTTGCGCACTATGGAAGAACGCAGTCCGTTACGGCGTACGGTGAGCCAGGATGAAGTCGGCAAGGCCAGCCTCTACCTGCTCTCTGATCTCGCTACCGGGGTTACCGGCGAAATTCACTATGTCGACGGTGGCTTCAATATCTCAGCGGAATGATCATCTCTTACCGTAATCAATAATCAAAAAAGGCCCTCGTCGGGCCTTTTTTGTGTAGAAAATTGAGAAAGTGCCTGCCCCCTATTTCGTATCTCTCGTAAGGGAGAAGCAAACGTCTCACCTGCTTCGCCCTTGTTGTTACGGCGGAGTACGAAAATGGGCGAAGCAGATGAAACTTGCTTAGCCCCTACGGCCCCTACAGTTTATAAATCACGGATTTTTATGATTCACGGCAATACAACAGGCCTCAAATCAAGCCAGATCAAGGCCCTTGAAAGAATCTACCAGCGGCGACTCCCTGCTGGTGAAGTGATTACCCATGAACTGGCTCGTTATCTGACAGAGCAGTCTCGGGAATTACGCCGCCAGGTTGGTCTGATTATCGACCGCAGTGGTGTGGTGAAGTATGTCATCCTTGGTGATGACCGAGAGATTGTTATCCCTGACCTGACTATATTTGGCCTTGGTCGCAGCGGTCTGCGAGGTTTGCGCTGCATTCATACTCACCTCAAGGGCGAGCCTTTGTCTCAGGACGATCTCAATGACCTGGCACTGCTACGGCTTGACATGATGGTAAGTCTGGCGGTTGGTGATGACGGTTTGCCTGGTGAAGTACACTTTGCTCACCTGATCCCGCCTGATCCCAAGGGTCAGATTCAACTATTGCAGCGGGTTCCATCGGTTTACAACTGGGATCTTGATTTTGGGTCATTTGTCCGTGCCCTTGATACGGAGCTTGAACACTCCCGTTCAGAAACGATAGATCTGAGTGATAGTCGAGAAAGAGCGATTTTGCTTTCCGTGACCCAAGCACCGCGACACGAAGCTGAATACGCCATGGACGAATTGGCTGAACTGGCCCGCACCGCCGATGTGGTCGTCCTTGATCGCATTATGCAGCGTTCGCGAAAGCTGAATCCAAAAAGTTTAATGGGGGAGGGCAAGCTGAAGGAAGTTGTCATCAGCGCCTTGCACAAGGGAGCAACTTTGCTGGTATTTGATCAGGATCTCAGCCCGATTCAAGCACGAACAATTGCCGCTATGACTGATCTTAAGGTCATCGACCGCAGCCAGTTGATCCTCGATATCTTTGCTCGCCGCGCACACACCCTTGATGGCAAGGTCCAGGTAGAACTGGCACAGCTTAAGTACATACTGCCACGCCTGAGTGGTAAGGGAATGGCCATGTCGCGTCTGATGGGCGGTATCGGTGGCCGTGGCCCTGGCGAAACCAAGCTGGAAACGGACCGTCGACGGATTCGTGATCGAATCAGCCGGCTGGAAAAGCAACTTGCTTCACTTGGCAAAGGTCGCCTGCAACGACGGCAGCGACGGATCAGAACCGGTATACCGATTGTCTCAATCGTCGGTTATACTAATGTGGGCAAATCGACTCTGCTCAATGCCCTGACCCAGAGTGAGGTCTTTACCGAGGATCTGCTCTTTGCCACATTGGATACCTCGACCCGTCGCCTGCGTTTTCCCAAAGAACGTGAGGTGATTATCACCGACACCGTTGGCTTCATCAGGCAGTTACCGAAAAGTCTGCTGGGAGCATTCAAGGCAACCCTGGAAGAGCTGGTTGACGCTCACTTGCTCTTACATGTGGTTGATATTTCCAATCCGTGCTTCGAAGATCAGATCTGTGCTGTTGATCGCATACTCCAGGATCTTGATCTTCACGAAATCCCCCGACTGCTGGTCTTCAACAAGATCGACCTGATTCCCAGCGAAGAGATCGCTCCTCTATGTAGGCGTTATGAAGCGATTGCCGTCAGTGCGCGCCAGCGGAAAACCTTTGTTGATCTGCTGGGTGAAATGGAAGAGCGTTGTTGGGGAGAGGATATCCGTGGCAACATGGATATATAGGCTATTTTGGTAAGCCTTCAGGGCTTTAAGGTAGTAAGGCTGCAGGGCTGTAAGGCCTTAAAGCTGGATAGCTTTTCACTTTGACACCCACCGCTTCCTTCGTGTAGTCTGTGGCTGTTTTCGGAGGTTTTATTGATGCGTTTTTTTAGACTCTTGATCTTCTGCCTGTCGGTTCTTGCTCTGGCCGGGTGTGCTTCCTCTCCTCTTTTTTCTAATCCTTCATCTGAACAGGTGACTGCGCCGCCAGCGGTTGAGCAACCACGGAATGTCGTCGAAACGATGACACCCTCTTCGATTAATAAAGAAGTGACCCAGGACAGCCTGACAGTAGACGTAGAGATGGAAAAGAACGATTCTTTTGATGCCGAGACTCTGGCCGACAACCAATTACTGCAAGGTGAAGATCAGGTGCCACCGGAAGATCCAGGGCAAACGGTTGTTCTCGAGGAGCCGGTCTACGATTTTCCAGTGGTGGAAAATGAAAAAGTTCGTTATTTCATCGATTACTTCAGTGGCCGGGCGCACAAAACATTCAAAATCTGGCTAGAGCGTTCCGGTCGTTATCTGCCGATGATGCGCGAAATTTTTGCCGAGGCCGGTTTGCCGCAAGACCTGGCATACCTGGCAATGGTTGAGTCGGGCTTTAATGACAAGGCTTACAGTTGGGCTCACGCAGTTGGTCCATGGCAGTTCATCTCCAGCACCGGTCGTCGCTATGGTCTGCAAAATGACTGGTGGCACGATGAGCGTCGCGATCCAGAGAAAGCAACGCGTGCAGCGGCTCGCTTCCTCGCAGATCTTTATGCTGATTTTGATGGTGACTGGTATCTGGCGGTACCATCTTACAATGCTGGTCCTGGCAAACTCCGCCAGGCGATCAAGCGGTACAAGACCAGAGATTTCTGGGAGCTCAGTCGTGGCCGATACCTGAAAACCGAGACCAAAAACTACCTTCCCAAACTGATGGCGGTATTGATCATTGCCAAGCAGCCAGAGAAATATGGCTTCACCGAAATTGAATATCAAGAGCCGTTGGTTTATGAAACCCTATCACTACCAAGCAGTACCGATCTTGAAGTTATTGCCAGACTGAGCGGTGCTGATTACCAAACGATCAAAAAGCTCAATCCGGAATTAAAGCGTTGGAGTACACCACCTGCAGCGAAGGATTACCTGGTGCGCCTGCCGGTTGGCACTCAGGATGTTTTTTCTGAAAAATATGCCCAGTTGCCCAAACGCCAGCGGGCCAACTATGTGCGTCACAAGGTCAAGTCGGGTGATACCTTGCTGGCTCTGTCGTATCGTTATGGTGTTCGGGTGCAGGATATCAAGCGTCTCAACAGTGTTCGTAATGTACGGGCCCTGCAAATTGGTACAAACTTAATTTTGCCCTTGAATCCGGACTCAAGCGGGTCGACCCCTCTGGCAGCACTTAAGGATGACTATAAACGATCACGACGCTCATCCTACAAGGTTCGTTCTGGTGATTCACTCTGGAAGATTTCTCGTAAGTTCGGCGTTACGGAAAAGCAATTACGGGTCTGGAACAGGCTCGGATGGAGCAATGTCATCCGACCTGGACAGCGACTGATTGTCTCCTCCAAGGCTACTTCGGCCAGAAAATCCAAGGTGCAAATCGCTACGGTCAAGAACTCTGGACCTTTGAAAAAAGTGGTCTACAAAGTTCGCTCTGGCGATACCTTGTGGGCGATCGGACGTGAGTTTGCTGTAAAGACACGCCAGATCCGCAGCTGGAACAACCTGGCCAAAAACCATGTACTGCAACCAGGTGATCGCCTGACCTTGCACGTGAGCAGCGACAGTCGTGGCTGAGCTGGAACATGCTTGTTTTCTACATGATCTCCCCGGAGAGCCGCCTGCAGGTTGCTCCCGTCTTTATTATGGCGCGGAGTTTTGTTTCTGGCGACTGTCATCACCCGAAAAGATTCTTGCTGCCAGAGAGTGGACTCGCAATGCGGGATGGCATTTTACCTTAGCCACCCCAGTACTTGGTGAAGATGAACGTCTGCGCCTGGAAGACATCCTGAAAAAAGTTCTGCCGGAGCTTGATGCCGGTGACGAGGTTTTAGTATCAGACTGGGGGGCGCTTGAACTGGTCCGTGCCGTTCGTGATGACTTGATCGTCATTCTGGGTCGGGCGCTATCCGGGCAAAAGCGTGGCCCGCGTATCCTCGACATGATGTTGACCCAAGAGCAGACAGATTACTTCCAACGCGGATCATGGCACAATCGTGATGCTGTGGAACTCCTTGACGAGCAGAGGATCAAGCGGATTGAACAGGATAATCTCCTCCAGGGGTTGGCTCCTTTGTCCGATACATTAAAGAGTTCGCTGCATCTTCCTTATGCCATGGTTACCTCCAGTCGCAATTGCCCATTTCACCCTGGTAATGAGTTTGGGTCGTGTCCCACCCCTTGCGGCGAAATTTTCACCCTGCGGACGAGTGAGACAAAAACTCTCCTCTACCAGGATGGTAACACTCAGTTTCTGTGCAATGAGCATCTGCCGGATAACCTTCAGGAACTTGGTATAGATAGGGTTGTTGTTCATCCTTGGATGGGGGATGGTCACTAGCCACCGGTTACTGGTTTTAAGGTCAAAACCGTCGGTCCCGGCCGACAGCCGGGTGACTTTCTTTGGCGTTGTAAAAAGTAAGGCGTCTGTCGGGACGCGCCCCGACGGTGTTGCTTTTGATTTTATTAGCATAGCGCACAACTCTCAAATTTGCCCGCCGTTTACTTTGACAACATCACAACAGGCTGATAGAATGCGCAGTTTCAAAGCCCTCTTGAAAGGATCACGTACCCATGTTGTCAGTCATTATCTCACTTGCCGTCGCCACTCTCTTCGGAGGCGCACTTTATCTGACCACCAGTTTACCCCCGATTGTTTCAATAATTACCGCTATGGTCGCTTTCACGCTCATCTATATCGTCATGCTCAAGCAGGTCATGAAACGGGTCGGCGATGCCATGGACGCGGTGCAAAAAGACATCATGTCCAATCGTCCGGACGCGGCAGTCCACAAGCTGGAAGCAGTACAGAAAAAGTACGCTTACTGGCAATTTTTCATTCACAAGCAGATGAATTCCCAGATTGGCATGGTCTACTACCTGCGTCGGGATTTTAAAAAGGCCTACGATTATCTCGAGAAGGGCTTTGTGCGCCACTGGGTTGCCATGGCGATGCTGGCGATTATTCAGATGAAACGCAACCAACCGAAAAAGATGATCGCCACCTTTGATAAGACGGTTGCAGGAACCCGCAGAGAACCTCTCCTCTGGAGCCTTTATGCCTTCTGTCTGGATAAGATCGGCGACCATAATAAAGCCGTCACCATCATGGAAAAGGGTTTGAAGAAGATCAAGGGTGACGAGCTGATGGCAGCCAACCTCGAAGCACTCAAGGCTGGTGGCAAAATGAAGATGCAGGGCTACGGCGATCAATGGTCTCAGTTTCAACTGGAGAAGCAGAGCGCCATGATCCGCAAGCAAACCAAGGCAATGCAGGGTCGACGTAAGGTTGTTAGAAGATAATGGCCCAAAAGAAGTCTTCTAAGCAGAAAATCCCGTTACCACAAAATTTTTCCAGCAGCCCCTTCAAGAGTTTGAAGGGGCTGTCTGCGTTCGCGGAGCAGAAACCACAATCGACAGCTAATGAGGCCCAGCCGGTAAAATCTTATGTCGAATCAGCAGAGACAGGGACTAAAAAACTGACGGTCTCCGAAGAACAGCATTCATTTGCTGATGAGATGGACTTACTTGGAGTTGAACCGCTGTCTGGAGTTGTTATTGAGGAAGCGGACACCGCAAAGAGTGTTTCTGAGGAGGTCCCTTCAACTCCAGAGCGCTTTCGGGTGGATAATGACCGTGCGGACTTTCTTGATGCTGTAGGCTCCATGGAGAGAACCTTTAAAGATGAATGGCCTGAAGATGAGTCGGCAAAGCAGGCTGTTCCACGACGTATGAGGCAAATGGAACGTGGTCAACTCAAGCCAGAGGACGAGCTTGATCTGCATGGGTTGACCATAGATGAAGCTTGTCCAAAGGCCAGATTCTTCCTGCATGATGCTATCTACCGGGGCTTCAAAACTGTTCTGATCATCACTGGTAAGGGTTTGCATTCCAGCGACGGCCCGGTGTTGCGTCAGGCGGTGGAAAAGTTGCTGGAGCAACAGCGTGAACAGGTGCTTGAATGGGGTTCCGCGCCGCGCCGTTATGGTGGGAGTGGGGCTTTGGTGGTTTTTCTGCGGGGACTTGGCTCCGGGAACTAAAATTGAAAGAGGCTGACGTTGAGAGTCAACGCCAGCCTTTTTAATGTTTAATTATTTGAAATTAAGGAGTGCTTAATCAGTCGAAGAATCTGCTTCCATTGGCTTCTTCACCGTCCTGCGCCGCTTCGGTTTGGGCTTGTCTGCCACTGGCTTCTCAGAAGTTTTATCCTTTACGGCAGTTGTTTCGCAATTCTCGTCTGATGCCACTACCGTTTTCTTGGCAGGTGTTTTTCTGCTGGTGCGACGAACAGGAGCCTTCTTGGCAGGTTTCTCAGCTAATGCTGGGGCTTCTATAGTTGCCTCTTGAGCTTTTGTGGCAGCTGCTGTTTCCGTTGTCTCTGTTGCTTTTGGCTTCGGCTTGGCACGGGTGGTTCTGCGGCGCTTCGGCTTCTCTTCCGTTGCAGTCGCAGGCTGAGAGACTTGAGCCGCATCTGATTTTGCTTCAATTGACGCGGCTACTTCAGGAGTTGTTTGTGAAGCCTGTTTGTCTGGTTTTTCCTCTGCTGCTTCTACCTTCGTTACCGGCTTCCTGGCGGGACGACGTGGGCGTCTCTGCCTAGGCTTGGTCTCTGTTGTTTCTTTTTCTTTTGTTGCTTGTTCTGTTGCAGGAGGTTCTGCCGGAGTTGCCTCTACCGAAGTTTCGGTTGCTTCTGTGGATTCTACCGCTGTCTTTGCCTTGCTTGGAGAGCGGCGACGCCTCTGTGGTCTCTTTACCGGAGGCTTCGTATCAGTTTGTACAGTTGTTGTCTCTGCCGGTTCGCTTGCTTCAGCAAGCGTAGCGGCTTCAGCAGTGGTTCCAGTCGTATCAGTAGCGACAGTTCCTGGCATTGAATCGCTAGTCTCTTGAGTGTCTGTGGAACTCTGCTCAGTTGTCTGACTCTCATCCGCAGAGGCTGCGGCAGGTTTGCGCCGTCTCCTGCGGCGACGTTTTTTGCTTGGTTCAGCTTCAGTATCCGTGGTCGCTGATTCCAGTTTCGTCGATTCACTGGTCTCCTGCTTAGCGTCTTCTTTGCTGACCATTGGCAAAGTTTCGGCGGCTACGTATTCCGGTTGGGTTGATTTGCTCTTTTCTCTCTTCTGAATCTCAATTTCAACCTGATCTGCGAGGAAATCCCGGTTGCCATGGATGAAAATCTGTAAATTGTAACACCGCTCCATATCGACGAGTTCTTCACGCTTGGTATTCAACAGGTAGGTGGCAACTTCAACTGGTAGCTGTGCATCAACCTGGCTGACTTGCCCCTTGGCGGCACTGGAATGAATTTTTCGCAGTAGTGAGACGGCCTGGGTTTCCGGGCTCTTCAAATGTCCAGATCCATTACAGTGTGGGCAAGGCAGATAGGAGCCTTCTGTTAAAGCGGACTTGATCCTCTGACGACTCATTTCCAACAGGCCGAACTTGCTGATACGGCCCACGTTGACCCGTGCCTTATCGTTCTCCAGGGATTTTTTGAGCTGGTTCTCGACCAGGCGCATGTTTTTGCGCTCGCGCATGTCAATAAAATCGATGACAATCAAGCCACCGAGGTCGCGCAGACGCAGTTGCCTGCCAACTTCCGTCGCAGCTTCCAGATTGGTTTTAGTTGCCGTTGCTTCAACCCCCTTCTCTGAGGCCATCTTGCCACTATTGACGTCAATGGCAACCAGAGCTTCAGTGGGATCAATGACAATCGAACCGCCTGAGGGCATGGAGACCTTGTTGTGGTTCAAGGTTTCAATCTGCTCTTCAATCTGATAGCGAGAGAAGATCGGTCGACGTTCCTGGTGAAGTTTTACCAGCTTGACCTGGTCAGGCATGACCATCTGAAAGAAGTCTTTGGCTTCCTTGAATACCTGCGGATCGTCAATCAGGACTTCATCCATATCGGTGGTGAAGTAATCCCGGATCGAGCGGATCATCAGGTTGGATTCCTTGTAGATCAGGGCCGGAGCCTTGGCCTTCTGTTCGAGTTCCTTGATGCTCTCGTAAAGACGGATCAGGTAGCGATAATCGCGTTCCAGTTCCTCCCTGGTTTGATCGAGCGCGGCCGTTCGGACGATATAGCCGACACCTTCAGCCAGGTCGATGGATGACATCGCTTTCTTGAGCTCTTTGCGTTGTGCATCGCTCTCGGCTTTGCGGGAGACACCTCGTGTCTGGCTGCTGGGCATGAGGACCATGTAGCGGCCAGCCAAAGAGATGTAGGTGGTTAGAGCTGCACCCTTGGTGCCGCGCTCTTCCTTGGTGATCTGCACCAGCAGTTCCTGGCCACGGTTCAGCAGCTCGTTGATACGTGGCCGACGGCCATCTTCTGCAGGCTTATAATCAGGCTTGACAGTGGTGTAATTGATTTCGTCGATCTGTAAAAAGCCGAGACGTTCGGCACCATAATCAACGAAAGCGGCCTGCAGGCCGGTCTCAACCCGGACTACAACCGCTTTATAGATGTTCCCTTTGGTGGGTTCCCGCCCGGCAACCTCTATATCAAGTTCAGTGAGGACACCGTCTTCTACAATAGCCACCCGGTTTTCCTCAGGATGAGTGGCGTTAACCATCATTTTTTTAGACATCAAATTCTTCCCGGTTATCGCGTACGACAACCTTAAATTGTTGGGGGCAATAACCCTGACCCGAGATCACTAGCTCAACCGCAACTGGGAGCTCGCTCAAGGAGAGGATAAATGCCGAAACTTTATATCCATAGGGCCAATATGGCCCGTAAGATCGAAAAAAACCTTTTAAAAAAGGTAGATAAGTAAGCACTATAACAAAAAAAGTATGAATTGCACAGGAAATAAGGTTAGAGGTAAAAGGCGCGAGGTGAAAGGTTCGAGGTTTAACCTCGAACCTCCCTCCTGCACCTTCACCCCAATGTCCCATCAATCAGATCAAAATCAAGGTCCTTCTCAGCCAACTCTTTTATCAAGTTGATCTTCTCGTGATCATCTGCAGTGATTTTAGAAACATCCTGCGTAACCGTCTCAAAAACCATAGATGTAAGCTGTTCCGTTCGCATGAAGGGCAGGTCGCTGTCGTCTAGGACTTGCTGGGTCAGCTTGGCAACTGAGCTGACTCCGGAGATGAGAACTCCGGCGAGCTTTTCGTGATATTCGGGGATATGGTAGAGCGTTGCCAGCATGACCAGTAATTCATTGCGACTGCTGTTGACCATCAGTAGGGTCGAATTCTCGAGGATTTCGACAACCTTTTCGGTAGAGGCAGCAGCCAGCTGGATGTTCTTTATAATGTGCATTGCCTGCTCGTCGCTTGCCCGTAACGGCAAATTGAAGAGCTTGGCAATATGCTGCAAGGTAGGGCCTGCAAGAATTGGTGAATAGTTGAACCCTCCGTGCACAATGAACTCCCGATCGGCAAAGGCCTTGGTCATGTATTCGAGAGTACGCGCGCGTTTTTCGGCAATCAGCTTGTTCGGCATAATGATACGAACTTCTGCCCCTTCCATCTTGTACAGAGCCAGGTTCATGCTCACATCGTCGATCACATGGCCGATGCCACCGCCACTGACCACCAGGACCGGGGCATTAAGCAACCGTGCCACCTTTGCGTTGCTCAGGCCGAGGACTGAGCCGACGCCGCTGTGACCAGCACCTTCGATAATAAGGAAGTCACAGCGTTTTTCAAGTTCCCTGCAAGCCTCGACCAATTGCTTTTCGAGTAAATCTCTACTGACCACGCCATCAAGCACATCGCGTGTGTCTCCCGGTTGCAGCACTATTGGAGACATAAATTGAATATCATCTTCAAGGTCAAAGACTTTGGCGACCAGCGCAGCATCTTTGTCAACCCAGAAGTCATTGTAGGGAGAAGGTTTTGGTCCTATCGGTTTGATAAAACCGACCCGGCGATATTTTTTTGAGGCCAGATGAAGCAGGGAGAGGCTGGTGGTGGTTTTGCCACAGTCCTGACCTGTTGCTGCAATAAAGACTTTACGTGCCATTTGTGGACCTCCCCGAAATAAATACCGCCATGCTGTAGGTGGTGAATAAATATCCTCTCATTCTGCGAAGGTTAGAGGTTTATGTCAATGGTGAAGATGGGATTTCTCACGCTTGTTCGGATGTGCTATAACATCCCCCATGTTACAGCTCAAAGATGTTGTCAAACAATTTGCTGACCAGGTTATTCTGCGTCATGTCGACTGGCATGTCCGCCCGACGGACCGTATCGGCCTTTGCGGTGAGAATGGTGCCGGCAAAACCACTTTGTTGCGGGTGTTGGCCGGGCGTTCAGAGGTTGATGCAGGAAATGTTCAGTGGGCGCGCGGGACCACAATCGGCTACCTGCCCCAGGAAGGTCTGGACCACTGTGGCAGGGACCTTTTTAGCGAGGTGCAATCAGCGTTAGAGGAGCTCTTGTCGGTCGAAGCCGAACTGCAGTTACTCGAAGGGCAGATCAGCTGCGAAGCGGAACAGGCCGACCTTGATCGTTATGCCGAATTGCAGGAACTCTTTCGCCAGCGTGGAGGCTATACCATGGAGGCAGAAATCGGCCGGGTTCTTAAAGGCCTGGGTTTTGCCGAAGAGGACTGGGAAAAGCCTTGCGAACACTTTTCTGGTGGCTGGCAAATGCGCATTGCCCTTGCCAAACTACTACTACAAAAACCGACTCTTCTGCTCCTTGATGAGCCAACCAATCATCTCGATCTGCCAGCACGCGATTGGCTTGAAAGTTACCTTGCAGCATATCCTCACGCTGTAATCCTGGTCTCCCATGACCGTTTTTTTCTTGACCAGGTGGTGACCCGCATTGTTGAAATATGGCATGGCAAACTGACCGATTATCCCGGCAATTATTCCCGTTACCTGACCGCTCGGGATGAACGGATTATGGCTTTGCGGGAGTCCAAAAGACGCCAGGATGAAGACGTCGCTCGCCTCGAGGCTTTCATTAACAAGTTTCGTTATAACGCCAACAAGGCGGCCCTGGTGCAGAGCCGGGTCAAACAGTTGGCAAAAATCGAGCGCATTGAGTTGCCGCCAGAACGGAAAAAGATCGGTTTCTCCTTTCCGGCACCACCCAAAGGCGGACGTCTGTCGATCAGCCTCTCCGGAGTGTCCCACGGCTACGGTGACCTGTCTGTGCTCGAAGAGGTTACGCTTGTTGTTGAACGTGGTGAACGTGTTGCCCTGGTTGGTGCCAATGGCGCTGGAAAATCAACCATGATGCGCCTGTTGGCCGGTGTGGAGGCCCCTCTCAAGGGTGAACGTGAGGAAGGTCACAACCTGGACATGGCTTACTTTGCCCAGGACCAGGCACGCACTCTTGATGCAAAGCTGACAGTTCTCGAGCAGATAACCAGGGCAGCGCCTTTTGACATGGTGCCAAAGGTTCGTAACCTGCTAGGTGCTTTCCTTTTTCATGGTGATGACGTGCATAAAAGGGTTGCTGTTCTCTCTGGTGGTGAACGCAATCGTTTGGCCCTGGCTATTCTACTGCTTAAGCCCGCCAACCTTATGTTGCTGGATGAGCCGACCAACCACCTTGATCTGGCTTCCAAGGAAGTTCTCCTGCAGGCGCTGAAAGGCTACCAGGGTGCCTTGGTGTTTGTTTCTCACGATCGCTATTTTGTCGATGTCCTGGCCAAACGGGTTGTTGAGGTTGCAGATCATCGGGCCACTTCTTATCTAGGCAATTATGGAGAGTTCCTGCGTAGCAAAAGCGGCGAAGGAGATGTTAGTCACTCGTCATTGAGGGTTGAGCAGGCAGGGAGGGTTGAGCAGCCAAATGCTGACAAAACTTCTTCGCCAGGGCAGGACAAGGCTTCCCGAGTCACTTCACATGCGGAACGCAAGGCGGTACGGCGGGAGGAGCAGAAGCGTCAAAAACAACTGGCCGAGGTTGAAGGAAGAATTGAGACCCTTGAGCAGGAGCTGGCAGAGCTGACCATCGAAATGCAAGATCCGGCTATGGCTGTCGATCATGCGCGTCTCGGCAAGCTGCTCGATAAGCACGCCGACCTTCAAACGCAACTGGATGACTGCCTTGAGCTTTGGGAGACTTTGCAATTAGCAGTGGAAGGCGCATCGTGAGCCGTCCCTTTGTGATTGCCGTTGCCAGCGAAAAAGG